>JBGTCV010000115.1:0-123330 GCA_041748655.1 Promineifilaceae bacterium (SeqCode) | reverse complement strand
GAAAACGATCACGAGACGTTCTTATGGTCTCACGCGCGTTGATAGCTTGTTTCGCCGTCTGTGGCTTGACCTGAATGGGTATCAGCATTTTATTGCCTGACCCCATATTTGCTGTCAACCCCATGAGATCCCAAAGAACCTTAAAAATTGCAGTTTTCAGCAGTTTCGAGTAGCTGATCCCGTGCCAGTGCTTCTCCCCAAATTCAGTGTTACAATCGAGCCAAATGGCGAAAAAATCAGAGCAAAAAATAACAAATCAACAATCATCACTTGCGGCAAAAACGGCGCTGCCCGTCACCGTGCGTGTCTTGCTGACGCTGATGCTGCCGTTGGCGATTACGCTTGTTTTAGGCAGTGGCGAAGGCAGCAACGCGCCCATTTTAGGCGGCATTGGCTTAGCCAGCTGGTTTTTGGGGCTGTTTTGGCTTGGACTGCCAGAAATGGGGCTGCGGGGCGGACGGCCGTTATTTGCCGGTATCGGTTTTGCCACGCTGGGCTGGCTGGCGCTCCTGCTCTTTCGCTTTAGCTTCATCACCCTCAACCTCAACGTGGCCGATTCGGGCCGCACCTTCATCTACCTGCTTCTGTTTGAGGCGTTTGCCGTGCAGCTGTGGGCCTTTGGCCTGCTGTTTCGCCATCTGGCCGAATGGCGCGGCGGGCTGACGGCTGCCATCGGCAGCGGCATTGCCTTTGGTGCGGTTGCCTTTGTGTTGTTCCAGGAAGCATACCGCAGCGACATCGTGAGTTTGCTCTATTTTATGGTGTGGGGCGTCTTTTATGGCCTCATTCGCTTGCGTACCGGCAGCTTTTTGGGAACCATGCTCATCCAAACGCTGCACAGCTTTACCGTCTGGATCGCCCTTGGCCCGCCGCCTCTCCTTACCCCAGCAGATCGCCTGCCGACCGTCTACCTGCTCACCGGGCTGGTTTACCTGGTCGTCATCTGGCGGCTTTGGCCGAAGGAAGAGGGGGATTATCGGGTGTAATCGGTAATCGGTAGGGCGGTAGTCGGTAATCAGTTAAAAATTTGCTGAACACTGACCCACTGAACACTGACTCACTGAATACTGAACACGAGAATACATTATGTCTACTTTTTCCGTTACAATAGATGAGCGAATGCGGCTGGTAACGGCCGTTCTTGCCGCAAGCAGTTGGCCTATCGAAGAACAAGCCCAGCTGACCCATGCGGTGCATCCGCACGCCAAGCAGGTGCGGCAGTTTGTGCAGCCGTTTGGCAGCCATCCCGCCGTGAATGGAGCTGATGAGGCGCTGCTAAACGGGGTTGAGCTGGCCGATTTGTTTAGCGCCGCCCTGCGGGCTACCTGGCCAGACTTTACCCCCATCACCGAGCTGCCCCGCGTGCTAAAAATTCGGGGCTGGGTGCAGTCGCTGGCCGATTTTGCTCAAAAAACGGCCGTAGCCACCGACTTCTGGCCGCAGCATACGGGCGTCTGGGCCGAAGCCCAAACCGCCCTGGAAACCATTTTTGCCGGGGAGCGTTTGCTTACCAGCCTGGCGCAGCTGGGTGAAGGTGGCGGAGAAACGGCCGTTTCCCTCATGCCCAACCTTGTTTTCCCGGCGCTTAGCCCCGTGGTGGCTACGGCCGAAGGGGCGCTGACGCTGCTGCTGCCGCCGCCCAAAGCGGTGGGCGAATCCCCCCCGTGGCCATTTGATGAAGATCCCGGCTGGGTGGTTGCTACCGTGGCTGAACAGCTCGTGCCCTACCTGCTGGATGCTGATCTGGCCCGGCTGGCGGGTGCGCAAAAACCGATTGCCGTTCATCTGGCCACCGCCCACTGCCTGGCCACGCTGCTCGACGAGTTTGAAGCCCAGGCGTACCTGCTCCGCGCCAAAAAAGGACGTAACCTGCCCCAACTGCCCATCCTGTTTGCCCAGTTACAGGCTGCGGTTGCGGAGGGAAACGGCCGTTCCCTGGCTGTTGTCTTAAAAGAATAGAACGCAGATTTTCCTGATTTACCTGATAAAAAAGATCAGGCAAATCAGTGCAATCAGGATAATCAGCGTCCCATTCACCATCTCTTTCCACGCTCTTGTGGATAAAAAATCTATTCGGGTAATAAAGTTGTCATGCTGAGAGCCTGTGCTGAGGCTGCCGAAGTATCCTCCGAAGCATCCCGCCCGCTTGATAACGAGTGAAACTTTGGTGTGGGTAAGATTCTTGCTATGGGTCCTTGCGGGATTCTTCACTTCGTTCAGGCTTGTGCTGAGCTTGCCGAAGTAATGACAATTACCTGATTGTTTTCTTAAACTGCAACCGCGTGGAATGAAGACCGAGACGCTCCGGCGTCCCTTACGCAGCGCAGAGCGCTGCAAAACGCATTCCCACGCGGAGCGTGGGAACGAGAGCCTAGCAGACACGCTCGTTCCACGCTCCGCGTGGAATGAAGATCGGGACGCTCCGGCGTCCCCAAACAACAAGGAGAATCCCATGTCCTACGAATTTATTCTCACCCGAACCGACAGCCGTGTCGGCATCGTCCAGTTCAACCGGCCCAAAGCGCTCAACGCCCTGAATCGCGGCCTGATGAGCGAGCTGATGGCCGCCCTGGAACTGTTCGACGCGGACGACAGCATTGGCTGCATGGTCATCACCGGCAATGAGAAAGCGTTTGCCGCCGGGGCGGACATCAAGGAGATGGCCAACGCCACCCCCGTGACGATGCTGGACAATCCGTTTATCGACTATTGGGATCGCCTGCGCAAGATTGGCAAGCCGGTGATTGCGGCCGTTTCCGGCTTTGCTCTCGGGGGTGGCTGTGAACTGGCGATGGCCTGCGACATGATCATTGCCAGCGAGAGCGCCACCTTTGGCCAGCCAGAGATCAACCTGGGGATCATTCCAGGTGCGGGTGGGACGCAGCGCATGACCTACGCCGTGGGTAAGGCATTGGCGATGGAGATGGTTCTGAACGGCCGTTTCTTCTCCGCCAGCGAAGCCCAGCAGCACGGCCTCATTAACCGTATTGTGCCGGTGGAGTTGTACCTGGAAGAAGCGATCCGCTTTGCCGCCGAGATTGCCGCCCGCGCCCCCGTCGCCTTGCGGCTGGCCAAAGAAGCCATCAACGCCGTCTACGAAACGTCGCTTCAGGCCGGGCTGGCCCACGAGCGCCGCCTTTTCTACATGCTCTTCAGCACCGAAGACCAAAAAGAAGGAATGGACGCCTTCATCAACAAGCGGTCTGCCACCTGGCAAGGGAAGTAGGGGCGAGGCGTTTGGGGGCATGTTGGGCAGTTATTGGTTTGATCGAGGCCAAACGCCTCGCCCCTACGGGATGTTTTCCAATATGAAGGCGTATTCGAAGGCGATGTCTTTGAGGTAGTCGTAACGGCCGCTTGAGGCAAAATGTCCCGCGCCCAGGTGGGTTTTGAGCAGGAGGAGGTTGTCGTCGGTCTTCAGGGCGCGCAGTTTGGCGGTCCATTTGGCCGGTTCCCAATATTGCACCCGCGGGTCGTTTAGCCCAGCGGTGATGAGAATGTTGGGGTACGCCTTGGCCTCCGTGTTGTCGTAGGGTGAGTAGGAGAGCATGTATTGGTAGTATTCTTCGTCTTTGGGATTGCCCCACTCCTCAAACTCGCCCACGGTGAGGGGGATTGATTCGTCTAGCATGGTGGAAACAACATCGACGAAGGGCACGCCCGCCACAACCACTTTGAACAGTTCCGGCGCCATTACCGTGACTGCGCCCATGAGCAGGCCGCCAGCGGAACGGCCGTTCACCGCCAACTTCTCTGCACTGGTAAACTGCTCCCGAATTAGATGCTGGGCACAGGCAATAAAGTCGGTAAACGTGTTCTTTTTGTTGAGCCATTTCCCCTGATCATACCAAAAACGCCCCATCTCCTTGCCGCCGCGAATGTGGGCGATGGCGTACACAAAGCCGCGATCGATCAGGCTGAGCCGCTTTTGGTCGAAATTGGGAGACAGGCTGGCCCCGTAGGAGCCGTAACCGTAGAGGAGGCAGGGATTGCTGCCGTCGCGCTCCAGCCCTTTTTTGTAGACCAATGAGATGGGCACTTTGGTGCCGTCCGGGGCGGTGGCGAAGGTGCGTTCGGTCTGGTAGTTGGCCGGATCGTAGCCGCCGAGGACGGGCAGCTGCTTGATTTTTTGCCATTCCAGCGTATTCAGGTTCAGCTCGACGGTGGTATCGGCCGTCGTGAGCGAGGTGTAGACAAAGCGGAACTGGTCGGTGACAAATTCGGGGTTGTCGCTGCCCTGAATGGCGTAGACGGGTTCCGGGAAGGTGACGGGCTGGCGGTGGCTGCTGCTGAAGTTGTGGATATCGAGGGTGTGGAGGCCGTTGGAACGGCCGTAAATCACCAAATGATCGGCAAACAGGTCTACATTTTCCAGGTATTTATCCGGGTTGTGGGGAATGAAAGGTTGCCAATTTTCGGGGGCGGGGTTGGATACGGCCGTAAACATCAGCTTAAAGTTGGGCGCATCTTCGTTGGACAGGATGAAAAATTCACCCTGACGATGGCTGCCATCACGATGGTGGAGAAGGTAGCGCCAGCCGCGCCGCCGGGGGGCCAGCAGGGTCAGCGGGCCATTGGGCGTGTTTGCGTCCAGATAATGCTGCTCGGTGGTTTCCATGCTGCCAGATGTGATGATGATATAGGCGTCGTCTCGCGTTTTGTGCATGAAAACGTTGAACAGCTCGTCTGGCTCGTGGTAAATCTCCACATCCTGGCTGGCTTCGCTGCCCAGGGTGTGGCGGAACACTTTGTAGCTGCGCCAGGTGTCGTCTTGCTTGGTGTAGAACAGGGTCTGGTTGTCGTTGGCCCAGGTGACCGAGTAGAAGGTGTTGGGCACAGCGTCGGCCAGCATCTCGCCGCTGACCAAATCTTTCACAACGAGGGTGTACCGCTCGCCGCCGCTGGTGTCGGTGGAGTAGGCGAGTAAATTTTGATCGGGACTGGTTTCAAAGATGCCCAGCTTGAAGTAACTGGTGCTGGCAGCCAGGGCGTTCTCGTCGAGCAAAATCTGTTCTGGAGCATCCAGCGAACCATGCTTGCGGCAGTGGATTTTGTACTGCTGGCCCGCTTCGGTGCGGTGGTAGTAGAAATACTCCCCTTTTTTCACCGGGGCGCTGCTGTCGGTTTCCTGAATACGGCCGACCATCTCATTGTACAGCTCTTCTTGCAGCGGTTTTGTGTGGGCCATCACCGCTTCGGTGTAGCCGTTTTCGGCACCCAGGTAGGCCAACACTTCGGGATTCTCCCGCTCGCGCAGCCAAAAATAGCTATCAATGCGGGTGTGTTCGTGTAATATCAGTTCTTTCGGTTTGATGGCGGCGATGGGGGGAGAAGGATTTGTGCTCATTTGGTTCCTTTGGGGAAGTAATTGGGTAATTAAGTAATTGTGCTAATTGCGAGTTACCCAATTACTCAATCACTCAATTACAAAATTTTGGATGTACTCAGCCAGCGCATCCTGCCACGGCCGTAATTCAATCCCGATTGCCTTGCCTACAATGTTATGTAAAGCACCGAAGGGGGGCGGGGTGGACGGCCGTTTAAATTCCTTGCCTAAAATGGGGGTGTTGATCACCTCAGTCAGCCCCGCCAGCCGCAAAATCTCGTTGGCAAAGGCCCAGCGCGAGCAGCTGCCGCTGTTGACGAAGTGGTAAATGCCGTACTGTTCTGTCTCGATTAGCTGGGCGATGGCTCTGGCGACGTCTTGCGTGTAGGTCGGGTTGCCTACCTCGTCGGTGACGACGCGGATCTGGCCGGCGCTGCGGGCGCGGTCCAGGATGGCGTGGATGAAGTTGCGCCCCTGCGGCGCGTACAGCCAGGCGGTGCGCACGATGTAAAAACGGCCGAGTAGATTTTGCACATGGGCTTCGGCGGCGGCTTTGGAACGGCCGTACGCATTCACCGGATTGCGCGGCAGCCACTCCTCATACCCGGCGGGGTTGTCCCCGGCAAACACCTCGTTGCTGCTGATGTGCGCCATCGTGGCCCCAAACTGCTGGCAGGCCAGCGCCACGTTTTGCGTGCCCAGGCCGTTCACTTTGTAGGCCAGCTCTGGCTCTTTGGCGCAGCCATCCACGTTGGTGTAGGCGGCGCAGTGTATGATGAGGTCGGGAGAGGTGGTGGAAACGGCCGTAAACACCGCTTCCTTGTCCGTTATGTCGAGCTCTGCCCGAGGAAGGGCAAATAGATCGTGCTGTGTTAGTTCGGTTTGCAGGGCCGTAGCCAGATGCCCTCTCCCGCCGGTAATTAATATTCGCATGGCGCGAATTATACCTATTTGCGACGAAAAGCAACTGTGATTTATATGTCAATGTCAGTAATCAGTGGGTCAGTAGGTCAGTTAAAGGTATCTTGAAGCTGCTCACTGATCACTGTTTCACTGAATACTGTTTCACTGATTACTGACTCACTGTTCACTGAACCGGGCTGCTTCCCAACCTAAAATCGCCTTCTTGCGGCTGCTGCCCCAGCGGTAGTCACCCAGGCCGCCCGCCTGCCGGATGACGCGGTGGCAGGGGATGAGGTAGCCGACGGGATTGCTGCCGACGGCGCTGCCCACGGCGCGGGCTGCTTTGGGGCTGCCAATGAACTGAGCGACAGTGCCGTAGGAAACGGCCGTTCCCGCCGGAATCTTCAGCAGCGCCTGCCACACCTGAATCTGGAAGTTGGTGCCTTTGAGGTAGAGGGGAAGGGACGGCCATTCTTCAGAGCCGCTTAAGTTGAAAATGGGATCGACATACGGCCGTGTCGCCTCATCATTGGCCACAAACTTGGCCTGGGGCCAGCTCGCTTTTAGCTCCGCCAGCGCTGCCTCGCGGCCGCCGTCGGCCACAAACTGGAGGCCGCAAATGCCGCGTTCGGTCAGGGCAATCAAACATTCGCCAAACGGTGAATCGTGGAAGCCGTATTGAATGGTGAGGCCCGCCCCTTTTTGCTTGAACTCGCCAGGCGTGATCGCTTCGTGGGTGACAAACAGGTCATGCAGGCGGCTGGGGCTGGAGAGCCCGGCCTCGTAGGTGGTGTCCAAAATGGTTTGCGATTCGGCCAGCAGCTTTTTGGCGTGCTGGATGGTGATGAACTGCAAAAAGCGCTTGGGGCTGGTGCCTGCCCAGCGGCTAAACAGGCGCTGAAAGTGATATTCGCTCAGCCCTACGTGGGCGGCGATCTCAGCCAGCGTGGGTTGGGCCTGGAAGTTTTGCTCAAGATAGTAGATGGCGGCTTCGATACGGCCGTAATCGGCCGATAGTTCAGCGAGCGAAAGTTCTGCCAACATAGGTAGTCCTCCAAGATTCATCCGCAAATTTTGCAGATGAATGCAGTTTTGTGAGTTTAATGACCACAGTTTAGACTGGTTGAGGATTGTTTTCCACCCACTTCTTGCTCACTTTGCCCTAAAAGCACACTCCTTCCGCAACGACGGGTCTTACCCACGCCAGAACAAGGGTTTACCCTCACATTTTAGCCAAAATTTGTCCGTAACACTGAATTGACGCGATATATGGCTGCCAATCATAATCACAGGCAGTAAACACATTATATGACCCTTGTCTCACGGCCGGGTAGAGTTGTTTGACCAGCGAAGCCAGGGGTCCTTGGAGGTAACGATAGCTAATGAAAGCAGTTGTTCATTATTTGGTCATGGTTGGTATTCCTGTTTTGGGGGTTTTGGGGCTTTTACAGTTGGGTCAGGGGTTGGAGGCGCCCGCGACTGTGGTGGAGGCGGGGGTGCCTGAGATGGGGGCAGCGCTGGAACACGCTGGACATTTACCGACATTGTTGATACAGATCAGCGTCATCCTGGCGGCGTCACGACTGGTCGGGATGATATTTCGCAAGATTCACCAGCCCCAGGTGATGGGCGAGATGGTAGCAGGTATCTTATTGGGGCCGTCGCTGCTGGGTTGGGTTTTCCCTGGGGTGTCGGCTGCTTTGTTTCCACCGGAAAGTCTCGGTTTTTTGAATGCTTTAAGCCAGGTTGGCTTACTATTATTTATGTTCCTGGTGGGGCTGGAATTGGACCCGCAGTTGTTGAAAGGACGGGGGCACGCGGCTTTGGTGACGAGCCACGTTAGTATTTTGGCGCCCTTTCTTCTGGGTACGCTCCTGGCCCTTTATTTGTATCCCCGTCTGTCTAACGAGAGTGTCCCTTTCACCAGCTTTGCCCTATTTGTCGGCATTGCCATGAGTATTACGGCTTTTCCGGTACTGGCCCGCATTTTGACGGAACGTAACTTGCTTCGTACCCCGCTTGGCTCGCTGACGATTACCTGCGCGGCGGTGGACGATGTGACGGGCTGGTGTATTCTGGCGGGCGTGGTCTTGCTGGTGCGGACGACGGCAAGCGTCATGCCGCTGTGGGTGATGATAGGCGGTTCCTCCGTATACATCCTGACCATGCTGCTCATCATCCGGCCGATGCTTGGTCGGCTGGAAAAGGTGCATGAAAAACGCGGCAAATTGACGCAAGATGTGATGGCCCTTATTTTCCTGGTGTTGCTCCTGTCTGGGCTGGTAACGGAGTGGCTAGGGATTCATGCGCTGTTTGGGGCGTTTCTGGCTGGAGCGATGATGCCGAAACATCACCAGTTTGTGGTGGCGTTGACTCAGAAGCTGGAAGATGTGGCGGTGGTGCTGCTGCTACCTCTCTTTTTTGCTTTTACAGGCTTGCGGGCCAGCATAGGCCTGGTGAGCGGCGCAGAAATGTGGTTCTACTGCGGACTGATCATCCTGGTAGCGATAGCTGGTAAGTTTGGCGGCTCGACGTTGGCCGCGCGGGCTACTGGGACCCCCTGGCGGGAAGCGGGGGCATTGGGCATATTGATGAATACGCGCGGTTTGATGGAACTGGTGGTTTTGAATATTGGGCTAGATATTGGCGTTCTGTCGCCGACGCTGTTTACGATGATGGTTCTGATGGCGCTAATTACGACGTTTATGACGAGCCCGATGTTGGAGTGGATTTATTTTGCCCGGTTGGTACCGGGGACCTATCCTAAGGCTGTGGCGGCGAGGGTTGGGTATTTTAACGGCTCGAAACCCAAGGAGAGTTTAGCGGAGAAGCCAGAGTTTCCTGAGTTTATTGAGTGAGGAAAGAGAACGATTGCGGGAGAGAGGAAGTAGGCTGACCAGGTGTTAGGCACTCTGCTAATAGCTATTAAGCTCTAACAAAACGGCCGTATGCACCTCCCTTCGTTGCAAATCCGCCAATGCCAACCGCGCCTGCTCACCGTCAATCTGCTGCAAAGCCCACACCGCATGGCCGCGAATGATCGGTTCCGGGTCGGTGAGGAGGTGGATGAGGGCGGGTACGGCCGTTTCCGACCCCCAATTTCCCGCCGCCACGCACGCATTCCGCACCAGCCGCGCCCGTTTGATCCGCTTGATCGGGCTGTGGGCGAACCGCTGGGCAAAGCGGGTGTCGTCCAGGGTGAGCAGCTCCAGCAGCGGTGGCGCAACCGTATTCCAATCCCCTTCAGGATAAAAAGCAATCTCGTCTGTTGGCCTGGCAAAGCGGTTGAACGGGCAGACCACCTGGCAGATGTCGCAGCCGTAGACCCAGTTGTGCATGAACGGCCGTAACTCCCTCGGAATCCACCCTTTTAGCTCAATTGTCAGGTAGGAAATGCAGCGGCGGGCGTCCAGCACATATGGTTGTGGAAAGGCGTTGGTGGGGCAGGCGTCCAGGCAGCGGTGGCAGCTGCCGCAGGAGGGCATCTTGGTGTGTGGTTGTGGATTTTCAATTGCCACTGTTGTCAAAATCTCACCCAAAAAGAAAAATGATCCTCGCTGGGGCGCAATCAGCATGGTGTTTTTGCCGGTGAAGCCCAACCCGGCGGCAGCGGCGTGGTCACGCTCCAAAATGGCACCGGTATCGACGTACACTTTGGTGGCCACATCGCTGCTGGTTTCCTGCGCTTTGAGCCAGGCGGCCAATTCTTCCAGGCGAGGTGTCATCACGTCGTGGTAGTCGGTGCCCCAGGCGTAGTTGGAGATGCGCCCCCGGCTGGGGTCGTTG
This sequence comes from Promineifilaceae bacterium (SeqCode), assembly GCA_041748655.1. Lineage (GTDB taxonomy): Bacteria > Chloroflexota > Anaerolineae > Promineifilales > Promineifilaceae > Leptofilum. The sequence continues at coordinate 113,315 of JBGTCV010000115.1, read as the reverse complement.
GCGATGGCGGGCGGCAGCGGTACGGTGCTGTATTCAAGCCCCACGCTGATGATGGTTTGCACCCCCTGCAGGATGACGTTGAGGTCTTGCCGCCGCGCCAGCCGGTCTGGGCGGGCCAGGTAGCCCATCTGCCCGTGCATCTCGGCGTCGATCCAATGGAGGTAGGCGTGCAGGTTTGGGCTGGGAACGGCCGTAACCACTCCCACCATATTAAACCCCAGCGCCCGCGCCTTCTGTGCCAGCTTTAGCCATAAATCAGACATCGTTCAATCGTAAAGCGGCAGTCGCTAATCGTCAATCGCCAATTGCGTGTTATAATTTGCTCACACGCTTACCGACTGACCAAAGGAGGAATCTGTATATGAGTGACACAGCTGTAAATATTAGCGTAGAAGCCATGAAGCGCGTTGATCTAGTGACCGTTAGCGGACGCATCGACAGCAGTAACGCGGCTGAGTTTGAGGGAAGTTTGAAAGAGATGATGGGTAACAGCCGTCACAATCTGGTGCTGAACCTGTCTGGTGTCACCTACATGAGCAGCGCTGGCTTGCGGACGTTAGTCTCTACTTTAAAAGAGTGCAAAAGAAAAAACGGGGATGTTCGTCTCGCTGCTCCTTCTGAGCGAGTGGCCGAAGTGCTCTCGCTGGCTGGCCTGGACTCTTTGTTCAAAGTTTATGAAGATGATACTGCTGCTGTAGGCAGCTTTTAATATAACGGCCGTATTCAGTAAGCAGTTTCCCGTCTGGCTTTTGCGCCAAACAGCCAAAACTGCTTCCTGATTGCCCTTTTACTCCTCATATGGGTGTTAAACACGTCCTTACCGTTCCCGGACGTTACGAAGAAATCCAAAAGATTTGCCAATTTATGGCTGATGGTGCGGCTGAGTGTGGGCTGGACCAGACAGCTGTTTTTCATATTGAGCTGGCGTGTGATGAGGCGTGTACCAATGTTATTGAACATGCCTATGGCGGCGAAGATGAAGGTGAGATTCACGTAAGCTGGCAGCTTAAGGGTTCCTCGTTTATCATCAATATCCATGACAACGGTCGTTCCTTCGATCCTGACACCATCCCCACACCAGCCCTGCCGCCCGTCTCGCCAGAAACACCCAATCCGGAAAATGTTAAGGTTGGTGGGCTTGGCATCCATTTTATGCGTCAGCTGATGGATGAAGTTCAGTTTGAATTTGATGTTGAATCTGGCAATACCTTAACCCTGATAAAGAAAAAGCAATGAGCAGTATGAACATTTGGCAAAAATCGCTGGGAGAAAACATTTGGGTAGTGGGGGTAAACGGCCGTTTAGACCACCTCCTCAACCACTCTCTGGAAAGCCAGCTCGCAACCTTGTTGGAAGATAGCAAAGTCCGGCTCATTGTTGATCTCAGCCAGACCGACTACATCAACAGTGGTGGGCTGCGCACGCTGGTCACCGGCTGGCGTAAGGCCCGACAGCAAAATGGCAACCTGGTTTTGTGCGGCTTAAACGGCCGTTTGCAAGAAATCTTCCACATGGTAGGTTTCGATCAGCTTTTCCAGATTTATTCAACGCAAAAAGAAGCCCGAACCGCCCTCAGCAGCGCTTGAGACAAACCATTTTAACCCTAACCATGTCCATACCGGCAGCAATTTTCGGACAAATTACAGATGGTATTTCATGGCCATTTATTTCGTTTGCGCTGCTTATTGCCGCTCTACTTCTGGCTGGCTACATTTTGCTGCGCCGCTACCGTTCCCGCCAGCTGCTTATTCAGCGCGTGGCCGAGCTGGAAGCGCTCAGCGTGGCAGGCCGTGCCCTGGTGGCCGCCCAGCTGAATGTGGAAGCTCTGGCCGAGCTCATTGCCAACGAAGCCGGGCAGGTCATCGACAACCACACCTTTCAGGTAGGTCTGTTTGAAGAGAGTGATTACCACATTTTGTTCTGGAAAATTCGCGGCGTGCGCCAGGAAACACCCCAAACCTTTGATCTTCGTGAAGAAGGCGGCATCATTAGCTGGGTTCGGCAAAGTAAAAGCCCACTGCTGGTGCGCGATTTTCAGCGCGAAATAGACAGTTTACCAGCACGCCCACGCTACATCAGCAGCTCCCCTCCTCGTTCAGCCCTCTTCATTCCCCTGGTCAGCGGTGACAAAACGATTGGTATTGTGGCGGCCCAAAGCAGCCGACCCAATCAGTTTAGCGAAGAAGATATGCGCCGCCTTACCATATTGGCCAATCAGGCTGCCGCCGCCGTGGCCCATGCCCTGCTGTTTGCCCAGGAGCGGCAGCGCTCGGCCCATCTGGAACTGGTGGGGCAAATTGGGCTGGAAATCAGCAAGGTGCAAAATCAGGACGAGATTTTTAGTAAAGTGGTGCAGCTGACGCAGCAAACGTTTGGCTTTCACCTGGTGACGATCTTTGGCATGGACCCAGAGACAGGTGAAGCAGTCATCCAGGCCAGCAGCGATGCCGATATTTTGGCCGGGGGTTGGCGTATCAAGCCAGGGGTTGGGCTGATTGGTACGGCCGTTGCCAAACAGCAAACCATCATCAGCAACAATACCATCGAAGACGACCGCTTTGTTTCCCAGGACAATCCGCTGGAAAACAGCACCCGGTCTGAGATGGCCCTGCCGCTTATGGTAGATGGCGAAGTGGTGGGCGTGTTGGATGTACAAAGCCCCAAGGCAGGCGTTTTTACCAGCATCGAAAAGATGACGCTGGAGGCGCTGGCGGCCGAAACGGCCGTTTCCATCAGCAAACTGCGCCAGCTGGCCCGCCAACGAGAGCAGGCGTGGCTGACCACTGCTCAGCTGCAAGTGGCCGAAGCCGTCAGCCGCAGCGCCGATTTGGACGAGATGATCACAGCCGTTAATCGCCTCACCACCATGCTGACCGGCGTGCCTTTTTGTGCGGTGTTATTGTGGGATGGGGAAACGGCCGTTTACCGGGGCAGCCACAGCATTGGCTTTACGCCAGACGGGCAGCAGCGCATTCAGAACCAGCGGCTAAAAATTGGCGATTGGCCCGCTCTGGATGCCGTTCACGTCGGGCAGCAGCGGCTCAGCACCCAAAAAATCCCCCGCTGGCTGCGCCACCTGGCCAATGGTCAGCCACTGCCACAAGCGCTGACTCTGCTGCCCGTCTGCACCCTGAGCGAAAGAATGGGGGTGATGGTTGTGAGCAGCGCCCTCACGTCGCAGGATCGCTCAGACGTGCTGCAATCTCCCGGTCGCCGCGAGGAGCTGCTGGAAAGTATCAGCCAACAGCTGGCGCGCGGCCTGGAAAACTGGTATTTGCGCAACGCCCAGCAAGAGGAAGCGTGGGTCAACACCGCCCTCTTTCAGGTGGCCGCCGCCGTCAACAGTCTCATCGATCTGAATGAAATTTTAGACACCATTGCCCGGCTGGTGCCCATGCTGGTTGGGGTGGAGTCGTGCATCATTCTTATCTGGAACGAGGAGCGCCAGCAGTTTAAACCGGGTCCCAGCTATGGCATCAACCAGATGGGGCGCGGTCTGCTGGAGACGTTGGCGCTGGACCAGGATGAATTTGATGATATTTCTCCCCGGCTGGCCGATGGTCTTTCGCCGACGGGCACGTATTACGTTATTCAGCTGCCGGATTGGCTGGAGAAAGTGCTGGGCACGGAGCAGGCGTTTGCTTTCCCGCTGAATGCGCGGGGGCAGTTGGTGGGGGCGATGGTGATTGGTTCGTTGATGGAAAACGGCCGTTCCCTTTCCACCCGTCGTCTCAACATTCTTACCGGCATTGCCCACCAGGCGGCAACGGCCGTTGTCAACCACCACCTCTATCAGGAAGCCGCCGAGCGCAGCCGGCTGGAGCGTGAGCTGGACGTGGCGCGGGGCATCCAGGCCAGCCTCATCCCGCCTGGTAACCCCGACATCCCGGGCTGCTCTGTGGCCAGCTATTGGCAGGCGGCCCGCCAGGTCAGCGGCGACTTCTACGACTTTATCCCCCTGCCCGACGGCAGTTGGGGCATTGTGGTGGCCGACGTGGCCGACAAGGGGATTCCCGCTGCGCTCTTTATGGCGCTGTGCCGCACCATCCTGCGCACCGTGGCCATGAACCGCAGCGATCCGGCCGAAGCTCTGATCCGCACCAACCAAATTATCAATCAGGATACGCAGTCTGATCTGTTTGTCACCATTTTTTACGCTATCTGGCAGCCAGAAACCGGGCGCATTTGTTACGCCAATGCCGGGCACAATCCGCCGCTGCTGCTGCTGCGCGATGGATCGTATCACTTGCTAACCGATCACGGCATGGCCCTCGGCGTTTTGCCAGACATCACTATGCAGAGCTATACCATGCCGTTTTTGTCGGGTGATACCCTGCTGCTTTATACCGATGGCGTTACGGAAGCGATGAATGAAGATTTGGATGAATTTGGCCTGGGGCGACTGAAACAGGCTGTGAACAGCACGCGCCAGCTCAATGCCAAACAGATAGCCCACAGCATTACTACCGCCATCCAAAACCACGCCGGAGGAACCCCCCAATTTGATGATATTACGTTGGTTATTGTCAAACGAGAGTAAGTCCTTGGTGAACAGTACCAAAAAAAGGGGATATTTAGGAACTCAGCGGGTTGACAAGCCGTGATGCGTGAAACGTGACCAGAGAGGTATCACGCTTCACGCTTCACAGCCTGCCCTGAGGCTGCCGAAGGGTTTCACGCCAAACCCCACGAAACCCCAAAGACCCTAATACCCTAATAAGGAAATGTCATGAGTAACGGAACGAGCAAAACGGATAATACAAACATTAATCGGGCGGCGCGTGCGGGCCGTCTTACGGAAGATGAGCGCCTGCTGGCTGGGCCAGCGCTGGACGGCACACCTTTCCATAAAACCGATACCTGGCGTGTGATGCGCATCATGGGTGAATTTGTGGAGGGGTTTGATGCGCTGGCGGAGTTGGAAACGGCCGTTACCATCTTCGGTTCGGCGCGGACAAAACCGGGGGATGAATTGTATGAAACGGCCGTTGCCGTGGCCAAAACCCTGGGCGAAGCAGGCTTCAACATCATCACCGGCGGCGGGCCGGGCATTATGGAAGCGGGCAACAAAGGGGCCAGGCTGGCGGGCGTGCATTCCGTTGGCCTGAACATCGAACTCCCCTTCGAGCAGCACCTCAACCCTTATGTCGATCTTTCTATTGATTTCCGCTACTTCTTCGCCCGCAAAGTAATGCTGGTGAAATATGCCCAGGCGTTTGTCATCTTTCCTGGCGGTTTTGGCACGATGGACGAGCTGTTCGAGGCGCTTACCCTGATTCAAACAGGTAAGGTACAGAACTTCCCCGTGGTGCTGTTTGGCACCCGTTACTGGGGCGGCCTGATCGATTGGCTCAAAAGCAGCATGTTGGCCGACGGCAAAATTTCCCCAGAGGATTTGGATCTGCTCATTCTTACCGATTCGGCTGAAGAAGCACGGGACGCCATTGTGCGCAGCCTGCAAGACCGCGATTGGCGGCTGCGCCAGGAAGAAGGCGCCCGCAGCGTGGCCCGAAAAGCGTATGGGAGCCAGTAAGATTGAAATTTACGGCGGTTTCATTTATTTTTGAGGGCAAACCTATTGCAATTTTCGGTTTAACCCAATAGTCTATATGGGCAGCAGAAATTTTAACCAAAATTATTTTTAATAACCCAAGCTACACCGAAATAAAACGTTATGAATCCAGAAAAAATCGGCCGTTATGAAATAAAGCAAGAGATTGGGCGCGGCGGTATGGCCACCGTTTTCGAGGCGCACGATCCCCTTTTTGAACGCACGGTGGCGCTAAAAATGCTGCCGCGTGAATTCATGCACGAAGCGGAGTTCCGCGCCCGTTTTACCCGTGAAGCCCGCACCATTGCTACGCTGGAACATCCGGCCATTGTGCCGGTCTATGATTTTGGCGAGGAAAATGGGCAGCCGTATCTGGTGATGCGCCTGATGACCGGTGGTTCCTTGTCGGATCGGTTGGCGGATGGGCCGATTCCGATTGATGAAGCGGCCGTTATTCTGAAACGGCTGGGTTCGGCTTTAGACCGGGCGCACAGCATGGGCATCATCCATCGTGACCTGAAGCCGAGCAACGTGCTGTTTGATTCATATGGCGACGCCTTCCTGGCTGATTTTGGCATTGTGCACGTCTCTTCTTCCACCAATGCCCTGACGGCCAGCGGCAGCCTGGTGGGCACGCCCACCTACATGAGCCCAGAACAGGTGTATGGCGACAAGAAGCTAGACGGCCGTTCCGACATCTACGCCTTGGGTGTCATCCTCTTCCAGATGCTCACCGGTAACACCCCATACGACGCCGATACCCCGGCCCGCATGATGATGAAGCATGTCATGGACCCGGTGCCCCAAATTTTAAGCGTGCGTCCTGATTTGCCGCCCGCCTGCAATGAGATCATCAACAAGGCGATGGCAAAAGAGCGGGACCAACGGTTCTCTACCGCAACGGATCTTTCTTCGGCGTTAACGGCCGCTACCCTGCACAATCTGGAACGCCCAGACGTGAAAAAATTGGAAGTGGAACTCAGCGAGATGCAGTCTGAACTGCTGGAAGAGATACCGCCCAAGCCGCCTGTGACGCCTGTGCGGACAACGGCCGTTCCCCTGGAAACCGTCACCACCACCCCTGTACCACCACCACCGCCTGTTGGCTCTGGCCCGGTCAGTTTCCCCACGCCCATCTCACCAACTGTAACCGGCGCAGGGGCTGTTCCCAAATGGGTTTTTGCCCTGATAGGGCTGATTGTCATCGCCTGTTTGGCAGGGATTGCCCTGCTGGCCTCTGCCATTTCCAGGGGCGACCTGGCGCTTTTTGGTGGCGATCCGACGGCCGTTGTCCAACCTGGCGATGACGACGACGATGATGAGTCGGTTGATGTGGCAGTGACGGCCGCAGCGCTGGCTGCCCTTGAAACGGAAGAGGCTGAAGCCGTTCCAACCGCTGCTGAATTGTCTACAGGCACAACAGAACCGCCAACGGTCGCGCCTGTCAATACAGAAGCGGCCTCAACCCCTGACGTTCTGGCAACCCGGCAAAGCGCCGAAGCGACCCGTGAAGTGGCTGCCAATGCGACGGCAACGGCTGTTGCCATAGACAACCCACCGCCGACGCCCCGCCCGGTTGATGCTTTTACTGCTATTTATGGTCCGGAAAACGGCCGTTTGCTTCACGACAATGATGCATTTATCGAAACGGTTTATGCCGATGTGGCCCCAGCCGACTTTGTGATGCAGGTTGAAATGGTGAATCCTTATGGCACCGCTACCGGCAGCTGGGATTTTGGCCTCATCTTCCGTCAAAGCGATGTGGATGATGAAATGCGGCTGGTGGTACGCTCCGATGGCTTGTGGAACCTGAACGACCGCACCCCAGGCACCGACAATTTCTTGCAAGATGGGGATGTCTCGGAATGGCTTGATCTGGCATCTACCGGCAGCAATCTGTTTGAACTGATTGCCATTGGGGAGCAGGGCTACTTTTTCCTTAACGGCGAGTTTATCTCCGAGCTGGACCTTTCTTCCCGCATAAATCCCGGTGATATTGCGTTGGGCACCGGTTTTTATGGCGTTAATGAGCGCAGTGGCGAAGTAACTGCTTACAACAATTTTGGATTGTGGGAGGCAACGGCCGTTTACGGCCCAAGCAGTGGTGAGCTGGTGCATGTCATTGATGATCTTATCAAGCTGGAAAGCGCCAATGTCGATCAGCGAAATTTCATCGTTGAGGCAACGTTTGTCAATCCTTTTGCGTCCTCGGTCAATCATTGGGATTATGGCTTCTCTTTTCGCACCAACGGCTCTTTTAAATATTGGCTGGTGGTTGCTTCTGAAGGGAATTGGCAGCTGGCCGATCGGCAGGGCAGCGTAGACAATGAGGTAGTCGTGGCAGAAGGCGATCTGGTTAACCTGAATTTAAGGGCAAACGAAACAAACAGCCTGCGCCTTATTGCCTGGGGAGACGTCGGCTACTTTTTTGTCAACGACGAGTTCATCGCTACCCTGGATTTGTCCAATAATCAGGACTCTGGCGATATTGAAGCGATTACCGCTTTCTACTTTGACCACGAAATTGAAGGGGAAGCGACGGGCTTTACCGACTTTACAATTATTCCTCTGCCGTAAACATAAAAGCCTGAGTGGTGCGAGGCACTGGCCAAACGGTTCCAACCAATTGAAACGCCTGCGGCCAGTGCCGTGCACCTGAGTAGTTACGGTTTTTCCAGTCTCTAATCTCTTCTTCTCCCCCCGGTTGCAAACCCCAGCAGCACAAAAAACACCCCTGCCACCAGCATGATACCTGCTTGTAAATAAACGCGGCCAAGCCAGGTGTCGGTTACGGCCGTTACCAGCCGAACCCCCGTTTGCCGTATAGAAATGGTGACCAGGTTGGGGTCCGGGGGCATTTGTCGCAGCAGATAGGTGGTAATGGCGGGCAGAATCAGGGCGACGAACAGGACGAAAACGGCCGTTCCCAACAGCGGCCACCCCCACCAATGTCCCCACTCTGTCCAGGAGCGCACCGCCAGCAGGGTAATCAGCAGCAGGCAGCCCACGGGCAGCAGCCATAGCAGCCAACCCCAACGCTGCGCCAGCGAAAAGTTCCGCTGCCAGCGCAGCAGCTGTTCCCGCGCCTGCACCAGCGTCTCGTTTTGGGCCTGCTGTTCTGGCGAGAAGAGCGGCACCCGCACGACGCCAAATTCACCAAGGAACTGTGGATTGCTGTTCATCGTCTGAACCAGCCTGGTGTGAACTTCCTGGGTGATTTGTTCGTTGGGGATGCCGGGCGGCATACAGGCGGGAATGGTCACATCTGGTCCCAGCAGTTCGGCAGGATTGGTGGGTGCCGTGCAGGCTGGCAGGCTGTCGATGATAGTGCCCACAATGGCCAGCCCCGGCGCGCCGCGAAAGCGATCCAGCAAGGGCGTCGTGTCGATTTCTAGCGTGGCGCTGTCTAAATCCCCCCCTTCCAGCAGATCGTAGACGGTGTCAACGGCCGTATCCGTTTGATCCTCAATCCAGCCAGGCGGCAGCAGCGTTTCCATTGACTGTTGCAAAAGCGCTTCGTCCAGATTGATGGGAGCCAGCCCACGCTGCCGCGCCTGCTCTTCCAGTGTCTGGGCCACAATCGCGGGCACCGCCTCCACTACCAGCCTGTCTAAATTAGACAATGAATCCTTGATAATTTCACGGTCAGCCACAACAGCGAATAAATTGGTGAGGAACAGGGCGAGAACGGCCGTTATCACAAAAAAGACAGCCACAATCCCGGCTAAAAATCGTAAACATCCTTGCATTTGGGTCTCCAGTTGTCGGTAATCGGTATCCAGCAATCGGTAGGTCAGTGATCAGTCTAGCGCAAAAGTAACGGTAAAGATCAACTGATTACCGATTACTGCCCACTGTTTACTGAATACTGCCCACTGCCCACTGCCCACTGATTACTGGCTTCCGCTGCCAGTTTGCCCAAAAACCACTTGTCTTCCTGGCTGAGAACGGCCGTTAGCAGCATATCCGGGCGGCGCTGCCAGGTGCGGCGCAGCGCCTGCTCGCGCCGCCAGCGGGCGATGTTGGCCGCGTGGCCAGAGCGCAGTACGTCTGGCACAGCCCAGCCGCGAAACGTTTCCGGGCGGGTGTAGTGCGGCCCTTCCAGCAGGCCGGTGGCGTGGCTGTCGTCCTCGGCGGCGTCTTCCGCACCCAGCACGCCGGGGAGCAGCCGGGCTACGGCGTCGATAACGACCATCGCCGCCAGCTCGCCGCCCGTCAGTACAAAATCGCCAATCGAAATTTCATCCGTCACCAGATGTTGGCGAACGCGCTCATCGACCCCTTCGTAACGGCCGCACAGCAGCAGCAGCCGGTCGTGCTGGGCCAATTCCTGAGCGATGCGTTGGGTAAACGGCCGTCCCTGCGGCGTAAGGAGGATTATAGGTAATCTCCGATCTTCAATCTCCGCTTCCCCTCCTTCAGAAGAGTGGAGATTAGAGATTAGAGACTCGACCGCTGCAAAAATCGGTTCCGGCTTTAGCACCATGCCGCCGCCGCCGCCATAGGGCGGTTCATCCGTGATGCGGTGCTTGCCCGTGGCGTAGTGGCGCAGGTTGTGCAGCCCAATGTGCAGCAGCCCGGCGGCCTGCGCCCGCTTGAGGATGCTTTCATTCAGATAACCGGGAAACATTTCTGGAAACAGCGTCAAAATATCAATATGCATGGCGCTAAGTATCTGGCGGCATGGTGGCCGTGTCAAGCTTGTCAGTATTCAGTGATCAGTGAAGCAGTAATCAGTAACTGATCCACTGGTTACTGATTACTGACCTACTGACCTACTGATTACTGTCCCACCGCTTCCCGCAGGGCGCGGATGTTGCGCAGGGGGGTGGTGGTCATGGCCACACAGCCGGTGCCGAGCAGCAGGCGACGGCCGTTTGTCTGCGCAATCGCATCCTGGGCTTCGGCAATGGTTTGTTCTGGCGATTCCTGGTGCAGGGTCCAATGGTCGATGCCGCCGCTGGCTGCGCCTTTGATTTGCCGCAAGCCGTCAGCCAGGCTGATGCCTGTTTCCCGGTCGTGCCAGTTCACCAGCTGCACCGGATATGCCGCCACCAGATCAAACATCACGTCTGTGCTGTGCAGATGAATCATATTGAGCCAACAATCGTTCACGGCATTGAGGATTTGATGGTCAAACGGCCGTCCCCATTCCTCATACTCCGCCCGGCTTAGCAGCGGATACCGGGCGTGTTGAATGGCGTAAAAAATGCCGTCGATGCCAATCTGTTTGGCCGCTTCGATGTAGCGCAGCGTGCTTTCCAAAATCGTGGCCTGCCCCTGCCGGAACAGCTCCGGCTGGCTGCGTAAATGGCTCAACATCGGTTCGTTGTCGGCCAGGTGTTTGGCTTGGGAGAGCGGCGAAAAGATGGTGGCCAAAACGGGGACGGTGTCGCCAACGGCCGTTTTCACCAGCTGCAGCGTTTCCAGTTGGGTGGCCAACATGCCCAGGCCGGGGTCGAGCGGCTGGAGCCTGGCCCAATCTTCCAGCGTTTGGATGGCGCGGCGGGTGTACTGTCGCGTGCCTTCGATGTGCCCCACCCACTTATCTTTGACCCCCCAATCGACCACCGAGTAGCTGCTGGCCGGGCCAACTTTCAGCACGTCCCAGTCGTAATCCTGCTGCCATTTCAGGTGGGCGGCCGCCAGGGCGTGGGCGTCCTGGTCATCCCCCGGCCAATGCCGCCACAGGGCTACCGGCACCCGGTCGGGCGCTGCGCCGCTGATAACCGCTTCTAATCGTTTGCGTTTATTCCAGCTTGTCATGATAACTCCCTTTGGTAGTAAATTGTCCCCTTTGAAAATCAAAAATTAATTACAAAGGAACAAAGGCACGAAGGCACAAAGAATAAAGGTGCAAAAGCTAATTTTCATTCATCGTAGTGCGCCCAGGCCCATGTTGAACTCTTTGGAATTTCGTCAGGTTTGGCGTGAAACGTGAAACGTGGCCAGAGTGACATCACGTTTCACGTTTCACGATGGTTTTATTGTACCCGGTGGCAGGGTGGATGGTTTGTGGTTAGAATGGTTTTTATGGAACAGATGATGAATGACACCCAAAAACAAGACGAAAAGAATGCGGAAACGGCCGTTTCCCTCGCCACCACCCTCGCCGAACAGTTCGCAAGCCGGGCGGATGAGGCGGATAAAGAAGGGGCGCTGCCCGCTGAGGATGTGGCCGCGCTGAAAGCGTCCGGCTATCTGGGCATTAGTGTGCCGCGTGAGTTTGGTGGCTACGGCCTGCCTCTGCGCGACTGCGTGGCGGCGCAGCTGGCCCTGGCCCAGGGCAGCACCTCCACCGCCATCGTCGCCGGAATGCAGGTGCATATTTTTGGCCATCAGCGGGAAGTACAAACCTGGGATGCGGCCTGGTATGCCGAATTTTGCGGATTGGCCGCCAACGGGGCGCTGTTCAACTCCATCGCCAGCGAACCGGCGCTGGGCAGTCCGTCACGCGGCGGCTTACCGGCCACAACGGCCGTTCCGGCTAAAAATGGTGACGGGTGGCTGGTAAACGGCCGTAAAACATGGTCCACCGGCGGCAAACACCTGACCCACATGCTGGTGCGGGTGGCCCTGGAAGGCGAAGGCGCGGTGGTGCTGGTGGAGCAAAATATGCCAGGCGTTGAATGGATCACCACCTGGAGCGATTCCCTCAGCCTGCGGGCCAGCGACAGCCACGACGTGGTGTTTAACGATGTGCCTATTCCCCGAAACTATGTGGTGGAGCGAGACGGCCGTTCCGCCAAGCCCAACCTCTGGTTCCCGATGATTATGTCAACTATCTACCTGGGCGCAGCCCTGTCGGCGCGAAACCGGGTCATTCAGTTTGCCCTGGAGCGCGTGCCCACCGCCCTGGGCAAACCGATCGCCACGCTGCCCAAAATCCAGCGCCAGATTGGCGAGATGGACATCGCCTTACAGGCCGCCCGCGCCCTGCTGTTCGATGTGGCGGGGGAATGGACCGGCGACGATGCCGACCGGGCCAAACTGTCGGCCCGCATTGCCGCTGCCAAGACGATGGTGACGGAAACGGCCAACAAAGTCACCGACCAGGCGCTGCAAATTGCCGGGGGCAGCAGCATCACCAAGGCGCTGCCGCTGGAACGGTACTTCCGCGACGTGCGGGCTGGTTCCATGCAGCCGCCGTCGGGCGACACGGCGCTGGAAATGGTCGGCCGCGCCGCCATCGCCGAATTTGAATGAATTAGCCACAGAGGGCACAGAGACAAAAGAGGAAAAATCCACAGATTGCGCAGATTAAGCAGATTTTTTCTCGCGAGATGGGTAGGAGTTTAGACCAGAGTGATTGTCGTTTTTGAGCAATGAACTCTTTGGGTCTTTCTTTCCAATCTCTCAAATCTCTGTGCCCTCTGTGGCAAAAACTATAATGGTTTGAACTGCTCGAAGGCGTCCTGGCAGTCGTGGCAGTAGTAGATCATGCGGCAGAGGGTGGGGCCGAAGCTGTTTTTGATGGTGGTGTTTTTGGAGCCACAGCGGGGGCATTCGGCCACATCCAGAAAGGCGACGGAGATGAGGTTGCCGCTGTGTTTTTGCGGCGGGGCCAGGCCAAACTGGCGCAGCTTTTCGCGGGCGTCGTCTGTAATCCAGTCGGTGCTCCAGGGGGGATAGAGGATCGTTTCTACGGTGACGTTTTGGATGCCTAGCTGGCGAACGGCCGTTTCAATATCCCGCCTCATCACGTCCAAAGCGGGGCAGCCAGAAAAAGTGGGCGTCATCGTCACCCGCACCGCGTCCCCGTCCACAGTTACTTCCCGCACAATGCCCATCTCCACCACAGACACAACCGGAATTTCCGGGTCTTTGACCTGTTCGAGTGCCTGCCAGATTTGGGTGGGGGTGAGTTTTGTCATGGGAATGTTTTGTAATTGAGTAATTGAGTAATTAGGTAATTAGGTAATTGGGCAATTGCTCAATTACTCAATTACTCAATTACTTAATTACCCAATCACCAAACCGCCTCACGGTTCAGCCGGGCTACCTTTTGCATATCGCCCAGCAGGGTGGTGAGGTGGGCTGTGTGGCGGCTGCGGTTGGCGGTGGGTGGCGTATGGCTGGTTGGAATGGTGAGGTTGGTGGCGGTGAGGAACGGCCGTATCCTTTCCAGCCACTCCTCATGCAGCGCAGCTAAATCCGGCACGATCTTCTCGTCCAACAAAAGTGACTCATCCGGCAGCGGCACAAAAAGCTGCTGCGCGTAAGGCCACAGTTCGTCCAGGGCGTTCTGTGTGCGCCGGTTCGATTCTTCCGTGCCCAGCCCCAGCCGCTTGATCCAGCTGCTGGTGTGGCGCAGATGGTAAATCTCCTCATTGCGGATTTTGGCAGACGCTTCGGCCAGCGGCTGGTAGCGGCTGTGCTGCAATTTGACTAGCAGCAGCAGTTCGTAAGCATCGAACAGATATTGGCGCAGCATGGTGAAGGCCCAGTCGCCGCGCGGCAGTTCGACCATTTGCACGTTGCGAAATTCGGCGGCGTCGCGGAAAAAGGCCAATTCGTCCGGGCCATCCCCGGTGAGCGTTTGGTGCAGTTCGTACCAGATGTTGGCGTGTCCCAGCTCGTCCTGGGCGATGTTGGCCAGGGCAATGTCTTCCTCCAAAATCGGAGCGTGGCCGATCCATTCCGAATTGCGATGGGCCAGGATGAGTTCATCATCGGCCATCGCCAGTAATTTTTGGATTAATACCTGTTGAAATGCCTGGTTCATATATGGTCTTTGAGAAAAAAGCGGAACACAGAGTTGCGCAGAGAAAACACAGAGTTCCACAGAGAAAATAGAGAAAAATCAGCGTGATCTGCGTTTATCCGCGTCCCATTTTCATTTGTCTTGACGGCCGTATTTTTGGCGGCGTGGGCTGACGAAGCCGTAATGGCTTTGCTGCCGGTACGTTTTGTCCAGCGCCGGGGCAAACAGCGTGTCGATGTCGTCTACATCGCTGCGAATGATTTGCTCATCGGCCACCACCCACCAGACCCAGACAGCATTGCTGCCAAACTGGCCGCTGGCAATTGCCTGGCGGAGCGCGGCTTTGGCGTTGGCAGCTTCAATCTGGCCGACGTGCTGCACGAAGGTCATGCTGCGCCGCTGGCTGGCTTTGGTGAAGAGGTGGAACGCTTGCACTGAGCTGGGTCGAAGTGGCCGTATCTCACCCCCATCCTCTTCATCCGCCAACCACCACTCAGGATCCGCTGCCAGCGCTTCCCGCGTCATCGAAAAAATGGCGTCGGCAGGCACGACCCACAAACTCACGGCGCTGGGCCGCCGTACAAACACATCCCGTGCATTTTGCAGCGCCAGCTCCGCATCCGGGGCATGGACGGAGCCAACAGCCTCATGCGGCTTCTTCGGATTATCTTGCTTGAACACCTCGTAACGAGGCCATTGGGTATCGGTCATTATACTTTTTCTCGTTCCAACGGTCTCCGTTGGAATGTTTTTCTGGACGCTCTGCGTCCCTGGGCGCGGAGCGCCAACGTCTTCATTCCACGCAGAGCGTGGAACGAGGGATTAAGCGGCAGATTTTTTTGCATAGGCAGCCATGGCTTCACGCACCCAACGGCCGTTGTCGTGCGCTTCTTGTCGGGCTGCCAGGCGCTCGGCATTCATCGGACCGTGGCCTTTCACCACGCGCCAAAACTCGTCCCAATCAATCGGACCAATGATCCAGTTGCCGGATGTTTCGTCAAAATGCAGGTCAGGGTCAGGAATTGTCAAGTCCAGCGCCTGAATTTCTGGCACTTCTTCGTTGATGAATTCCTGGCGCAGTTCATCATTGCTTTTCGTTTTGATGCCCCAGCGCATGAGCACTTCAGAGTTGGTCGATTCGCTGTCGTGCGGACCAAACATCATCAGGGTGGGTGGCCACCAGCGGTTCAGGCCGTCCTGCACCATTGCCTTCTGCTCCGGTGTACCGTTACTGGCGTAATGGACAATCATTTCCTTGCCCTGCTTGTAGTGGAACGTCTCTTCAGCGCAGATGCGCACCATCGCCCGCGAATAGGGGCCGTAGGAGGCGTGGGACAACATCAACTGGTTTTTGATCGCCGCGCCATCGACCAGCCAGCCAATCCAGGCCACATCGGCCCAGGTGAGGGTGGGGTAGTTGAAGATGGAGGCGTATTTGGCTTTGCCGGTGAGCAGCGCGTCCAGCAGCTCTTCGCGGGTCGCGCCCAGCGTTTCGGCGGCGTGGTAGAGGTATTGGCCGTGTCCCGCTTCATCCTGCACCTTGGCCATGAGGACCATTTTGCGGCGCAGGCTGGGCGCATGGGGAATCCAGGCCCCTTCCGGCAGCATGCCCACCACTTCGCTGTGGGCGTGCTGCGAAATCATGCGGATGAGCTGGCGGCGGTATTCGTCCGGCATCCAATCGCCCGGCTCAATTTTCTCGCCCCGGGCAATGCGGGCCTCGAATTCGGCTAACTTGTCGTCAACTTCCAGGGTTTGTTCAATCATAAGAAATGCCTCGGTTGTAGATAGTGGTTACCGCCATTATACAACAAACTGGGATGGGGCTTATGAGAAATTTAGAAAAAGCGGAACACGGAGAAAAAGCGGAACACAGAGTTTCGCAGAGGAGGCACAGAGATACACGGAGATTTGGAAGCAATTTGTGCCATTTGTCCATTCGTGAAATTCGTGTTGTTAAAGTTTGCTAGATGGATAACGAGGCGGTCTTTTCTCACGCAGCGCCTCCACCCCGGCCATCATGTCTTCAGAGAAGAAGCCGAGCATTTCCAGCGCCAGGGAGTGATCGAAGATGGGGCCAGCCTGGAGCAGCCACTGGTTCAGGGCGCGCTTGGTGAAGCGGATGGCGTGGCGTGGACCAGTGGCCAGGTTGGTAGCAATAGCCATTGCCTTGTCCAGCAGTTCGTCATCTGGCACACACAGGCTCACCAACCCCATGCGCTCCGCTTCCGGGCCGGAGACGAAGTCGCTGGTCATGAGGTAATATTTGGCCTTGGCCATGCCGCACAGCAGCGGCCAGATGATCGCTGCATGGTCGCCAGCGGCCACGCCCATGCGCACATGGCCGTCGGCCAGCCGGGCGCTCTCCCCGGCAATGCTGATGTCCGCCAGCAGCGCCACCACCAGTCCTGCGCCAACGGCCGCTCCGTTAATCGCCGAAATAATTGGCTTGCTGCAATGGAGCATGTTGTAGACTAAATCGCGGGCTTCATCCAGAATGCGGATCACTTCGTCGTGGTTTTGGTAGGCGTTTTCCACCAGCTTCAGGTCGCCCCCAGCGGAAAAGGCGCGGCCTGCGCCAGTGACGACGGCGACATGCACCTCCGGGTCGCGGTCGAGGGTGCGCCACAGTTCGACTAGTTCGGTGTGCAGGCGGGCGTCGGCGGCGTTGAGCACCTCGGGCCGGTTGAGAGTGATCCAGAGGATGTGGGGATGACGTTTTTCAAAGAGGATGTGCTGAAAATCTTTGTAGTTCATAGAACTCCTGTGAAAATAGGACGCAGATTAACGCAGATGACGCAGATAAAAAAGAAAAATCTGCGTCCCATTTTCATTCATTTGTTGGTGCGCTGCGGCGCATGGTGTCTCCTTTGGAAACAAGCGGAACACAGAGCTGCGCAGAGAAGCCACAGAGGACCACAGAGAAAAATGAGATTGTCTGGCGTGGTTGTGTCATATGGCGTGTCTGGACTCCTTTGTGAGTGGATGGAGATTGAGACATTTTAGCGGAGGGGAGACGGCGTGCCAAACGGGGATCGACACAAAGCGGGAAAATGATCATAATTGAGTGGCAGGTAGCATGTTTGCTGGTTGCACTGAATTGGTTTTGTGAGAGAGGGAAAAGTATGGGCAGCGATACGGCCGTATACCAACAACAAATTACGGAATTACAAACAAGGATTAATCAGCTAGAGCAGCAGGTGGTCGATTACCAGCATTTGGAAAAAAAGCTGAAATGGCTGGCCTCTTTTCCGGAGCAAAATCCCAATATGGTGATTGAAACCGATCTCCTGGGGCGGCCCACCTACATGAACCCCGAAGCCCAAAGCCGTTTTCCAGAACTGTGGCAGCAAGGGCCAGGCCATCCGTTGCTGCGGGGACTGCGTTCCACCATCGTGTCTTTTGTGGACAGCGATCAGGAGTACGTGACCCGCGAGGTAGACACCGGTGATGCGGTGCTGGAGGAAAAGGTGTGCTATACGCTTGCCGGCGATGTCCACCGCGTGCGCGTTTATGCTCATGACGTGACGGCGCGCAAGCGGGCCGAAGAGGCGATTCAGGAGATGGCCCGGCGTATCGTGCTGGCCCAGGAGGAAGAGCGCCAGCGCATCTCCCGCGAGCTGCATGATGAGGCGGGTCAGGCGTTAACGGCGCTAAAAATTGGGCTGGAAATTATTCGGGGGGATCTGCCAACTGCTGAAGAGAGCTTACGCCAAAATTTAACCGAGGCAATTGCCCTGACAGACAGTACGCGTGACAGTATTCGCCAACTGGCACGGGGGCTGCGTCCCCCGGCGCTGGACACGGTGGGGCTAAACCTGACGCTGGAGGATTTTTGCCAAAATTTCGGCCGTCGGACCCAGTTAGACATCTCTTATGACGGAACACCACGGCTGGGGCTGCCGGATGCGTCTAATATTTGCCTCTACCGGGTGCTGCAAGAGGCGCTGACGAATGTGGCCAAACATGCCCAGGCCAGCCGCGTGTGGGTGAAGCTGTGGGGAGATGAAACGGCCGTTCACCTTTCCATTGTGGATGATGGCGTGGGGTTTGAAGGGGGGAAAACGGCCGTTGCCAAACCCCAACCGGCTGGCCTCGGTTTACTTGGGATGCATGAGCGCGTAGAATTACTGGGCGGGCATCTGGAACTAGAGACAAAGCCCGGGCACGGCACGCGCCTTATCGCGCATCTGCCGCTGCCAGACCGATGACAAGGAAACTTATGATAAACGTAATTATTGCCGATGATCACAACCTGGTGCGTGAAGGTATTCGCGCCTTGCTGGAAAAAGCCGAAGACATCACCGTGGTGGGCGAGGCCGAAAATGGCCAGGATGCGCTGGATTTGGTACAGACCGTGCAGCCGGACGTGCTTGTCATGGATATTGCCATGCCCGGCATGAACGGCATTCAGGTGCTGGAACAGCTGCGCGAAATGGATTTACCGACCCACGTTGTCATCCTTTCTATGTACGCCGACGAAATTTTTGTGCGGCAGGCGCTGCAAAACGGGGCCAAAGGGTATTTGCTCAAAGGCTCCTTCAAGGAAGAGCTGCTGCTCACCATTCGCGCCGCAAGCCGGGGCGCGACCTACCTCAGCCCCTCCGTCTCTGAATCGGTGCTGACAACCCCTGCCAGCAGCGCCCCATCCCCCGCCGACCAGATAACCCCGCGAGAGCATGAGCTGCTTCAGCTCATTGCCAAAGGGCACACCAACGCCGAAATTGCCGATCTGCTGAACGTGAGCATTAAAACGGTGGAACGCCACCGTACCAATCTGATGACCAAGCTGGACGCCCGCAACATTGTCGAACTCATTCGCGTCGCCGTGCGGCACCGGCTGATTGTGTTGGACGATTAGCTATTTTTATTACAGGTTGAGCTTGTTGAAGCCCGTTTCAACAAGCTCAACCTGTGCCTTAATTGTTACTGTATGTCACCTTCCCACAGGCGCTGCATCTCCACACTTGTCGCGAGTAATTCTTCCAGCTTGCCTTCGGCTTCGATACGGCCGTCTTTCAGCACAACAATATGATCCGCCCGTCGCAAAGCCGCCCGCCGATGTGATACCACCAGGCAGGTTGGCACCACTTCACGGGCAAACAGCTGGGCCCACAGCTGCTTTTCTGTATTCACGTCCAACGCGCTGGAGAGATCGTCAAAGACGTATAGTTCGGCGTCACGCAGGAACATGCGTGCCGTGGCCGAACGCTGAATTTGCCCGCCAGACAGCTTGACGCCCTTGGGACCAACTTTGGTGTCCAGCCCGATTTCCAGCTGGGCCACATCCTCGTCTAAAATGGCGGCTTCGATGCCTGCCGCGATGTTCACTTGCGTTTCTGGCAGGCCGAGCAGCAAATTTTGCCGGAGCGTATCGCTGAACAGGCGAGGCACCTGGGCCGTGTACGCTGTGCGCGGCGGCACGAAAAATTCCGCAGGTTGAGTGACTTGCTCGCCGTTCCAGAAAATCTCACCCGAGTCATAGGGCAGCAGCCCCAACAAAACCCGCAGCAGCGTGGTTTTTCCCGCGCCAATGCGTCCTGTCACCACAGTGAAACTGCCTTTGGGTAGATGCAGGTTGATATTCACAATACCTCGCCCTGATTCGGGGTGCTGGTAGCTGAGGTGGTGGAGGCTGAGATGGGTGAGGTGGTGAACGGCCGTCTTCGCCACAAACGGTATCTTCGGCAGTGGGCCAGACAAATGCACCGGGCTGTGGCGCACCAGGCTGAGCGGCTCCGCCCCTTGCAGCAGCCGCACCATCCGACCAATGGCCACACTGGCTTGCTTGTACCGCGCCAGCAAAAAGCCCAAAAAGCCAACAAACCCCGCCGTGTTGCCCAGGTAAGAGACGAAAAGAGAAAAATCGCCCACAGAAAAATCGCCAGCCTGTAGGCTCTGGGCTGCCAGCAGCAAAATAATAGCCGTGCCGATGTTGCCCGAATTTTGGAAGATAGAGCCAAGTACTTCGTTAAACAGCCGATCCTTCAGCGCCGCCTGCCGCCGCTTTTCGTTCAGCGTATCAAAATAATCGATCACCCGATCTTCAGCAGAGGCAACCTTGATCGCCTGCACCGCACCAAACGTCTCGGCAATGAAGCCGGTAACGATACCGCTGCGCTTGCGCATCTCCTGCCGGTATGCCTGGATGCGTCCGGTGGCGCTGTTGGCCAGTAAAACGACCAGCAGCAGCGGCAGCAGGGCAAACAGGGCGATGCGGGCGTTGATACTCATCATGATGGCCAGGGCAAAAATGAGGAAGATGCCATTGGCTGTTACATCATTGAGCCAGAGCGCGTAAAGCGGCACTTCCCAAACGTCCCCCCGGAAGCGGCTGATTGCTTCGCCGGGTGCTTCGGGCAGGGCACGCGCACCGGGCCGCTGCAGGATGCGAGAGAGCATGTTTTTGTGCAGCAGCGCGTGGGCATGCAGCATAAACGGCCGATTCATCTTAATCATGCCACGCCGACCACCTATCCGACCCACCGCCACCACCAGCAGCAGGGCAACCAGGGTGGTGAGGTTAAACGCGGCTGTCGCTTCATTGGTCAGCAAGTCGAAGAAGTAGCGAATAACCAACGGTGGCCCCAACTGCCCCAGCATCAAGGCAATCAGCGACAGCAGATTGAAAAAGTAGGGCCATGGATGAAACCGAATCAAGCTCCAGATAAATTTCCATGTGGGCACTTCGACAGTGGGTTGTTTTATAGTTGTCATGTTCCTCCTTGAAACGTAAATGAGTAATTGGGTAATCAGGTAAATCCCCAATTACTCATTTACACAATTACCTCCTCCAGCCCCGTGCGCAGCAGCCCGGCGAAATGGGACGCCGGATTGTTGGCCAGGGCGGCGTAGGTGTCGTGCTCCAGGATACGGCCGTTAGCCAACACCATAATCTTGTCCGCCCGCTGCACCGTCGTTAGCCGGTGCGCCACGATGATGCCTGTGCGGTGGTGCAGCAGCTTGTCTACCGCTCGCTCGATAAGCTGTTCCGTGGCCGGGTCCAGCCGGGACGATGCCTCATCCAGAATCACCAGGCCTGGGTCTTGCAGAAAGACGCGGGTGAAGGCCAGCAGCTGCGCTTCTCCGGCGGAAAGGCTGGTCCCATCCGATTGCAGCTCGGTATCCAGCCCGTGAGGCAGCCCGGCGAACCAGTCACCCAGACCCAAATCTTCCAGAACGGCCAAAATGCGTGTGTCGGGGATGGCGGGGTTAAAGAAGGTAAGATTGTTGCGCACAGAGGCGCGGAACAGCTGCACTTCTTGGGTGACCATGCCCACTTTTTGCCGTAGATGGGCCAGGGGAAGCTGTTGGATGTTGGGGAAACGGCCATCTACACCCAAACACACCGCTCCCTCTACCACTTCGTACAGGCGGAACAGCAGCCGGGTGATGGTGGTTTTGCCGCTGCCGGTGCGCCCCAGCAGTCCCAGCACCTCGCCCGGTGCCAAGTGGAAGTTGATGTCACGCAAAATCAGCTCATCGTGGTAGGCAAAGTTGACCCGCTCAAAGGTGACGCCCAACGCACCGTCTGGCAGTGCAGTTTGCCCCTTGTCTTTGATGCGACCTGTTTCCCGATAGAGCTGTTCCACCCGGTCGATGCCTGCAGCAGCCTGCTGCATAATTTCAATCTGGTTGCTGATCTCCCGCAGCGGCTGAAAAATGGCGCTGGTGTAGCTGATGAGCAGGTAAACCGTACCGATGGTGATGGTTCCGGCCCGGTACAACAGGTAACCAGCCAGGATGGCAATGAGCTGGCCAACGGTGAACAGGCCAATCCAGGAAATGATGATGATGATGCTTTTGTCGGCTCCATCAATCTCTTTGTGCATGCGCATCCGGCTAAATTGGGTAAGGCGGCGCATGACGTAGGGCACGGCCCCGCTGGCACGAATATCTTCGGTGCCGCCCAGCTGCTCCTCGATAAAGCCCATCAGCTCAGCATTGGCTTCGCGGGCGGCTTTCCAGGCAGGTACGGCAATCTGGCGCAGCTTGCTCAGGCCGTAGAGGGAAACGGCCGTATACAGCCCCAACACCAGCGAAATGCGCCAATCTTCCCACAGCAGCACAATGAGTACGCCCCCAATCAGCAGCAGATTGCCCACAATGCGGATGACAAACTGGGCAAAGAAGATGGCGATGTTGGCCACGTCCCCGTCGATGCGCTCGATCATTTCGCCGGGTGTGTGCTCGTTGTGGAAAGACATGTCCAGCCGCAGGCAGTGACGTGCTAAATCCGCTCGAAGCTGGTTGGTGGACTGCCAGCCCACGTCTTCGCCCACGTAGGTGGCGGCAACCCCTACGATTTGCAGCAGCAGTGAGGTGAGAAGGAAGACAATCCCGGCCCAGATTAGGGGTTGGGTGTCGGTGGTGGATACGGCCGTATCAATAAAGCTGCGAATAATTTGCGGGTTGACCAGCTGCAAAATCAGGGTGGCAAAGATAAGCCCGGCTAGCAAAACCACTTTGCGGCGCAGCGGGTACAAATATTCAAACATCAAATCCCCATAGCGACGGATGGGTAACTCCATTTTTCCTCCTAAAATGTTGGTCAAGTTTACAAACTTGACCAACGGCAGGCAGAGACGGCCGTACGCCGCCCCAAACCCTAAGGGTTTTGTTCAAACAGGGCCAACTAAGGGCAGTATCAAACCCTTAGGGTTTCTTCTTCAGTTGTTGGGCAAAAAGTTGCGAAGTTACAAGAACGGCCAGCGGCCAATGGTGGCCAATGGCTGGCTCGACCAACCGGTGATTACCAGATGGGGTAATCCCAGAAGGGAGCAGCTGCACGAGTTGGAGGGGAGCTTTGTAACAGGCTAAACATGGGAGAATCTCCTTTGTCATGTCAGAGGGTCTGACAGTGACACTGTTACCAGCTAACCAGAAGGTTAGCCAAAAACGCACGAAAGGCCAGTCTACCACAGCAAAACCAGGCTGCCAAACGCAATTTTAGCTGGTTAAAAACGCACCACGGATGGCATAAATGATCCCTCGATAAACTATGCGGCGCGACGCACATACTTTAGCAAGTAATGAACCATGCCATTTTTTTATTAAACGATCGGAGACGCAGAAAACCGGCAAAACTGGCTTTTTGGAACAATTCGGCTGATTTCTTGTTAAACTGGTGAGAGATTTAAGCAGAGCAAAAGGAGAGATATGTTTCCTCAGAAAGCACAAAACCAACTTGTTATTACAATCTTGCGCATACTTTTTTTGCTAATGATTATTGGTTGTGTTCCTGTTTCAGAATCAGACTTACAAACAACCGCGCCAATTACAGAGGCCAATACAAATGACAGGCCGATCAAAGAAATGGATACAGAGGAGGCAACGGCCGTTCCCCAGGCCAACTTCACCCGCACTGACCTCCCCAATAATTTGCGCCCGCGTGGCGTAAGTGACCTCTGGTACGCGGCTTCCGAGATGGCCGAGAGCACGCTCTATTTGATCGAAATTGAGTCCGGTAGACGCTTTGTGATCAGCGAAAATGGCGGTTGGGGTGATGTGGTGGTGACGCAAACAACAGTTGCCTGGATTGATGATGGCGGGCAGGTGCAGCAGTACAACCTTGTATCCCGCGAAACGCAGCAGGTGACGCGGGTGCCTGCGGAGCGATTTAACCTGGTGGGCAACGATCGCTGGCTGGTGTGGCAGGACAAGCGCAACGAAACCGGTGACGAGAATTATTACGCCGCAGACATTTATGCCTACGATTTATTAACGGGCGCAGAGATTGCCGTAGCTGTGGCAGACGGGGTGCAGCAGCAGCCAACCCTCTCCGGCGATCGGGTCGTCTGGGCCGACAATCGCCACAGCCCGGTGCGCGGCCAGCCGCTGGAAGGCTGCGGCAACTGTCCGGACAATCCTTTTGACATTTACTCGTACAACTTGCACACGGGGGAAACGGCCGTCCTCGTCGCCGACGGCAAGCACAATGCCCAACCCACCATCAGCGGCAATCAGGTAGCCTGGATCACTTTTGGTGAGGGCATTAAGGTGCTGGATTTAACGACGGGGGTGGTGGCAACGGCCGTTCCGTACCAGCAAGGCATGGCCCAGCCGTGGCTCTATGCTAACCAGCTTCGCTATGTCATCAAGCAAGATTGTGATGTCATTCTGATGGATGAAACCGGGCAGGAAGTTCCGGCCATCACCGGCGCATTTCTCCACGATTTGGCTTCACGAGAGACGATTCAGCTTACCAGCTACAAGGAGCCGCTGGTGCTGCACAATCGGGCCAACGTGGTCATTGGTGAAGGCTGCATGACCGGCTTTGAGACAGTGTATCTGCTGCAAGATTTGCATCCTGCCTCAGCCGAGAGCCCGGTTCAAGGCCCGGCCGTCATTAGCCATGACCCCAATTTGCAGGTGACCGAATGGGACTATCTTGGTCCCGAATCTGTAACTGAATTCCCCGCGGCTTCAGAAAGCGTGCGGGTTTTGAATGAACTGCACTATGGGATTCGTTTAAGGGAAACGGCCGTTGGCTTCGACCACATTTGGGGGGATTTTCTTTGCAGCACGCAGCCGATCCTCTTGATCCAGTCAGGGAATCAGCTTGAATTCTGGCCGGGCGACATTGTGGGTGATAGTTGTGAAGCTATGGAGGCCGGGCATATGATTTCTGTGTCGCTGGCCCAAACCGTGCCCCTGGCTGAGTGGCAGTTCATTTTCCACGCCCCGCCGGGTGGGCAGTAAACCTTCGTGAAGCGTGAAACGTGATGCGTGACCAAATCTGAATCACGTTTCACTTTTCACGCATCACGCATCACGCATCATCAAAAGCGCCAATCACTTTTGTGAAAGAGACTTCAACTGCCACAACCAACAAATACGGCCGTCATCCACCCACCAAATCCTCCACCCATCATCGCCAAAGGTGCGGCACTGTTTAAGAATTACCGTCGCCTGTCACTTCAAGAGCAGTTTGGACTTCATGAAATAATTGGTGGGCAAAGCGATAAAACGCCCTTGCTTCGGCCTGGGTGGGTTTTCCAGAGGGCAGCAGCCCCATTTCGCCTGGATACCGCGATTGAATATAGACAGCTTCTAAACGATCCAGCATATCTTGATCAATTGAAATGGAGACATGGGGCGAGATCAGGCTGTGGAGGCGGGTTAAGCTGTGGGTTCTTACAGCGGCAATTTCTGATTCTTCGAGAATGGCTTTGAGGGTTTTTTCCACAGTCTGCTGGGCGTGGAAGGCAACCATGTTGGTTAGCTCTGGTTGGGCGAGCAAAATCTCCGCAGCCAGCAGATCATCCTCCGCTCTCGCTAACCATTCATGGGTTATCGCTTTCATACAAGATAGTCCCTTGTTGCAGCAGTTCCCTGGCAAAAAGGCTGTTCATTTCGATGAACCGGTCGTGCATGGGGCGGGTTTGTACAATCAGATCGAGCGACACGTCACCTCTGATGTCGCGCAGCAGGCGGGCAACAGCCAGGTAGATTTTTTCATTCTCGCGATAATTCTGGGGCAGCGTATCATCGTTGGTGACAACCAATAAGTCCAGATCACTTTCCGCCGTGGCCGTGCCCTGCGCATGACTGCCAAACAAAATGACCTTGGCCGGGTTAATCTTCTTGAGACGCTCTAGAATGAGCGGTAGGTAGAAAGTTGCTTCCTGGACTGTCATAAGAGCATTATAGCGTATCGGCAGAAAAACTTCTATTTGGTCTTAACTCCCACAACCAGCAAATACGGCCGTCATCCACCCACTCAATCTGCCAACCAATATCGCCAAAGGTGCGCCGCACGCCGCGCAGCAGCATTTGCAGCCGCTGGGCGTGGGGGGGCAAGTGGGGGGGCGGGCGCTGCCAGCCGTCGAGTCGGGATAGGCTCAGGCTGACTTCGGGCAGAATTAGTTCGTCTGATTCGGCGTTGGGATGCGAAACGGCCGTTCCCGCTACCTCCATCTTGGGCAGGGTGATGAGCAGCAGGTTGCGACGACCGTTTTGCATAGACCAACCTTCGCATAGCGAGTTTGCTAGCTGGATGGGATCATTTACCAAAATCGGAGCCTGGCTGGGGCCGAACTGCTCTGGGTGTACGGGGCGCAGCGTCATTTGCTCTTTCAGTTGGGGAAAGCGAGCCAGGTTGAAGAGTAGATGGTGCAGAGAGGGGGGAGAAACGGCCGTAATCAGCCCATCCTTCTCCGCAATTACCCCTTCTTTTAAGGCCAGCTCAAAAAATTCGTGCAGCACAATGCCGCCCGCCGGGACGGGTAAATTGGCGTTGGCGGCGCGGTCCAGCAGGCAGCCGGGTTGAGCGACCTTCCGTTTGGCGGCCCGCTTGGACCCCAACCACGCAAAATAATATCTCACAAATCCTCCTGTTTTTACCGCGGAGAGTGCGGAGAACGCAGAGGTTTTTATTTTTCTCTGCGTCCTCCGCGTCCTTGCGGTTAATTTTCTACCGGGGCGCAGGTGACTTCGGCGAGGGCGTCGCCGGTGAAGAGGGGCGTGGCGTAGAGGGCGTAATCGCCGCCCGGCTCGTTTTCATCCCGCACGAAGGGGCAGGCGAAGCTGAGTTCGATAGTGCCGCCAGAAATGACTTGGTTGAGCAGGGCATCGTTGAAGGTGCAGGCGGTGCCAACACCCAAAACCGCGCTCGTTTCGCACAGGCGCACCACCTGGGCCGCCGCCTCGTTAGCCAGCGAGCAGCTCAGCTGGACGGTGCTGCCGGGGGTACAGCGCAGGGCGGGTTGGTCAGCCTCGGCGGGTTGGGGTAAATCGGGCAGGGGAACGGCCGTAAAGCCACAGTTGCGGCGCGGCCCTTGTTCGCTGCTGGCGCACGGCTCGTTGACAAAGCTGCCCGTTGCTGGAATGGTCACGGTTTCCGTACCGCTGTTGGTGGCGTCCCAATTTTCCACAAAGTCGCACTGCGGGCGGCTGATGGGCAGGCCGCTGCTGTTGCGCAGGCCGCTCGGCTCAAAGACGGGCTGGCCCGCTTCGTCCAGCACCGGATAGCCTTCGCACAAAAATTGCTCTGTGTTGAAACGGAAGCTGAGCGGCAGCTCAGTGGCAGCGCCATCGATTTCCAGGTCGGTGATGTCGATCCATTGGCAGTCCAGCCCCGCGCCGTACTCATCCACCCAGCCCGCCTGGATCCCCTGATTGGCACAGGTGTAGGGATGCACCAGCGGCGACAGTTCGTTGTTGCTGAAGCGGCTAGTGCTTTCCACGCAGAACGCCTGCTTGCTGGGCTGGTTGGCGCTGCCCAGCTGGAATTCGCCGTAATTTTGGAAGTGGAAATGGGCGTGGCAGCTGTTGTACTCAAACATATTGGTCAGCGGATTTTCGGCGACGACGGGGCCGATGTGCAGCGGGGCAGCTCCCAGATTGTGGGCGGTGGCGTCGAACTGGAGCAGCCGCCGCCAGCCAGAGCCGTTGACGCAGCCTTCGGCCAGGGCGCAGGAGTTGCTGGGGAAGTAGCGGTAAACGATGCGATAGTTCTGCAAATCTTCGCTCACCACGGTGAGGTCGGGCGCGTCGTCTGAAACGACTTCGCCGATGCGAATCTGGTCGGCCAGATCGGCATCCCAGGGCAGACGTTCGAAGCGTACGGCCGTTTCCAGCGTCCCCACCGCCCCATTTAGCGCCTGCAAACAGGAGAGCGTGGGCAGGGTGGTGCGATGGCAGCCCGCCGCGCCGCCGCTGTCGGCGGTGCAGCTGTAGTCGTAAAAAATATCGACGTTTTCCGAATCGTAGCTGTTGGGCGGGAAGCCGCCTTCGTTGAGGCAGGCGTTGCCGGTGCGCTGGAGCAGCTGGGTGGGGTCGGGCGGTAAAATAAACGGTTCATCCCAAATACCGCCGATGTTGGCCAGGGCAGGTTCGGCCAGGGCGGGCTGGTCCAGCCCGGTGAGCAGAGTGCTGCTAAAGGTGTAGGCGATGAGGATGAGGTCGTGGTTGTTGATGGTTTGGCGTTCTGGCTCGCCGGTTAGCTCAATGTGCCACAGGGATTGGGGCGGCAGGGGCAGCTGCCCTTTGCCTGCGTAAAAAAACGGCCGAAAGTGCAGCCGATTGTAGGTGAGCGCCACCTGCCGCTGGGCCAACTCTTTCCAGAAGGCGTCCGATTCGGCGCTGATTGCCTCGGCCACGGCGTCCCGCATCGCTTCTGGATACTCATCGAGCAAGATGCCCACCTGGCTCGCCAGCGTCAGGCTGATCAGCGCTCCTTCCCCATCAGTGGGGGATGGCATGATGCTGTCGGCGTCGCTGATTGCTTCTTCGGCGACGGCGGGGGTGTTGGTGGGCAACGTGGTGGCGATGGCGGGCGGGGGGAGCGGGGTATTGTTGGTGGAAACGGCCGTTTCAGCCGGGTCAACAGTGCGGGTTGGGTTCGTGTCGTCTGCCTCTTCCAGAGGGGGTTCCTGGCCGCAGCTGGCAGCCAGGGTGATGAAGAGCAGGAAAAAGCCGGTAACAAAGCGCATCAATTTGTTCATGGGTCTGATTTTACCCATTGTGGCGATGCAGTTCAAAGGGGGATTGGCTTCCTCATGGTTTGTTTAGGGGTAATTGGGTAATTAAGTAATTGAGTAATTACCCAATTACCATCTTCTGAATAAATAATCGTCTCCGGCCGAAATACGGCCCAGGAGAACCAGAAATGGTCACCGTGGACGAGGCGGCTGAGCTGCTGCCCTGCCAGTTCGCCCTCAATCGCCTGCCCGACGATGTTCCAGCCGCTGCCCGTTTCGTTGTCCAGAATGGTGTCGCCATCCTTGCGGAAGGTGAGCCGTCGCCCATTCAGCACCGGATCAAAAACGCCGGTCGCGCCCACATCCTCGGCATCAGCGATGACGGCGGCGCCCAGGGCGCTGGCGGTGCCGCCAACGTGGAAGACCACCAGATTTTGCTCACCCTGCACGTCGTTGATGACGCCCTGGTCAAACAAGATGTCCAGCGGATAAGCGACATCGATGCCATCCGGCAGGGAAACGGTGACCACGCGAGCGACGGCGGGTAAACGGCCGTCTATCTCCCCGCGAAACAAAAAGGGTGTGCTGCCAATGGTGTCGTACCCGGCGTAGGGATTACGGCCGTAAGCGCGACCAAACCCCGTCTCCCGTGACAAAACAACGCCGTCTGGATGCGCTTCTTTGAAGTTGTCGAAGCTGATGATGGCCGAGGGTAAAAAGGTGAGCCGCTCACCCGCCTTGTCGCCGATGAGCCCTTCGCCAGTGAACTGCTGCCACAATGTTTCGGTGCGGCGATCGTACATCACCAGGTCGGAGTTGCGCAGCAGGCCAGAGGTGCCAAACTCTACCGGCTCGCCATCCAGTGTCCGGTCGAACACAATGGCGGAGTTGCACAGCGGGCAAAAGGTGACGATGAGCGGCACGCCACCCACGGTGTCGTTGACAATTTCGTGCCAGGTCAGAATTTGCAGCGGGTAGGCGCGGGCGTCGCCGTTAAATTCTACGGCGATGACCGGCTCGTTGCCCGCCAGCCACTCTTCGGCTTCGGCGGGGCGGACAAACTGCGGGTCGTCGATGGAGGGAATGCCGTCGCGGGGCGGCCCACCGGAGAGTAAATCCTCGGTGCTGATGGTGCGGCGCTCCCAGTTGGTGTTCCAGCTGCGGGTGAGCGATTCCAGGCTGCTGCTGCGGTCGTCGCTGGTGAAGAGGATGGTGCCGTTGGCCAGCCTGATTTGGCCGTCGCCCAGCTCAAATTCTGGTTCTGTGGCTACGGCCAATGGTTCTGGCGCGTCGGTTGGGGCGGGAACGGCCGTTTCCTCCCCCGGAGCCTCATTATTTTCGGATAAAGCCGGGGCCGTGTCGGTCTGACCCTGGCAAGCCGCCAAAAGAAGCAAGCTTAAAGCGGCCAGCCAGAGAAAAAAAAGTCGATTGGGCTTGTTCATAAATATAACTCCTCATCTTGCAGGTTGATTTTATGCTTATTTCTTTGACGTTCATTGTGCTGTGTTTCTTTGCATTATTCATATCTTGCTCACATTTTCCGTGATCTGGCTCACAAACGGCCGTTTTTTGTGAGGATTCATGCAGTAAGGTCAGGATTTGCATACGTTCCTTGCAGCTGGTCTTGCAGGTAATGTAGCAGCTGGTCCACGCT
This sequence comes from Promineifilaceae bacterium (SeqCode), assembly GCA_041748655.1. GTDB lineage: Bacteria > Chloroflexota > Anaerolineae > Promineifilales > Promineifilaceae > Leptofilum. Next base: position 82,983 of record JBGTCV010000115.1, on the reverse strand, counting down.
GATGCGCTCCTGTTTAGTTGTGTCCCGGTGGCGCACGGTGACGCTGTTATTTTCCAACGTTTCAAAATCAATTGTCACGCCCAGGGCCACGGCGTAAACATCGTCACGTTCGGCCAGGTCTGCGGCGTGGCAAAATTCACAAAAGTCACCAAACGAGTGGGCTTCGTGCCAGTTCGTGCCGTTGGCGTTGACCGGCATTTCTTTCTGAATTTCGTGGCAGTTTCTGCACGACGAAGCCGAGGAGCCGCACTGCGCCTGCGCCTGTTGGGGCAGCATTAAGCCGGCCAGTATGACACAAGGCCGCCGTGCCAGAGGGAACTGGTTGCGACCGGTACAGTAAAGAGGTGTGAGGCAGAAGACGGCAGCCCTCAGCAAAGCTGCGCTCAAGCCAGAATCCTGGTGAAAACTCCGCGCCTTAAGCGATCCCGTAAGTTAGCATGTAAGTGGGTATCAAGTACAATTGTTTTGGCTACTTGCTGCTTCCCTTGCGTCTCTCTCCGGGAGAAAATTAAACAAAATAACGGCACAAAATGGCAACCCCCACTTCCGGTGGTTTTTGCTGTTTGGTTTGCCCGCAGCTGGCAGATTGCAAATAAGGAGGTAATCCATCGAAAACAGCAAGAAATAGCAACATAGCAAGGTGCGTTTAGCGCTGTCTAGGCTTATACCAGCTTGTCTAAGAACGATTTCGATTTAATGAAGATTAGCTGCTTGTAAGCATACAGAAGCTTTCTATGGCATGGTTGCCCTATCAGCGAGATGTAGATAGATATAGTAGATATGAAAGGAGATTTTATGAAACCGACACGTCGTATACGCGCATTAACGGCCGTCATCTTCCTGACGCTGCTCTTGACAATGAGCATTCCCGTCTTTGCGCAAACAACTGTTTTTATCAATGAGATACATTATGACAACACCGGAACCGATGTGGGCGAAGCGATTGAAATTGCTGGGCCAGCCGGAACAGACCTGACTGGCTGGAGCCTGGTGTTATACAATGGAGCCAACGGTTCAGCCTATACCACCACCCCCCTGAGCGGCGCCATACCCAATCTACAAAATGGGTATGGCGTCGTTTTTGTTTCTTACCCAACCAACGGCATCCAAAACGGCGCGCCTGATGGTATGGCGTTGGTAGACGCTGCAAACACTGTCATCCAGTTTCTGAGCTATGAAGGCGTCTTCGACGCCTTGGATGGCCCTGCCGCCGGTATGACCAGTGTTGATATTGGCGTAAGTCAGCCCGGAACTGGCCCTGTTGGCTACTCCCTGCAGCTGGAAGGCAACGGCACCGCCTATGAAGATTTTGCCTGGACAGTTGAACAGCCGGAAACGTTCGGTGCTGTTAACACCGGTCAGAGCTTTGCCGGTACTGTTGAACCCGCCGAACCTATCATTAACGAATTTGTCTTTAACCATGTTGGCACAGACACCCATGAGTTTGTAGAGATTCTTGGTGATGCCAATACCGATTACTCTGACTACACCTTGCTGCAAATTGAGGGAGATGGTGCAGGTGCCGGGGTCATCGACAGCGCGATTCAGGTGGGTACAACCAATGCCGACGGCTATTGGACAACCGGTTTCCTGAGCAATGTTTTTGAAAATGGTACGCTGACGCTGCTGTTGGTTAAAGATTTTTCTGGCAGTGCCGGGAATGATCTCGACACCGACGACGATGGTGTTTTAGACGCAACACCGTGGAGCAGCATCGTTGATGATGTGGCCGTTAGCGACGGCGGCGTCGACGACCGCACCTACGCCACGACGGTTTTAGCTCCTGGCTTTGGCGGCAATGCGTTTACGCCTGGTGGCGCTTCCCGCATCCCCGATGGTGTTGATACAGACAGTGCCGCAGATTGGGCGCTGAACGATTTTGACGGCGAAGGCCTGCCCGGTTTCACCGGCACGCCAGACCCTGGCGAGGCGTTGAACACCCCAGGCGCTGTGAATGTCCTGGTGCCAGAAGTTGGCGGGCCAGCAAAAGTTGTCATTAGCCAGGTTTATGGCGGCGGCGGCAACAGCGGGGCCACCCTGACCCACGACTTTATTGAGCTGTACAACGCGGGGAATGATCCGGTAGACATTACCGGCTGGTCAGTTCAATATGCTTCAGCTGCAGGCACTTCCTGGCAAGTGACCTCGCTGAGTGGCACGATGGCCCCCGGCAGTTACTATTTGATACAGCAAGCTGCCGGTTCAGGTGGCTCTGTCTCCTTGCCCACGCCAGATGCAGTTGGAACGATTGCAATGGCCGCGGGTAGTGGCAAGGTTGCCTTGGTGAACAGTTCGATTGGCCTGAGCGGGGCTTGTCCGCTGGGAGACGCCTCGTTGGTTGACTTTGTAGGATATGGCACGGCCAACTGCTTTGAGGGCAGTGGCGCAACGGCCGCTTTGAGCAATACAACGGCCGCTATTAGAAAAGATGCCGGCAACCAGGACACAGATAACAATGCCGCCGACTTTGACGTAGCCGCACCCAATCCCCGCAACAGCGGTTTTGACGACGATGACGATGATGACGACGAGGTCATCGGCATTTGCGGCGATCCGGCCACCTTTATTCATGAGGTTCAGGGCAGCGGTCTGATCAGTCCGCTGGTTGGCAGCATGGTTGTCATCGAAGGCGTGGTCGTGGGCGATTTCCAAAACAATGCCTCACCCGACAACGGCGACCTGAATGGTTTCTACGTGCAGGAAGAAGATAGCGACGCCGATGCCGATCCGACTACCTCTGAAGGTATCTTTATCTTTGCGGCCACCACAGATGTCGCTGTGGGCAATCTTGTTCGGGTACTGGGCACGGTTGCAGAATTTAGCACTTCCGGCGGTGCGTCTCTGATGACGCAGCTGACCAATACGGAAGTTGCACTCTGCAACATTTCGGTCCCCTTGCCGACACCTGCCGAAGTTCTGCTGCCAGTCAGTGAAATTGCAGACTTTGAACGGTATGAAGGGATGCTGGTCACTTTCCCGCAGAGTCTGGTTATTAGTGAATATTTCAACTTTGACCGGTTTGGCGAGATTGTTCTAACCACCGATCGGCAGCATACGCCAACGGCCGTTGTAGAACCCGGTGCCGCTGCCATTGCTCTGGCGGCAGAACAAGCGCTGGCCCGGATTACGTTGGATGACGGCCGTTCTTCCCAGAATCCAGACCCCGCCATCCATCCCAACGGCGACATCTTTGACCTGACCAACACCTTCCGGGGTGGCGATCTGGTCCAGGGTGTTACTGGCGTCATGGACAACACCTTTGGCCTCTACCGGGTACATCCGGTTCAGGGTGCCAACTATACCTCCGTGAACCCGCGCACCGCTGCGCCCGATCCAGTAGGTGGCACCATGACAGTTGCCAGCTTCAACGTGTTGAACTACTTCACCACGATTGACACCGGCGCTTTCATCTGTGGTCCGGCTGGCAATCAGGAATGTCGTGGTGCTGATAACGCCAATGAGTTGACACGTCAGCGCACCAAAATCATTGCCGCTCTGGCAGCTATCAACGCCGACGTTGTTGGCCTGATTGAGATTGAAAACCATCCCGGCGATGTGCCAACTGCAGACTTGGTAAGTGGTCTTAACGATCTACTTGGCGTAGGAACGTATGACTACATTGCAACTGGGGCAATTGGCACAGATGCCATCCGGATGGCTTTCATCTACAAACCGGGAACCGTAACCCCGTATGGCAGTTTTGCCGTGCTGGATAGTTCAGTCGATGCTCGTTTCAACGACACCAAGAATCGACCTGTGCTGGCCCAAAGCTTTATGGAGAACAGCAGTGGTGGCGTCGTAACGGTGGCGGTGAATCACCTCAAATCCAAAGGTTCTGCCTGTGACGATGTAGGCGACCCAGACCTGGGCGATGGGGCAGGCAACTGTAACATCACCCGCCTGCTGGCCGCCGAAGCGATGGTCGATTGGCTGGCCACTGACCCCACCGGCAGCGGCGACCCAGATGTGCTCATCATCGGGGATTTGAACTCCTACGATAAAGAAGACCCGATCAACGCCATTCTGGCCGGGCCAGATGGTGTGCTGGGTACAAGTGACGATTATACCGATCTGATCTTTGCCTACGGAGGTGAGTTTGCTTACGGGTATGTCTTTGATGGCAAGGTAGGTTATCTGGATTACGCGCTGTCCAGCAGCAGCCTGACGCCTCAGGTGACTGGCGCAACGGAATGGCATATCAACGCCGATGAGCCAGACATTCTGGATTACGACACCTCCTTCAAGCAGCCCGCCCAGCAAGCGCTGTACGAACCGAATGCGTACCGCTCCTCCGACCACGACCCGGTGATTGTTGGGCTGAACCTGACCACGCCAAACGAAGCGCCGTTCTGTGGGGATGCGTACCCCAGCACGGCCGTTTTGTGGCCGCCGAACGGTCAGTTTGTGGCCATCAACGTCCTGGGCGTAACCGACCCGGATGGGGATGCTGTCTCTATTCTGATCGACGCCATCTTCCAGGATGAGCCTGTGTTTGGCCCTGGCAGCGGCTTCACTGCGCCAGACGGCATGGGTGTGGGCACAGACACCGCCTATGTGCGGGCCGAGCGGATGGGTAACGGCAACGGCCGTGTTTACCACATCTTCTTCACCGCAACCGACGGCAATGGCGGCAGCTGCAGTGGCGAGGTTCTGGTAACGGTTCCGCGCAGCCTGGGCGCTTTTGGCAAAGCAGTTGACGATGGTCCTCTGTATGATTCAACTTTGCCATACTAAGTAACCGTCTAAAAGTTACTGGCTGAGATTGGCCCAATCTTCAAGATTGGACAAATCTGAAAAACGGCGTTAAGTTTTGAACGATAAAAAGGGTAGCAGCTTCGGCTGCTGCCCTTTTTTGATCCACCGCTTGCCTGTCGTAACCTCCGGTTGGTTTCTTTCACAAAAATATGCTTGACCCGCGATTTATCCTCGTGTAGGATTCTCCACACATGATTACTTTTAAAATCGCCCTGTTCTACAACAGCTGCACGCGCCGCAACAGGCAACTTTTCCACACTGGACTTTTTGCATGAAAACAACCTCTCTTACCGGCCTTGTCCTTACCTTGTTGATGCTGCTCCTTGTCTTGCTGGCTGCTTTTGTCTTCCTGTTTCAGGGTCGGCAAACGGTGGTGCAGCAGCGGGATACGCTGGAGACAAAAACGGCCGCTTTCCAGCAAGATTTGGCCCAAACCGAACTTAACCTGGCAGCCGCCGAAGCAACCCGCGCCTTTACGGCCGATGCTCTGGCAACGGCCGAATCCAGCACGCTGCTGCTGGATGGCGAGCTGGTGCGCAGCCAGCAAGAGGTGAATGCCCTCACCGATCAGCTCGACGCCGCCAGCCAGACGATCACCACGCTGCAAAGCCAGCAGGAGGCGGTCCTCTCCCAGCCGCCGGAAGTGGCGATTTTGTCCCCGGTAAACGGCCGTCTCCTTTCCCTCGGCGATTCGATCAACATCGTTCTGGTAGCTACCGACCCCAAAGGTGTCGCCTCGGTGAATCTGGCCATCAATGATGAGCCGGTGGAAACGTATCTGCCACGGGATGAGACCTTGTTTACGGCCGTTTCCCCCTGGGAACCTGCCGAGGCGAACGAATACGTGATTCAGCTAACGGCCGTTAACAGCGAAGGCGTCAGCAGCCGCCAGGCAACAGTCACGGTTACCGTGGCCCTGGCCGACACCGCCAACCGTCTGCTCAACGAGACCAGTGACACCCTGCGCGGCAACATCAACAGGTTGGTGAGCGGCCTGCGCCAGCTGCCCATTCCCAATGGCGTCAGCGAGCTGGTGGTTTCTGGCGCACAGCTGCGGCAGGTGCAGCTGGCAGATGCCGCAGCCCTGGCTAACAGTGAGTTGTGGGCTGCTTCCGGGCTTTTGGGCCAGGCATTTGATTTTGCTGAGTCAGATTTTGATTATGAGGCGCTGTTGCAAGCGCTGTACAGTGAGCCAACGCCCGCTTTGTACCGACAACTCTCTCGCGAAATGCTGTTGTTTGAGCAAGATAACGGCACGGCGCTGGCGCAGTTAGGTTATGTGCGGCAGCTGCTTTACCTGATTCAGGCTCAGAATTTTGGATTGGACGAGCTGGTTAGCAGCCAGCTGACGCTGGACCAGGCGTTGGCGCTGGCGGCGCTGAGTGAGGGGGAAGCGACGGTGGTGCAGGAGAACTTTTTAATTGCCCGCTACCTGCCGCTGGAAACGGCCGTTGTCCCCCAAACCTATACCATTAACGCAGCAGCCCTGGCCGATGCGCCACCAGCTGTAGCCAATCGGCTGCTATTCCCCTACGAATTCGGCCTCAATTTTGCCCGCTTTCTCTTTGAAAATGGGGGGTATCCGGCGCTGGACGCCGCCTGGGCCCATTTGCCCCAATCGACCGAGCAGATTTTGCACCCGGAAAAGTATCTGGCAGATGAGGGGCCTTTGCTGGTGACGCTGCCCAATTTAGAGCCAGTTTTGGGGGATGATTGGGCGTTGGTTCAGACATCTGTGCTGGGTGAGTTTATGCTGGGGCAATATTTGGCGCAGCAGCTGAATGAGACGCAGGTAGAAACGGCCGTTTCCGGCTGGGGTGGCGACCGGTTTGCTATCTACAGCAATGACGCCGACGGCAGCTTCCTCATGGCTCTGCACGCTGTTTGGGACACTCCGCAGGACAGCACCGAGTTTGCCGCGCTTTACCCCAATTACCCTACGCGCCTGTTTGGCAGCAGCGGTGAACTGCAAACCAGTGGCGGGGAATGTTGGCCAGGGGAGGCCGAACTGATCTGTCTTTACCAATCCGAGCAAGAAACCCTCATTGTGCGCGGTCCAGAACTAGACCTTATCCTGGCTGTGGTAGATACAATCTTCCCTGCAGAATAATGAAACCTATGGGGAATTATTTGGGGATGGCCACATCATCGACGATGCCGACGATGACGGCGCGAATGGGAGCGGTTTTCAGGTTGAGCACCTGGCGAGCGCCGTTGCCTTCGTCAAGCACCAGCACCTTGTCCCCCAAGCCTGCCTGAACTGTGTCTACGCAAATATCGTAGCCGCCGCTGGGCTGCCCGTCTTCACCCAGCTTGTCTACAATGAGCAGTTTACGGCCGTTAAATGCCGCATGTTTAACAGTGGCTACCACCGTCCCTGAAACACGTCCGATATACATGCCCCAATCGTAAAGCGTAAACCGTAAATCGTCAATTTTCTTGTCTCCCTTCTTGCCCTATGCTATCCTGTCACCATTATTTCAACGCTCGGAGAAAAAAGTGATTGTTGCAGGAATAATTGGCGCTGGACTGGTGTGGGGATGGCTGCTCGTCCTGCTTGTCGATCAGCGTCCAGTGCGGGAGCGTTCACCACAAAAGGCTGAGGCAGCGGGCGATTCTTCAAGAGTCCTGCGTTGGTTTAAAGCCTTTTTGCAAAAATGGCAAACAGAGAGACGGCCGTATTTCAACCTGCTCGCTGTGGCCATTTTTACCGGCTGGTTTGCCTGGCTCATCTACGCCTTCACCAGCGCCACGCGGCTCATCCCCTTTTTTATTGCCCTGGTTTTTGCCTTTTCTGTCCATTTTGCCTGGCGGCAGCAGCTGCGCCGGGTTCAACAACGTTCATCGTAATTTTTTTACCATCGTTCAACAGGAGGAACGACTTATGGATGAAGCAATCGTAGCAGCAACCCGCCTGCAAATTTTTGGCGCATTGGGCTTTGGGGCCATTATTGGCTGGCTGGTTTATTACATCAATCGCTACCGCACCGGCGACGTGCAGTTTAGCGATCTGGCCACCGTCATTGGTATCTTGGGTGGCGGCGCCATTTTGGCCCTCTTCCCTGCCTCAACCGACCTTTTTGGTGGGTACGGCATCGGCCTGTTTATCGGTTTTTTCAGCTATTTTCTCTATCTCAACCTCCAGGTGCGCATCTCCAAAAACTTTACGGTAGATTGGTTCCTGGACGGCCGTTCCAAAAAGCTGGCCATTGACGAGATGGGACGCAAAGAATCTGGCGAGATTGCCGGGCGTGATCAAACCGCTATGGGACCCTACGGTGATGCGGGCGGGCGTGAATAAACAAAAGGGTGGCTGGCTGCCAGTGTGCTATTTTACAGCTACCTGTCGCCAGCCAGCCACCCTTTTTTCTAACAAGAGTGCCAACACATATTCATAGACAGGTGCAACATGGCTGATTCCCAACAGATTCGCGCAGAGATTGTGACGCGGCTGCTCAACGATGCCGCTTTTTTTAGCCGTTTTTTGCAAGACCCAGACGCCGTTCTGGCTGAATTTCCGGGCCTGGACAGGTTCGACGGCCGTTATCTCAAGGACAAAATCACGGATTGGCCCAGCCTGACGGCCGTTGCCCAACGATTTAACATACCGGTGCCGGAACGGCCGTCTGCACCACCCCCACCCAGTGGATCACCAAATCCTCCCCGCCTGCAAATGGTCCTGCACCTGCGTGACGATCCCACCTTTTTTGCCCTGTTTCAAAAAGAACCCGCCGCCGCCCTGGCCGCCTACCCCGATCTGGACGAAGGGGATGCCACCTATCTGCAGCAAAACGCAACCGATCCCACCAGCCTGCAAATTGTCATCGAGCGGCTGGAAACAATTGTGCGTCATGCAGATTTAGAGATGGCTTCTCCGGCCAAAGGGATTGAGCTGCCAGAGGAACGGCCGTCTCGCTACGTCAACACCGGTTTTGCCCCTGAAAACACGCCCACACAGCTCATCGACAGTTTCAACACCCCGCTGCCCGCTGCCCAGCCCCACTACTTTTGGCTGCAAATTGGCGATCTGATGGCCGAAGGGCTGGCCCAGGAAGCAATCGCCCTGCCCACCGACAAGCTGCCGCCCGAAGCCCACCTGAAGATTGCCCTCTTTGCCTATGACGGCGAGATTGCCCTAACCGGGGCAGAGGTGGGCGAAATTCAGCTCGTCCCCACCGGCGAAGTTGTGGTGACTCGCCGGGCTGACGAACCAGCTGGCGTGTCGGATGAGATTTTGGATCAACGACTTTATTTTGCCGTGCGCACGATGCGTGGGGAGGGATACGGCCGTCTTCGCTGCAACATCTATTACCAAAACAGCCTCGTCCAATCCCACCTCATTGTGACCCGCGTGGCGGCTGCTCCGGCGGTACGGCCGTACCGCATGTTGTGGCACACCGCCGACTATACCCTCTCCAAAAGCCTGGACAGCGAACAGCTGGTGGCGATGGGCGAAAATATCCTCAGCATCATGGTCAACGACAACGGCAATGGCACACATGGCTTCCGCTTCATGGGCAGCAAAGACTTCAAAAATGATGCCAGCCTGGGCGAAGGCGCCGTGGCCAATTTGCAAAGCTGGGTGCGTGGGGCGCTGCAAAAAGCCGCCTGGGGGGATGAAGAAGCGTACAAACCTGGCAAAAAGTATCAATATGGCAGCACGCTAGATATGAAAAAGCTCCAGACCGATTTGCTGGATATGGCTAAAAACGGCTACCGGGCTTTCGATGCGCTCATCAGCCCGCTGGCGGGAGATGCTAACAAGGTGTGGGATTTAATGGATTGGATGGTGAAGCCGGGCCAGGTGCAGATCGCCACCAAAGAAACGGCCCAAATCGTTATTCCTGCCGCCATGTTTTACGATTATCCGTTTCTGGATGGCAAAGTGCCAGGCGCTTATTCGCTTTGCCCTGAATTTGTGGCGGCGCTGCAAAGCGACAAGCCGCTGGAGGAATGTGCCTGCTTCCAGGGCAACTGCCCTAGTTACAACGATGAACTGGCCGTTTGCCCCAGCGGTTTTTGGGGTTTCCGTCATTTTTTGGGGATGCCGATGTCTGTTAAATCGGCCCCGGATGCACCTTTGAAGATTGGTGGTAGCAGCCCGCCCCGGATGGCGGTCTCTGTTTCTACAGACCCGAACTTTAAGGAGCGACTGCCTCACGAGCAGCGTCTCCAGCAAATGGGCATTGGCTGGGAACATGCCGACAGCAGCGACAAAGCGCTCGATATGCTCAAAGCAACCGAATCTCAGATCGTTTACTTCTACTGCCACGGCGGCATGTCGGAGAAAGGATTTCCCTACCTCAGCCTGGGCAGCAAAGATGGCGACTGGTTCACGCGGGGCAATTTGCGGTCACGGCGCATTCGTTGGCAAAAAATACGGCCGCTTGTCTTCATCAACGGCTGCCACACCACCCAAATTACTCCGGAACGCGCCCTGGATTTTGTCAGCGGTTTTGTGGAGACCAGCGGCGCGGCGGGCGTCATCGGCACCGAGATCACCATCTTTGAGCCAATCGCCACCCAATTTGCCGAAGAATGCCTGCGCCGCTTTCTGTTTGCGGGGCAAACCCTGGGCGAAGCGGTGCGTGGGGCGCGCCTGCACATGCTCAAAAGCGGCAATCCCCTCGGCCTCGTTTACATTCCCTACGCCCTGCCCGGCCTAAAATTGGCTTAGAAATAATTCTGGCACATTTGCTGTGTTGAGGAGTCGATTATGAATCGAAAATTGTACCGTTTGGCGGTTTTGCTGACGATCATTTTGCTGTTGGCGGCCTGTGGTGGCCCGTCTCCGTCGCAAAAATATGTGGCGGGGGAGGTGCTGCTAACCGAGTCGTTCAGCGAACCGAGCGCCTGGGAAGCCTTTACCGCAGAAGGGATGGATTTTCAGGTGGTAGATGGCGCCTATCGCGTGCAGACAGAAGATGGTGGTTACGTATGGGGTCTCAATGCGGCTGAACACACCGATGTGATGCTGGAAGTAACCTCTACCCAGCATTCGTCCTATGAAAACAACGCCTACGGGGTGATGTGCCGCGCCAATATCGACAATAATGGAGATGGCTACTACTTTCTGATCAGCGGGGATGGTTTTTACAGCATTGCCAAAGGGGAAGGGGACAGTGTGAATAGATTGGTGGATTGGACGTCCAGTCCAGCTATTAATCAGGGCCAGGCGAGCAACACCATACGAGCCGTTTGCCTGGGCAATTACCTGGCTTTGTATGTCAATGGCCAATTTATGGCGGAGATTGAAGACATCGGTTATTCAGCCGGGTTTGCTGGTTTTGCCGCTACGGCTTTTGAAGGGGGGGATACGGATATTGCGTTTGATAATCTGACGATTACGGCCGTTTCTCCCGCAAATTGATCCCGTGTGGCCAGCCCAGTATTAAGCGTAAGCCAACCTTTTTCACCTTACGCTTTATGCTTCCAGGTCAAACAGCACATCCAGCAGTTCATCTTCCAGATTGGCCGCCTGTGTCCCATCCCCTTCCTGGTTTGCCTGGCGAATGCCCTCCACCAGAGAGCGCAGCAGGGCCCGATTTTCCTCATCAGTGGTCATATCAGCGATCAATTTATCTGCTTTAGCCAGCAAAACGTCTGTTTCTGGCATTTGAGGTAACCCATCCTCAACTGATTCAAGCGCCATATCGGTGAGGTGAAGCGTGGCAGCTAGTATTTCTGCTTCACTTAAGCGGGCTTTGGTAGCCGCCACGGTGATATTTTCCTGCTTCCCCGTTTGTCGATCACGCGCCGTTACTGTCAAAATGCCGTCCAGGTTCAGATCGAACTGTACCGTTACCATAGCATGTTCGTCAGGTGCAGGCGGCTGCAAATCATGAATCTTAAAGGTACCCAGCAAGCTGTTGTCTGAAGCAGTGGGCAGCTCGCCCTGATAAATCTCAATCTGGATGGTGTCCTGGTTAGGGTGAATGGTCCTGAAAATCTCTTCCTGGGTGGTAGGGATGGCGCTGTTGCGCCGAATAAGCGGCTTGTAAATATCCGTGATGAGCATACCAAACCGCTCTTCGGCTACAGCAATGCCTAATGAGTGCGGGGTTACATCCACCAAAATAGCGTCGATTGCCTCTCCGGCAATGATAGCTGCCTGTACGCCTGCGCCTAAAGCAACTACCTCATCCGGGTTGACGCTCATTTGCGGCTCGATGCCTAACCGATTTGCCAGCAGTTCCCAAACAGCTGGAATGCGGCTGGAGCCACCAACCAGTAAGACGTGATTAATTTCATCTTCGGTCACGTTTGCTTCGGCCAATACCTGATCGACTGACTCCAGCGTCATATCTAGCAGCGCTTCGATTGTTTCTTCAAACTCCTGGCGGCTGATTTCATACATCATGTGCAGCGGGACGCCCTCTTTTTCTGCCAGGTATTCTTCCTTTATCCAGGTAAATGGATGGGATGAGAGGGTGATTTTAGCCGTTTCGGCGGCGCGGAGCAGCCGGGCCCAGGCGCGGCGATTCTGGCGTAAATCCAGATTGTGTTCTTCTGCAAAGCGGTCTGCCAATGCCTGGGCCAGCTTTTCGTCGAAATCGTCGCCGCCCAGTTGGGTGTTGCCGTGGCTGGCCCGCACTTCCACAATGCCGCCCATCAGCTCCACCAGGGAGACGTCGAAGGTGCCGCCGCCGAGGTCGTAGACAAGTACCAGCTGGTCTTCGGCCATGTTGAGGCCGTAGGCGAGGGCGGCTGCGGTTGGTTCATTGATGATGCGGCGCACGTTGAGGCCGGCAATCTGGCCTGCATCAATGGTAGCCTGGCGCTGGGCGTCGGTGAAGTAGGCCGGCACGGTAATGACAGCTTCGCTTACTTCGCTGCCCAGGTGACTTTCGGCAATGGTTTTGAGTTCACGCAGGATGAAGGCCGAAATTTCCGGGGGTGAAAACGGCCGTTTTCCCAGCGTCACCCGCATTTCTGATCCCATTTGGCGTTTGATGGAGCGTACGGTGTTTTCTGGCGCCAGGATATATTGGTTACGTGCGGGGGTGCCCACCAGCCAACGGCCGTTTTCTTCATCGTACCCTACCACGGAGGGGATAATTCGTTCTGCTCCATGTGGCAATATTTGGGGGATACCGCTGCGGGTAATAGCTACAGTCGAATTGGTTGTACCTAAATCAATGCCAATAATTTTGCTCATTTCAGAATATTCCTTGTAACTTTGTAACTTCTAAGCCCGAGTGGTGCGAGGCACTGGCCAAACGATTCCAACCAATTGAAACGCCTGCAGCCAATGCCTTGCACCTGAGTAATCGGCTTCAGGTTTTTAATCGCAGCGATCAAGCCTTGGGCCGGTTAACAACAACATCGGCAAAGCGCAAAACGGCCGTTTCCGATTGATACCCCGTGCGTTCTTCCGCCACAACTGTTCCAGGAGGCAGAGCAGCAACGACCGTTACCCCCACCGCCCGGTGTAAAAATGGATCGAAAGTCTGCCCTACAGCAGCAATAGGCGTAACGCCACCAGCTTCCAAAACAGCCAGCAGCCTGTCTCGAGTCAGCGACAAACCGTCTAGCCAGCCACTCAACATCGCCCGGTCTGCCGGGGATACCAGCTGCGCCTGGGTTGGTGAAAGGTTGGGATTTTGAGCCGCTTTGTCACGTCGGCCCAGATAGCGCTGCCCGCTGCTAAGGGCATGTTCTATGCTGTCTAAAGCGGGTAAAAAGGCCAGCAGCAGCTCGTGACGGGCGGCGGCTGTCTGTTGGGCAATCAACGCTTCGCGGGTTGTTTCCTCTTCAACCTGTATTCGTTTCAGGTTGTCAAGCAGCTGCTCCGCCTGGGTTAACTGGTTTTCGGCCAGCGTATTGGCCTTCAACTGCACCTTGCCCAGCTTGCGCACCTCTTTTTCTAATCCTTCCAAGGTTGGGGTTGGGGTGCCGGTACGGCCGTTTCCCAATTGTTCAATATCCTGCTCCAGGCGCGAAATCAGGTTGGATAGTGTTTGCCATACCTGGCGTCGTTCACTCATAGCTTGACGGGTCGGAAATCTGCCGAATGGTCTGTTTGGCCAGATCGCCATGCGTTTGCAACAAATGCCAGACGATGTCGGACGAAATTGCCAGATTTAACTTGGCTTTGCGGCGGCGTGGCTCCCAGGCAGGCGGCGGCTGAAAGAGAAAGAGGTCTGTTTCCGCCTTTATATCGGCCGTACGCAGTTTTTCATAGGCGGCCCGAATCAGCTTAAAAGCGTCCGGTTTTTCTTCTGGAGGATAGGCGCGTACCAGTTCAAAGTACGCCCGTTTCACCTCCCGTTCTGAAGTGCCGCGCAGCAAACCTAGCACCGTATATGGGTCGCTGCTGGTAAGATTGGGTTCCCTTTGGCCGGTACGCCGGGCGGATTTGGCCGTTTCCGCACCCAGGTTAGAATCATTCATAATCATCCCACTCCTCGTCATCGTCCCATTCTTCGCCGTCATCCCATATCTCTTCAAAATCTTCTACGCTGTTTAGCAAATCCAACAAGTTAGGCAGGCCGGCTCCCCCCTTTAGCCCACCAAATAAAGCGCCAAATGGGCTGCCAAACATTTGGCGCGTTTCATTAATTGTATCTAGCAAGGCAAAATCTTTTTTGCTGCGGGCCAACTTTTCTGCCTTATTCCAATGGTTTTCTGCCAGATCAGGGTCGCCGGTGCGGATAGCCAACATGCCTAACGCAAGGTAAGCGGAGGCTGGTTCTTGTTTAGCTTTGATGGCTCTTTCCAAATAGTCGCGGGTTATGACTGGGTCGCCTATCATCATTAACATTTCGCCAATGGCTAACAACAGGTTTTCGGAGGGTGGCGCCAGCGCCACGGCTTTCTCTAGCCAGGAATGCAGAGTGGTTGGTTGGCCTGTTTCCAGGCAGAATACGACCAGATTCATGAAAAATTGGAAGGGGATGTGGGGAACGGCCGTTTCCATCTGAACCACCAGCCGCTCCACTTCTTCCATCTCGCCCAACGCAAGCCATGCTTTGATAATTGGATCATAAACACCCAAATCCTCTGTTGCCAGTTCCAGCGCCTGATCAATAAACTGCTGGGCGGTTTGGCGCTCGTTTTTCATCAGGTAGCAGCTGCCCAGAGCGGCCAGAATGGGTGTTTTTTTCGGCTGATATTCCAGTGCCAGCTCATATTGCGAGATCGCCCGGTCAAAAGAGTCCCAAGAATAGGCGATTTCTGCCTGGTTGACATAAAAATCTGCCAGAAGCTGCCGCACCTGCTGGTTTTGTGGTTCTAATGCCAGCGCCTGCTTCCAGGGGAGTACGGCTCGCATGTTGGTATGCCATTGATCACTGGCAGCAAACGATTCGCCAAGCTGTATCAGAGCAGGAACGTGGTTTGGCTCAATTTGCAATATCCGTTGCAGCTCATTTTCAGCAGCGCGAATCTGGCCATTGTTCATCAGGCTGGTAGACAGTGCCAGGCGCACCGTTAAATCATGTTCATTCCATTTAACGGCGTGACGATACACCTGCACAGCCTCGTCGAACTCGCCCGCTTTTTGGTACGCCTCAGCGGAGCGCTGCCAGAGGCGAGAAATCTGTTCGTCGGAAACGGCGTCGGGGTGGTCGCTGCGCCGGGGACGGCGGCGCAGCGCTTCGCGCCATGCCTCGCCCGCGTTGGCAAACTGCTCTAATCTTTCCAGGGTAAGCGCAAAGTTGTAGGCCAGCCGATAGCTGCTGCCATCGAGTTTACGCGCTTGGATCCAGTGGGTCAGGGCTGTTTGCCACTGGCCATCCTGGGCGGCCTGAAAGCCTTGCCGCTGATGGATTTGGGCCTCTAATTCGTCGAAAGCAGACGGCCGTTCCTCATACAGTTTGGCAGCTTGTTGGGCGGCGAGGCTGGCTTCGGCGGTTTGGTTGGCCATCAAGTTATCTTCGGCCAGGTGATAATACAGTTCAGCCAGGTTGCTTTGCAGGTGTGGGGGCTGCAAACCGTTGTCGTAAGCGGCTTGCCAATGGTGTCGGGCATCGGCCCAGGCCTCTTTTCTGGCGGCGAGGTGCCCCAGGGCATAATGAGCAATCGCTTGCTGCTGCGTTTGGGTGGTTTCCAGGTTTTGTTGCAATGCCAGCTCAGCTTCGTCTAAACGGCCGTTACGCAAAGAGGCTATTACCTGCCACAAAACAGGCCATTCGGCGGTGTCGGGAGCGGTTCGGGTCGCGTTGGGGCTAAGGCACAGCATCGCTTGTTCATCTGCACTTAATGCCGACCAGACAGGGTGAGCAGCTGGATTTTGGCCCTGCTACAACAGGCTCAGCGCCAGCGGGTAAGCAGCTCGTTGTGAATAGCTGTTATTTTGCCCGGCAATTTTTTGGTAGAGAGGCAGCGCGTTGCTGATATCTCCCTGGCGGTGCAGGGTGAGGGCCAGGTGGTAAGTGTAGCAAGGATCGTCTGGCTTTAGCTGGACGGCGCGCTTCAGATCTGCCAGGGTGGCATCTGGATTTGGTTCGACGCTGGCTGCCTTTATGATGGCGCGACGAAATCTTGCTTCTGCCAGGGCAACGGCCGTTTGTGGCGCTGCTTGCTGTTTGTAAGCTCGCTCCCATACAGCAATCGCTGCATCATAATCTTTTTTTGAAAGGCCCGAAGCCCATTTTGGCGCAGGGCATGGCCGCTTTGCGCCGATTTGTCTTTTTTTGACTTTCGTTTAGCCATCATTTCTCCTTTCGCCTAATTTTGCCATGCTTTAGGCAGTTTGCAACAGTTCTACAAACCAGCATGGATATAAGCTGCACATTTCAGCATAAAAGTAAATGACGGGTCTTCAGGCATTGGGTGTATTGAGCTGCACATCGTCCACAATGCCGACGATGGCGTGGTCTACCGGCACAAAGGGGATCGGCATTGCCTCGGCTGCTTCCCGGCTGCCGACGATGAAAACCAGCGCGTCTGGTCCGGCTTGCGCCGTGGCGTCGGCCGCTACCACAGGCTGGCCCTCTGGCTCCTGCGTTTTGCTCAAGGGCTGCACCACCAGGAACTTGATTCCCGCGAGCCCTTCATATTTTTGGGTCGCCACCACCGTACCAATAACACGCGCTAATTGCATACATTCTCGCTTCCTGGGGATGAAGCCCCAGGCTAAATCTTCTTCTGAAGCTCCAGGCTAAAATTGGCGCTTCCGTTCCTTCGATATACCGTTCACCGATTACCGTTCACCGATTACTGTTCACTGTTACATTGCTTTCCAGCCAAAATGGTGGCCAAAACGGCCGTTCCCATTCACATTTTCCCACATTTCCGCATGAAGCTGGGGGATGACCATCTGTCGGACGAGCTGTTTATGGGCAATGGCGGCGCTGAGGGAAACGGCCGTTGCCACATCCGCCACCAAGCCATGAAAATAGACCAACCCCTTGCCGCCCAGACCATCCGCCAGGCGCAGCTGGAGCAGCGTCACTTCTGCTCCTTTTACCCCTGCATCGGCGGCCACAATGGCGCTGGCCACGCTAAACGTCTCGATGACGCCCAGGGCATCTGCCTGCGCTGTCTGCCGCTTGCCGCCGAGGGCTGCGACCACCTCTGGATGCACGTTAGGCAAAAAGAGCGCATCGCGCAGGGCCGATTGGCCCGTTTCCTTGCCTGCCGCAAACGCCTCTTCCACCGAAGCCACATCGCCGGCTACCAGCACCAGATAATGCCCTGGCTGCACCGTGCCCGCCTGAATCTGGCTTACCGGCGCACGCTTCACCATCGCATCCCCCGCCTCGATACCGGCGGCAATGCTGCTAAATTCCAATAGGGCAAGGGCGGGGAAATCCATCAGGGTGTTCAAGGAATCAACTTTTGTACTGAATCAAGCGCAGCAGTCTGGCTGATAACCAGCCACAAACCGCCAGCCACTATAAACTTTTGGTGGACACGCGCTGCCAGATTGCTTCCGACATCCGGCGCACCACGCTGGGCAGGCCAGATTTGGCAGCGGTGAGCGTCAGCGGCACGCCCTGGGCAATGGCTCGCGGCTGGTTTACGTCGTAGCTTATCTGGAAGGCGATCTTGTTATTGAGGCCGCGCTCGACGGCGGCCTGGGGCAGCTGCGCTTCTGGGGTGTGCTGGTTCAGGATGTGGGATTTGCGCTTCACCTTGATGCCCTCTTTATTGAGCAGACGATTGAGCTGAACGGCCGTTTGCACCGAAACCACCTCAGGCGTAATGACGTGTAAACCCATGTCGGCCATCGTTACCGCCTCAATGAAAGCGGGCGAATAGACATGCGGCGCATCCACTATCGTAAAAGCGACGTGATGCTTCAACAGATTCAGCACATAATGCACCCGCTCCCCGGAAAAGGCCGAAGGGTCTTGTGGCTTGGCTGGCGCCGCCAGCACCCGCAGCCCAGACGGATGAATGATGAGGCGATTTTTCAGCACCGCCCAATCCAGCTCATTTTCGGTGGGTAAATCCAGCCAGGAGGAACGGGCCTGTAGCCGCATATGCATGACCGCCTGCCCGCCAGAAGGGGAAAGGTCTACCAGGCAAACCTCTTGCTGGCTGGCCCGGCGCAGCGCCGCCGCCAGATTGACGGCTAGCGTGGTTTGCCCCACGCCGCCGCGCATCCCAAAGGCAGTGATGATGATGCCCGTCTCTGGGCTGGGCTGGCCACCTTTCTTAGCCAGCAAATCATCAACGCGCTCCATCAGCTCTTGCGAGGTAACTGGTTTGCTTAAATAATCATCCGCGCCGCTTTTGAGGGCGGTGGTGCGGTCAATTTCCTGGGAGCGGGCCGTCAGCACCAGGATGGGCAAATCCTCAATATTGGCATCGCTGCGAATTTCTCGCGTTAGATCATGCCCGCTCATGTTGGGCATCATCACGTCTAGCACCAGCAGATCGGGCTTGTCGGCTTTGATTTGGGCCAGGCCATCCAGCGGGTTGTTGATCAGGGTAATGTTATGGCCACCGCGCTCAAGCATAAGGCCGACCATTCGCAGAAGTTGTTCATCATCATCAATTACAAAGATTCGGGCCACGGCGCCGTCTCCTTACTTACGTTACTTACGCTACTTTTTGTTGTTATCCAGACAAAAAATCCCGATTCGGTCTTTGTGAACCAGGATTAGATCGCCGCTGTAGGAGATGGTTGGGTAAACAGATGCAGATGCTTTGGCGGCGAATATCAGTTGAAAGCTACCCATGGATTGTACCAAAATTTCTCGCGCAGAGAGTTTGCCTTCGTGGATCGCATCACCCGCGATTTCAAACGAGGGGACAGTGAGAAAGATGGGAACATTGCGGCCACGGGTGAAGATGGAACGGCCGTGTTGTGTACCCACAGGAATCCCATCACGCCTGTCTTGCAGCACAATAAAGTTGATATTGTCTTTGCGAAAGGCGGCGATCTGATAATTGGCCACAATATCGCCTGGCTCATGAATGCGGGAAATGTAGGCATCTTGCAGCTCTAAATATTTGGAATTGGGATTACCTAATTCAGCATGAATCCCGCCCATCCCCACCGCAGCCCGCCCCGTCACGCGATACGCATCGGTGAATAGATCTAGATTAACGAGGTTATGTTGTTTGCCAAAAGCTGTAGACATGACTTCACTTTTCTCTTTACAGGTAAATGATGGCGTTTTTTAGGTTTTTTCTGTCGTTTGTTAGTCAGCAGAATAAAACGATTTGTAGAAAATGGCAAGCTGCAAAGGTTTCTGGCAATTAAGCAAAGTTCGCTTTCCAGGCTATTTGGGCCACGGCTTTTATACCGATACTTTACTATTAAATCTATACAAATAATCTGTCCGTCTAAACAATGCGGAACGAATCTACAAGCGTACATCGGCGCAGGCGGCTGAAGCTGCGCGGCCCGGTTAAGCCTTCCCCGGTTGGGCTGGCGATGGTGAAGGAACAGAACCCTTCACCGCCATAGCCTAATCCCGCCAGACATGGGCCATTTTTTACAAAAATACTGCAATTTATCTCGCGGGCCATGCGGCTGAGGTTGTCCAGGTTTTTGGAGTGCATAACGGCCGTATGCCGAAAACCATGTTCCGCTGCCACTGCCAAATCAATAGCCGCATCTGCATTGGGCATGCGCACCACCGGCATGATCGGCATCATCTGCTCCGACCAAACCACCGGATGATCTTCCGTCACTTCCACCACAATCTGGCGCACCTCTGGCCCGGCCGAGATGCCAATTTCGGCCAGCAGCACGCTGGCGTTTTTGCCAATGAACGCTTTGTTCATGTCGGCATATTTGCGCGGCCCGCGATCTTTCACGGTGACGGCTCGCCAGAGCCGGTTGAACTGCCAGCTGTTGAGCTTTACTGCCCCATGTTTAGTCATCACCTGAATCAATTCGTCACAAATTGCGTCTACGGCAATGGTTTCTTTTTCTGTGGTGCAGACGATATTATTGTCGAACGAGCCGCCGATGACGATGTCGCGACCGGCCTGTTCTAAGTCGGCCGTTTCATCCACTACCACCGGGGGATTGCCCGGCCCGGCACAGACGGCTCGCTTGCCACTGCGCATCGCGGCGCGCACCACGGCCGCCCCGCCTGTCACGGTGAGCAGCCGAATATCTTTGTGTTCCATCAGTCCGGTGGCGCTTTCGAGGGTGGGGTGGGCAACGGCCGTTAATAAATTCGCCGGACCACCTGCCTTCTGAATCGCCTGGTTCAAAATCTGCACGGTGTGGTTGGAAGCGTTTTGCGTGCTGGGGTGGGCATTGAACGTCACCGCGTTTCCGGCCGCCACCATGGCAATGGCATTGCAAATGACGGTGCTGGTGGGGTTGGTGCTGGGCGTCAGCGCCCCGATAATTCCATAGGGTGCCCATTCGGTGATGGTAAGGCCGCCGTCGCCGCTCCAGGCAGTGGTCTCTAAATCTTCCACCCCCAGCGTTTTATCGGCGTTGAGGATGTTTTTGAGCGTTTTGTCGGCCACGCGCCCCATGCCAGATTCGCTTTGGGCCATTTCGGCCAGCACCTGGGCATGTTCCCGCCCGGCCTGGCGCATATGGGCCACCATATGCTTGCGAATCTCCAGCGGCATTTTGTTGAGCTGGCGGAAGGCTGTTCCGGCTGCCGCTACCGCTTCATCCAGGGTAGGGAAGACGCCGCTGTCGCCGCCGGATGCGGTGGGTGGGAGTGGCGTTTGCTGATGACGATGGGAAACGGCCGTTTCCCTTGTCACCGGCATCGCCCCACCAACCTCCCGGTTTACCCGGTCGATAATTGCCTGAATGTCGCTCTCGTTCATGGCTTTTTCCAATAATCTAATCAAAGATTTCGCAGATTAAAAAGATTTTAATTCGTTCAATCTGCGTAATCTGTTGATAAAAATCTTGCTAGATACTCAATCGCTTTTGCCGCAGCGCATTCCATTCCGCCATATTCCACGCCCGCCCCGGCTCTTCGCTGCTGCGGATAAATGCTTCCGCCACCGGTTCCTTGTAGTCGCCATCGGTGATGAGCTGCTGCTGGAACGCTTCAAAATAAGCGGTGAGTTTCTCCACCCGTGCCAGGTAGCCCGCATGGTCGAGGCTGGGCGCGTTGGCCAGTAGTAAAATGTTGTCGGTTAAGTCTTCGGGCAGCCAGGGCAGTTGCAGCAGCCCGCTCATTTGCCGGTTGCGCCAAATGCGCCAGCGACGGTTGTAAGCAAACAGCCCATCGACCAGGTAATGGTACGCTGCTTGCAGCCGGTCGTGGGCGATGGCCGGACCGAGCGCTTCCCAGTTGGTTTGGGGTGATCCCCAGCCCAGATGCTGATCCAGCCAGGTAATCGCGTCATCAAGGCGGGCCCGCCGCACATCGTCGGGATAGGCGCTGCGCTGCTCAATTTGCCGGGTCACGTCGCCGTGCCGATCGTAGGCTATCCAGCCGCTGGCCAGTTCAGCCAGGCGCTCTTCCGGCCAGACAAAGGCGGGATTGCTCCACTGCTGCCAGTCGAACCGCATAAAATCGAGTTGTAAACCCTGCTGGATGGCCTCATCTTCGCTGAAGATGCTGTGGAAGCTGTCGTCTGCTGCCAACCAAATTGCTTCAGCAGGGACAATGTAAAGGTCATACGGATCCAGAAACAGAATGATATCGATGTCGGAATCGGGGCGCATACGGCCAGTGGCGATGCTGCCAATACCGACTGCGGCCTGTACGGCCGTTTCTGGCAGCAGCACCTTCTCCATAAAGTGAAGAAATTGGGCCCGTTTTTCCTGCGTGGCTGGTGTCATTGGCTGCAACCTGTGGCTTACTTACGATATTTCTCGTCGCCAGCCACTTCCCAACTATCCACAATGGCCATGATGACGGCGTCACACGGCCGTTTGTCGGTCAGTTTTGTTTGTCGTGCCGAGCTGCCCGTGGCCACCATCACCACCTCATCCAGCCCCGCACCCACGGCATCGGCCGCGACTACGTAACCCGACTCTTCCTCGTTGTCCACCGTCAGCCGCCGCACTACCAGAAATTTAAGCCCGTCCAAAGACGCCTCTTTCTGCGTAGCCACCAGCGTGCCTACTACTTTGCCTAGGAACATAGTTTTTTCCAGTGTTCAGTATTCAGTAGGTCAGTATTCAGTTGTCTTTACTGATTACTGATTACTGATTACTGACCTACTGCTCACCGGCATCCTGACGCCCAAGCGGCAGCACAGAATCCACATTGGCATGAGGCCGGGGAATTACGTGGACAGAGACCACTTCGCCAACTTTCTCAGCGCCGCGCGTACCGGCTTCAACGGCCGCTTTCACCGCCGCCACATCACCCCGCACGATGGCGGTTACGTGGCCGCCGCCAGTTTTCTCGTAACCAACCAGCTCTACGCGGGCGGCTTTCACCATCGCGTCAGACGCCTCAACCATGGCGGCAAAACTACGACATTCGATCATTCCTAATGCTTCTGACATGTTAAATCTCCTGTTTTTAGTGGCTGGTGGTTAGTGGCTGGTAGCTGGTTACGAGCCACCAGCCACTAAAACTATTCACTCTTTTTGGTTTCCTGGGAACGGCCGCTGACGCTCTCAATCGCATCAATGGCGGCCTGATACCCGGCCATGATGTCCTGCTCGGAGCCGCCCAGATAAACGCGGCCAAAACTGCCGTAAGCTGTCACTTCCAAAATGTTGAGATTGGCCCGCTTTTCCGCCTCATTGGCCGCCAGAGCGGCGTAGGCCGCTGGCTGCACTTCCATCACATACAGCGTCTGCCCGGCCAAAATCATGTGGCCGTGGCGCATCCGGTTAATGAGCTGCACCTGGTGCGGGTCGATATTGCGAATAATCTGGCTGGAAACGACGCGCGGCTTAAGCCGATCTTCTTCTTTAAGTTCCAGCGCTTCCAAAATGGCGGCTCCGGCGGCACGCACGTCGGCCTGGCTGCTGGAATGCACTTCCAGCAGGCCATACAGCCGCTCCACAATCTGCATGCCGGGCTTCACCCCCACCGATTTCAGGGCCACATCGGTGATGCGGTTAATTTCAATGCCGGGGGAAATTTCGATCCAGAGGGACGCATCGCCGGGTAGGGGGAGAAAGCCACGGGCGACGGTGCCCAAAAAGGCGGCGTGCTGAAGCTGAAGATTATCTAAAAATACGTAACTGCGCAGTTCTACGGACACGTTAACGACTCCTTCTGTCTGGCTGCCACTGGCTGGTGGGTTCGGTGCGGGGCTGCCACTCTTCTATTTCCAGCTGGGGTTCCTGGCCGGTAAGCTTGTCGATGAGATAATGCAGTCGCAGCATGAAAATCTCGTCATAATCGGTGATGCCGCAAACGTCGCACTGGTGGGCGGGAACGTTGGGGATGACCATGAGATGCTCGTTCAGCGGGCTGTAGTAGGCGATTTTGGTGGGCTGGAATTTCCCGATTCGACAATGATGACAATCCATAACTGATTTCCTGATTAGAGCTAGGTAATTGAGTAATTACCCAATTACCCAATTACTCAATTACTTGTTTTAGTAACCGGAGGGGGAAACGGCCGTCTTTCCCACCGCACCCCCGCTCGATTCTTTCACAATTTGCACCCCGGCGCTGGCGCCCAGCCGGGTCGCACCAGCGGCAATCATTGTCTGGGCGTCGGTGTAGTTGCGCACACCGCCCGCTGCCTTTACCCCAATGTCTGGCCCGACCACTTTGCGCATCAGGGCCACGTCTGCGGCCGTTGCGCCACCTGGGCCAAAGCCGGTGGAGGTCTTCACAAAATCAGCTCCGGCCAGCCTGGAGAGGTGCGAGGCGATTACCTTTTCCTCATCCGTCAGCAGGGCGGCTTCGATGATCACTTTCACCAGGGCGTTGCCCGCGTGGGCGGCGTTTACTACCGTGCCAATATCTTCCTTCACCGTCCCGTAATCTTGCGATTTCAGCGCCCCGACGTTGATCACCATATCAATTTCTGTGGCCCCATCGCGGATGGCCTGCTGGGTTTCGTACGCTTTCACCGTGCCGGGGGTCGCCCCCAGCGGAAAGCCCACTACGGTACAAACCTTCACGGGGGAGCCTTTGAGCAGCTGGGCCGCCAGCTTCACCTGGGCCGGATTGATGCAGACGGAGGCGAATTCGTAGGTGCGGGCTTCGTAGCAGAGCTGGGCAATCTGGTCTTGCGAGGCATCTGGCTTGAGCAGGGTGTGGTCGATGTAGCGGGCGATGCCGCTGTTTTGCGGCCGTACGCCCAGCGTGGCCGTGACGCGGCTGGCTCCCGCCTGCACGACTTTTTCCACCTTGTCGGCGCAGTTTTGCACGCAAGAGCCATCGGTGCAGTTGCAGCCGTGGGCTGCCTGCCCCGGCTGGGGCTGGTTCAACCTCAGCAGCACCTCGCGGGTGATCTCTTCTATGATTTGTTCGACAGCTGCCTGATTTTGCATAGGGCTAATTACTGAATTACCCAATTACGCAACTGTGTAATTGAGTATTAGGTAATTTACTTATTAAACCGTTTCTCAATCGCCATAATTTTATCCACACGGCGGGCGTGGCGGCTGCCGCCGAATTCGGTGGCGAGCCAGGTTTGCACAATTTGCTGGGCCAGGTTGGGGCCGATGAGCCCTGCCCCGAGGGTGAGGACGTTGGCATTGTTGTGTTCCCGGCTGTTAACGGCCGTTGCCTGATCATAACACATTGCCGCCCGTACCCCTGGGACCTTATTGGCCGCCATACAGCTGCCAATGCCCGCACCGTCGATGATGATGCCGCGCCAGGCACGCCCGGTGGCTACTAGCTGAGCCACCGCGTAGGCGAACTCTGGATAGTCTACCGAATCCGTGCTATGTGTGCCACAATCGATCAGTTCATAATCCGGCAGGGTTGCCGCCAGCATCTTTTTGAGCGTTTCTTTCAGCCCAAAGCCGCCATGATCCGCGCCCAGGGCGATGGCGGGCTTGCCGGTGGTGGCGGCTGGCTGACTGGCGCTGCCTTCTTCCAGCCGAATGTGTCGTTCCAGGGCGGCTTGCCGCGCCAGCGGGGTGATGAGGGCGTTGGGCGGCACAGGGTAGGGCGTGTTGGGTGGCAGTTGGTGAATGAAGTCGGCGTCTAGAAGCGGCCGTTTCCCCCCTGAACTTGAGGTCGGCAAAGGCTTTTCACCCATTATTTGATTTACCACCTGGCGCACCAGCGCTTCAATCTCTTCTGGACGATAATTCATAATTAGTTTAGACGGTGGTCGTAATGGGGAACCTGTTCCCAATCAGAAATAGGCCAATAGACCACCATCGCTTTGCCAATAATATTTTCTTTGGGCAAAAAGCCCCACGAATGGGAGTCGCTGGAGCTGTTGCGATTATCCCCCAGCACAAAAAACTCATCCTTTGGCACAGTCCAGCTGCCGGTGTAGGTGGGTTCGGCCTGAATATACGGTTCATTGAGCAACATGCCGTTTACCATGACCTGACGATTCTGAATTTCTACCAGATCGCCGGGTAGACCGATGACCCGTTTGATGAGATTCAGATCGCTGTTTGGGTGCTGAAAAACCACAATATCGCCACGGTCTGGTTCGTTGAGGTAGTAGCTAAAATTGTTGATAAGCAAATATTGTCCGTTGGCCATGGTGGGGTTCATGCTGCTGCCATCAATGCGGTAACGGCCAACAAAGCTGTTGACCAGCCAAAAGATGAAAAAAGTGAGGAGCAAAGTCTCGACAATTTCACGAACAACAAGCTCGGTCGGCTGTTTTCTTTCGGCGGCGGGCAGGTCGTGAATTTGGGTCTGTGGGGCGTTGGACTCGGTTAGAGCCATGAAATGATTTCTCCTGAAGATAATCAAATTATAATCCACCCAAATAGACCCGGCAAACCATGACAGATGGTGCAGCACTTGATGTAATCCATTCAGGTCGGGGTATCGTAGTAGAGAATGGTTAATTCGTAAAGTATTTGACAAATTTATTACGGAAACAATCACGGAAGTGGCTTGATAAATTGGTTTGCATACCGTTTCAGGGGCGGCTATACTTACGGTCTGTTGCGGCTCCGTAGCTCAGCTGGCAGAGCAGGTGACTTTTAATCACTTGGTCACAGGTTCGAATCCTGTCGGAGTCATACAGAAGGAAAAGCCTCCACATCAGCCGATGTAGAGGCTTTTTGTTTTGTGGTTGCCTGAGAAAGAAAGCCTTTGTCACCTCATATGGAAACTATGCCGGCCAGATTTTGCGACCACCGAGCGGCGGCACAACAGTGTTGACCTGCGCCAATTCATCGGCAGAGAGCGGCGGCAGCAGCCCAGCCTGCACGTTGTCGCGCATCTGGTGCCTATTCTTTGCGCCGGGAATGACTGTGGTCACGGCAGGATGAGCCAGCGTGAACTGCAAGGCTACCTGCGCCAGCGAACGGCCGTTTGCCAGCGACGCCAGTTTTTCTACCCTGACCAGGTCGGCCAGGTAAATGGCCTGCTCAGCCGGGTTTTCGTGCCAGCTGCGGCGGAAATCCCCTTCCGGGAAGCGCGTATCAGCGTCGTACTTGCCAGTGAGGATACCCATGGCCAGCGCGCCACGCACGATCACGCCGATGTTGTGCGCCTGGCAGTACGGCAAAATATCTGCTTCCGGCGTGCGGTTGAGAATGCTGTAATCCACTTGCAGCGTGGCGCAGCCGTCGTCGGCATTAAACGCCTGAAGATAATCGAAGTCGCTGGTGCTAACGCCATAGGCGCGCACCTTGCCGTCCCGCTGCAGCCGCTGAAACCCTTCCAGAAAGATTTCCATCGTCGGCTCGCGAAAGTTGATGTGGCTCTGGATCACGTCAACGTAGTCGGTTTGCAGGCGGCGCAAATTGCTTTCCACGCCAGCAATCAGCTTCTCGACCGTGTCGTACGCCGATTTGCCAGCGTCGCCGTCGAAGTCGCGCCAGCCGATCTTCGTGGCTACGATGAAACGATCGCGCCGTCCCTGCATCGATTGACCCAGCAGCTCCTCGCTGTGGCCGCTGCCGTAGACATCGGCCGTATCGAAAAAAGTGACGCCGCTGTCTAGAGCAAAGTCAATAGCGTCGAAAATTTGCTGATCGTCTGTGGTACCCCACTGATCGCCCCCGGCGGCCCACAGGCCCATGCCGATTTCGGTAACAGAAAGGCCGCTTTTGCCCAGTGTGCGGGTGTTTAACGAATGGTTTTCCATCTTTATGGCTCCTTTTTGATTTGAATTGAATACAGATTGACGCAGATTTTTTTACACAGCAAAATCTGCGCCATCTGTGGATTCTTAGGTAGTGACCGTAGACAACTGCCGCGGATCGGGGTCAGTCTTGATGACCACGGCCGTTTCATCCACCCAGGTAAAACGGCCGTACAGCCGCACATCCCGCGATGACCTGCCTACACGCACCTCGAACTCCCCCGGTTCCGTTATCCAGTTTCCAGTGGCTGGATCGTAGTATGCCAGCGACTGTTGGTTCAGCGTCAATGTCACGGTTTGGGTTTCGCCCGGCGCCAGCGCTACTTTGGCAAACGCTTTGAGTTCCTGCAACGGCCGTACCACCTTCGCCGCCTCATCCCGCAGGTACAGCTGCACCACTTCTTGCCCGGCCACCTCGCCGCTGTTTGTCACGTCTACCTGTACCCCAATTTCAGACCCAGGCCCAAACGATTCCCCGTTTAGTCGCAGGTTGCTGTAGCTGAACCGGGTGTAGGACAGCCCGTGCCCAAAGGGAAACAGCGGCTCAACCCCCTTCTTGTCGTAGTAGCGGTAGCCAACAAAGATGCCTTCGCCGTAGTGAACACGGCCGTTTTCACCCGGATAGTTGATAAAAGCCGGATTATCTTCCAGTCGCCTGGGGAAGGTGGTGGGCAGCTTGCCTGAGGGGGTCACGTCGCCAAACATGATGTCGGCCAGGGCGTGGCCTGCATCTTGCCCACCGTACCATTGCTGCAAAACGGCTGGCACATCGTCTAGCCAGGGCATCTCCAGCGGGGAACCGGCGTTGAGCACCACTACCGTGCGCGGGTTGGCAGCCGCCACGCGGGCGATGAGTTCATTTTGCGTGCCGGGCAGGGCCATATCGGCCCGGTCGAACCCTTCGCTTTCCCACTCTCGCGTAAGCCCGGCTACTACAACCGCCACATCTGCCCGTGCCGCCAGATCAACGGCGGCCTGGATGGGGTCGGCGGGGCTGGGGGAAACAGCGCCCAGCCGCACGATGCGCCACGGGCGTTTGGGGTCGGTGATGTACTCCAACTTGACAGCGACCGGTTTTTCTGGGGTCAGGTAGAGGGGAACGGCCGTTTTCCGATCTGTCCCCGCCTCTGTCTCCTCCTCAGCCTGCCAATGATCCAGCACCAGATCGCCATCCAGCCACAGGCGGGCACGCCCAACGCTCCACAAATGCAGCTGGTACTCACCCGCTTCTGGCGCGGTGAGCGTCCCTTCCAGCCGTAGTGAAAAGCAGCTGGGGTCTACAAATGGATTGACCGTGCCAAACCAGGAGAGCTCGGCTTTGTTCACGATGCCGGTGTGGGCGGGCGGACCGCTCAACGCCAGATTGTGGAAGTAGGAGAGCGTCAGCCCCGGCGTCTGGCCATCGGCGGCTTGCAGCCAGCTGATATCCAGCAGCGGCGGCAGTCGGTGGATGTGGCTGCCCACGGTGTACTCCACGGCCACGGCGTCACTCACTCGCGCCTGAATGCCGTTCAGCGGTGAAATGGCGCGGTGCGGGTTTACCTGTGAGCTGCCGCCGCCCATAATTTGGGCCCATTTGGCGTTTTCGCCAATCACAGCGATGGTTTGCGGCTTGTCTGGGCTGAGGGGGAGCAAGCTGCCCACATTTTTGAGCAAGACGATCGCTTCGGCGGCGACCTGGCGCGGCAGATGGTCGTCTACTGGCGGGGCGGCAGCCTGGTGAGCGGTGACGCGCTCAATCAGGCGCAGCAGGCGGTGGACTTTGTCGTCGATGTGGGCTTCATCAAGCTGGCCGGATTGTACGGCCGTCACTATCTTCTCCACATCCATCCAGCGAGCCGGGCCAGGCATCTCTAAATCCAGATAGCCAGCGGGGACGTTTTCGCTGTAGGTGCCGTACCAGTCAGACATGACCACGCCGTCGTAGCCCCAGCTCTCTTTGAGAATGTCGTGCAGCAGCACGTCGTTTTCGCTGGCGTGGGTCCCGTTCAGGCGGTTGTAGGCGCTCATGATTGTCCAGGGATTGGCGGTTTGTAGGGCGATGCGGAACGGTTCCAGGTAGATTTCGTGCAACGGCCGTTCCGCCACCTCCGAGCTGATCGAAAAGCGCTCAAACTCCTGGTCATTGGCCACAAAATGTTTGATGCAGCCCGCCACACCCATTTTTTGCAGCCCGTTGATGTAGGCCGCCGCCATCGTGCCGCTGAGGAACGGGTCTTCGGCGTAGCATTCAAAATTGCGCCCGGCCAGGGGAGTACGGTGGATGTTGACCGTGGGGGCCAGCAGCACATGGGCACCCTTGCGGCGCACCTCGGCGGCCAGCGTGGCCCCTACTTTTTCAATCAGGTCTGGGTTCCAGGTGGCTCCCATCGCCATGCCCACGGGGAAGCAGATGGAGGTATCGCCCAGGTTGTCGTCGTTGCCGCGCACACCGTTGGGGCCATCGCTTACCTGAATGCTGGGAATGCCTAGCCGCTCGATGGCGACGGTGTGCCACATATTGGCCCCCGCCAGCAATGACGCTTTTTCGGCCAGGGTTAGTTGGGTAATCAGTTCGTCAAAATTTTTTTCCATGATGTTTTCTCTCTCAAAGGTTGTTGTGGGAAATTTAAACCAGTACCGTGACGCACAGCAGCTTCACCTGACCGTCGCGGTTGAACAGGTGTTGGGTGATGGCTGCGGGCAGGCAGTTGCCAGTGATGGGGGGGATACGGCCGTTTCCTTGCCAAACCACCTTAATTTCCGCCACATCTCCCCGCGTGTACACAATGGGTGTCTGGCAAAACGTGAAGGCAAGGCTGTTTGGCGGCAGCGGGATGGTTTGCATTTCCCCTTTTACATTAACATAACAAAACTCTTTGCCGCCGGGTAAAAACTCGTCTGGTTCCAGCAGCGTGGGGACAAAGTGAAGTTCACCCTGCCGCACAGCGACCCCTAATTCGCCCCAGCGGGTCAGGATTTCTTCTTTCACCTGCCCGGTCATGCCAGGCTGGCGCGCCCCACTGCCCCAGGGCGTGTGCGAGTATGGGTCGGTGGGGAATGCGCCGTAGACGGCGGGCGGCTTGTGGTAGCCCAGCCCGGCGCGGATGTCGTCGTAGGCGGCGGCGAGGGCTTGAGCAACGGCCGTTTCCGCCCCATCATCCACCGCCTGCTGGTAACATTCCTGCGCCGCCAGCAGCAGCTTAGAGACCATGTGCCAGTAGATGCTGCCCAACCCTTCGTAGGCAAAAAAGGTGCCGGAACGGCCGGTGAAGGCGCGATGGTTAAAGGTCGTTTCAAACAGATCGAGAATGAAGCTGCGTTCAGCCGCCGCCAGTTCGGCCAGGGTGGGTTCCTGGGCCAGTTCATCCAGCGTCCGATTGACGTCGTCGGCATTGCGGAAACGGCCGTTAAAATGAAACATCCCCGCCGTATCCTGAACCAGCAAACGGACGTCGCCCGCTGCCACCAGGGCTGCCACCAGTTGGGAATCGGCCACCTGGGCCGCCGTCACGTTATTTTTGTGGCGAAAACCGGCCAGATGGCGGTTGGGGTAAAGCAGGTAAGAATGCTGGTCGGCCCGGTACAGTTCGCTGTGCCGCAAGGTTTGCAGCACGGCCAGCGCCTCCGCCGGGGCCAGTAGCCCAGACGAGAGCAGCGCTACCTGTCCCTCCAGCATCAGGTACAGATTTTCCACAGCCGCGCTATTGCCCTCCAGTTTGAGGATGTTGTAAGTGTGGGCCAGCCCGCCGGGGCGGCGGTTGGCGTGCAGGGTGTGTTCGATGAAGCGCTGGGCCAGCGCCAGAAAATCGCGCAGGGCAGCGGCCGTCAGGTGGGTCTGGCTGCTGGGGATACCATCGGCATAAATGGTGGTGCGATAGGTGGTAACGGCCGTTCCCAAATCATCCATCATCCCCCGCCTTGCCTGGTTGGTGAAGCCGGTTTGCAGCTGGGGCTGGTAGCTGGCAAGGGTGTTTTGGACGGCGTGGCATAGGTGGGCAACGGCCGTATTCACCACAAATTCCGTCTCATCCGCTTCAGCCAAACGCTCCAGCCAGAAGGCGATAAAGCGGCGCAGGTAGGCCACCGTCACTACGGAGAGCCCTTTGCCCACCAGGGCGTTGTTGGCGTCGTTCCACTCCGGGCGCTGGCTGTTCATCCAGATGCCGCCTTCTGGCACCAGGTTCGTGAGCTTGGCCAGCAGCAGCACCAGCAGCTTTTCAGTCAGGCTGACGTGGATCACCTGGCCGTTGTGGTGGTGTAAACGGCCGTCGGTGCCTAGCTGGGAAACGGCCGTTTTTGTCGCCTTCTCGCTGGCCCAATCAAAGTCCAGGGTGTTGGACCAATCGGCCAGCATCTCCGGGTAGGGGCGCAGGCGGTAGGGGACATTGGCATAGGCAAAAATGGGCTGCTCCAGCGCGGCCAGCGCCCCCGGCTGGGTCTGTTCCGCCAGCTCCAGCAGCTTTTGCAGGTAAATAATCTGGTGATCGCTCCAGTAGCCGATATTGGCCCACGGATTGTCTGGCTCCGGTGCTTCCCACTCGATGCCATCCCGCGTCACCCGGTACGGATTGTAGCCGTCGGCCGTGGTGGCGTTGAGGAATTTGGCAATCACCCCCGGCAGGTAGGCGGGGTACGCCACGGCCAGCGGCTCCCAATTCTGGAAGATGTCGCGCCAGTTGCCCTGATAATCGAGCCGCTGCGAGCCGTCGGGCTGCTTCAGGTTGATGGAGAACTGGTTCCAGGGGCGGCTGGGGTCGCCGTGGCGGCGGCTGAAGGTGAGCGGCAGGTATTCGTAGCAAAGCCGGATCAGGTCGGGTAGGCCGCTGGCGGCGGCTTTGGCGTAGAGCGTCTGGATGGTGAGCTGTTCGGGCAGGGTGGTAAACCAGTCGGCGTGGACTTGCAGGCAGGCGTGGTTACGGACTCGCACAAAATCGAGCAAATCGCTGCGCTGAACCTGGTAGCCATCGGCAAAGATGCCACCGCGCATGATGTTGAACAGCACGTTGGCAAAGTGATGGGCCGACACGGTTGGCTGCGCGGCGTGCTGCAAGCCGTCGGCGGCGGCCACGCGGCCGATGAGATCGGTGGTGCCTTGGGTGATGTCCGCTTCCAGCGCTTGCTCGATGACGGCCGTATCTTGCTGCAAAAAGTGGCTGAGTTGGGCAACGGCCGTTCCATCCTGGTTCACGTCGGCAACGAGGTGCCACTGTTTTTCCTGTTTGGCTGGCAGATCGAAAGAAGCTGAGACCAGGTACGCACCCGCTTTGCCGCAAATGTCCTGTTCTGGGGTGAGGGAACGGCCGTAGCGAAAGCCATCCACCTGCTCCGAACAAAGCAAATAACCCTCCGCTGCCAGCCCCACCTGCCAGGCCACCGTCGCCATGAGCGATTCGCTTGGCTCGGCCCGGTCGGTCAGCGTGGCGCTGAGGGCAAAGAGGCCCAGCCCGGTGTGTGGTTCCAGCTCGCTGCGCTTGTAGGCGTTGAGCAGATTGCTCATGGTGGTTTGCAGCGTACTGGTTGCGCCGTAGGGCAGCACATTTTGCAGGCCGTCCAGCAGTTCAATCTGGCAGGCGTCTGCGCTGGTGTTGTGCAGCCAGCTGCTGCGGACGAAGCCGAAGCGGTCGCTGGTGCGCCAGGCGGTTTGCAGGGTCAGCCCCAGATCGTGATTGATTTCTTCAAAAACCAGTTTGTTACCGGGAATATTTTTGTACAGATTGCGCTCAATTTGGTACACGCCTGCGTACCGGTTGGAGAATGGTTCCCAGAGATGGATACGCTTGTGCTGAGCATCGCCGAAGTGGCCGTTTCGCCCCACGCGCACCATCGTTTTACCCCCGGTCTGCTCGCTGTGGGCCGTGATTTTGTCTTCCGTTTCGTAGGGGAAGAGGGCCGAATTAGCATTTTTGCGCCCGGCGGTAAGGCCGCCCGTGCTGCTGATAAACAGCCAATGGTCGGCGCTGCTGACCAGGCTCATGAAGAACGGAGGCATCTGGTCGGCGTGGGCGATGCGGAAGTAGGTTTCGCCGAGCAGCTGCACATAGCTGCCGCTGGGAGACGGCCGTTCGTCGTTCAGCCTCGCGCTGCCAACGAGAATGTTTGTTTTGCTGCTAGACATGAAGATTCAATCCTTTTGGATGAAGAGTAGGGTCAGTAGGGCGGATGCATCCACAAGCTTTTTCCTGGAGCAGGATGCGTCTGCCTCGTTTTTTTCTCGTTTCCATCTTTTTTATGTCAATTTAATAGATTTTTTCAATTTTTCACCTCCTGCTTTGTTTGATCACTATCTTTGCACTTTTGATTGTCATTCCCGCGAATGCGGGAATCCACTCTGGTGAGCAAGATGGATACCCGCCTACGCGGGTATGACACTACCTCTGGTAAGGTTGAAATCTGCAAAGATAGTGGTTTGATTTTTGAGAATGAATTTTATTCATTAAGGGCACGTTCGTAAATGCGCAGGTAATCTACCTTCATCGTTTGGGGGAAGGTGGTGGTATCGTCCGGGGGGCCGGGCCAGCGTCCGCCCACGGCGACGTTGAGGATGATGAAGAAGGGGTGGTCGTAGACCCATTCGCCAGGCACGGATGCTGGCGTAATGCGGAAATATTCCTCGTCGTCCATGTACCAGCGGATCTCTTCTTCTTTCCATTCGATGGCAAAGACGTGGAAGTCGTCGGCGTAGCGTGCGCCGCCGGGCAGCCGCTTGCTGCCGCCAACCCCGTTGCCGCCGGAGTAGCCGGGGCCATGCACTGTGCCATGGATACGGAACGGCTCCGAGCCGATGTTTTCCATGATGTCGATTTCGCCGTTGTGGGGCCAGCCGATGCGGTCGATGTTAGCGCCCAGCATCCAGAAAGCAGGCCACAGCCCCTGGCCATACGGAATCTGAATGCGTGCTTCGATACGGCCGTATGCCATCTCCACCTTGTTCTGGGTCATCAACCGGGCGGAGGTGTACCGCTTGCCCAGATAGTTCTGTTCCAGCGCCTGAATCACCAGGTGGCCGTCGGCAATGAAGGCGTTCTCGGGAGCGTCGGTGTAATATTGGCCTTCGCCATTGCCCCAGCCGTGGCCGCCTACTTCGCGGGTCCAGTAGTCTGGGTTAATCTCTGGGCCGTCGAACTCGTCGTGCCAGATCAGCTCCCAGCCGGGGCGGGTTAAATCTGGTGTGGGCGTGGGGGGAACGGTCGTTGCCGTGGGTGGTATGGGGGTGGACGGCGACGCAGCCGGGGTCTTGGCGCAGGCGGCCAGGAAAAGCAGCAAAAGAATGGAAGTAAGTGGATAATGCGAAGTCATGAGGATCATTTTCCTGGCGTAACGGCCGTTTCCGCAGCCGGTATCTCGTAAAGGGTGGCCGAATAACCCGGCAGCGTCAGCGTGGTGATGGCTTCAAATGCAACTGGTTCGACTGGGGTGGCGTTGTGTGTTTCATCCAGCCGCCAGACGGCAGCTGGGGTGCCGGGCGCAAAGTCGATGAGCTGGAGGGTTTCAACGGCCGTTTCCGGCCCGCGATTGACAGCCATCATCGTCAGAACGCCGTCATCCCGGCGGGCGGCGTACAGCGACACGTCCGACTCCGTGTCAAAATCGGTACGCAGCAGCTCCTGGCCAAACTTTTGATACAGTTGGTAGACATAATATGTGGGGCGCACGTCAGTGCGGGCCAGCAGCCCCCAGCCACCCTGCGACGCATTGGTTTGCAGCACAAAGTGGGCCACGTAATCAACACGCTGGCGAATCAGGCGGCCCAGCACATCGGTCCACCAGATGGCGTTGGCCAGGGAGTCGGGCGTTGTTTCGCCGCCGCTGGCGTGGCTCCAATAGGAGTTGATTTCCATGACGCCAATGGGCAGGTCGCGGCCAGTATGTTCCTGAATGAGGGCGCGCAGGTAGGGGATGGTTTCATCCCATTCGGCGCTGCTGGCCATTAACTCCGCCACGGTGGCGTTGGGTTGGGCCATGTTGGCGGGGAATGGATAGCGGTGAATGGTAACGACGTCAACCAGATCGCCATTGGCTTTGAGAAATTCGACCATCCAGTCACGGCCGTTTACATCTTTGGGGTTTTGCGCCAGGTTGGCGGTGAACTGGTGTATGTCTGGCCCCAGCAGGAGGATGTTGGGATCAGCCGTTTTCATCGCCTCGGCAAAGCGCCGCCACTCCTGGTTGTAATGCGCCGTATCCCAGGCGCCTTCCTCGTAGATGTTGGCAAAGAGGCTGGGTTCGTTGCCAATGCTCCACAGGCGCACGTTGTAATCGTTTTGTTCGTTGGCGTAGCGCATGAGCTCTACGGCCTGTTCCGGCGTGCCGCCGACCAGGCGGGCGCTGACGGCCGCTTCGGCATTGACCATGTTGGCCAACTGCATCAGCATGTCGAACTGGGAGGGGCGAATGGTGTGTTCGTCGCCGTAGGCACCGCCGGGGAAGCGCAGCAGGCGCAGCCCAGATTGCTGGTAAGCGTCCAGCACGCCGCCCGGCACGGTAATCCACGGGCCATAGTTTGTGCCGTAGACGGTGGGTGGGATGGGGCCGACCGTTTCGGCGGCATAAACGACCAGCGCCCCGGGAACGGCCGTTGGCGTGGGCGGTATCTCGGCCGGGCGTGTGGCGCAGGCCGCCACGAAAAGCAGCAAAATAGAGCAGGCGAGTCGGTAATGGTGTCGCATCATGTTCCTTTTTGGCCAGTTGGTAACACCAAATGTAAGCGCTCAGGTGCGACGCACTTTTTCCCGTTTGTAAGTGCGTCGCACCCTGGCAGGTACAGATATTACGGGCAGGGTGGCGGTACGGCCGTTGCGTCGGTTGTCTTTAAGCCATAGCCAAAGGGAAACAGCGGCGCGCTGCACCCGCTGGCGGGTAGATTGGCGAAATCAAACGGCAGCTGGTCCATGCTGCGCGGCCAGGTGTAGGCCAGTTTGCCGCTGAATTCGTAATCGCCAAACAATACGTCGGCCACGCCAGCTCCTTCGGTGCCGGGCAGCCAGGCGGCGATAACGGCATCCGCCTGGGGCAGCACGTCGGTAATGATGAGCGGCCGTCCTGAAATGACGAGCACGATCAGCTGGCGGCTGCGGGCACGCAGGCGCTCAATGGCCGCCAGTTCGCCATCGGACAAGGTGAGATTATCGCTGTCGCCGACGCCTTCGGCATACGGCCGTTCCACCACCACCACAATGCCCACGTCGGCCATCAGCAGATTACCGCTGCCGTCCGTGATCCGCTCAAAGTTGCCAAAGCGGTTGTAGTTGAGCTGGGTGTTGGCCGAGACGGCGCTTTTGATGCCGTCCAGAATGGTGGTGCCGGGGGTGATGTTGCCTGTGCGCCCCTGCCATTCGATGGACCAGCCGCCGGACTGAATGCCGATATCGTCGGCCCCTTCACCCGCGACGAAAATGACGGCCGTTTCCGGGCTAACTGGCAAGGTTTCCCCGTCTTGGTGCAACAGCACCAGCGATTCGCGCACCGCCTGGCGGGCCAGTTCGCGGTGAGGGGCAGAGCCAACGGTGTCGAGGCGCGTTTCGTCGGTGAACGGCCGTTCAAACAGCCCAAGCTCAAACTTCACCGTCAAAATCCGCCGCACCGCGTCGTCGATGCGTTCAATTGGGACATCCCCATTTTCAACGGCCATCGTCAGCGCCTCGATAAAGAGGGTGTATTTGCTGGGCACCATGTTCATGTCGATACCGGCGTTGATGGCGGCGACGACGGCGTTGTAATAGTTGCTGTCGATCTGGTCAATTGCGCCCCAATCGGAGACGACAAAGCCGGTAAAGCCCAGCTCCCCCTTCAGCACATCGGTGATGAGATATTGCTGCTCGTGCATCTTGGTGCCGTTCCAGCTGGAGTAGGAAACCATGATGCTGCGCGCCCCGGCGGCGATGGTGGCCTGGTAGGGGGGCAGGTGAACGGCGCGGAGAGTAGCTTCGTTCAGCGGGGTATCTCCCTGGTCGATCTGGTAGCTGCCCGTGCTGGAGCTGCCCCAGACGGTGCCGCCGTCGCCGATGAAATGTTTGGGGGTGCCAATGATGGTGTGAACGGCCGTTAAATCATCCCCCTGCAAGCCAAGCAGGTATGCTTCGCTGAGGCGGGATACCAGTTCGGTGTTTTCGCTGTACCCTTCGTAAGTGCGCCCCCAGCGAATATCCTGCGGAATGCTGACGGCGGGAGCGTAATTCCAGTAGATACCAGTTGCGGCCGTTTCCAGCGCCGTCACGCGGCCAATTTCCTGCACCAGTTCTGCATTGCCAGTGGCCCCCAGAGCGATGTTGTGGGGGAAAAGGACCGCGCCGTTGACGTTGCTGTGGCCGTGTACGGCGTCGATGCCGTAGAGCAGGGGGATGGCCAGCCGGGTTTGCATGGCCTGTTCCTGGTAGCCGTTCACCATTTGCAGCCACTCTGCGGGCTGGTTGATGCGCGGGGAGCCGCCGCCGCCGCTCAGGATAGCGCCGATACCTTTGCTGGTGATGTCGGCGGGCACAATGCTGCCTTTTTCTACCAGGGTCATCTGGCCGATCTTTTCGGCCAGCGTCAGGCGTGCCAGCAGGTCGTCTACGCGGTCGTCTACCGGCAGCGATGGGTCGAGGTAGGGCAAGGAGGTGGGAACGGCCGTTTCTTGAGTGGGAACGGCCGTACTATCTTCATTGATTATTTCTTCATTCACAGGCTCGGACTGGCGGCAGGCAGCCATAAGTAGAAGCGCAACCAGCCAGAACCGGAGCCAACGCTGTAAATTTATATTCATAATTTTCACGCGGATACTAAAAACGGATGAGTTCTGATGCCCAGGCAATCCCTATCTTTTCCCACCACGAGCCACTATTTGTCCACGCCGGTAAACACAATCCCTTGCAAAAAGACTCGTTGGGCCAACAGGAAAACTAACAGGGGCAAAACGGCCGAAACCAACGAAGCCGCCTGAATCAAATTCGTCTGCTGTGAATACAGATTGTTGAACGCCGTCAGCCCCACCGTGATGGGATATTTCTCTGGATTGCCGGCTAAATAAACCAACGGTTCAAAGAAATTGTTCCAGGCAAAGAAAAAATGGAACATACTGGCAGCCACCAGAGCGGGTGTTGCTTGCGGCAGGATTACCGAGACGAAGGTGCGCAGAGGTCCGGCGCCATCTATGGTGGCCGCTTCCTCCATTTCCTTGGGAATACTCATAAAAAACTGGCGTAAAAGGAAAATGTTGTAGCCGTTAGCGAAAAATGTAGGCACAATGAGCGGCAGCCAGGACCCCACCCATCCCAGGCGATTAAAGACAGCATACGTAGGAATCAACGTCACCGCGCCCGGCAGAATAATGGTGGCCATCACAATCATGAACAGAAAGTTTTTGCGCGGGAGGGGGAACCGGGCGAAGCCATAGGCTACGAGGGAGCTAGAGCCAACCACGGCAAACGTCGTCACAAGAGCGTATACCAGGGTATTCCCTAGCAGCCGTGGAAAATTAATGGTATTCCACGCCTTCAGATAGTTACCCCACTGCGCGTCAAACAGCCAGTCGCGCTCCAGGGTGCGCCAGCGCCCTTCCCAGAGAATAAGACCAGCCTCTGGGTTTTCCGGGTCCAGGAATTCTGCGCTCTCGCGCTGCCGTGTGACTAATGCCCAATCGTGAACACGTCCGCCCCAGTCACACTCTGGCACAGTGAGGTTCTCAGCGTCACGCCCCCAAGGTATCGGGACGCCCTCTGCCGTACACTCCACAACACGGAAAATTTCGTAGGTCTTGTCGTCATGTGTAAATGTGCGGGCTGATGCTGGCCACCAGGGGGCACCCAGGGTGGTGATCTGGTTATCCGTCTTCAGTGACGTGACAATGCCATAAACCAGCGGCAGCAGGAAAATTGCTAACATCACGAGGCCCAATCCGGTCAGCAAAATGCTGTTGGTACCTTCCCGTACCTTTTTGGACATGAGTAAATTGCGCGGGTTTGTTACGCTTGTTTTCATGGTTAATCCTCCGACCCGGCGTAATAAACCCAGTAGCGGGCAGAACCAAATAGAATAACCGCCAGAATAATGCCGACGATAAAGATAAGCCAGGCGATGGTCGCACCATAACCCATGTTAAAGAAGGAGAAGGATTGTTTGTAAAACCAAACGGCGATGAAGCGTGTCGTTCCTTGTGGTGAACCATCCCCCCCATTAAGTACAAACGGCACCAGGAAGTATTGCATTAAACCAATCACCCCGATGATCAGATTGTAAAAAATAACCGGAGAGATCATAGGCAAGGTGATGCGGAACAGTCGTTGAAAATAGCTCGCGCCATCAATTTCGGCCGCTTCATACAGTTCAGTGGGTACGTTTTGCAAACCGGCTAACATAATAATCATGGCATTGCCGACGCCCCAAAAACCCATGAGCGTATAGGTGTAATAGATTATCCTGGGGTTTTGCAGCCAGCGAATTCCCTCCGTGCCGACTGCTTGAATGCCAAAGACGTTTTGCAACAATACATTGACCCAACCGGTTTGTTCATTGAGTACCCCACTCCAAATGAGCGTCGCCGCGACACCGGGGATCATAATTGGTGCGTAAAACAGGGTGCGCATCAAGACCTTGCCGCGAACGTGCTTTGAATTGAGCAGCAGAGCCAGAAACAGGGAAAAAATCATGCCGGCAGGCAGTGAAATGGCGGCAAATCTGAACGTCTTGCCAAAAGAGGCCAATACTTCTGTGTCTTGCACCAGAGCGCGCCGCCAATTGCTGCCGCCAATAAAACTTATCTGATCGGGCGTGGCCAGATTGAAATTCAAGAGAGAGAAGCCAAAGGAGGCAATCATGGGCAGAAGGTAAAAGAGTGAAAACCCAATGATCCAGGGACTGATGAAAATCCAGCCCCAACGCTGCCGATAGCGCAGTAAACTGGATGTTTTTTTATGTTTGTTGATTACTGATATATTTCCATCGCTTGTTGTCGCTGTCATTTTGAATACCTGCCTGGAGTTTGTACGGAAATAAGTTGGAGTGACCGCTTAGAAATCATCTAAAAACAACTTCCCGTTGGAGAGATTAGAGAGTGGAGATTGTCAATCTCCACTCTCTAATCTCCTAAATCCTGGAAAAACGGAACTTGTTTCTGAACGGTTACTAAAGAGCCGCATTCCTGACCAGGAATGCGGCTCTTGTGATGGTGTGGTTAATTTTCGGCAGCGTCGAAAATAGTTT
This sequence comes from Promineifilaceae bacterium (SeqCode), assembly GCA_041748655.1. GTDB lineage: Bacteria > Chloroflexota > Anaerolineae > Promineifilales > Promineifilaceae > Leptofilum. Next base: position 42,525 of record JBGTCV010000115.1, on the reverse strand, counting down.
GCAGAGAGGTCTTTAGCTGATCTACTTCAGCATCGAAGTCCAAGTCAGGCTCGTTGGCCAGGCGGTTCCAGAATTCATTGTAGCGATCGGTTGTTTCCAGGAAGCTGGGCATATAGCTTTCGTGGTTGGGGTTGTCGGCATATTCCATGCTGTCAATCACAACCTGCTTGTCTATAGTTTGACCGGGGAAGTTGGTCTCGAAATAGTTGTTCAGCCACACATCTTGCAGGCTGAGGCGTGCGGGCATACCGCCGTAGATGTCGAGGAGTTGGGGCGCTACTTCTGGGCTGAGCAAGTAGGTCAGTACCTCGAAAGCAGCTTCTGGGTTGCTGCTGCCTCTCATAATGCTGAACGTGTCGGCGTGCATTTTGGAGGTACTCTCGCCGTTGTAGTTGGGGGTAGCCGCCAAATCCCAACTGAAGTTAACATCACCCAATGCCCAGGTGGCAACGTACCATAAGTGGAGATGGACCATACCCAGGTTGCCGGAAGAGAAGGGGCCGCCGGGGCCTTGCAGGAATTCTGCGCCGCCGTAGGGACCATTGGGGATAAACCAATCTTCCCACCAGCCGTCGTATGTCCAGCGCCAGGCATCTTCCCAGGCGGCCGGAATTTGGGCGGAACCGTCGTCAGCGACCAGGGAGCCGGAGCCAAAAAAGGTGCCGATGCCGCGTGGGTCTGTCCACTGGTTCATCCAACCAAACTGCACGATGCTTGTGGGATCGAAGCTGTCATCGGTGGCGTCGTTGCCGTTGGCGTCTACAGTCAGTTCCATGGCCAATTCGCGCAGGGTGTCCATATTCCATTCGCGTTCGTTGCCATCGGCGTCAACGTAAGGGGCGCCATATGCGTGCGGCGGGTAGGCTAAACCGGCCTCGTCAAACAGGTCCTGGTTGTAGATGACAAAGGATGGGAAGATGGCAAACGGAATACCAAGCTGGCCTTCTTCCTGTACCCGGTAAAAATCGACCATGGCCGGATCGAAATCTGACAGGTCGTAATTGTTGGCATCCATCAATGGTTGCAGGTCAAGCCAGGCGCCCTTGAAACTGTCACGCCCGCGAATACCGACAGGGCCGACCAGGTCTGGCGCATTGCCACCGGCGATTTGGGTAGCGAGGGTGTCATAAGCAGTATCGTTGTCCACGATTTCCAGCACGAGTTCAATTTCGTTCTGGGAAGCGTTGAACTGATCGACAATGGCCTGCTGTGGCGCAAAGGTTGGTTCGTCAGAACCAGCACCGAGTCCGACAAACCAGCGGACGCGTACACGATCGCCGCTGCTTGCTACGGGTGCTTCTACTTCTGCGGCAGGTGCTTCTACTTCTGCGGCGGGTGTGTCACTGCTGCCACCGCAGGCAAATAGCAATAAGCTGAAGATGGCCAAAAAGGCCACGTATAGTAATCTTGTATTCTTCATTTTGTTTTGTCTCTCCTCCATGGATTGAGATAACTTATCTGAAAGATTTTGCCAATTCGGCAAAATATCTAATGAATCGGCGCAGAGCGCATTATTCACGGTTGGATAGGCCGATTGCCAATCTGTTTGATTTAAATCTTTTTAGGGAATGTGATTTTCATCGGCTGGTAGTTTGTTTAGCGGCTGCCAGTTGATGCGTTTGTGGTTCAATATAAAATAGGCACCTCCTTCTCTTAATGTGGGTAAGACAGAAATAAGGTGTTCTCAATTATTGGCGCTCTGCTTATTCAAAAAGCTGGATGCCAACCGTCTTGCTTGAAAACGCTTTCTTATTAAAGGTTGTTTGCTGAACTTTTATAAGAAAACGCTTTCAAAAATATTAGTCCATTTGGTTATTTTTGTCAATAACTAGTTAGCGTTTATTGGATACTTATCAAAATAAAACAGACTTCACCTCTGGTGTAAGAATTTTGCACGGCCGTTTTATAGAATCTGAAAGCGTTTTCTTGTATAATGCCGTTCGAGGTGGTTTATGGTAAATAAAAAGAAGATCACAATTGAGGATATTGCACTGCGGGCGAATGTTTCTATTAGCACGGTGTCACGGGTGCTGCGCAAATCCAGCGGGGTGGCGGCCGATAAGCGGGCGTCGGTTTTGCAGGCGGTGGAAGCGCTGGATTATCGGCCAAACGTGTTTGCGCAGAGCCTGGCCAGCGGCCAATCGATGACGATTGGGGTGATTACCCAAAATTTTGGCAGCCCTTTTTATGACGGTATTTTGCTAGGCATTTTGCAAGGGTTAGAAGGGTCGTCTTACTCGCCGCTGTTTGCAGACGGCCGTTGGAACGCCAGCATTGAGGAGCGGGCGGTACAAACGTTTACGGATCGCCGGGTTGATGGCCTTATTTTTGTCGGTGGACAGCTGCCTGAACCCTTTCTGGTTGAAGTGGCTCAAAAGATTCCGCTTATTTCGGTAGCTCGTAAACTAACCTCGATGAACGATAACAGCATTTACGCCAACAATTTCAAGGCCGCCTATGATGTGACACGCTATTTGCTGGATATGGGGCATCGGAACATTGCCCACATTACCGCCAAAATGCATTATGAAAAAAGCGTTACGGACGTAGTCCACCGGTTTGACGGGTATACCCAGGCGCTGCTGGATGCGGGAATTACGCCGGACCCGCGTCTGATTGTGGAAGGGGATTTGGGGCAGCAGTCTGGTATGCTGGCGCTAGAGACGCTGTTTATGCAAAAGCATCCATTTTCGGCTATTTTTACGGCCAATGACCAGATGGCTTTTGGTGTTCGCCTGGCGCTGTACCGTCGCGGTATTCGCGTGCCGGAGGATGTCTCGGTGGTGGGGTTTGATGATGAGGTAATGGCCGCTTTTATGATTCCACCCCTGACCACTGTGCGCCAACCTTCGGTGGATATGGGGCGTGCAGCGGCAGCGGCCGTTCTCAATCTCATCGAGGGAAAGGCTGTGAAAAACCAAGCCTTTGAAAGCCAGCTTATTGTGCGTGAATCTGTGCGACTTTACCGTTAAGAAGTAACTCTCAAACAATTAGACCAATCTGCCTCTCAATTTGAAAAGATATTGCTAACGCCAGATAATATGCCCTGGGTTAAAAACAAGCGAAGGCAGATAATAGATGAAGCGAAATGTTTATTTAGAAGATATTCCCCTCGATGAAGCGCAGGCCGCATTGCAGACCGCATTAACCGCCGCAGGCTGGTGGCAGCCTTTACCTGCTGAAGAAATTCCCGTAGCGCAGGCGAACGGTCGTATCACCGCCAGCGCCATCTGGGCCAAACTCTCCTCACCCCACTACCACGCCAGCGCCATGGACGGCTATGCCCTGCGCGCCCAGGACAGCGAAGGGGCCACCGAAACCCAACCGCTGCAATTCACTCCGGTAGACGATTGGGACACCACGCCCAGCGAACCGCGCCCGATTCGCGCCGTCAACACCGGGCATCCACTGCCCCCCTGGGCCAACGCCGTGGTGATGATTGAGCATACCCAGGCGATTGAATTGGCAGACGGCCGTTCCGGTATCGAAATCCGGGCCAGCCTGCCCCCCTGGCAGCACGTGCGCCCCATGGGGGAAGATATGGTCGCCACCGAGCTGGTGCTGCCCGCCAACCACCGGCTGCGCCCGGTCGATTTGGGCGCGTTGGCTGGTTCTGGCCATGCCACCGTGCCCGTCTACCGCCAGCCCCGCGTGGCCATCATCCCTACCGGCTCCGAGCTGATTTCGGCGGAAAAGGTAGCCGAGAGCGATATTCAGCCCGGCCAAATCATCGAGTACAACAGCCTGGTGCTGGCGGCCCAGGTGGCCGATTGGGGTGGCCTGCCCACCCGCTGGCCCATCGTGCCAGACGAATTTGAAGCGATTCAAACGGCCGTACGCCACGCCGCCCAAAACCACGATCTTATTCTGCTCAACGCCGGTTCCTCAGCGGGCAGCGAAGATTATACCGCCCATGTCGTACAGTCGCTGGGGCAGCTGCTGGTGCATGGGGTGGCGGTGCGGCCAGGGCATCCCGTTATTCTGGGCATGTTAGATTGGAGAGTGGAGAGTGATGACCAATCTCCAATCTCCAATCTCCAATCTCACATGCCCATCATTGGCGTGCCTGGCTACCCGGTAAGCGCTGCACTCACTGGCGAGATTTTTGTGGAGCCGCTTTTGGCGCGATGGCAGGGGCAACGGCCGTACCAACCCCAAACGATCCAGGCCAGCCTCACCCGCAAGGTCAACTCCCACACCGGCGACGACGATTTTGTACGGGTAGCGGTGGGGGAAGTGAACGGCCGTTTTGTCACCACCCCCATCAGCCGGGGAGCCGGCGTCATCACCTCCCTGGTGCGGGCCGACGGCATCGTGCGCATTCCCCGCTTCAGCGAGGGAGCCGACGCGGGCAGCGACGTGACCGTCCATCTTTACAGCGATGCGCGTGACCTCACCCGCACCATCCTGGCCATCGGCAGCCACGATCTGACGCTCGATCTGATTGCCCAATTCCTGGCAGAGCGCAGCGGTGGGCGGCTGGCCTCGGCCAACGTGGGCAGCCTGGGCGGGCTGGTTGCCCTGCGCCGGGGCGAATGCCATCTGGCCGGATCTCACCTGCTGGACCCGGAAACAGGCATCTACAACCAGAGCTACGTACACCGCTACCTGCCCAACGAAGAGGTGGTGCTGCTGACGCTGGTGGGACGAGAACAGGGCTGGCTGGTACCGTCAGGCAATCCAAAAGGGCTTCAGGGCTGGGAAGCCGCAGCGCGGCAGGATGTGCAGTTGGTGAACCGGCAGCGAGGCGCGGGGACGCGGGTGCTGCTGGATTATGAGCTGGGCAAGCTGGGTATCCAACCGGAGCAGGTGCGGGGATACGGCCGTGAGGAGTACACTCATCTGGCGGTCGCTGCCGCCGTTGCTTCCAGCGCGGCCGATTTTGGCCTGGGCATTCAGGCGGCAGCGCGGGCGCTGAAGCTGGATTTTGTGCCGTTGGCCCACGAGCAGTACGATCTGGTAATGACGCGCCAGACGTTTGAGAGCGACCGGATACGGCCGTTGCTCGACCTGCTGCACGATGATCGCTTTAAAACGGCCGTTGCCGCTATGCCCGGCTATGATGTCTCGGTGATGGGTAACAAAGTGGAAATTTCCGCCTTTTCATAAACCGAACGAAGTACGGCTGTCAAACTTGCTCTATTAAGTCGCGTAACTGTTTTGGCTTTTGCCCAAATGCATCCAGAGTAGTCGCAATTGCCAATCGTAAAATTTGTAAGGGCCTTCAGCATTTTGCGGGGTTGACGCCGTGAAGCGTGATGCGTGATTTTCTCTGGTCACGTATCACGTTAGGCTCGATCCCGCGAATTCCCAAAAAGCCATCTGTTTTTAACGCAGTTCTTAAAGATAGAACTGTATGTTGTTGCCGTAGCAGCCCAGTAAATAAGTCCAGCCCTTGTTACACGGATACATTAGATAAATAACAGCAGCAAGCCCTGTGTGGGTTTGGGCCATATTTTTTTATTGTCGTGTTATCAGGATTGTGTTTCTCTCATGTACCGGTTATTCATGACATCAGACATAAAAACAACCCGCAACACCTATACAGCTGCTTTGGTCATATTGAGTGCCGTCTGGAGCATGGTGCGCTTTAATGATATTCCCGTAGGCAGCTTTTTTGACGATGCTCACTACCTGGTTTTGGCCGAAAGTCTGGCCACAGGGCGAGGATATCATCTGATTAATTACCCTCAGTCTCCTTTGGAAACGGCTTTCCCACCGGGTTGGCCGTTGCTGCTGGTGCCTGTAACGGCCGTATTTGGCACATCCCTCTTTTGGCCCCGACTGCTCACTTTTGCCTTCTGGCTTGGCAGCATTCTTCTGACAGGCCGTCTGTTGGCCCACCGCTTACCTCCACCCCTGGCTCCCCTGTTTCTGGCCCTGGTCGCCCTCAATCCACACCTCATTGGCATGGCCGGAACCGCCATGTCTGAAGCCGGCTTTTTGTTTTTTACGCTGCTAACGCTGACGCAGCTGCAAACCTGGGCAGATCAGCCAGAAAAACGGACGCTCTGGCGGCTGCTGGCCATTGGGTTGGCGGCGTTTCTGGCTTTGCTGGTACGCACCATTGGCATTGCCCTGGTGGCGGCCGTTGTCATCTCCCTGCTGCGCACCTTACGCCGCCAGCAGTTGGGCTGGCTGCTGGCGGCTGGCGGATTGGGTGTGGTGGGGCTGGCGCTGCTGGCCTGGTTTAACCAGGGCGTCGGGGGCTCGCTCATTTTTTCGCAAATGTACAGCGGCCATTTGGCCTATTTGCTGCCCCGTTGGGCTGAATTTTTACGCTTTTGGGAGGTGGGAACGGCCGTTTCCCCAGAAACGTTGGCCAATGCCGTGGTGCCTGTTTTTGAGCTGCAAGCCATTACCGCACGGCTGACGCCTGGCTTGATGCGCCTGCTGGCCGTGGCGGTGCTGCTGCTGGTTGCTTTTGGCTTTGGGCTGCGCTGCCGACAAATGTCGGCGGTGGAATGGTATGTGCTGGGCTATTTGGCCATTTTTTACGTCTGGATTGTGTACATCAACACCGTACAGCCGCGCATTGCCCTGCCGCTGATTCCCTTTGCGACGTTTTATGTGGTAACGGCCGTTCACCGTCTCATACAATGGCTTATGCACACCGCCAGCCCGCAAAAAGCCCGCCAGCTGGTGCAGATTGCCCTGGCCTTGCTGCTGGTGGTTCATCTGGGGCGCAATCTCTACGCGGCCCTCAATCCACCGCGCCATGACATTGCTGATCTCACGGCTGGCACTACCTGGATGGCCTCCAACTTGCCGCCCGATGTGGTTGTCATGACGCCCAATCCCGTGCCAGACTACCTCTATCTGCACCGCCTCACGGTGGATTATCCCCCGAATGTGGCCCAACTACCGACACAGCTCGCGGCCCATTCTGTTGCTTACATTCTTGTCAGACCGAATTTAGCCTCCGGGCGGCAAGCCACGCTTGACGCTCGCGGGATAGAGATTTTGCAGTTTATCCAGTCCAGTCCGAGCCAGTTTGAATTGATATACCAAAACCAGCAGAAGCAGGTTTGGGTGTATCGGGTGGAGAAAAAGTTATGATCAAAAGAGGTCGTTCCTGGTGGGAGATTAGCGCCAGCGAATGGCGTGGCCTGCTGCTAGTAATCGGTGGCGTGTGCGCCTTAAGCTATTATATTTATTGGTGGTTAAGCAATCTTAGCCTGTCATCCCCCTGGCTGCTGCTGGCGTTTGTGCCGGTGGTGGCCTATGGGGTTATTCAGATTTTGGGCAACTGGGCCTTGTACCTGGCCACTCATTGGCGACGTCCCCTGCCCCTGCTGACGATACCGGAAGACAAAAGTGTCGATGTCTTTGTGACGGCTTGCGGTGAAGATCCGATATTGGTAGAACGGGCGCTGCAAGCGGCCGTCAATATGCGTGGCACGCATAAAACCTGGCTTCTGGATGATGGCAACGACCCTCGGCTGGCGAAGTTGGCCAAACGGTTGGGGGCGGGCTATCTGGTGAGAAACGGCCGTACCCACGCCAAAGCAGGCAACCTCAACGCCGCCCTGGCCCGCACCAGCGGCGACATCGTGGTCATTTTCGACATCGACCATGCCCCCAACCCCGACTTTCTGGAGCGCACCTTGGGTTACTTCCGCTTCCCTATGGTTGGCTTTGTCCAGGTCATGCTTACTTTTGAAAACCAGGCCGCTGGCTGGGTGGCCGCCGCCGCCGCCGACAGCACCCTCGATTTTTACAACCCCACTTCCATTGGTTCAGATGGCTTGCAAAGCGCTACGCTCATTGGCAGCAACGCCCTCATTCGCCGCGCTGCCCTGGAATCGATCGGCGGCTACAAGCCGGGTCTGGCCGAAGATCTGGCCACTTCCCTTGCCATTCATGTCGCCGGTTGGCGCTCGGTCTACGTGGCGGAGCCGCTGGCCCCTGGTTACGCACCACCTGATCTGACTGCCTGGTTTACCCAGCAGTTGAAATGGGCACGTGGCGTTTTTGAGCTGCTGTTGACGGATTATCTACGTCTTTATCCCCAGATGCCGCGCAGCAAGCGGGCGGCCTACGCGGTGCGTATGACCTATTACTGGATTGGCCCGGTCATTTTTTTGCATGTGCTGGCTACCATTATTGCCTTGTTTAGTTCAAATCCGGCGACGCTGACCAGTTTTCAGAGCTATCTGGCCCATCTGGTTCCGTTGGGGATTGCTGTGATCGTCATTCGCCAACTGGCATTGCGCCGCTGGCGACACTTTTCGCTGCGGCCCAATTTGCAAATCAAGCCCATCATCCTGGTTGTGGGTTCATGGCCTGTTTACACGCTGGCCTGGCTTATGGCGCTGATTCGTGTGCCTCTGAGCTTTCGTCTGACGCCCAAAGCGCAGAGCGGTGATTTGAACCCAGGCTGGATGCTGCCGCAAACGGCCGTTTCCCTCCTGCTTTTCTGGGGAATGGCGCGTCACCTGGGCCAACCTGCCACCCTCTCGTTCTTGATGTGGGGCTTTGCTGGCGCTCAGCTGGTGGCCCATTTGCTGCTTATTGGGCTGTGGCTCTCCCGTCCGCGAACGGCCGATCTGGAACAATCTGTGATAAACCGGCTGAATAAGCAAAAACAGCGAGTTGCGATAAACGGCGATACGGCCAAGCCCTGAGGAAATACCTGTGCCCACACGTGTCTTGGACCTGAACCTGGAACAACTGCCGCACTTTCTGCCAGAATTGGCCGGGTATGATGCTGCGCTGCTGCTCTGTCGCTGGCGTGGTGTGCCGGTGGGGCAGGTGAGATTGCCGGTGGTAAACGGCCGTATCTCCCTTCCTGAACTGCACGCCGCCCTTACCAGCGCACCCGATGCCCCGCTTTGGCAGCAAATGGCCCACGATCTGCTCGGCTGGGATGAGCGCAGCCAGCCCCCCTGGCCCCAGGTTACCGTGGCCGTCTGCACCCGCGACCGCCCCGAAGATATTCGCCGCTGCCTGGACGCCTTCATGCGGCTGCCCGACGATGGCCAGGAATTTTTAATCATCGACAACTGCCCCAGCAGCGACGCCACCCAGCAGATTGTGGCCGGCTACGGCCAGCGGGTGCGCTACCTGCGCGAAGATCGTCCCGGCCTCAACATCGCCCGCAACCGGGCATTGGCCGAAGCCAGCCATGAGATCGTCGCCTTCAATGACGACGATGCTGTGCCGGACCCCGGCTGGCTGCGGGCCTTGCGGCGCAACTTTGCCGACCCGACTGTACTCTGCGTGACCGGGCTTACCATGCCGCTGGAATTGGAAACGGCCGCACAAGAAATGTTCGAGCAGTACAGCCCCTTTGGTCGCGGTTTTGTGCGCCGGGTGTTCCAGGGATCGCCAGAGGCCGCATTGGCCGCCGGGCGCTGCGGCGCCGGGGCCAACATGGCGCTGCGCCGTTCGGTGGTAGCCCAGGTGGGTGGGTTTGATGAGGCGCTGGACGCCGGAACCCTCACCCAATCTGGCGGCGACACGGAGATGTTTGCCCGTATTTTGCTGCGCGGTTACCAGATTATCTATGATCCCGCCGCGCTGAGCTGGCATCGCCACCGGCAAACCTGGGCGGCGCTGCGCCAGACCGCTTATGGCTATGGCGTGGGCATCTACGCCTTTTGGACCAGCCTGCTGCTGCGGGAGCGGTTTCTGGGCGTTCTGACGGCGGCGTGGTGGTACGGCTGGCATTATCAGCTGCCCCAGCTGGCGAAGGCCGTGCTGCGCCGCCCCAACTGCGTGCCGCTCGACCTGGTGCTGGCTGAGCTGCGCGGCTGCCTGGTGGGGGTTCCCGCCTATCTGCGGGCGCGTCGCCAACTGCGGCAAATGGGGGCGGCATGACCACTCCCCTGGTCTCGATCATAATCCCTACCCACAACCGGCGGGATTCGGTGCTGCGGGCGTTAACGGCCGTTGCCAGCCAAACCATCCCCCTGGATCAAATTGAGGTTGTCGTGGTGGCTGATGGCTGTGTGGACGATACGGCCGTTGCCCTGCGCCAACAACTTTATCCCTTCCAGCTGACGGTGCTGGAACAGCCAGGGTCAGGCCCGGCAGCGGCGCGGAACGCAGGCGCAGCCCTGGCCCGCGGTCCGCTGCTCATCTTTTTTGATGATGATATTGAAATTATGCCCGGCTTTGTAGCCGCCCATCTGGCCACCCACCAGGGCCGCGCCAGGCGGGTGGTGATGGGACCATTGCCAGCAGCCCCGCTGGCCCAGATGGGGTATTACGAACGCGGTTTGCAGCAATGGTGGCGCGACAAATATTCGCAAATGCGCCAGCCTGGCTATCGCTTTGGCTACGACAATTTATTTAGCGGTAACTTTTCTGTACCAGCGGCGCTGTTTGCCCAGGTGGGCGGCTTTGAAGAGGCGCTGCACTGTCATGAAGATTATGAGCTGGGCTTGCGACTCATTGCGGCTGGGGCTGCGTTTGCCTTCGCCGACGAAGCCTGCGGTATCCATCACGATCAGACCAACAGCGACCGCTCGATGCAGCGCCGCCGTACCGAAGGGGAAGCGGGCCTCTTCCTGCTGCGTCGCTATCCGGAGTTGATCTACAATTTGCCCATTGCCCAGCCAGCCTGGACGCCAGTGCAGCGGATCATGCGGCTGTTGGCGTTTCGTGCGCCAAGAATTGGCGATGCGATGGCCAGTTTGCAGCGGGCCTGCCTGAAACTGCTGGAGAAGTTGTGGCTGCGGCGGCTGTGGTGGCTGCTGTTTGCCCATCTGCACGACTACTGGTATTGGCGAGGCGTGGCGGCCGCGGAGCCAGACCCGGCGGCGGTGGCGGAGTTTTTTGTGAAGGCGGAATGGCCGTTTCCCACCCCCGACCTTACGCTCGATTTAGCCCTGGGATTAGATGCCGCCGCTGCCCAACTGGACAGCCACAAACCCAACTCGCTGCGGCTGCTTTACGGTGAACATTGGCTGGCCGATCTGCCCGCCGAACCCGGCAAAGAGCGGCTGCACGGTGGCCATTTGCGGCGTCTGCTGGCTGAGGGTGTGCCGTACCAACTGCTGCTGGCCCGGGCCAACCTGCCGGGTGCGCTGCCTGATACACCAGTCGAACGGCCGTTGCCGCAGGCTGCCGACCCGCTGCCAGACCGCTTCCAGCCCAAGAAAGTGGTTGAGCTAGACGTGGCGCAGCCCGCTGTGGCGCAGGCTGTGGCTGGCTACAGCGGCCTGCATGCCCTGGTGCGGGCACAGGGGCAGCCGGTTGGCGTTGTCACGCTGACTAGTCTGACCGAACCTGTTTTACCTGCGGCCCAATTGGCGGCGGCGGTTCAGGAGCAGGTGGGGGAGGCGCTGTTGGGGCAAACCTGGCCTTGCCCGCCCACTGAAGCAGCGCTGCCGCCGATGAGCGTGGTGGTGTGTACCCGCGACCGGACGGCACAGCTGGCCGACTGCCTGGCGGCGCTGCACCGGCTGGATTATCCGCAGCTGGAAATTGTGGTGGTAGACAACGCGCCAGCGACCCATGAGACCGCGCAGCTGGTGGCCAACGACAGGACAGCCCGTTACGTGCGTGAAGATCGGCCGGGGCTGAACTGGGCGCGTAACCGGGGTCTGGCCGCAGCCAGCCACGATCTGGTCGCCTTTACCGATGATGATGCCCGCCCGGACAGCGGCTGGCTGCGAGGGATTGCGGCGGCTTTTGCGGCTGAGGAGGTAACGGCCGTTACCGGCCCTGTTCTGCCCATTTCTTTAGAGACGCCTGCCCAAAATTTGTTTGAATTTGGCTATGGCGGCATGAACCACGGCTTTGTTCGGCGCGTGTTTCGCCGGGCGCAGCGAACGCCATCTGAGCTGCTGTGGGCCAGCGGCTATGGGGTTGGGGCCAACATGGCGCTGCGCCGCAGCCATCTGGCCGACATCGGCCCGTTTGATGTGGCGCTGGATGTGGGTACACCCAGCGAGGGCGGTGGGGATGTAGAGATGTTCCATCGGGTGGTGGCGCTGGGCGGCACGCTGGTGTATGAACCGGCGGCGCTGGTGTGGCACCAGCATCGCCCTGGGGATGCTGATTTGGTGAAGTTGGTGCAGAATAACGGCCGTTCCTTTGGCTGCTACTTGCTCACCTGCGCCCGCAACCGTACCATTAGCCGCCAAACCATTGCCTGGTTTGCTTTGCGCCACTGGCTGTGGGGCTGGATTGGCCAGCGGCTGCTGCGCCCCAGCGGTTTTCCGCGCCGCCTCATCTGGCAAGAATTGAAACACGTTTTGTCTAGCCCGTTTGCCTATTGGCAGGCGCAGAACAAGGCGCGGGCAGTGGCAGGTACAATGTCCAGCCGAACAATGGCAAAAGATATGATTCTTCCGACAGAAAGTGGCGGTAATAATTACCCATGAAGCGCATTTTTCAAGACCCTCAGCAAAAGGAAGCAGAAGATGACGGTATTTCAATATAAGCTGAACCAGCATCGCCTGGTTTACCTGCGGGATTTGTTGTGGGAGCTGGTGCTGCGTGATATGAAGCTGCGCTACAAGGGGTCGGTGTTGGGCATTGCCTGGTCGCTGCTGAACCCGCTGGCGCAGCTGCTGGTGTTTGGTCTGGTGTTTAGCACCATTTTGCCGCTGAACATTCCCAATTACACGGCGTTTTTGTTTAGCGGGCTGCTGGTCTGGAGCTGGTTTCAGTCGTCGTTGTTTGCGGCGACGACGGTGATTGTGGAGGGGCGCTCGCTGATCAAGCGGCCTGGCTTTCCGGTGGCGCTGCTGCCAGTGGTCACGGTGTCGGCCAATCTGGTTCATTTTGCGCTGGCGCTGCCGGTGCTGCTGCTCTTTTTGCTGCTTACCGGTTTGCCGCTGCACGTCACCGTGTTGCTGCTGCCGCTGCTGATGGCGATTCAATTTTTGCTGACGCTGAGCCTGAGCTACTTTTTAGCCGCCATCCACGTGACGTTTCGGGATACGCAGCATTTGGTGGGGGTTTTTTTGCTGCTGTTTTTCTACCTGACGCCCATTTTTTACGATGGTAACGTGGTGCCGGACCGATTCCAGCCGCTGTACCGGTTGAATCCGATGCTGCATATGCTGGAAGCGTACCGAACTATTTTGATTGAGGGGCAGCTGCCTGCATTTGGATCGTTGGCGGTGGTAACGGCCGTTTCCGCCGGTCTGCTTTTATGGGGGTTCCGACTGTTTCGCCGGGCCAGCTATACCTTTGTGGAGGAACTGTGAGCAACCAAACCGCGCCCATTGTGGTGCAAAATCTGGCGAAACGGTTTCGCCGCTTTCAGGCCAATCGCCCCACGACGCTGGTGGAAACCATCGCTAGAGGCTTTCGTGGTTTGCGGGCGGTCGATTACTTCTGGGCGCTGCAGGACGTGAATTTTTCGGTGGCCAGCGGCCAGATGTTGGGGGTAATTGGGCACAACGGCGCGGGCAAATCGACGCTGCTGCGACTGTTGGGCGGCGTAGGCCAGGCGGATCAGGGGGAGGTGCGGGTAAACGGCCGTATCGGCGCACTTCTAGACCTGGGCACTGGCTTCCATCCAGAGCTGACTGGGCGGGAAAATCTGTTTGTGGCGGGCATCATTGGCGGCCTGACCCGCCGAGAAGTGGCCGAGCGGTTTGACGAGATTGTGGCCTTTGCCGAGCTGGAATCGTTTATCGATGGCCCGCTGCGCACCTACAGCACCGGGATGCAGATGCGGCTGGCCTTTGCCGTGGCGGTTCACATCGAGCCAGAGATTTTGCTCATTGATGAAGTGTTGGCGGTGGGTGATATTGCCTTTCAGCAGAAATGTCTGGACCGCATTGCTCGCTTTAAGGCGAATGGCTGTACTATTGTGCTGGTTTCGCACGATGTGGGCACGGTGCAGGCGCTATGTGATCAGGTGTTGTGGCTGCGGCGGGGCGAGGTGGCGGCGCTTGGCCCGGCAGATGCGGTTGCGGCGCAATATGTGGCGGAGATGAGCAGCGAAACAAAGCGGCTGACACCCCAGGACCTGTCGCCGATGCGTACCGCTGGGGGAGTCACGCTGCGGGCGAATGAAAATCGTTTTGGTTCCCAGGAGATGCAGATTACGGCCGTTCGCCTGCTAGATACCGCCCAAAATATAGTCACGGAACTGCCAGCCGGGCAGCCGCTCACCGTGGAGGTTTTGTTCAATGCACCACAGCCCATTGTGCAGCCCATCGTGGGCGTGACCATTTCCAACGAAGTTGACTTTGTTATTTATGAAACCAGCACCGAGACGGCAAACCTGCGTTTACCGGCTGTTGCGGGAGCGGGGCGCGTTTGCCTGAATTTGGAGCGGCTGGACCTGACGCCGGGCCGCTATTTTGTCGATGTGGGGCTTTATCAGGCGCAGTGGGCGTATGCCTACGATTATCATTGGCACACCTATCCCTTCACGATTGCGGGCAGCCCGGCCAAGAAGGGCGTCCTCAGCCCGCCGCACACCTGGGAATATACGGCCGTTAGCCCACCCGACAGGTTCTCATGATGCAATAGGCGCTGCTAATTTTCCAGAACAGGAGTTTTTGAATGACACTTTCCTACATTGCTGATTTACATAATCACACAACCGCCTCTGATGGCGAATACAGCCCCACCGAGTTGGTGCAGGCCGGGCATGATTTGGGCCTGCAAGCGATTGGCGTAACGGATCATGATACGCTTAATGGGCTGGACGAGGCGTTGGCCGCTGGCCAAAAGCTGGGTATCCGGGTGGTGCCGGGGGTGGAGGTGTCGCTGCGGTTTAGACGGCCGTATTTCACCGGCACCCTCCACTATTTGCTCTACATCCCCTACAACCTGCTGCAAGATGACGCCTTTCGCCAGATGGCCACCGAAATTTTTAGCCACGGGCGTGGGGGCGGCCTGGTGCGTGCCCGCGTGGAGGCAATCAATGCCGAATTTGGCCCCAATGGCAGCCAGCCGCTGCTGAAGCAAGACCTCACCGCCGAAGAGATTGAAGCGCTGGCCGTCAACGTCTCGCGCCGTCACTTTGCCGTGGCACTGAAAGAAAACCACGGGCTGGACAAAGATCAGGTCAACCTGCTCATCGGCAACGACAGCCCGGCCTACGTGCCGTCTGGCATTGACCCCACACAGCTAACGCCGCTGCTGAAAAAGTATCCGCAGCTGGTGCGCATCTTTGCCCATCCGGCGGCCGGTTCCTTCCCTGGCAAAAGCCTCTACAACGAAGTTTTGCCCGACATTGAAATTGTAGAAATTTTAATGCCGGAATTTTTGGACGACGATCTGCTGGGGCTGGATGGGCTGGAGGTGGAATATCCTGGCCATGCGCCGCAGCACCGCACGCTCATGGCGGAATGGGCCCAAAAGTACAACCTTATCACCAGCGGCGGTTCCGACTGCCACGACCGGGTAGATCGGCCGTTGGGCGTGGCGGGTGTATCGCAGGCAGAGCTGGAGACGCTGTTGGCCCGGCTGGGCCAACAAGAACCCGTGTCTTCCGTGCATTTGACGTGAGATTTATGAGATAGCCTGGGGATTCAGCCCCAAGTCATCAAGGCAAAGCCCCATTCAGTTCACTGAATGGGGCTTTTTTTACGCAAAATTCATGCCATTTGGGACCTATTTGCTATGACCAACATGCGATATGCGGTACTGCGTCCACCTTCTACAATACAGCAAGTTGTAAATGGAGCCCTTGTAATTTGGTGTACGCTGCATTTGTTAAACATTACTTCAATTCAATTAAATTTTTGGCAAGTTCTATTATGAATAAAATCAATAAAAAATTCTGGTTATTTATTTTACGGTTTGGTTTGGTGTTATCTGGGGTGATTGTTATCTCCGGTGTTATCATGGCTGCGCCGCCGGATTCGGTTGGTGATTTTGTCTGGTATGACCTCAATGCCAATGGTATTCAAGATGCGGGTGAACCCGGTATAGGGGGCATCACGATCCATCTTTATACCCCTGGTACAGGTGGCGAGGATGATGTCCTTCTTAAATCGACCATATCTTCACCCAGTGGGGCCTATGTTTTTTCGGGTTTGACTGCCTCGGCCAGTTATTTTATAGAGTTTGTCGCGCCAGAAGGTTTAACATTTAGTCCGCAGGGTGTGGGCAGTAATGGCGCGGTTGATAGTGATGCAGATGAGTTTGGGATTACGGCCGTTTTCATACACAACAACTCTGAAGCCAGGACCGACATGGATGCCGGGCTGCACCCGCCCACCACAATAGGTAATTTTGTTTGGAACGATCTCAATGCCGATGGTATTCAGGATGCTGGTGAACCGGGTCTTGGTGGCGTTGTCGTTGAATTGTATGCAAGTGATGATTCGTTTGTGGCGCCCACCACAACGAGTTTTAATGGCTCCTACAGCTTTTCTGGCATTGATGCCGGAGACTACTATGTGCAGTTTGTGGCCCCCTCTGGATTTACGTTTAGCCCGCAATATGCCACAGCCAGCAATATTGATAGTGATGCAGATGTAGGGACGGGGAGAACGGCCGTCTTCTCTGTATCTGCCGGTACGACAAAAGATGATATTGATGCCGGCCTCTTCTTGTCGGCAACCATTGGCGATTTCGTTTGGAGCGATACCAATGGCAACGGTATCCAGGATGATGGCGAACCAGGTATCCCTGATGTAGCCGTCACCTTATTTAAAGAAGATGACACATTAATTGGAAATACGACAACAGATGTAAATGGTGTCTATACTTTCACCAATTTAATTCCCAACACTTATTACCTTCAATTCACCCAACCCAGTGGATACCTTACCTCACCACAAAATCAAGGCAGCAGCGATGCTGTTGACAGCGATATTGATCCTGAAACAGGTAAAACCGCAAACTTCTCGGTGGCATTTGGTCAATTACAAAACGATATGGACGCGGGTTACTTCTTGCCTGGCTCAATTGGCGATTTCATCTGGAATGACCTCAATGGAGATGGCGTCCAGGATGACGGCGAACCGGGCATCAGCGGCGTTACGGTTGATTTGATTGCTGATTTGAACGGCAACGGCGAAAAAGATGATGGCGAGCCAGTGGTGGCTACTGATACAACAGACGGCAGTGGCGCTTACACCTTTACCGATTTGGCACCAGGTAATTACATCGTGGAAGTGACCGATACCGGCGCTGTGCTCACCAACTACGCCTTGACAGGTGGTACCAATCCATTGGCCGTCACCATCACCGCCGGGCAGGATGACACCAGCGCCGATTTTGGCTACCAGCAGCAGAATGCCTCAATTGGCGATTTCATCTGGAATGACCTCGACGGAGATGGCGTCCAGGATGGTGGCGAACCCGGCATTGGGGGCGTTACGGTTGATTTGATTGCTGATTTGAACGGCAACGGCGAAAAAGATGATGGCGAGCCAGTGCTGGCTACCGATACAACGGATGGCAGTGGCGCTTACGACTTCACCGGTTTGACAGCTGGTAACTACATCGTCGAAGTGACCGACACCGGTGCTGTGCTCACCACCTACGTCTTGACAGGCGGTACCAACCCGTTGGCCGTCACCATCACCGCCGGGCAGGATTACAACAACGCCGATTTTGGCTACCAACAGCAAAATGCCTCAATTGGTGATTTCATCTGGAATGACCTCAACGGGGATGGCAATCAAGATGGCGGCGAACCAGGCATTGGCGGCGTCACGGTTGATTTGATTGCTGATTTGAACGGCAACGGCATCAAAGATGCTGGCGAGCCAGTACTGGCTACCGATACAACAGACGGCAATGGCGCTTACGACTTCACCGGTTTGGCAGCAGGTAATTATATCGTGGAAGTGACCGACACCGGCGCTGTGCTCACCAATTACGCCTTGACAGGCGGTACCAACCCGTTGGCCGTCACCATCATCGCCGGGCAGGATTACAACAGCGCTGATTTTGGCTACCAGCAGCAAAATGCCTCAATTGGCGATTTCATCTGGAATGATCTCAATGGAGATGGCGTCCAGGATGACGGCGAACCAGGCATTGGCGGCGTCACGGTTGACTTGATTGCCGATTTGAACGGCAACGGCGCTAAAGACGATGGCGAGCCGGTGCTGGACACCGATACAACAGACGGCAGTGGCGCTTACACCTTTACCGATTTGGCACCAGGTAATTACATCGTGGAAGTGACCGATACCGGCGCTGTGCTCACCAATTATAACTTGACAGGTGGCACCAATCCGTTGGCCGTCATCCTCACCGCCGGGGAGGATTACAACAGCGCTGATTTTGGCTATCAGGATTCTGCCACAGCCTCAATTGGCGATTTCATCTGGAATGATCTCGACGGAGATGGTGTCCAGGATGGTGGCGAACCGGGTATTGGCGGCGTTACGGTTGATTTGATTGCTGATTTGAATGGCAACGGCGAAAAGGATGATGGCGAGCCAGTGCTGGCTACCGATACAACGGATGGCAATGGCGCTTACGATTTCACCGGTTTGACAGCTGGTAACTACATCGTCGAAGTGACCGATACCGGTGCTGTGCTCACCACCTACGTCCTGACAGGCGGTACCAACCCGTCGGCCGTCACCATCACCGCCGGGCAGGATTACAACAGCGCCGATTTTGGCTACCAACAGCAAAATGCCTCAATTGGCGATTTCATCTGGAATGACCTCAACGGGGATGGCGTCCAAGATGGCAGCGAACCAGGCATTGGCGGCGTTACGGTTGATTTGATTGCTGATTTGAACGGCAACGGCCTCAAAGATATTGGCGAGCCAGTACTGGCTACCGATACAACAGACGGCAATGGCGTTTACGACTTCACCGGTTTGGCGGCCGGTAATTATATCGTGGAAGTCACCGATACCGACGGCGTGCTGGCCAACTACGCCCTGACGGGTGGCGCCAATCCATTGGCCGTCACCATTACCGCCGGGCAGGATTACAACGGTGCCGATTTTGGCTACCAACAGCAGAATGCGTCAATTGGCGATTTCATCTGGAATGATCTTAATGGAGATGGCGTCCAGGATGACGGTGAACCCGGCATTGGCGGCGTTACGGTTGATTTGATTGCCGATTTGAACGGCAACGGCGCTAAAGACGATGGCGAGCCGGTGCTGGCTACTGTTACAACGGATGATAGGGGCCTTTACGATTTTACCGGTTTGGCAGCAGGTGATTACCTGATCGAGGTTACTGACACGGGCGCTGCTTTGAGTGGCTTCACCCTTACCAGTGGGGTCACGCCATTGGCCGTTACCATCACCGCCGGACAAGACTACAACAATGCCGACTTTGGCTATCAGGATTCTGCAACAGCCTCAATTGGCGATTTCATCTGGAATGACCTCAACGGAAATGGCATCCAGGATGGCGGCGAACCCGGTATTGGCGGCGTTACGGTTGATTTGATTGCTGATTTGAACGGCAACGGCCTCAAAGATGTTGGCGAGCCAGTGTTGGCTACCGATACAACAGACAGCAATGGCGCTTATGATTTCCCAGGGTTAACCGGCGGTAAATACATTGTTGAGGTAACAGATACCGGGAATGTGTTAGCTGGCCTGCTGCTAACAGGCGGTGTAAACTCCCTGGGCGTGAGTATTGCGGCTGGAGAAGATTACAATGATGCCGATTTTGGGTTTAAGGATCCGCTTACGGCCACAATTAGCGCTACCGTATGGAATGATCGGGATGGAGATGGCATTCAAGAGAACGGAGAACCTGGCCTGGACGGTATTGTTCTTAATTTAACCGGAGCTGGGTTGGATGATACGTTTGGTACTGGAGATGATGTTGTTTATTCTCCAGGAATCACGAGCAATGGCGGCGTCTTTGAGTTTGCTGGGCTACCGGCAGGCCTGTACCGGGTTGATGTTGATGATAGCAGCCTGCCTGGCGGGTTGGCATTGACTGGGGGTACAGATCCGTTAGTCGTTACATTAGCTGTTGGGCAAACTTACGACGGAGCTGATTTTGGTTATCAAGGAAATGCATCTATTGGAGACTATGTATGGCATGATGCGGATAGTGATGGTAACCAAGATGCTGATGAAAGCGGGATACCTGGCGTTACTGTTTATCTGGATTTGAATGCCAATAACGTTCGGGACGCGAATGAACCATTTGCCGTCACGAATGGGTCTGGTAATTACACAATTGAAGGTTTGTATGCCTTCACGTACCTTGTAAAAGTGGATATGAGTACCGTTCCTGCAAATTATTTTCTGGGTACGACGATGATATCTTCTGTGCCATTATCTGCGGGCGAAATTTTTACTGGGGCTGATTTTGGTTTTGTGGAGAGCTTTACCGTGTTTATACCGCTGGTGATGAATAACTATGTCAGCGCTCCAGACCTGGTTGTCACTAACGTTCAGGCCAGCAGCGCCCTCATTGAGGTAGTTATAGAAAACCAGGGTACGCAGGCCACCAGCAGCGGCTTCTGGGTCGATTTTTACATCGATCCCAATCCGGCACCTACGCATGAAAACCAGCTCTGGTTTGACCTGGCGGATGAAGGGATTGTGTGGGGGGTGAACGTGACCATTCAGCCGGGTGAATCGTTAACGCTGCGCTACAGCACCGCGCCGGGTGCGCCTAATCTGTACTACTCGGCGATCAACAGCCGCTACGGCGGGAGTTTGCCCGCTGGCACGCTGGTCTATGCCCAGGTTGATTCGGCTCACCTGAGCACCAACTTTGGCGGTGTCCTGGAGACGCACGAGATTTTGGGAGGACCATACAACAATGTGAGTGGGCCATATACGGCCGTTGCCACCATCCCAACCACCGCAGTCACAACAGAAACCGGCATGAACCAGATCAACGTGCAGCCGCTTAACTTGCCGCTGCGCCAGGAACTCAATTAAGAATGGGCATTAAAACAATCATCAGAATGATGAGGGAGTTGTAACAATGAAACGTGGACAATTTGCAAACGGCCGTATCGGCATCTTTTATCTAATTGCGTTCTTTAGCCTGGGGGCCTTGCTGCTGCTGTTGCTGCAACCACTTGCCGCCACCGCCGACAATCTCGATCTTCCTCCACGAGAAACGCCCGGCGACGAAGTGGAAGTAGAAGAGCCAGCAGTCATTATCAACGGGCTGGGCGCGCGGGTCCATTTACAGGCCCGCTTTAGCCAGG
Organism: Promineifilaceae bacterium (SeqCode); assembly: GCA_041748655.1. Lineage (GTDB taxonomy): Bacteria > Chloroflexota > Anaerolineae > Promineifilales > Promineifilaceae > Leptofilum. The sequence goes on along the minus strand of JBGTCV010000115.1, from coordinate 21,488 downwards.
ATTGGCCCTGGGATACCATGCATTGGCAGGAAGATTTATGGCTACAGGTTCAATGGCTGGACGCAGATGGGGTTTGGCATGATGTAGACGGTTGGCAAGGCACCTTAGACGCCATCTGGCAGGCGGACGATTGGCTGGGTATGAAGGAAATCTGGCTGGCCGATGTGCATTTGGGTACGGGACCGTATCGTTGGCAGGTGTATGAGCGAGATAACGGCCGTTTGCTCAACACCAGCGACCCGTTTTACCTGCCCAGCAATGGGGGCGATTTTATGGCTGTAGAGATGATGCTCAAGCCGTAAATGAGGCGCTGCTGCCCATCAAGTTGATCAAGCCTGGCTCCACGCTTTGTGGAGCCAGGCTTTTTGTTGTCACACTCCTGCGAAAGCCGCTTGTCAAAATTCGGCAAATCGTCTAATGTATCAACTGCAAATGCGTACGGTTGTCTAATCGAAAAATCGGTGCTTGGCACAAGTTTTGTGGTTCGTTTAATTAGCGTAAAAAGAGGTTTAAGGAATGTCCAAATATAAAGAGTTGGTGCAAAGCTATAGCAATGCCCGCAAATCATTTCGGGATTATGAGAACGTCTGCCGCAACTTTGCCCGGGATTTAATATTTGGCATGGTTGAATATTTTGAATGGCCGCAAGATCGGGAAATCACCTATATCCCTCTGGGAGAAGAGCTGGACCCTAACAATAAATTTTATGCTCTGGCCGGGGCCATGCACATGGACGACCAATCATTTTGGCATTTTGGGGTAGAGCTTAGCCTGATGGAGGCATCTGGCGCTTATCCATTGTCGTTGGTTTTAAGCTTTTTCATCAAAAAAGTAGGGCCGAATTTCATTGTGAAATTAGGCCGGAATGGCCGAGAAATCAAAATCCCAGAAGAAAAGCAGGGGGAGCTAGAACCATTTTATGAAGCGGTTTTCCGGCAAATTAATGAGTTCCTGGCCAAGCGCTACATTCATGCCATTACAAGTCAGGAGAAAGAATACGGCTTTATTACACTTATATAAAGCCAATCGCGTTTCTCAGCCAGCTAAACGGCCGTTTGCCCGATAACCCGCCAGGGACAGACCGGCTGCACAGTAATTTATAGTAATTTTAAGCAAACATGACCACTTTATTAACCAGCTTCCACAATACACGCATTAAAAACATTCTCAAGTTGAGCAATCGCCGTCAACGCGATGCCCAGCAGAAGACGGTTGTGGAAGGTGTGCGGGAAGTAGCCCGCGCTTTAAGCTGTGGCATTGTTCCCCAAGAGGCATTTGTTTGCCCTGAACTCATGACGACAGAGGAAGCAGCTGCCGTTTACCAACAGCTGCAATCTCTGGAAGAAGCAGGCCAACTTACCCTCTTCACCGTCACCCCCGATCTATTTGCCAAAGCCGCCTACCGGGGCCAAAGCGGTGGTGTCCTGGTAGTCATACCCTATCTTCAGCATACCTTGGCCAGTTTGTCAGAAGAATTGTCACCTTTGCTGCTCATTATCGATGGCGGTGAAAAACCTGGCAACCTGGGTGCCATTTTGCGCACTGCTGATGCCGCCGGAGTGGATGCCGTCATCGTCACCAGCCAGCCCACTGGCGGCGGTACCGATATTCACAACCCAAACGTGGTGCGTGCCAGCCTGGGTGCCTTGTTTTCCCTGCCCGTTATCGAGACTGAGCCAGAAGCGCTGCTTCACTGGCTGCGTCAGCGGAAAATTCAAATTGCAGTGCTGACGCCCGAAGGGGAACGGCCGTATACCGACATCAACCTGCAAGGGCCGCTGGCGCTTGTCATGGGCAGCGAAGCATTCGGCGTTAACCAGCAATGGCTGGCCGAGGCAGATATCCAATTGAGAATACCCATGTTTGGCATTGTTGATAGCCTGAATTTATCTGTGGCAACGGCCGTTGTGGTTTTTGAAGCCGTACGCCAACGCCAAAAGCAAACAGCCCACCTTCTTCGCTTCGCAGTCCAGAAGACCTGAGTAGAAACTCATGCGAATCGCTTTGATTTCAGATATTCATGGGAATCTTGTCTCCCTGGAAGCAGTTCTCGCCGATATTGAACGGCAGCGTGTCAATGAAATTATCTTTCTTGGCGATGCCGCTACGCTGGGTCCCCAACCCCATGAAGTGCTGCATCGCCTGAAGCAGCTTGGCTGCCCATGCATCATCGGCAACCACGAAACCTATCTCTTCAAACCCTCCCTGGGTCAGGCGTACATGGGTGGTACCCAATGGTTTAGCGATGTGCTTACCTGGTGCCGCGCCCGTCTCACCCCAGAAGATTACCAATTTATGCGCTCATTCCAGCCCATGCTCAAAATAAAGTTGGAAGGCGACAGCACACTCATCTGCTTTCATGGCTCCCCTCGCCGCCATACAGACAATATTTTCGCCACCACCCCCACCGATGAAGTCAACGAAATGCTTGCCGGTAGACGAGCTACTGTTATGGCTGGCGGCCATACCCACGTACAAATGTTGCGTCAGCACACAGGTGTTCTCATCGTTAATACCGGCAGCGTCGGTATGCCCTTCGAGCAAATGCCCTTCTTCGAGCGTGGTCCACGTGTTATGCCCTGGGCCGAATACGCCATCATTACCTCAGAACACAACGCTATAAGCGTCGATCTGCGGCGTATTCCCGTAGATATGCGAGCCATCAAGCAAGCCGGCATCGATGCCCGAATGCCAGAAACCAGTGATTGGCTACAGAACTGGATCTCCATCACCGAACTTCTTAGCAAAGTCTAAAACCAGCCAACTCCCTCCTTTTGGTCCAATATATGAGGATGATCACCAAGCTAATGACATCTTGCACTGGTTCACTATTGTGCCTTTGTGCAAAATTCAGTTGCCAGTTTTGGCACCTTAGCGATAATTGCATCAGTAGTTTGCTCAGAACCTTTCAAGATTAACCCCTACTCTGAAGGAGATTTTATGTCAAAAACACATGTTAAAGTGGCCGTCACTGGGGCGGCTGGTCAAATAGGTTACTCATTGCTTTTCCGCCTGGTTTCCGGTGAAGTATTTGGCCCCAATACCCAGGTTTCTCTGCATCTGTTAGAAATTACCCCGGCCCTGCCCGCACTGGAAGGTGTGGTCATGGAGCTAGACGATTGTGCCTTTCCACTGTTGAAAAATGTGGTCATAACCGACAATCCCGATACCGCCTTCGATGGCGTGAACTGGGGAATGCTGGTTGGTTCAAAACCGCGCAGCGCAGGCATGGAACGAGGCGATCTCATTCGTGAAAATGGCCCCATTTTTGTGGGCCAGGGTCGCGCCCTGAACAAAGCCGCCGACGATGTGCGTATAGTTGTGGTGGGCAACCCCGCCAACACCAACAGCCTGATCGCCATGAATAATTCCGATGTGCCGGGCAATCGGTTCAGCGCCCTCACCCGGCTGGACCAAAACCGCGCCTACGCCCAACTGGCTCAAAAAGCCGGTGTACCTGTGAGCGCCGTAAGCAACGTCACCATTTGGGGCAACCACAGCGCCACTCAATATCCGGACGCCGAGAATGCCAAAATCAACGGCAAACCAGCTATGGAAGTGATTACCGACCATGAGTGGCTGCGTGGCGAATTTATTAGCGTGGTGCAGAAGCGCGGTGCAGCCGTCATTGCCGCTCGGGGAAAATCGTCGGCGGCATCGGCCGCTAGTGCCGCCCTGGATCATGTGATGAGCTTCGAGCAAAAAACACCAGAGGGCCATTGGTTCTCGGCCGCAGTGCCTTCAGATGGCAGCTATGGCATCGAAAAAGGATTGATTTTCTCCTTCCCCATCACGAGCGACGGGGCGGGTGGTTATGAAATTGTGCAGGGGCTCACCTTAAGTGATTTTGTCCGTGAAAAGATAGCTATCACTGAGCAAGAGCTGAAAGAAGAAAAAGCCGTCGTTGCCGATTTGATGAAGTAAAGATTTGGTTTCTATGGTGCAAACAACATCCGATGCGCTTAAAAGCACATCGGATGTTGTTTTATAGCTGGTTTGTTTGCGCAATTGGCATTTTTTTGTAATTGGTTGTTGCCCTGGAACACAAAAAGCCTCGCTTAGCGAGGCTTTTTGCGGGAAGAGGAGAAGAAGGAGAAAAGAGGAATTTTGAAGAGTAATAAAAATACAGGTTTTTTACAGCTACCAATACAAATTGATTTCTATAAAACTTAACTCTACTAATAGTTTACGCAACTTTGGTTAAGAAGGTTGGTGGACTGGCTACATTGAAAATGTAAACTAGTTTACACTTTGGCGTGAGACGGCAAAATATTGACATAAAAATTCTAGATGAGGCCAAGAATGATCAAGAAAGTAAACCATATTGCAATTGTTGTACCTGATTTAGATGCTTCTATGCTTTTTTGGGGGGATGCTTTGGGGCTAGAGTTGACACATCGGGAGCATGTGGCGAGCCAGGCAGTGGATGTGGCTTTTTTGCCTGTTGGTGATACCAAGATTGAATTGCTACAACCTACCGATGACGAAAGCGGCGTGGCACGGTATCTGGCAAAACGGGGTCCGGGGATGCACCACCTTTGCTTTGAAGTGGATGATATTGAAGCGGCCCTGGCAAAGCTGCGAGCCTTAGATATTCAGTTGATTAACGAGGCTCCAGCGATTGGTTCAGACGGCCGTAAATTTGCTTTCATTCACCCTAAATCGGCAAATGGTGTGCTGGTGGAACTATATCAATTAGTTGCTGTTTAATGACGGTGTTTAGTCGAGAAAATGATTCTTGAAGAATGTCATAAATTGCATATGACAAATGGCACTATGGGCAATGGGTAAAGCTGATATTATATACGCATAAGCCGCCGTTTAGAAAAAACGGCAGAGTCAAAACATAATGTGTAATCTGGATTGACTTGGTTTTGTTACTACGTTTTCGTAGCAGCACCAGCGTCCTAAATTTTGTAGATTTGATTGCACTCTAAAACGTAATCTTACGACGGCTTAATGAAAACTGCCTCTTCAAGATAGTAGTTTTTTGGGTGAGCCAGTATCCTGCCAGGGATACTCTTACAGCGAGTTGTTGAATCGGGTTGTTGTAAACAGGTGCCCTGCCTCGTTTACTTCACAGTAGGTGTTTACTTCCATAGTGAGAGGCCAGGTGAAAGCCTGGCCTCTCTTTTTTGTGTATAACCCACAATTTCCCATCCCCACTTTTATAGTTTTTGACTGGTTAACCTCTTTAGCGACGCTTTTTAATAAAGCTGAACTGGCAAAAAAAAACCGCCCCTGAGGGCGGCTCGCTCAATTTACCAGGAGGGTGGTTCTTCGAGCTACGACAAATATCCGAGTCGAGGAAGGGGTGGATATTCATCTGAGCCTGGACTAGGGTTGTTCCAGTCGCGTTTCTCTCGTGCCAGTTTGGGGGGAGGAGTTCCTCTTAACCTAGCCAGACCTTGGTATATAATAGTTTGTGTTAGATATTTGTCTATAAAGAAATCATATAAATTTTGCGTATTTAGCGCTTTTAGGGCTTTTGTACTATTCGTAGGCAGATCCGTATCAAAATAGTGAGGGAATGATGGCGCGTAAATTTTGGTTTGGCCAGAAGGTATTCTTAGTGAGCTTGCTGGTTTTGTGTGGGGGATGGTTGATGGGCTGCCGTGAAACGGCCGTTTCCCCCACAAATAGTATCCGCGAAATCACCATCCTGTACACTAACGACGAGCATGGTTGGATGGAAGGCTTACAGCCGGGAGCCAATGCCGCCAACCTGATGGGCCTTTGGCGCACAGCGGAGGGATACCAGCCAAATGGCAACTTTTTGTTGCTGAGCGGTGGCGATATGTGGACCGGGCCTGCCATTTCCACCTGGTTCCAGGGGCAAAGCATGGCCGAAGTAATGAACGCGATGGGGTACGATGCCGCCGCCGTGGGCAACCATGAGTTCGATTTTGGGCTGGAGATATTACAAACTCGTGCCACCGAATCGGACTTTCCTTTTTTGAGCGCCAACATACGGTATAAAGGTGATGGCACGCCGCCGCTGGATTTGGGGATACGGCCGTTTGCCATCGTCACTGTCAACGAGATTCAGGTGGGCATTATTGGCCTCACCACTACCCGCACGCCCACTACCACCAACCCGGTCAACGTAGCCGAGTTCGACTTCATCGACTATGAAACGGCGCTGCGCGAGGTGGTGCCCCAGGCCCGGGCCGCCGGGGCAGAGCTGATTGTGGTGCCTGGGCACATTTGCCGGGCTGAGCTTGAAACTTTGGTGCAAGACGTAGCCGATTTAGGCGTGCATATGCTGGGGGGCGGTCACTGCAATGAGCTGTTTGCCAGCGAGATTAACAGCACCGTGCTGCTGGGTGGTGGCACAGCCCTGGCCGGTTATGCTCATGCCACCTTGCAGTTTGATACCGTTAGCGATACCGTTATTTCGGCCGAATATGGCGTGCGCAGCAACAGTGGCGGTACGGCCGATCCCGTTGTGGAGTCGATTGTAATGCGCTGGCAGGAAGAGGCCGACGCTGAGCTGAATCGCACCATTGGCTACAGCCAGCAGGGGCTGCTGAGGCGCAGCCAGGGGATGCAGTCGCTCATCACCGAGGCATGGCTGTGGGCCTATCCCACGGCCGATGTGGCTATCACCAATTTGGGCGGGATGCGGGCCGATTTGCCGCCGGGCGACATTGCACTGGCCGATGTGGTGGGTGTGATGCCGTTCGACAATGTCATTGTGGAACTGCGGTTAACGGGTGAGCAGGTGGCCGTGATGTTGGGGAAAAGTTCAGCAGCCATTGGCGGCGTGTACGACGATAATTTCCGTTGGTACCTGAAGGCAACGGGCGAAGAGCTAGAGCCGGATGCTTTTTACACCGTGCTGGTGAACGACTTTATGTACGACGGCGGGGATGATTACGCCCTGCTGTCTGTTTACGATCCCGATGGCTACAACACGGCGATCAACTGGCGTCAGCCGGTCATTGACTGGATTATGGCCCAGGAATCTTCGCCCGGAAGCCCCCTTGATGCCGCTTTTGCTGAATTGACCATGCCGTAAACCGGTTGACAAGCGGCCCGCATTTTTGTATCGTTACGCCACGATGAACGACTGGCTGATTGTGACAAATGCTCCCGTACCTACCAGCCCCGTTGCCAGGCAGCGGGAGGCTGGCGTTTGTCACGCATGCAGCGCATAAAATCACTCATCTAACCCAACGACTGATCTGCAATTGTGAAAACGTTTCGCCCCGTGTCTGCCTGGCACGGGGCTTTTTTGTTGTTCGCTGACGATAGATCTATTTTTATTTGCCACAGAGGACACAGAGAATTTTGAGATTTCTCTTTTTTCTCTGTGCCCTGTGTGGCCAAGGATTTCAAATCATGAAGATGAGTCGATTGATGAACGAGACGCTGCGGGAGGCTCCGGCGGCGTCTGAGGTGGCGGGGCATCAGCTGCTGCTGCGGGCGGGGTTTGTGCGACAGATGGCAGCAGGGGTGTTTAGCTATTTGCATTTGGGGCAGCGCACGCTGCAAAAGCTGGAAGCAATTATGCGGCAGGAGATGGATAAACTGGGCGGGCAGGAGATTAAGATGCCGCTGGTGCATCCGGCGGCGCTGTGGCAGGCATCTGGTCGATGGTATGAGATTGATGCGGAGTTGGGGCGGCTGGTGGACAGAAACGGCCGTTCCCTCACCCTCGCCCTTTCCCACGAAGAAACCCTGGCGGAGCTGGCCCGGCAAGAAATCCACTCCTACCGGCAGCTGCCGCAGCTGGCCTACCATATCCAGACCAAATGGCGGGACGATCCGCGCCCTCGCGCTGGGCTGATCCGCAGCCGCGAATTTACCATGCTAGACAGCTACAGTCTGGACGCCGACGAGGCGGGGCTGGATGCCAGCTACCAGGCGCATTTAGCCGCCTATTTCCGCATTTTTGCCCGCTGTGGCCTGCCGGTGCTGGCCGTGGAGGCGGACGTGGGCATGATGGGCGGCACGCTGGCCCATGAGTTCATGTACCTGACGCCAATTGGGGAGGACACGCTGCTGCTGTGCGACGGCTGTGGCTATCAGGCCAACCGGCAAGTTGCTACGTTCCTTAAGCCAGCTACGTTCCGTAAGCCAGCCGCGTTTGGCAAGCCGGAAAATGTGGGTGAGACGGCAACGGTGCAGTTTGTGGCGGAGCTGGTGATTGGTGAAGAAAGGGTGGAGCGTGTGGTTACGGCCGTTTTGCCCCTTAATGCCCACCTCAACGAAACCAAGCTCAGCCACGTGCTCCATGCCCAGCGGCTGCGCCCAACGGCAGGGCAAACGGCCGAACGCTGGATTTTAGACGATGGCGTGGCTTTGGCCGCCTGGAATGGGCCGGTGGACAAGGTAGCAGACATCAGCGCGGCGCAAGACGGGGATGCCTGCCTCAACTGCGGCCAGCCGCTGCGCACGGCGCGGGCGGTGGAGACGGCCAATATCTTCAAGCTGGGCACGCGCTACAGCCAGACGATGGGTGCGATGTTTATCGATGCACAGGATGTGGCCAGACCCATTGTGATGGGCTCGTACGGCATTGGCGTGACGCGGCTGTTGGCCTGCCTGGCGGAGCATCACCACGACAAAAACGGGCTGACCTGGCCGCTGGCGGTGGCTCCGTACCGGGTGCATTTGCTGGTGCTGGGGGGTGGTGAGGAAACGGCCGTATCCCTTTACGCCCAGTTGCAGCAGGCGGGTGTGGACGTGTTGTTCGACGATCGAGATGAGCGGCCGGGCATCAAATTTAAGGATGCAGACCTCATCGGGCTGCCGCTGCGCCTGACGGTGAGCCAACGCTCTCTGGCTCAGGGTGGGGTGGAAGTGAAGGCGAGAGTTGGGGGGGAAACGGCCGTTGTGCCCCTGGACGATCTGCTGGCTTACGTGACAAACGGGCTGGCTGAATCTTCTTGAACAAAAAAGTAGGCAAAAAAAAGCTCCGGGAGGAAGGGCCCGGAGCAAGAAGGAGGAGGAAAACGAGTTAAAAAAGCATTTAAACCTTACACTTTTAATAATACAAAAATTGCATAGGAAAATAAATGGGAGATTGACCCTATGACAGGAGAACTACAGGTTATAGGTTAGCTGTCTGTTTGACTGACAAAACTTATTTAACCGCGGAGAACGCGGAGAGCGCAGAGAAAAATAATGGAGAAATCTCCGCGTCCTCCGCGCCTTCTGCGGTAGAAATCTGAGATTTGTCCGTTAATCAGGGTTAGCTGTTGAATTTGGAGTCATCTAGCCGCTTGTGCCAGCTGGTTTCGTCTTCTATGTTGTTGGGCTCGGTTGGATTTTCGGCGTTTTCGGCTTGCTGCATGGCGATAACGGCCGTTTCCAACACGTCCAATGGCAGCGCACGCACCAGGCTCCACTTGCCGCAGCGGGGACAGCGATCATATTTGCTCATAATCAGGTTGATGCCCCAAATGTGTCGGGCAAATGGCTTGCTGCATTTGGGGCAAATGGTGCCGCCTGCCGGTCCATTGATGGCGGCGAGGGTAGGGTTGCCGTGGTTTTTTTGCCCTCTGTTGGCAATCCACGAGCTAAAGAGCAGGCCGCCCAAGGAAAGCAGAATGATGGGCACGATCAGCCAAAAAACCGCCCGGTTGGCGCTGCTGCCAGAAATAAAGTTGCGGCTGATGCTGTTGGAGGTAAGTTCGCGCCCGTCTTCGGTGATGCCAACGGCGTGGAGGGTATGGACGCCCAGCGGGTAATTCTCTGTTTTGAACTGGAGCCGAAACGGCGCTTCGCTGTCTTCCCCGACGATCTGATCATCAATGTAAAAGATAACGCGGACCAAATTGTCTGGTCCGGAGGCACGGAAGGAGAAGGTGCCCTGAATGCTGCTGCCGAACCCTGCGCCAAAATCTCGGCTCAGGCTGAGGGTGAGGGTGTCGTTTGTTTGGGCAACGGCCGTTCCCAACCCCAAAATCAGCCACACTAAAACTCCGGTAAAAATCAGCCACCCTTTTGGTTGAAACATAACTAACTATCTTTCGCTGGTGCAGCGTTGGCCTGCATCAGATCAATTAATTCATCAATGCGGTTGCGCCGGTAAAGGTATTGCAGCAGATCTCGCACTTTGGATTTTTTGCTGGTAACGGTAAGCTGTTCCCAATCGACGCCGAGGGAAACGGCCGTTTTCCGCAGCTTTTCCAGGTCGTAATGAGCCAGCAGGTAGTGGCGCAAAATGGTTGGAGGTGATTCCAGCGAGATTTTTTCCAGACGGGGCAAGCTTTCTGGTGGTAGTGGGGTGAGGATGCGTTCCACAGACAAAGCCAGCGATCCTGTTTGCCCCCGTTCGGCCGTCAGGTCCATCACGTTGATGATGAGCTGATGCATATCCTGCTGCAAATTCATCACCTCATTTTCGCGAATGCCCAGGTCGAACATGACATCCAGTATATCTTCACGCCCCAGCCGGTCGCGCATCTCCTCATAAATCATCTGGCGGTCAAAGGCGGTGCCGTGCTCATCGGTGCCGGGGCTAAACTGGGCGCTGCCTTCCGCAGCATGGGTGCGGTTGCTGATGGGCGGGGCAATCGCAGAATCGGCAACGGCCGTTTCACCTCCATTTCGCCGCAGCGGCAGCCCGCCCGGCCAAACCAGATTCACCAGCCAAAACGCTGCGCCGCCAATGAGCAGACCCACCACAATGAAGTAAAAGAAGCCAAACTGCTCCAGCACATCATCCCGGTTGAAGGTGCCCAGAAAGGTGTCTAGCAAAACGGCCGTTGTCACCGTTAGCAGCCCGACACCCCAGGTTACAGACGGCCGTCGCCAAAACATAAACAAAAACGCAGCCATCACCACAAATTTAAGTATCAACAAAATGAGCATTCTTTTCCTCTACAGTTTGGTCTGGTTGACCAATAGATTGCCGAAATTGTAACATTCAGCGGGGTTGGTGCAAGAACGGCCGTTTTCAAATCCACCAATCCCTAATGTTGACATAAACCAAAAACGAGTGGTATCATACCCTTCATGCATACAACCAAACCCGGCAAATTCCTGATTTTGTGCTGTTTCTTTTTGTTGCTTACCCAGGCTGCCTGTGTCGAGCAGCTGCCTTTGCTGCCGACCCTCGCCGCCCCCATTTCGCTGCCCCAAACCGTAGAAGAATCCCTGGCCTTTGCCGTGCCGCCCACCTTTACCCCACCACCACCTGGCGCTACTATTGATCCCAGCCTGAACTTTGGCGACAATTCACCACTCAGGCCCACCTTGACTCCCAGCAGTACGCCTATTTTCCCCAGCCGCACGCCTACGCCAACCCGCACGCCTACACCAACCTATACTCCGCCCCCCACATCTATTCCACCGGCACCACCTATTGGCGGAACGAACCCGTTACCCCCTTATTTGCAGGGGGACCCAAACCGGAGCAAGCTCAGCATTCATGTCATCTTCAACAACGATCCGCGTATTATGACCTTTGTCCGTCAGGCGCGGCCAGCTGTCATTAAAGGGGTGGATGATTTTGGCTATCTGGCCGAAGTAAAGCAAGTCTCACCGAATACGATTATTGTTGGCCGCCGAAATTTCGAGAATCAAGATTACGGCGGAAACCCGGAAGAGGCGGCTCGCCGCTTTGTTCAAACGCAGCTGCGCGAATATCAACTGAATCCGGCCGTAGACTTTTGGGAAGGCTGGAATGAGCCAGACCCTGGGCTAGACCGGATGGCCTGGTACGCTCGTTTTGAGCAAGAACGGGTGCGCGAATTGGCCCGGTACGGCTTCCGGGCGGCCATCGGCGGCTTTTCTACTGGCGTGCCAGAGATGGATGAGTTTGCCCTGTTTATTCCAGCCATCGAAACAGCCATGCAATATGGCGGCATTCTAACCCTTCACGAATACAGCGCCCCGGTAATGACCTTTGGCTACGGCAGCGCCTTGCCCGGCTATCCCTACCATGATGATCGCGGCACGCTCACCTTCCGTTACCGCTGGTATTATGAAGAACTACTCATTCCGCGTGGCTTGGTCATTCCCCTGGTAATCACAGAGGCGGGTATCGATGGCATTTTGGGCAACAGACCGGGCCCGCCGGGGAAAGGCTGGGCAGATTTTCAGGCGTATGCGGTGGCGCAGGGTTGGGGAAGCACTGGTGACGAGGCGTTTATTAACCAGCTGGCCTGGTATGATGCCGGGACACGACAAGATAATTATGTACTGGGTTTTACCGTTTTTACGGCTGGCCCAGTGGCCCAGTGGGGACCGTATGATATTGGGCCAATCCTGCCCAAAATGGCAGATTATGTGCGCAGCCAGGAGTAAGCTGAACTGCCGGGTGCAACCTTTTCCCTCTTAAAGCGTACCGATGAATGGCTTATGACCAATTGGTGCGGCGTTTCATAGCCCAGCCATAATGAGTTGCAAAGCGATTTGGTTGAATAGTCAGTAAGGATGATTTTATGGATGAAAAGGAAAATAAACCCTTGATGAATATAGAAACAATTGCTGCAAAGCGTAAGGACCCTGGATTTTTCCGTGAAGTATGGCAGCAGGCCCGCCTGGTTTACTATTTGCTGCGTGACCCAGCTGTGCCGTTTTATTTAAAGCTTGTGCCGTTTGCCGCCGTTATCTACTTCCTCTGGCCGGTTGACCTTGTGCCTGATTTTTTTCTCGGTTTAGGTCAGCTAGATGATTTGACGGCGCTGCTGGTGAGTTCTAAAGTGTTTATTGAGCTGGCCCCGCCGCAGGTGGTGGCCCGCTATATGGCTCAGATTCGCACGGCCGATGGTTTTTATCCAGAAGATGGGGTGAATGAGAAGATTATCATTGATCCCCAGCCGGATCTGCCCCGCAAAGAAAAAGATCAGGCATAACCTGATCTTTTAGGCATAAAAATGCTAAATTGAACAGCCCGATGCAAAATCAGCATCGGGCTGTTTGTTTTAGAATAACTCTAGGGCGTCCAACAGCAAATCGCCGCCAATGAACCACATATAGGCCAAAAGGCCACAACAGCAGAGCAAAATCAGGATGATAACGGCGGCGATAATGGCGTTGCGCCGTTTGTTCTGGGCGGATTCGGCGTGGTTGCTGGTAGGTACCAGGGGGGGAGCGGCGGTTGGTCTTGCCGCAGGTGGTGGGGGCGGTGGGGCAGGCGTGAACGGTGGGGCGGGATCGGGTTCCCAATCGGAGGGTATTTCGGGTTCGGCGTCGAAGCGGGGCAGGTCGGGTACGGCCGTTTCCAAATCCTCATCCACCGCATCCAATCCACTATCCCTTTGCAACAGAGTGCCCAACCCGCTTTGGTCAAGCATCGTGGCGTCCATGGAATTCCTGGTTGGCATAGCTTCATACAGCAGCGTGACGCCGCTGCCCATGCTAACCGTAAAGCCAGGCTGTAAAGCCATCGGTTCAGATTCCAGCCGCTGCCCGTTGACAAAGGTGCCGTTGGTGCTGCCTAAATCTTGAACCTGGTAGCCAGTTTCAGTTTGCGTGAAGCGGGCGTGCTGCCGCGATACTTCAGGATCATTCAGCACGACATCAGACACGGGGTCGCGCCCAATGGTGAGAGAATAGGTTTCTAATAAAAACGTTTCGCCAACTTTGGGACCTTTGCGAACAGTGAGCTGGTATTGAGTATCTGACACGGCCGTTTCCTTTTTGTGCTTTGTGTTTGAGAAAATTTTGGTTTTGTACCTTGCGCTGTGCATTTTAACCAAAAATGCAGATCATTGGCAAGCTAGCCAAACAAGAAGATGAAAAGTGTCAGAACGAATCAAGGTCTGGGTTGGCGACGGCGCAGACGGGCGCTCAGGGTACGGTGCAGCATTTGCACTTCTGTCATGCCCAGCAGCCGTACCAACCCCAAAAATGTCAGCAGCCCCAGCCCGCCAGCTACGGCCACCAGGCTCAGCTTACCCAGAAAACCAGTAAGGGGGAGCAGGGCAGCGGCCGTTTCCCCCACGCCATAAGCCACCAGACCGGTCAATACAGAGGCCACCAGCGCCTTCCAGGTGGCGGTGCTGATGCCAAAGCCCCGCAGGCCGCCCAGATGGCGCTGCAAGAGCCAGAGCATCATCATGGTGTGGGTGAAATGTTTGATCGCGTCGGCCACCATTAAACTATAAAGGCCAATGGGTTCCAGCAACAAAACGGCCGTTATCGTATAAATCACAATGCTGATGACGCCCACCACGGCGGGCCGCCAGGTATCTTTGCGGGCGTAGGAGGCAAAGACCAGCATCTGGTCGATGGCGGCAAAGGGCAGACCAGCCAGATAGATGCGCAGGACAGTGGCGGTAACGGCCGTATCCTGCGGCGTAAATTTGCCATGTTCCAATAAAAGCGCAATGATGGCCGGGGCCAGGGCGAATAGTCCAGCGGTAGCCGGTAATACCAGGGTGATCACCAACCTCAAACCACCCGCCAGCGTTTGCTTAAACTCCTGCACCCGCGCTGTGGCCGCTGGCAGGTCCGTCTGCTTGCTGGCGTGATAGGCGGTAACAATTTGGGAGAGCGTGGGCAAAGTGGCCATCGACAGGGCGGTGACGACCAGCCCCAGCGGAAACTGGTACAGCGTGGTGGCATAGGTCATGTAGGTGACGCTGTTGTCGCCAGTGAGGATGGCCAGATTGTAGCTAATCCAGATAGCTGCCTGGTTCACCAACAAGACCACCACGATGGGCGCATACAAAATGAGGATGCGCCGCACGGCAGGATGCCGCCAGTTGAACTGGAACCGGAAACGGCCGTCGCGCAGGGCAGGCAGCTGCAACATAATCTGCAAAAAGGAGCCGAGCAGCAGGCCATAAACCAGGCTGTCGATATGGTCCGGGCGCAGCAGGGCCACGATGACGATGGTGCCGTTGAAGATGGCGGCGGTGAAGGCGGGCAGGGTGAACCGCTCCAGGGCGTACAGCACCCCGGTCAGGATGCTGGCAATGGATAAAAAGAGGACGGCGGGGGTGGCCAGGCGCATCATCTGTTCGGTAACGGCCGTTAAGCTGCCATCGGAAAAGTTGCGGGCACCGGCCAGCCAGGCGATTTGGGGGGTGAACACCATGACGAGGGCAACAATAAAGAGCAGAATGGCCATGGCCAGACTCAAAAAAGAGCTGACCACGCTCCACAGCTCTTCGCGTCGCTCCTTGCTGGCCAGGTCGCTAAACACCGGCACCAGCGAAGAGCTGACCATCTCGCCGCCGGTGATCAGGTTGAACAGCGTCATGGGCACCAGCGCCGCCACGGTGTAGGCGCCCAGCAGGTCAGACGCGCCGTACAGGTTCGATTTGACAATCTCCCGCACCAGCCCCAGCACCCGGCTGGTGACGTTGCCCACGGCCAAAACGGCCGCTGCCTTCACGACGCCTTTGTTTTCACTGAGGTTGTGGGGGGGAGACGGCGTTAAATCCGCATCTAGCAGCAGCGGGATGGCTTGGGTGGCATCTTCAGTGGCGTCAGTTGGGTTGATCAAATAGTTCACCTTTGGCACTGAAATTTTTGCCACAGAGGGCACAGCATCGCCGGACCGTAAACGACCCGGCTAGTTATGGAAGCCTCTGCGAGGCTGCTAATAGCCCTGGTGGGGCTTTCACAACTAGCCGGAGGGCTTCAGCCTCCGGCGAATAGCTACCTTAGTCGTTGCTGTGGCTTTTTTAGTTTAGATTCAGAGCCGGGTGCATTCTAGCGGATGGGCGGGGGCGGGGCAACGATTGGCAGCCTACGTTTTGGTTCTGTTTTGCCTGCAAGGGGTGGGATGACAGGGTGTGCGATGTGGACATCGCTTGGTGAACGGCCGTTCCCCAAATTAACAATTAACCATTTACCATCCACAATTAACCATTCATACGGCCGTTACCTAGCCAACAAATTCCCCCCCAAGTATAATCCACCTACAACAACAAAAATCACCCACTTAAAATATGTTGAACCGTAAGCAGCAGCGCAGCGCCAGAAAAGCCTCTTTGTTTAATCTCTGCGCCTCCGCGCCTCTGCTTTAAATTTCATGAGGAGCACCCATGTACGACAAAAAAAAGCTGGCCGAACTGGCCGAGAATAAAGATAAATGGGAAGAAACCACCCTGCACAAAACCCTGGCCCGCTTCCCAGAGCGTAAAAAGCAGTTCCTTACCACCTCCAGCGAACCGATTAAGCGGCTCTACACCCCGCTGGACGTGGCCGACCTGGATTACCAGCAAGATTTAGGCTATCCCGGCGAATATCCCTATACGCGCGGCGTACACGCCACCATGCACCGGGGTCGCCCCTGGACCACCCGCATGTTTGCCGGGTTTGGTACGGCTGAAGAGACAAACGGCCGTTACAAATACCTGCTCTCCCAGGGCAACATGGGCCTTTCCGTGGCCTTCGACCTGGCCACGCTGATGGGGTACGACACCGACGCCCCCCAGGCGCTGGGTGAATTTGGCCACTGCGGCGTGGCCATCAGCAGCCTGGCGGATATGGAAATCCTGTTCGACGGCATTCCCCTGGACCAGGTGAGCACCAGCATGACGATCAACAGCCCGGCGGCGATCATCTGGGCGATGTACATCGTCACCGCCGAAAAGCAGGGCGTGCCGATGGCCAAACTGCGCGGCACGCTGCAAAACGACATCCTCAAGGAGTACATTGCCCAAAAAGAGTACATCTTCCCGCCCGAACCCTCCATGCGGTTGGTGACGGATACGGTGGAGTTTGGTACCAAACATATGCCAGAGTGGAACACCATTTCCATCAGCGGCTACCACATTCGTGAGGCAGGCTCTACGGCCGCTCAAGAGCTGGCCTTTACCCTGGGTGACGGGCTGGAATACGTGCGCTGGGGGCTGGATCGCGGCCTGGACATCGACGACTTTGCCCCGCGCCTGAGCCTCTTCTTTAACTGCCACAACGACTTTTTTGAGGAGATTGCCAAGTTCCGCGCTGCCCGCCGCATCTGGGCACGAGAAATGCGCGACACGTTCGGTGCGAAAAATCCGCGCTCCTGGCTGTGCCGCTTCCATACCCAAACCGCAGGCGTTTCCCTGACGGCGCAGCAGCCGGAGAATAACATCGTTCGCGTAGCCATTCAGGCGTTGGCGGCCGTTTTGGGCGGTACCCAAAGTCTGCACACCAACAGCATGGACGAAGCGCTGGCCTTGCCCAGCGAAGAAGCCGTCACCATCGCCATGCGCACCCAGCAAATCATCGCTGAGGAAAGCGGCGTGGCCAACACGATTGATCCGCTGGCCGGTTCCTTTTTTGTGGAGCACGAGACGAACAAAATTGAGGCGCAGGTGTACGAATATTGGCAGCAGGTGGAGGAGCTGGGCGGCGTGCTGCCTGCCATCGAGCAGGGCTTTTACCAGCAGGAAATTTCTAATGCGGCGTACCAATACCAGCGGGAAATTGATGCCAGGGAACGCACCATTGTGGGGGTGAACGGCTATGTCGATAAAACCGAGGAGATGCGTATTCCCATTTTGGCGATGGATCCGCAGGGGTATGAGCGGCAAATCGGCCGTATTCAGCAGGTAAAGGCGGAGCGGGACAGCGAGAAGGTGGGTGATGCGCTGCAAGCCCTGCGCGAAGCGGCGCAGGGCACGGCCAACACGATGCCCTTCATCATCGAAGCGGTGCGCGAATACGCCACCCTGGGCGAAATCACCGACGTTTTCCGCGAGGTATTTGGCATGTACGAGGAGCCGACCTGGATTTAGGGTGGCGAATTGCGTTCGATTTTCGGGTACAATCGAGTTTGGCATGTTTTTTTTGGTTATTAAATCTCGCAATGAGGTGGATGATAACAAGCACAATTCTTGAAATTCAGCTCCCAGCCCCTTTGCTCCGTTTGGGCATTAGTCGTGAAGAAATCTCAAACCGCGTCGCTGAATGGCTGGTTTTGTCTCTGTTTGTTGAGGGGCGAATCTCGTCTGGGAAAGCGGGGCAATTGTTGGGCATCAGCCGGATTGAGTTCTTGGCTTTGTTGCGCAAACTTGGCATTGCCTACGTAGACTACACGGAAGACGAGCTGGCTGACGAATGGCAGGCGGTGGCTGAACTACCTGGTACCGGGGAAGAATGATCGTTGTTTCTAACGTTCTTGCACGAGAGATAGGTGCCGCGTGGGTGTTGATGGATGAGAAAAAAGGACGGCGAAAGTTATCCGAAATGAATCAAAAGAAGGTTGGCACCGTTGGTTTGCTGGTTAAGGGTAAACAGGCAGGCTTTCTGCAAGAGATTAAGCCGCATCTCGAAGTTTTGCGGCGGCAGGGATTTAGCTTGAGCCGCGCCGTCATGGAAAGTGCACTTCAACAAGTAAGTGAATGAGCGCAGGGATAATTACTTCTGCATCCAGGTTACCCCGTCATACTCCCATGTATCGTTTAGGTAGGTTCCATCAGCAGCGATACCGCCAAACAGGACAACAACGCCTCGCGCCTCGTCGTAGACCATTGCGTGACCATATCGGGCGGGTGGCACATGGCGCGGTGAAACTTCATACCAGACTTCGCCATCAAATTCCCAGGTGTCATTTAGCGTTTGAATGACCTCTAGCTGTAAACTCCCGGCAGGGCGTGCCTGTCTTTGACCACCGAATAAAACAATAACCCCTCGCGCCGTATCGTACACCATGTCAAAAAAGTAACGCGCACCGTTATTTTCTTCTCGCGAAGGCAAGAAGCTCCAAAGCTCTTCTTGAAAAGGAGTAAACTTTTCTGTTCCCCCCTCCAAATTTGTGAAGACAAAAGCTTCCAACTGCTCGAAATAAACCACTTTGGCATTCAGCGAACTTCTCATAAGCGGCGGAACCTGGGATGGGAAAAGCAACCAGGCTTGTCCATCATATTGCCATATGTCGCTTAGCTGAAGACCTGAAAACAAAAAAAGACCTTTCTGATGCGGATCAATAGCCAAAAGGGGAAACAATTGAGCAGGGATTTCCTCATTCATGGTGGCTGTCTGCCAAACTGCCCCGTCAAACTCCCACGTTTTTGCGAACCTGTTGTTTCCTTCCGATTCTTGACTGTAACCGATTAAAACCGTCACATTGCGATTGGCATCGAATGCTATGTCGTAACCGCTTGAAGAGTGGAGGCTGATTGACGCGTCAACCTTCTGCCAAACATCCCCGTTGAACGTCCAGGTGTCATTGAGCCAATTGGCTTGCGGGAACTCATCTTCGGCCGTCGTCAGCATACCCGACTGCCCACCAAACATTACGATGAGTTGGCGAGCGCTGTCATAAGTCATTTGGTGAAAAGCCCGTGGTATTGGAATATCTCGTTTGACGGTAACTGCTGGTGACTGGCAAGAACTCACCAACAAAAGTAGCAAAAGCCAAAATAGGTTGTTTGTAGAGTAGCGTATCAAAACAGAACTCCTTACTAACCCTTGCGGGGATACCAGTTTTGGCACACGCGAAACGCTGCCTGGCTGCGGTCGGCGTTGGCGCAGGTTTGCGCAGCCGCACTGCTTAACTTGCAATATTGAACCGTAAAATTTTAGCATAAGGTTGTCAGTAACGGCCGTTTCCAAGCAAGAAGGCAGAGGGAAGAAGACAGAAAACGGCCGTCCCTCTCCCCATTCGTTAAATTCTCCAATTCGCTGTCGTCCTGACAGCGGTTGACACGCCGTATCTGGCTGTGCTAATATGTCACCCAATGACATATCATCCAGTGACCTATAGGACGCTATGAACGTGCAAGACCAGATTCCCCTGCAAGAAACAACTTTTTTCATTTTGTTAAGCCTGTCGCGCCAGCCCAGGCACGGCTACGCCATTTTGCAAGATGTGGCCCAGTTGAGCAACGGCCGTATCCAGCTCAGCACCGGTACATTGTATGGTGCCTTGCGCCGCATGTTGGACCTGGCCTGGATTGAACGTTATGACGAAGCGACGGGAACCGTGAACGGCCGTATCCGCAAAGCGTACCGCATCACCGACCTCGGCCAGCAAATTCTCAATGCCGACGTGGCCCGGATGCAGGCTATGATTACGGCCGTACAGTCCAAGCCTGCCTGAGATTGGTCCAATCTTTGAAGATTGGACCAATCTATAACCCGAGGCCACCATGACCCTACTGACCCAATTTGCCTTCTGGATGTACACCTTTTTGCTGCGGCTGTACCCGCGCTATTTTCGGGAGGAATTTGGGGAGGAAGTAACGGCCGTTTTTCAACAGCATTTGCAAGATGCAGCCGCCAGCAGCCCACGGGATGCTCTGGCCGTGATGGGGCGCGAGCTGCGCGACTGGCCGCTGAGCTGCCTGCGCGAACACGCCCGCGAGCGCAACCGGCAGCTTTTGCTGCCCCGGCCGTTGTTTTTGTCCGGCTGGGGGGCGGTGGCGGCCGGTGTCCCGTTTCTCCTCTCCTTTGTCATCTTTGGCTTCCTTTTGAGCTTTAATGCCAACTTGTCCCGTTTTTTGCCGCTCTATTTTTTGGCTGCGGGCGTGCTGGTGGCCTGGTGGCGGCGCTGGCCTGGCTGGGTGGTGAGCTGGCTGGGGCTGCTCATCTTTTACGGCCAAAACTGGCTGCCTTACACTTTTTTTATGAATGAACTGGCCTGGAACAGCCTGCCCCGGCTGCTGAACAATCTGTCTCAGGTGCTGTTCCAGGTGGGCTGGCTGCTGGTGATGTACTGGGTGGTGCGCCGCTGGCCGCGCCACGGCGCGCTGGTCTTTTTGCAATTTTTGCTCATGCCGTGGGCCTTTAACCTGGAGTTTGTCTCCCAGGCGATAACGGCCGTTATCTTTTCCGTCATCAATCTGTTTTTGGCGGTAACGGCGATCGCCATTGCCCGGCAGCGCACCCTCAATGGCGACCTCTGGCTGATGTTTGGCGCGGCGCTGCTGCCGGGGGCGCTGCTGTCGTGGGGCGGGGCAACATTTAGTCCCGGCATGGGCAATGCCATGCGCAGCGTGCTGCCCCAGCTATTGGAAGTGCTCGCGCCTGCCTTGCTCATTATTCTGCTGCAAACGCTAAACGCCTGGGGACAGGAAAACGGCCGTACCGCCTACCGCCTCACCCGCATCATTTTTGTCGCCACCTGGCTCACCTATTTTGCCGTCCTGGCCGCATCTCGCCTGCTTGGCCCCAGCGATTTGGAGGCGTTCCAACTCAGCGCTATCCCTATTTTGCTGGGGCTGTGGCTGTTGGGGGTTGTGGCTATTTTGCTAAGCATTTGGCAACTGCGCTTTGCCAGCCTGCCCCGACCCATTTTGGCGTTTTTTGGCCTGATGCTCCTGCTGCTGCCCCTGCTGCACCGGCCAATGTATCTTTCCGGCACGGTACGCAGCCTGACCTACAATAAACCTGCGCTGGCACATATTCAGGCGCTCATTCCCACCTTTCAAACGGCCGATTTCATCCTCTTCAACCTGGGTTTTGCGGGTGTTCTGCTGCTGCCCTGGATGGTGGAGCGGGTGCGCCAGCAAACGGCCGCTTTCCCCAAATTCCCGGAACCAACGGGCTGGTGGGCGTGGCGGCAGAGCCAGGCGGCGCGGCGAGAGGCGCGGCTGGCGGTCAACGGCCGTTCGCGCCGCAAACGGCTGGTGGCGCTGCTGCTG
>JBGTCV010000114.1:0-34465 GCA_041748655.1 Promineifilaceae bacterium (SeqCode) | reverse complement strand
AAGTATGACCCTCAAGAACGGGACAAACTCAATTTACAGCGTTGTCGCACTTGTCCTACTTGGAACTACATCCTTCAACCACATGTTTATTCTGGATGATATTCGATTGTTAATGTCCAAAGTTATTTTTGATTGAACCCTAAGCCGAAAATGGGGGCTTTAGAACGGCCGTATACACTCCCTGCACCCGTTCTACCATCTGCGCCAGGCTAAAGTCTCGCCTGGCGCGTGCCTGCCCCGCCTGGCCCATCTTTTGGCACAGCTCCGGCAGGGCTGCCAGAAACTGAATAACCTCGGCCAGCGCTTCCGGCTGCTGCGGTGGCACCACGCGCCCCGTTACGCCATCCTGTACCACAAACGAGGTGCCCGTGCCCAGCTCGGTGGTAATGCAAGGCAGCCCAGCGGCCATCGCCTCTTGCAGCACCTTGCCAAACGCTTCAGCCCGGCTGTTGGCAGGCAGCACAAACAGATCGCCGCTGGCGTAAAATTTAGGTAGATCCGCGTCGCTTAAATTGCCCACAAACTGAATTTTTTCCGGCACGCCCAGACTGTGGCTCAACTGTTCCCACTCCTCTCGCCGAGGCCCATCGCCACCCACCAGCAGGCGCACGGGTAAATCTGTGGGGAGCAGCGCCACGGCACGAATCAGATCATCCCCCCCTTTGTAGTAGCGGTGCCGCCCCATGAAGAGCAGGGTAAAACGGCCGTCTCCCCTCAAAAGTGGTTCAGCCCCGGCAAATCGCTCGTAATCTACAGCAAACGGAATAATGGTGCATTTGTGAGACAACGGCCGTAAATAAGGCGAACTTTGCACATAGTTAGGGCTGGCTGCCAAAATCCCCGCCGCCCCGGCCAGCACCCGGCGCAGCAGCGGATTGTAAAAACGCAAAATCTGCTGCTGCTTCACCACGTCGCTGTGATAGGTGATGAGATACGGCCGTTTCCGCCGCAATAGCCATTGGCTCAACTCCCCCACCGGATACGGAAAATGCACCTGCGTAATGTCTGGTTGCAGTCTGGACAATAAAAACGGCAGCGTCAGGCTCAACGGTGTTGAAGCCACCGTTGCCAGCCGACTGGCCCGAATAACATTCACGCCGTTGATCGCCTCTCGCCCCGGCTGTCCGCCTGGATTCGTCACCAGCACCGTCACCTGATGTCCCAGCGCCGCCTCCGCCTCCGCCAAATCCTTGATGTGGTTCTCAATCCCACCCACAACCGGCCAATAATCTTTGTAAACATGAACAATTGATAACATGGGTCTCATTATAGCCTGGGGATTCATCCCCAGGCTATAATGCCAATTGGCACGCCAAACGCGAACCGATACAATCCCCGCATGAATCGCGCTCGCCACCTTTTACGCTCCTCCGTTCTCGTCATCCTCTTTTTAGGATTGGGCAAAGTGACTGGCCTCATCCGCCTGCAATTAGTCGCCCGCGTCTTTGGCACCACCACCGACTACGACGCCTTCACCGCAGCCAACCAGCTGCCGGAACTCTTTTTTGTGCTGATTGCCGGTGGCTCCCTGGCCGCAGCCTTCATTCCCGTCTACTCTAACTACCTCACTACCGAAACGCGCCAAAAAGCGATGGCGTTGGGGAACACCATTCTTACCATCGTCATTTTGCTGCTGGGGCTGGTTTCAGCTACGGGCGCCATTATTGCCCCCTGGCTTACTCGCGTGGTGCTGGTTCCCGATTTCCCCCCGGAACTCCAGCAGCTCACCGCCGACATCATGCGCGTCATCCTCATTCAGACCATTATTTTTGGCATCAGCGGCGTGCTGAGCAGTATGCTCAACGCCCACCAACATTTTGCCCTGCCTGCCCTGGCCCCGCTGGCGCTGGATATCGGCTATGTGGTAGGGCTCTATCTGTTTGTGCCGCAGTTAGGCATTGTGGGGCTGGCCTGGGGTACTGTGGTGGGCGGCGTACTGCACATCGCCATTCAGCTGCCTGCACTCATCCAATACCGCATTGGGTACCGACCCTCGCTCAACTGGCGGCTCGGCGGTGTGGCCGAAATTGTGCGGTTGATGGGGCCGCGCATCGTCACCCTGGGCACGGTGCAGGCGGCTGATCTATTCATCATTCGCCTGGCTTCTGCCCTGCCAGAAGGCAGCACATCGGCCTATTTTTATGGTTATGCCCTGATGCAGCTGCCGGAAACGTTGTTTGGCACGGCCATCGCCCTGGTCATCTTCCCCACGCTGGCGGAGCTATTTAATGTGGGAGAAGTAGCGAAGATGCGGGAAACGGCCGTAACCGCCCTCGGCATCATCTGGACCCTCACCATTCCCGCCGCTGCCCTTATGGTGCTTCTCGGCGAACCAGCCATCGCCTTTTTGCTGGAAGGGGACGTATTCGACGCCAACTCCACCCGGCTAGTGTACACTGTTTTGCTGGCCTTTAGCGTGCGCCTGGTTACGGAAGCCACGTTGGAAATTGTGGCGCGCCTCTTTTACGCCCAGCACAATACCCGAACCCCCATGTTTGCCTACCTCGGCTGGTTGGTGGTCAATGTAGCCATTGCTTACGCGCTGGTAGACAGCCTGGGCGTGGTGGGTCTGGCGTTGGCCAGTACGGTGGCGTTCACGCTGCTTTCGGCCGTATTGTTCTATCTAAACAAGCTAGAAGTAAAACCATTGGCGATTGTGGCGGGACGGGCTTTGGTGGGAACGGCCGTTCTTTCCCTCGTTATTCTGGGGCTCCGACAGATCATCACCTCCTCTATTCTCTTTTTGCTAGTCGGTGGCGTTGTAGGTGTCATCACTTATATCATCCTGAATTTACTGCTTGGCGGCAAAGAGATCCCCACCCTTTTTCGCCTTATTCGCAAGCAGCCTGCCTGATTTTCCCTGCAATTCTCTGCGTCCCTCTGCGCATTCTGTGCATCAAAATCAAATAAATGAATCCGTGTTCAAAAGCCACAATTCGATCTTGACATATTAGAACGTTCGTGCTAAACTCCCAAGCGTTAATCCCAATCAGTTTATTTAGCCAATACAGTCCCCTACTGGCCCACAACATTGTTCGGCGGGCGCTATTCAGGCTGTATTGACATAGCAAGGAGAACATCTCATGGCAAAAGCATCAAATGGAGACGGCCGTTCCAGTACACTGGAAAAAACCCTCGATTCCATCACCAAACGGTTCGGCGAAGGCACTATCATGCGCCTGGGCGAAGCCCACAACATGCAGGTAGAAGTCATCCCCACTGGCTCTATCTCTCTCGATATCGCTTTAGGCGTTGGCGGGCTGCCACGTGGCCGCGTCATTGAAATTTACGGGCCGGAATCATCCGGTAAAACCACTGTTTGCCAACACGTCATTGCCGAAGCCCAAAAACGCGGCGGTATCTGCGCCTTTGTGGATATGGAACACGCCCTGGACCCAACCTACGCTGCCAAAATTGGCGTCAACATCGATGAACTGTACGTCTCCCAGCCAGACACCGGCGAACAGGCCCTGGAAATCGCCGAAGCGCTTATTCGCTCCGGCACAATGGATGTCGTCGTGGTGGACTCTGTCGCCGCCCTGGTACCCCGCGCCGAAATCGAAGGCGAGATGGGTGACGCCCACGTCGGGTTGCAGGCTCGCCTCATGTCCCAAGCACTGCGCAAGCTGTCTGGCGTCATCAAGCAAACCAACACCATCGTGATCTTCACCAACCAGCTCCGCTCCAAAATTGGCGTCATGTTTGGCAGCCCAGAAACGACCAGCGGTGGCAATGCCCTCAAATTTTATGCTTCTGTTCGCCTGGATATCCGCCGGATTCAATCCATCAAAGCAGGCAATGATGTGGTCGGCAACCGCACCCGCGTCAAGGTAAAGAAAAACAAGGTCGCCGCACCGTTCGCCGAATGCGAATTCGACATCATGTACAACGAAGGCATCTCGCTAACCGGCGACGTGATTGATTTGGCCGTTGAATACAATATTGTGGACAAAAGAGGCGCTTATTTTCGCTATGGTGAAACCTTATTGGGGCAAGGGCGTGAAAATGCCAAGGTATTCCTGGCCGAAAATACAGAAATTTTAGATGAACTAGAATTCCTCATTCGGCGACAGGCAGGTTTGCCAACCACCGATTTTGAAGGGGTTGAGCCTGGCAATGGTGTCGTTGCCGAAGATGCTGTCTTCTAAATCTTTTTGGTTTATCGAAATTTGCCAAGATTAACCAAGTGAAGCGCGATGCGTGGTTCCCGTCAGCCACGTATCGCGCTTCATGATTCAATCAATACCTGCTAAATGAACAAGATTGCCTTCTTTTTTGACATGCCCAAGAGCCTTGCTATAATTGCCCTAGACTCATTATTGGGCATAACTCTACTAATTTGCTGTGTTTTGTCCCCAACGAACTACTAAAAAATTTAACATATTAAAACGCAGAAGCTACAATACATCATTCCCTGCGTAGGAGAAATTTGTCATGAGCGAAGAACATGGTGAAGTAATGGAGTCCGCTGCTCCAAAGGTCACACCAACCAGCATTAACGATCTCAAACCCAAAATGCAACTAAAAGGTACCGTCAGCCGTCTAGAGCTTTACGGCGCTTTTATTGATCTAGGAATTGGCCCCAGTGCCTTGATCCACATCTCTCAATTAGGCAAAGAACACGTGAATCGGGTGGCCGACGTTTTGAATGTGGGTGATGAAGTTTCGGTTTGGGTAGACAAAGTAGACCTGCCACGGGAGCAAGTCATGGTGACCATGGTGCCGCCATTGGCTGTGGAATGGGGTGAACTTGAAAAAGGTCAGGTTTATACCGGGGCTGTTAAACGGCTAGAAAGTTTTGGCGCTTTCATCGACATTGGTGCAGAACGTGAAGGTTTAGTCCATATTAGCGAACTGAGCCACAATTACGTGAAGCATCCTTCTGAAGTTATCACGGTTGGCGACGATATTCAGGTTCAAGTACTGGGCTTCAGCAAACGGAAGCGTCGGATCGATCTCAGCATCAAAAATCTGCTGGAAAAACCAGAATCAGCCGCAAACAACCAGGCCACACCAGCCGAAGTTTACGAGTTTGAAGAAGAGATCGAAGAAGCTATGCCCACCGCAATGGAGTTTGCTTTGCGGCAGGCGATGGGTGATTCTATGCCCGCACGCAGCACGAAAGGCAGCAAGAAAAAGCGGAAACGGCAAGGTAGAAACCGCGAACAGCAAGAGGATATCCTCAGCCGTACGCTTCAAGTTCAACACAACGGTTAAACAAAAAAGCCCCGAATGTCGGGGCTTTATTTTTTAGAAAATTGTTTCGGGCCAATCGATCATCCAGGCAGTGAGGCTGCTGCCTGCCGCCACGTAGCGAACGCCTTCTGGAATAATCAACAGCGCATTGGCCTTAACCAACGATGTCATAATGTGGGAACCTTGATCGCCTGTTGTGGCTGCTTGATAATGTTCGTTCGCTCGGGCAACAACTGATCGAATATAACTTTCTCGCCCATCTGAATGAATTTCAGATTGAACGATGGCTTGCACTGTGGGACGATCCAGCTTTTGATGCCCAGCCATCTTCAAAATGGCGGCACGGGCAAATCGTTCAAAGGAAACCATGGCTGAAACCGGGTTGCCAGGTAAGCCGAGATAGGGAATACCGTGATAGGTACCATAAGCCAATGGCTTACCGGGTCTCATGCGCACCCGCCAAAAGCCCACGTTCCCCTCTTGCTCCAAAACCGCTTTCACCACGTCATAGGCTCCGACAGAAACACCGGCTGAACTGATGAAGAGATCGGCTTTGGCCTCCAGACCAGCCTGAAGTTTTTGGCGCACGGCCGTTTCCGTATCCCCCGCTATGCCCAACTGAATCGGTTCGGCACCCAGCGCCAGCACCTGGGCCGCCTGGGTAAAACCATTGCTGTTGCGAATTTTGCCTGGCTGCAGCGGCTGATCGATCTCCAGCAGCTCATCTCCCGTAGCCAGAATGGCAACCCTGGGGCGGCGAATAACGGAAACCTGGCTAATGCCTAATGAAGCCAGCACCCCCACTTCTTGCGGCCGTAAAATGTGCCCCTGTTCTAAAATTGTCTGTCCAAATTCAATATCTTCACCGGGATGGCGAATATAATCACCAGCTTTGACGCTGCGAGAAACCTGAATCTGGCCGGGCAACGGCCGTTCCCGATTGCGCCACACCTCGTTGGTATCTTCCACCGGCACAATGGCATCGGCCCCCAGTGGCACCGGTGCACCCGTCATGATGCGTACGGCCGTTCCCGGCACAACCTCAACCGTGGGCATAACCCCCGCCGCCACATCCCCAATTACCTGGAGCGCAGCCGGATTCTCCTGGCTGGCCCCAACCAAATCGGCCGCGACAAGTGCGTACCCATCCATAGCTGAATTGGCAAACGGGGGCAGGCTGTCTTGCGCAACGACATTTTGCGCCAGCACCCGGCCCAGGCCGTTGAGCAACGGAACCTGTTCGGCTGGCAGCACGGAAACACCCGCCAAAACGGCCGCAAGCGCTTCCTGAACGGTTAAATATTCTGCTTCACTCATGGGAATTGTTATTTCTTGTTGCCTTCTTGTTACACTTCTACTGAAGCCAGACGGCCGTCTAGTTCCAACACCTCGGCAGCTTCCTGCATCGCCGTCAGCACGTTTTGCACATGCGTCCATAAATCCAGCGAACCAGCAAAACATACCTGGCTAAAATCGGCCGTCACTTCCTGCACATGGTCCCGATCTACCCCGGCAGCAAAACGGCCATTTTTCCACTTTTTGCGAATAGAAGAAAGGGTCACTTCAGCGATGTTTTTAGACGGCCGTACCAGCGTCGTAGCAATCACCAGGCCGGTAATTTCATCACAGGCCAGTAAAGCATAATCGATTGGTTTTTCGCGGGGAACGGCCGTACCTTCCGTGTAGTGCGACAAAATGACGCGAATCGTCTCTTCATCCCAGCCGCGCTGCCGCAAAATCTTGGACCCTTCAATCGGATGCCGATCCAGATCAGGGTGAATTTCCCAATCAAAATCGTGCAGCAAGCCTACCGTTTCCCAATAGGCGCGGTTTTCAGCCAGCGCACTGGCATACCAGCCCATCGCTGCGCTCACAGCCAGCATATGCCGCCGCAGCCCTTCATCCTGCACAAATTCACACACCAGCGCCCATGCGTCAGACCGATCAGGCATCGTCACCCTCTCCCTCATCGGTTGGGGCTGGCCCGCGCTTGGCACCACAATCGCAGCCGCCCCCTTCATGCTTGGAGCAGCCTGCTTCCGCCTTCTTTTTCAGCGCTTCCAGCTCGGCCAGTGGTTCCAGCTCGTGCCGAAAAACTTCAATATAGTCATCGCCAACCTGCACCAGAACCGAATCGCGCAGCACACGCACATCCCGCACGCGCCCTTCGCCGTGGGGCGTGCCCACCCGTTTGCCCGCTTTTGGCAATGTTTTACGCGCTTCCACGTACTGCTCGTATTCATAAACAAGGCAGCAGCGCAAACGGCCGCACATCCCGGTAATCTCTTGCGGACTCAGGGAAATGCCCTGCGCCTTCGCCATGCGGATAGAAATGGGGCTGAACTCTGTCAAAAAGGTGGAGCAGCAGCGCGGCGCACCACAAGCGCCATAACCGCCCATAATCTTGGCCACATCTCGTGGTCCAATCAGGCGCATCTCGATTTTGGTACGAAACTGCTTGCCCAAGGCTTGCTGCAATCCGGCTACATCCAACTTTTTATTTTCGGTCGTGTAATGAAAGGTCAGCCAGGAGCCATCAAAACTGTATTCTGCTTTCACAAATTTGGCGTCTCGAATGTTGAACGTGGCCGCTTTTTCCCGGCAGCTAATCAAGGCATCCAGCTCTTTTGTCTCCCATACCTGCTTCATTACCATATCACGCGGGTTCGCCTTGCGCTCAATCACGCGCATGCCCCGCTGGCTATGTACATCCTCTGGGTCAATAAAACTGATAACCTGTCCTAACTGCCGACCCCGCTTCGTCTCCACAATTACATAATCGCCCGGTTCTACATCATCATGCGCACGGCCAAGCTTAAAGTGGTAAAGCTTGCCAAGTTTTTGGAAGCGCACCCCCACAACCGAAGTTCGTTCTGCTGCTATCACTGTCATGAATTAACTCCACCTATACAAGTACGGATCACCCCTTTAAAATCGCAGATTCAATGACGTACCGAAGCACAGAGAGTGGTGACTGATTCAAGATCTTGCCGCCGGTCTCATCTCGATTCCACAGTCTATTGAATTTTCGCTTCTTAAGCGATGATCCTGATTAAAGTTGTTCCTCAATAAGAAATGGGACACAGATTGCCACAGATAAACACAGATTTTTTTCTTTATCTGTGAAAATCTGTGTTTATCTGTGTCCGAATTTCTTCTTTCTTTAAAGGAACAACTCTATTTATCAAATAAGATTTGCTTATGTTATCATACCCTGCCTAAAACTTACCACCTTCTTTTTGCACAAAGTGCTGATAAGCTAACGTTACCGTAGCAGAGCGATAAGCTGTCAGCACAGAGTTGACGGCTGCGGCTACCAGCCCCAGACAAATGCCGCCAAAGGCCAGCGTTACAATTTGTGTCGTACCAAAGGTAAAGTTGTTCCCCCGAATGGCATCCAGAATGAAGGGGCCAGCGGCCAAAAAGGCGAGAGGAATGGTAAAAACGGCCGTTACCAGCCCAAACAAAAAGCCAATCACCAAAAAAGCCACAATCAGCAGCAGAACATCCCCCACATTGTCCCGCACCACCTGCCAGCCGTGCCGAATGCTGCCAATGACGCCCAGCTTTTGCAGCAGCAAGCCACGTTGGGCAAAGGGATACACAATGGTAATGATGATGCCCACAGGGATCATCAGGCAGGTCAGCAAACCGCCACAAACGGCCAAAAGAGCAAAAAGACCACCGGTACTTTCAGAAATGGTCCCACCTTGCCGCATGACGGCAACAAAAAAGGAGCCACCCACGCCAGCAAAAATCAGCCCAAACAGGATGAAAGGGGCATTGATGAGAATGTGCAAGCCAACCAAACTGCCCAAACGGGCCACGCCAGCGGAAAAAGCCGTGCCAAACGACATCTTTTCGCCTGCTTCGATCCGATCCACCGCTTCGATCAGGCCACCCTGCGCCGCCAGCCGAATTAACCAAAATACGATCCCCAGAATGAAGAAGAAGCAGGCCAACCCCAAAATCAGGCCGCCGTATCGGCTCCAAAAGAGAACCACTTCATTAACAAAATCGGGCGGAAAGGGGTTTGTTGTAGATGTACCCGATGAGGAGAAGCTGTAATTTGTGCCACTGCCAGAACCGCCACCAGCGCCCAAAGCTGCCAAAAAACCCAGAATAAACAGAAACTTGTTTTGCCAAACAATTTCCCAACCACGTCGGAAAAGCTGTCCGTAATCCATCGTAAAACCTCCTGAAGATGTTGTGCGTTTAACTGAGATTGGAGATTGGAGATTTTAATCTTTAATCTCCGGTCTTTGGTTTCCAATCTCCAGCCAGAAATCACCAAAAACTACGCCTCGTTACGTAGATGACGGCCGTTCCGTTGCGCCCCGTCTATTCCCACTCAATTGTCCCTGGCGGTTTGGACGTAATATCCAGCACCACCCGGTTCACCCCTACCACCTCGTTAACAATGCGGCGGCTCACCTTCGCCAGCAGCTCGTAGGGCAATCTGGCCCAATCGGCCGTCATGAAATCCTCGGTAGTCACAGCGCGCAGGGCGATCACTTCTTCGTAAGTACGGCCGTCTCCCATCACCCCCACACTTTTCACCGGCAGCAGCACCGCAAACGACTGCTGCGTCCCCAAACGGAGCATCTCCGCCTGGCGCAGTTCGTCCACAAAGATGGCATCCGCCAGCCGCAGCCGCTCCAGCCGCTCCCAGGTAACTTCGCCCAGGCAGCGAATCGCCAAGCCCGGCCCCGGAAACGGCTGCCGCCAGACCAGGCTGTCTGGCAGGCCCAGCCCCGTGCCCACCGTGCGCACCTCGTCCTTGAACAGCTCCCGCAGCGGCTCCACCAGCTCAAAATCCATGTCATCCGGCAAGCCGCCCACATTGTGGTGCGTTTTGATGACGTGGGCATCTTTTTTGCCCTTGCCCGCACTTTCAATCACGTCCGGGTAGATGGTGCCCTGGGCCAAAAAGTCGATCTGCCCCAGTTTGTTCGCCTCGCGCTCAAAGATGCGGACAAACTTTTCGCCAATCAGCCGCCGCTTCTGCTCTGGATCGGTGATGCCTTGCAGCAGCTCCAGATACTCCTCCACGGCGTTGATGGCGATCAAGTTCATTCCCTGCTCCTGCTGGAATGTTTCCACCACCTGGGCGGCTTCGCCCTGCCGCAGCAGGCCGTGATCGACAAAAATGCAGGTAAGCTGCTCACCAATGGCCCGATGGATGAGCGCAGCCGCCACGGCCGAATCCACACCGCCGCTGAGGCCCAGGACAACACGGCCGTTTCCCACCTGCGCCTGAATTAGACCCACCTGCTCTTCAATAAAGTTAGCCGGATTCCAATCCGCACCGCAGCCGCAAATGTGGTGGACAAAATTGCTCAACAGCCGCGCCCCCTGGGCCGTGTGTACCACCTCAGGATGAAACTGCACGGCATAATACCCCCGCGCCGCATCGGCCGCCGCTGCAAAGGGCGAGTTGTCCGAATGGGCCAACGGCCGAAAACCGTTGGGCAGCGCATCTACCTTGTCGCCGTGGCTCATCCACACCTGGTTCAGATTGGGGTCCACACCGGCCACCTGCCAATCTCTAAACAACGGATCGTCTGTCTGATCGACGTGCAGCGTTGCCGGGCCGTATTCGCGATGCTGGCTGTGGCCCACCCGGCCACCAAAGCGCCGCGCCAGCAGCTGCATCCCGTAGCAAATGCCCAGTACCGGCAGGCCGCTCTCCAGCACGTAATCGGGCAGCGTGGGTGCGCCGTCGTCGTACACGCTGTTGGGGCCGCCGCTGAGGATGAACCCTTTGGGCTGGTGAGCCAGGACCTCCTCCGCTGGCGTGGACCAGGAAACCAGGCGGCTGTACACATTGGCTTCGCGCACCCGCCGGGCGATGAGCTGGCTGTACTGCGAACCGTAGTCGAGAATAATTATCGTGTCGTGGACCTTCATTAAATCATTTGCCTCCAGTGTTCATGGCAATTTCAATCGTGCTGTCAGGTAAAAAGTTGGAAGCCAGCTGCCGTAAAGCCACTTCCCGGTCCGTGCCGCCTTCATCGCTCAAAAAGATTTGCTCACAGTAGGCGGCAATATCTTGAATGATGCGCTCGCAGCGGTAATAAGCCAGGATCTCCTGATCCAGTTCGGTTGGACCGTACCCTTTGTAAAAGAACGTCTCTTCGCGCGGCGTGCGCCAAATATTGCCCAGCCCCGCGCCGATAAACATTAAATCTCGCTCTTTGGGCGCCAAAATGGGGTCATCCCAATCAACCAGATACAGCGTCCCCTCCTGGCTGATGAGCAAATTCCAGGCATGAATATCGCTGTGGCAGAGGACGTTTGGCAACGGCCGTTTCTCCACAATCTCGGCCAACTGTTCCGTACGTGTACACAATTGGGCCACTATCTCTCGCTTTTCGTTCAGAAATGTCGCCATTTTTTGCGCCACAGGTTCCACAAACTGCTGATCCTGAATTTGCTGCATGAATTTCATGACAAGCTGACGCCATTGGGGCGAATAGGTTTCCTGGGGAATGGCAGCGGCAAGGGATGGGGGGAGTACGGCCGTATGCACCCTCCTCAAAGCCGCCCCAAACTGCTGCCACTGGGGATCTGTCAGGGGCAGATCATATGCATCGTCCCCATCGATGAACGGGTAGAGCATCACCTTGTAATCGCCCAAATCGGCCCACAGCCCACCCGATTTGGTTGGGCATGGGGGAATCAGTTCCCGAATGCCCTGCTCGTGCAAAAAGTGGGGCAGCGTGACGGAAATTTGTTTAAATAGGCCGCTTCTGAGTTTGAGAAAGTACAGTTCTTGCGTTTTTGCAGTGAGTCGGTAAACGGCCGTATGCACATCCGCGCCCAACGGCAGAAAAGCAAGCTCATCCACCACCAGGCCAAACGCTTCCTGCACACAGGCAATAATCGCGTCATCAACAATAGCTGGTTTTTCAAGCATAGTTATTTTCGCCACAGAGAACACAGAGATTTTAGAGGATATTTTCTCTCTTTCTTCTCTTTTTTCTCTGTGGCTCAATTTCAGGCGAGTTGGATACGGCCGTCTGCCATATCCACAATCGTCGCGGCAGCGTAGATGGGCACACCCCACTCCGCCAGCATCTCGCGGCCACCCTCAAACGTCTTCTCCACCACCGTGGCGATGCCCACCAGGGTGGCCCCGCTGCTCTGCACAATGCGGGCCAGCGCCGCAATGGTGCGCCCCGTCGCCAAAAAATCATCCACAATCAGGATGCGATCAGTGGTGTGCAAAAATTCCGGCGACACCATCAGCGACACCACATCCCCCTTGGTGTGGCTGGGCGCATTTTCCACATACACCGGCTCCTTCATCGTGATTGGCTTCTTTTTGCGGGCGTACACCACTGGGATGTTGCCCAAAGCCTTGCCAGCCATCGCCGCTGGAATCAGGCCGCTCACTTCGGCCGTCAGCACCCGTGTTGGCTGCGTGGCGGCAAACTCAGCGGCAATCGCCTCGCCAATCTGTTCCATTAAGTTTGCATCAATCTGGTGGTTCAAAAAACTGTCAATTTTAAGGATACCCCGCCCCAAATTCTGGCCTTCCTGTTCAATTCTGCGCTTTAATGCGTCCATTTTATCTATTCCCTACTATGAAATTTGTGAACAAAACGGCCGTTCCACCAACATGAGTCGTAACAAAGTACCAGAGTAAACGGCCGTAACTCACGTTGCCAAACGAATAATATCTTATATCATCATAATCAGGCGAATGAGTTGCCGCAGAGAACCCAGAGATTTTAGAGTTTTTTCTCTTTCCCCTCTGTGCCCTCTGTGGCAAAAATCAAAATAAGAGGTTGCAAAAATTTTCACAATTTCCTTGACGCCGCCCCGACTCTATTTTATAATCTACACATCGTTCAAAAAAAATTGAAAGTTGTGAACAAGGTGAATCTTATGGTAACAAATATTGTGCAAGAAGGCTTGGACGCCGTAGAAAAACAGCTGCGTGACATCGTAAAAAGTGATGTAGACGTACTGCAAGATGCCGGTTTGCATATCATTAAATCCGGTGGCAAGCGGCTCCGCCCCCAGCTTGGTATTTTGGCCTACCTGGCCTCTGGGGGTCAGGATGTGTACCGCGTGGTACCCATGTCCGCCGCCATCGAAATGGTACACACCGCCACCCTGGTTCACGACGACATCAACGACCACAGCCTGACGCGACGCGGCCAAATCACCGTGCACGCCCGCTGGGGCCGCACCTTTGCCCTGCTGGCAGGCGACTACCTCTTCACCAAAGTGTACGAAATGATGGCCCCCTACCCGTCCGAGTACAACGTCATCATGGCGGATGCCACGACCAAGCTGGTGGAAGGGGAAACGCTGCAAGCCGCTGCCGCCAAAGCGGGCAACATAGACCGCGAAACGTACAAAACGATCATCAGCCGCAAGACGGCCAGCCTGTTTGAAGCCGCCGCCCGCATGGGCGCCATGCTGGCCGACGCCGACGAGGAGCTGGTGGAGTCGCTGGCCACCTACGCCTACAACCTGGGCCTCACCTTCCAGATTGTCGATGATATTCTGGACATCGTAGGCGACCCCGACACGCTGGGCAAGCCAATCGGCACCGACATCGCCCAAAATCGCGGCGTGATGGCCACCCAAAATGGCGGCCTGGCGGTGAAAGAAGCCCCCTCGACAAGCTCAGGGCAAGCGGTGGCCGAAATGGAAGAGGACCCCATTGCCCGGATGATGGCCAACCTGCGCGAATCTGGCGCGGTGGAGATTGCCCGGATGCAGGCCGAAGAAACCGGGGCACGCGCCCGCGCCGCCCTGGCAGGCGTTCCCCCCTCACCCGCCAAAACCGAGATGGAAAATCTCATCGAAGCGGTGCTGGACCGGCAAAATTAATCTTGACAACACATTGTGGTAGAGACGCTGCAATGCAACGTCTCTACGAATGACAAACGCGGGCACTTTTGCCCGCGTTTTTGTTGCAAATTTGCTTATGGCAAGGTTGGTGCAATGTATTCGCTTGTGACAACGCTGCGAACTGTTGTATCTTTGCCCAACAACTCGGTCAGAATTTCGCTAATCACAGGAATCGCCACAAGCTTGTTAAATTTGTCTTTGAACAAAGGGTAATCAAAACCAATTACCAGGGTACGTCCCTCGACAGCAATTGGTTCACCCATATTGAGCAAAGCAGGCAAGTTCTTGATTCTGTATCCTGAGCGAGCTACCAATTCAGCCCAGACACGTTTCACTTCATTCAAAGTCAGCGGGCTAACAATATATTCGCTTGTAACAACGCCACGAACAACAATGTCTTGACCCAATAGATCGGTCAAGATGTTTCCAACAAGAGGAATCGCCCCAGCCAGATTATCGAATTTATCTTTAAACAACGGATAATCAAATCCAATTACCAAAACATCTCCCTCAACAGCAATCGGTTTTCCCATGTTGAGCAGAGCAGGAAGGTTCTGAATTTTATTACCAGAACGAGTAACCAAATCGAACCAAACATTTTGGACTTCGTGTAAAGTAAATGGTTCTGCAGCTAACTTATTAATTTCTCCAACAGCAGGAATAATATAGTCGCTAGTGAAAACGCCGCGAACAGATACTTCTTGCCCTATTAGCTCGGTCAGTATGTTACCTACCAGAGAAATTGCCTCTACATCATTGTCAAATTTATCTTTGAACAGTGGATAATCGAAGCCAATGACCAAAGTGTTCCCCTCGATAGCAAGCGGTTTTCCCATGTTTAGAAGAAGAGGGAGATTCCAGATTTTATCACCAGCACGGAACAGCAATATTTTCCAGACGCCCTCTATTTCATCTAAGATCAGTGGCTTGACTGTTGAACTTGTGATTTCATCGACAATTGGCTTTATTGAACCTGATTGTGGCTTTAGCTCTAGTTTTTCAATATTTTCTTCATTTGTGTCTTTGTTGGAGAAAAACTGAAATCCACTGTTTTCCCTAGACAACTGCCAAAGCAAGTGTGCCAAATCGGTCTGGTATTTATTTTTAAAAGAAATGAACTGGTAAGCACGCCACAAAGCTGGGGGGCGGCACGGTTTTACATCCAGCGGGTAAAAAGCCAGCTCACCTTCATGTTCCAAACCCAAGGCTACGTTGGTTTCCCGCTTCACCCATTTGGAACTCACGGCATCGGGCGTTAGCAGCACCAGAAAAATGCCGCTTTCCTCCAACCCACGGTTTATTGCCTCAACCCACTGCTCTCCTGGCTGAATGCTGTCCGGCGCAAACCAGGTTTGCCAGCCGTGGGCGCGCAAATCGGCCGCCAATCGCTGCGCCAGTTCGGCATCCTGGTGGGCGTGGCTGATAAAAATCTGGCGGGGGTTGCGCTCCCCAACGGGCACGGTGACCACTTCTGCCTGCGCTGTTGTCTGGCCAAAAACGGTACGGAATGGTCTGGGCCGTTCCCGCTGCAAAACAGTGAGCAACTTTTCCTGCTGGGCGTTGCGTTCGCACCAGCCTATCAGTTCCAGCACTTTGCGCTTTTTGCCCCAGCCGTCGGAAAAATCATCATACACGCCCCGAAATTCCACGGCGCACAGAATGCGGAGTTCCTCATCGTTAAAATATTCGATGATAAATTGGTTGAGTTGGCGTCGGTCATAAGTTATGGGCATGGTGGCATCCGTTTGGTTGCTGATTTGGGCAATTATACAAAAATCATGGTGTTGGTGTAGGGGGAGGGTTGGGGAGGGGGAATTAGACGTTGCCTGGCAACGTCCCACCATCTACAATCTTGATCTATGCAAGATAAATTGGTGGATTTAACGGCCGTTCTCCCCCTCATCCTCAGCAACCAAACGATCGCCCTGGGCGGGATGACCCTTTACCGGCGTCCCGTTGGATTTGTGCAGGCGCTGCTGCAGCGGCAGCCCCGCCCTCAGAATTTGACGCTGCTGGCGTTTACCGGCGGGCTGGCCAGCGACATGCTGGTGGGCGGCGGCTGTATCAGCCACAGCCGCACCTGCTACTTTGGGCTGGAATCGTTTGGGCTTGCTCCCATGTTTACCCAGGCGGTGACAAACGGCCGTCTTACCATCATCGAAGAGAGCGAGGCGAGCATCGCCTGTGGCCTGCGGGCGGCCGTGGGGCAGCTCGGCTTCATCCCCAGCCGCGCCTGGCAGGGCACCGACCTGTTCAAAGTGCGTCCCGATGTGAAAACCGTCATCGACCCGTACAGCGGCGAAACGCTCACCGCTTTTCCCGCCATTCAGGTAGACGTGGCCATCATCCACGTACTAAAAGCGGACCGCTTCGGCAACGCCATTCTGGGCGGCAACCCGACCATCGATGAAATGCTGACCCACGTGGCCAAAACGGTGATTTTGACGGCTGAGGAGGTGGTGGACAAGCTGGAGGGGCCGATTGAATTGACGGGATTGCCGGTAACGGCCGTTTGTCACCTCCCCAACGGCGCGTGGCCCACCTCCTGCTACCCCGCCTACTCCCTCGACGGCGAAGAAATTCTGCGCTACATCGACGCCTGCAATTCAGGCCGTTTCGAGGATTATGTTAATTACTCAATTACCTAATTACCCAATTGCAGGGGTAAAAGAGGTAATTGAGTAATTGAGTAATTGAGTAATTAGGTAATTGTGTACACGATTGATGAACTGATTTGCGTTTGCATTAGCCGCCAGATTGAGGATGGCGAGCTGGTCGCCCAGGGGATGTCTACACCGCTGGTGGCGGCG
Source organism: Promineifilaceae bacterium (SeqCode) (assembly GCA_041748655.1). Lineage (GTDB taxonomy): Bacteria > Chloroflexota > Anaerolineae > Promineifilales > Promineifilaceae > Leptofilum. Next base: position 17,588 of record JBGTCV010000114.1, on the reverse strand, counting down.
GGCTACCTGCTGGCAAGGCTGACGCACGCGCCCAATCTCACCTTCATTTCGGCCATTGGGCAGAGCTTTTGCCAGGAGTGGGCGCCGCTGGGACTGGCCACGGTGGAAAATCTGTGGCTTAAAAATGGGCTGTTCACCATCGACTTCATCAGCGGGTCGTGTGATTTTTTGCCCCGCTACCATCCCAAAGAGTTTTTCCGGCCCGGTCAGGTGGACCCCTTTGGCAACTTCAACAATGTGTTCATCGGCGGCAGCTACGCGCAGCCCAGGCTGCGGCTGCCCGGCTCGGCGGGCATTGCCGATGTGACGGTCTATGAAGAGAACGTCTGCCTCTACGTACCGCGCCACGGACGGCACACCTTCGTGCCGCAGCTCGATTTTCGCAGCGGGCTAGGGCACGATGCGGCTCGCACCCACGGCAGCGGCCCGCGCTACCTGGTGAGCGATTTAGGACAGTTTGATTTTGGTGGGGAAAACGGCCGTCTCCGCCTCACCACCCACCATCCCAACATCCCCCCCGAACGCATCCAGGCCAAAACCGGCTTTCCTCTGGCATTTGCCCCCGATTTACGCGAAACAGAGCCACCCACCACCGAAGAACTTTACTTGCTACGCGAAAAAATCGACCCGCTGGGCATACGCACCCTGGAAACCCTGCGCGGGGCACACCGCAAAACCAAGCTCCGCCAAATCCTCGCCGCCGAAAAGAACCAATCCCCACATGGTTAATTTTTCATCGCAAAGGACGCAAAGCGCGCAAAGGTTTTTCTTTTTCTTTGCGTTCTTAGCGTCCTTTGCGGTTAACCTGCCTTTCGTTGGCAGAACGGGGGGCGGCGATGTACCATTGCTGCTATGAGCAATTTGAATCCCAACATCCCTTCATCTGAATTGGCCGGACTGATGACCACGGCGGGCAGCAAACTGAACGAATACCAGCTTAAGCTGCTGACGCCCCATCTGCTGCTGCGCACTTTTCTAGACGAACCGAAATCGGTAGCGTACCAAATTTTGCAGCAGCTCCAGCAGCAGCGCGGCTTTGATCTGGACGATCTGACGCGGCGGGTGGAGATGATGGCCCACACCAACAAGGGACGCAGCGCCAAGTTCTACTTCACCGATGATTTTGGCAAGGACATTGCCCTGGATGAAGAGATGCTGGTGGTCATCGACGAAGGCTTGACGATGGCCCAGGCGCGGGAAGAGCTAAAAGCGGGCTCCGGCCACGTATTGGCGGCGATGGCCCAGCATCCAATCACCACTTCGGCCGTTTTGCAGCGGGTGGGGGTGAACCCAACGGCCGTACTCACCCTGCTCAACGACGTGGGGCAAGAAGGCAGCCCTATCATTCACGACTACGTGGCCGAAGCGAAGGAGGGGCGGGCAACAGTGGTGTACGAGCGGCAAGAGCTGCTGCGCGACCTCACCAGCCTGATTGCTCTGGCGCAAAACCGGCATGTCATTTTGGTGGGACCAGAGGGGGCGGGAAAGAGCACCCTGGGGCAAAGCCTGGCCCAGGCGATTGCCGAAGGGAACGGCTTCACCAACCTGCGTTCGCTGGTGCAGATTAGCGAGACCGCCCTGCTGGAAAATCCGCTGGCGGCGATGCGGGCCGGACTGCGCCGGGCCAGCGGCGGCGTGCTGCTGGTGCCTAACATTCAGCGCTTTTTCGCCGACAGGCTGCGCGCCCCCTTTCCCGAACAGGTGAACCGGGAGCTGCAAAAAGCGCTGCTGGGCAACGAGCAAATCATCATCGGCACCACCACGCCGGGGGATTATGAGCTGCTTAGCCAGAACAGCTTCATTCGCCAGAACAGCCAGCGGTTGAACGTGCCGCCCGCCACCGTCAAGGAAACGATTTCCGTGCTGCACGCCCATCAGGAGCGGCTGAAAAGTGAGTATGAAGTTGAAATTAATCTGGACTCGATGGAAACGGCCGCACAGATTGCCAATCAATATCTGAAAACAATCGCCCTGCCCGCCGCCGCCGTGCAGCTGGCCGAGCGCAGCTGCGCCCTGGTACGCATCGCCTCTTCCAGCCCGGAAGTGGTCTATCCCGACATTGCGCCGGACAACCGGCTCGATCCGGAAGATGTGCTGCAAGCGGCGGCGCAAATGACCAGCATCCCCGTCAGCAAGCTGAACGAGGATGAGCGGGGCAAATATGCCAACATGGCGGAACATTTACACAGCCGGATCATTGGGCAGGAAACGGCCGTTCTGGCCGTGAGCCGCGCCGTGAAAACCGCCCGCGTCGGCCTGCGCGATCCCAAACGGCCGATTGGTTCTTTCCTCTTCCTGGGGCCAAGCGGCGTGGGTAAGTCAGAACTGGCCAAGGCGCTGGCTGAGTTCATGTTTGGCTCGGAAGACGCCATGCTGGTACTGGACATGAGCGAATTCCAGGAGGAAGCCAGCGTCAACAAGCTGATTGGCGCGCCGCCGGGCTACGTCGGCTTTCAGGGTGGCGGGCAGTTGACCAATTTTGTGCGGGAACGGCCGTACACTGTCGTGCTGTTCGATGAAGTGGAAAAAGCCAACGAGCGCGTCTTTGACGTTTTGCTGCAAGTGATGGAAGAAGGCCGCCTGACCGACAGTCAGGGGCGGCAAGCCACCTTCAGCGAAACGGTGGTCATCATGACCAGCAACCTGGGATCACAGCACATGCTGGTGCCCTATATCGGCGAAACCGAGAAAAATTTGGTGATGGCCGACGTGCACCGCTTTTTTCGCCCCGAATTCCTCAACCGGCTGGATGAAATCATTTTGTTCCACCAGCTGACGGGCGACCAACTGGCCCTCATTCTGGAACTGCTGCTGAAAAAAGAGCTGAAGCTGGCGGCCAACCAGAACATCACGCTCAGCCTGACCGACGCGGCCAAAAAATGGCTGCTGGCCCAAAACGACCAGCCACAGTTTGGCGCCCGCCCGCTGCGCCGCATCATCGCCCGCCACCTGCGGGATCCGCTGGCCAACTTTTTGCTCAGCCAAAGCGGGCAAATGGGGGAAACGGCCGTTACCATCGATGCCGCCGACGAACTCATTTTCAAAATGAACTAATTTTCACCGCAGAGAACGCGAAGGACGCAGAGGAAAAGAAAAATCTCAGCGCTCTCCGCGGTAAAACATTCAAGGAGGGTTTTGTGTCCCAAACATTCACCGGCGTTGTTCAATTTGCCAATGGCGCACCCGCCGCCAACGTGTCCGTCCGCCTGTTTGATGCCGACGTACTGACAGCAGATGATGATTTGACCGTGGAGCCTGGCCTTTCGGATGAGAAGGGATTGTTCAGGGTTGTCTATGATAAGAGCCGCGACCTGGATTTTTTTGATGTTTTTCGGCCGTATTTGCAATTTAGCTACACCCACCACGGCAAGCCGCACAGCCACAGGGCCAACTTGCAGCCCAACCAGCGAGATTACCACCTGCCGGAGATTCCACCCGTGGAATTTATCCCCGCCACGCACGGCTTCCAATACACCAACCGGTATCCCGGCTACTGGCTGCCCTTTTCCGTGCCGTCGGTGCCAGATATTCCCAGCGTGAGCAACACCTACGGTCTGTGTGGCGGCATGTGTGCTACCGCGATGGATTTCTTGCTGGCAGGGCGGCCGATTCCCCAGCGCCACCGCCGACCGGGGCGCATCACCCCCCTGCACCGTTACATCCACCGGCGGCAGGTAGACAGCCTGACGGGCGGCACGCAGGTGGCTCGCTTTGTGCGCTGGATGAGCTTGCCGGATACGGCCGTACATCGCCGCACCGCCGACGAACTAAAAACCATCCGCACCAACCTGGACAACGGCGTCCCCACCCCCATCGGCATGGTCTACGTCAGCACCAAAGACACCATGCAAATCTGGCAAAACCATCAGGTGCTGGCCTGCAAATACGAAGAGCTGGAAGAGGGGCGCATCCGCATTCTCATCTACGATCCCAACTACCCGCGCCGCAACGACGTGTATGTGGAATCCTGCCCCGACCCGGAAACAGGCGGGGTAAAAAGCGAGCAGCGCATCGGCAAACAAAACAAAGTCACCCGCGGCTACTTCATCATGCCCTACGAACCCGTGCTGCCCCCCACTATCCTGGACGACGACACCGCCAGCGACGAAAAAGAAGAACGCGGCTTTGGCTAGGCGCACTAAACAGAACGCTTTGAATGGCGTCTGTAACAAAGAAATCTATGCCTGAAAACTTCGATCTTTATGAGCATTGGCAAGAACCGGAAACTCAAGAGAATCCACTTACCAGCTTCCAAAAAACACTTATTTTGTCAGCATTTCCTGACGGAGCACAGATTACAGAAGCAAGACCAGCTCGGAGCTGGAGCTTCTATCCGGTTCTTGTACAAGTTCATACTATCAATGGATTGCAAACTGTTTACTTGCGTAAAGACAGAAAAATTGGTGGTGTTGAGCTAGAAGCTGAGCTGTTGCCAATTTTGCATAAACTAGGCTTGCCAGTACCGGAATTATTAGCTGGTCCAGTTATCGATCCAAACTGTCAAGATTCTGTGCCTGTGACGGTTATTAGTTCAGCACCTGGGGAGAGTCTGCTAAAGCTTAGCTGGGAAGCAAAGGGAAATGATGTATACATTGCAATGAAGTTGGTACTAGAAGGTGTTAGGCGTTTGCACGGACTCACGGAAGCTCTACAAAAGGAACCCGTAGCAAGAAAAATACCTTCAAAAACACTGACCAAAGAACTTGAAGAGATTCGGAATCGCGGCGGTAACTGGTTGGAAATCAAAGAATTCCAGGAGGCTATCAAGCGATTAGAAAAACGACTTCCTGAAATTGAAGAACCATTAATTTTCTCAAACGGTGATTATAATCCAGGCAATTTCCTGTTCTCTGCAGGTAACGAGGAAAAGCTCACAACTGCGGATCATTCGTGGGGGAATCCCGGAAGTCTGGAAAGAATACCACATAAACTATCTGGATTTATTGATTTTTCATGGGCATGTTTTGAAGATCCACACATCGGATTTGCTAAATATTGGACTTATGATTGGTTCCCGGCTGGACTAATTGAACGATACTTATACGATAATAACCTTCGTCCACAGGAATTTGCACCGCGGCTTGCCTTACGTTGTTTGTGGACTTTACAACGCGAGTTAGAACCCCCTACACTTAGTTCATCAACTAACTGGTACCGAGAAAATTTGCTGGGTTTGCTCAAACATGCAATGGCTAATTTCTAATTCTCCCCTGCTCAGGCGAGGTCTTCATGATACCAGCAACTTTGATTGGCTGCGGTCGGCGTCTCGCCGTACTGCTTAATGGCTTTTCATTTGGCGGGGAATATAGCAACTCATGCTATAATGGCAGCACTATCAGGCTTACCTTCGGAGTGGAGTAACTAAATTATGCTTGACAAAGCAACCTTGCAACAAAATCAAAAGCGTTGGCAAATAGTGGCAAAATTTGAGCGGGAAGAAGAGAGCAAGAGATCGCGCCTTGACCGTTGGAAAAAGCTTAATGCGCTATTTAGAATGGCAGCCGATCTGAATTTGGCAAAAGACACCCATGCTCAAGATAAGATACTTGTTTGGAACCGTTGGAACCAATTAAGGGAAATTCATCTTGGTAGCAGCAATTCATGACCGAAATAAATGAATTAGAACCTCTGCTTTCACCCATTACGGCCGTACAAAAGTTAATTGAACATTTTGATGATCAAGGCATTGTCATTGGCGGTGTGGCGGCCAGCATCCTGGGCAAACCCCGGCTCACGGCTGATGCCGATGCCATGTTGTTACTTTCCATTGAAGATGTGCCTCAGTTGATTGAGCTGGCCGAGCAGGTTGGCTTAACGCCCCGTTTACCTGATGTTGTTGAATTTGCCCAACGCAGCCGGGTCGTTCTTCTTGAACATCAGGCAACTGGCATCAACGTCGATATTTCTCTTGGCCTCCTCCCCTTTGAAATTGAAGCTGTAGAACGCAGCCAAAATCATCACATTGGCACAATGAGCGTGCGGCTGCCAACACCAGAAGATTTAATCATTCTTAAAGCAGTGGCCCACCGTCCAAAAGATATGCTGGATATTGCCGCAGTGATTGCCGCAAATCCAAACTTAGATCATCAACGAATCGCATTTTGGGTGCGTCAATTTGCTGATTTGCTTGAGATGCCAGAATTGTGGGGCGAGGTAGAAAAAATGCTAAATAAGGCAAGTTAGCAACTAACGAAAGACGGCAACAAGCCAAAGCTTATCGCCGCTTTCGTTTGAGATTTTTGCTTCACGTCAACCGGGGGTGGTAGGCTGGATGGCAACGGCCGTAAACAACCTCAACCTAGGCTTCCCCCTTTCCTTGCTGCCCCAATTTGTCACCAAATTTTACCTTTTCCCATTTCCTGGCTACAATTGTGCTTATGAGCATGGACAATCCTTTCTACCATCGTGGCGCAATTCGCCGTTTGCACGATTTTCACAACCGTGAAGCTGAAATCAGCCAGATCTTAGGGCTGCTGCGTAACGGGCAAAGCGTCTCGCTGATTGGGCCACGACGCATTGGCAAAAGCTCCCTGCTCATCCATCTCACTCGCGCCGAGGTGCGGGCCCAAATGCAGCTGGCCTCACCCCAGGCGCTCTTCGTACTGATCGACTGCCAGGAGTTTGGCGGATCGCCTCCAGAAGAGATTTATGAGGCGCTGCTGGATGGCTTGCTAGACGCCGCGCACCAGGCGGGCATGTCGCTGACAGCGGACCAATCACCCGGCACTTATCGGGCGCTGGATCGGGTGCTGCATCAGATTTCCAAAAACGATACGGCCGTTGTCGTCCTCCTCGACGAATTTGAACTTCTGGCCGCCAATGAACAACTCACCCCCTACTTTTTTGCCCGCCTGCGTGGGCTCACCACGAAATACGGTCTTGCTTATCTCACGGCCAGCCAACGGCCGTTATTTGCCATCACCGCCGAAGAAGAAATTCTCAGCTCTCCCTTCTTCAACATCTTTGTTACCTTGCCGTTGGGGTTGTTTACTGCAGAAGCCAGCCGGCAAATGATCCACGACCGACTGTCCGGTGTTGCATGCACTTTTTCAGACGCGCTGATCGACTACCTCATCTTTCTAGTAGGGCCACATCCCTTCTTTTTGCACGTGGCCGCCTACCACGTCTTCCAGGCCATGACCCAGGGCACAACGCTGGACAGCAAAGAAGATTTTGCCCAGCTAGACAATCCGATTGAGGTGGAAGCCGATTCCCATCTGGGCTACTTGTGGCAAAACCTGACGGCCGAAGAACAATACACGCTGGCCATTGCCGATGGGCCAATTGACAGCCTGCGGCTATTGGAGCAGCAATGCCTGCTGGAAGCCAACGAGACGGGCTACCGCTACACCAGCACCATTTTACGCCGCTATGTGCGCCGCCAGCAGGTAAGCGGCTTGATTCAGGCCGGCCCGTTTGTCATCGACCAGCAGCGGCACCAGGTGTGGGGCCAGGGCCAGGAGATGAGCCTGACAACTTCCCAGTTTGCCATTTTGGTGAGCCTGTGCCAGAATGCCGGGCAGGTCGTGCATGGGGATGATTTGGAAACGGCCGTTTGGGGCGATGTCCTCGTGGATGATCCAGACCGCCTGAAAACGCTCATCAAGCGGCTGCGGCGGGCCATTGTGCCGTTCGACACCTGGATCATTAGTGAGCGCGGCGTAGGCTATGCTCTGCGACCGCCAGAAAGCCAGTAATCAGTAAGCCAGCCAGTATTCAGTATTCAGTTATTACTGATTACTGACCCACTGAATACTGATTACTAAAAATGCTGGATTTAAAAATATGACAAGGGGCAACACACAACTGGCTGGTTTTAAAAAAAACGGCCGTTTCCACCGGCTGCCTCTCCTCTTGTTCCTCCTCAGCCTCATTCTGCTGCTGCACCTCCCACCCCCACCCGCCCAGGCCCAAAACCAGTCCCAGGCATATTGGCGGTACGCCGCCTCTCGCCGCATCAGCCATGTGCTTACCCACGATTTCAACCAGGATGGCGTTGATGAATTTTTGATTGCGGCCGAAAACGGCCGTGTCGATCTGCTTAATTCCGTGGGCATCCTGCAATGGAGCTATCCCGCAGGCGACATCATACAAACCATCAACATTCTCAACATAGACGACGACCCCGCAGAAGAAATTGTCCTGGTAGCCAACCGCAACCTGATCGTACTGAGCGCCGGGGGCAGCCTGCTGTGGTCCGTTGAGCTGAACATTATCACTGCCCCACAGTCGCTGCTCGCCTTTAGCAGCAGCGAAGCCGGGCACGACTGGCTGACGCAGTACAACGTGCAGGTGCAGCAAATTGAACCGTTCGACCATGATGGAAACGGCCGTAACGAAATTCTGGTTCTCTTTAGCAACGGACAGCTGCAACTGTTTGACCAAAACGGCACCATCATCTGGTCAGACACCCACAACAGCGCCCCCCTGCAAAACAGCCAGGTCGTCATGCAGGTGGCCGATCTAAACGGCGATGGCCAGGAAGAAGTGGCCCTCGGCTTTTTCAACCCGGCGCTGCGCTTTAGCCAGATACGGCTGATCAATGGCAGCCAGGAAGATATTTGGGAGCAGCCCCAACCCGTCTCCGATGTCATCTCGACGCTGACCGTTGTGCCGTTTGGCGAAAATGGCGAGCTGTATCTTGCCGCCGGTTCCGAAGGGGGGCAAATCAACCTGCTTAACTATGATCGTCAACGAATTTGGTGGCCACGCACCCTCAACAAACCGATCACGGCGCTCACCGCCGGGGAATTTAGCGGAGAGCCCCTGCTGTTGGCCGGCACCGAAGTGGGTATGGTAGTGGCATACCGGGCCAATGGCAGTCGTTTATGGACCCGCCGCCTGGCACCAGAGGCCAACCGGCCGATTGTCGCCCTTTCCATAACGCAGCCAACCAAAAATGAAGAGGATCCACTTGTGGCAGTCATTTTAGGGCCGGGGGCAGGCTCTAATGCGGCCAACGATGTGCTGCTGCTAAGCCCAACCAACCGTTTGTTAGCCACCTACGAAGCAGTGGATGCCAATGGTTTAACCAGCTTGCTAGACATTAACAGAGACGGCCGTTACGAACTTCTCCTGGCCCGCTTTGCCACCGTAGAACTGTTGGGCCTGGGTGTAGGCACCAGCGAAATCGCCCCGGAATGGAGCTACTCCCTCGATTCTGAACCCGGCGCTCTGTTGGTGGTAGATTTCAACAAAGATGGTGAAGACGAACTGGTGGTGGGGGCAAAAGACGGCCGTTTACACTACCTCAACCAACAAAACAGCGTCGATTGGCTGGTCTCGCCCGGTGGCAATATTACCCACCTGGCCCTGCTAGAGCGCGAACATCAGCAAGAAATCGTCGTCATTCGCAACAGCACCAGCCTGAGCCTCAATAACCAGACACAGGCGCAGGGCTGGATCGACGTGCGCGACGTGAATGGTGAACAGCTGTGGGAAAAACAGGTCAACGCCAACATTACCAGCCTGCTGGTTCAAGACATCAACGACAGGGGCGATCCTGAAATCATCATCGGTACCCAAACGGGCCGTATCCTGGCCTACACCGCCACCGGCACAGAACTTTGGACAGAAAACATTGTCCAGGAAAACGAAGTCGGCAGCCCAATAGCCCATCTGCTGCTGATAGAAAATTTAACAACCGGGCAGCCACTCCTCATCGCTGCCGCCGCCAATCGCCTGTATGCCGTTCAAATTCATGCTCTCTTTTTGCCGCCCACGCTAGCCCATTACGATACGCCTATCAACGCCGTCTTTCGGCTGTATCAGCCAGGGCGCGAACTGGCCACACAGCTGCTGGTTTTTACCGAAGGCCAGGCCGCTGGCCTGACCTGGCGCGGCATTCAAATGCCAGCCTGGCCGGCACGGCTGCAAGGCAACCCCAACATCAGTATTCGCGCCAACGACATCATTGAAGAAGCCTTCGAGGAAAGCACTGCCGAAGCGTTTCTGGTGGCCACAGACCAGTCTGAATTAGTTCGCCTGCGAATTGAAAACAGCGAGCCAAAATTGCTGTGGCGGCTTATTGGCCTGAACAACATTACCAGTCTCTATTGGGGCGATCTTACGGGCGATGCGCTGCCAGAGATTATTGTCGGCAACAGTGAAGGCAGCGAAGGGCGCATTTATCTTTATACTTACCAGGCAGCGCTCATTGATGAAATCCCGCTCTCTAGCGGCGTGTTCGACATGGCCATTTTGCGGCGGGCCGGACAGCAAAACAGCAACCTCATTGCCGTCACCGAAAACGGCGTCGTGCAGCTGTTCCGCGCCCAGGAAAACCGCCCTCCCCTGCTCACCAATCCGCATGTAGATGGCCAGTACAACTTTAGTGTTTCCGTTACCGACGTAGAAGGGGACGAAGTTGCGGTAAGGCTGGAGATATTTAACCCGGCAAACGGCCGTTGGGAAAGCCAGGGCACCCAAATTATCGCCAACGGCAACGACCGCCGCTTTTGGTCTGTACCCAACCCGCCAACCAGCGAAAATCGGGTGCTCTACCGCTTTTATTACGATGATGGCGCTTATCAAGGAACATTAATGCCCCAAACCAGCCTGGTGCAGCAGCCCAACAACAGCTTGCTGCGGCCCACCACCAACGCCTTAACCATTATTGGGCTGCTGGCTGCCGCAGGCATTTTTTTGCTGGTGCGGCAAACGCAGCTTCCCGCCGCCCGCGCCCGAAACTTCTACCGTCAGCTTAAAAGCCAGCCAGAGTTTACCCTCACCTTACTGGAAAATCGTTACAACCTCACCAATGCCTCGCCAGATTTTCTGATTTATCTGGCTAACCTGGGCCGCCAGCAAGGCAATTCCCCGGTGAGCAGCCTGGCCGATGGCCTCTTTTTGCTGGCCGACCGGCCACATGTGGGCCTGCCCATCATTAATGGGGCGTTGGCCGAAGCCCAACTTAAACGGCCGTCCTGGCAGCAGCTAGATCGCTGGCAAAAGATTTTTTCAGCCGGGCAGGCCCTGTTGGAAGCCCCCACCATTACAGAGCTTTCTTTGCTGCGGCCTCAGCTGGTTCATCTGCTGGAATATCTGGAGCGGCAAGATAAATGGTCGCCTGTGCTGGATGCGCTGCTGCCCATCATGACCAATTTGCGCGATAGCGAACGGGTCGATTTGCCAGATGATCGCCTGGTCTACCTGAATGAAGCCAATCATCTTCTGGAAGATCTGCAACTTACCCTGCCTGAATTCTCGGTGCGGGTGGAGAAGACGCTGGTGGAGGCAATTGTGCGCCGCTGGGCCGGGCTGGTGAGCGCCGCCAGCGAGGAGCTGCGCGGTCAGGCCAATGTCACGGTTCAGCTGAAGACCAAGCGGGTTGTGCCCAGTCCACAGACGGACGTCACGCTGGTTTTGCATAATAACGGCCGTTCCCCCGCCGAAAACATCATTGCCATGCTCAATGACGATCCAGGTTACATAGTAAAAAGTGGCCCGCAGCATATTCCCCTCCTGCCGCCGGGGCGCAGTCGGCAAATCACCTTCCAGCTGGAACCGCAGGTTGTAGACCGCTTCCGCCTGGGACTGACTATTTCCTACGATGACCGCAACCAGCGCAGCCGCCAGCTTGCCTTTGGCGATATGGTCAACCTGCTGCTGCCCACGCGGGATTTTAAGCCGATCTTCAACCCGTACCTGCCTGGCACGCCGCTGCGCAGCAACAGCAGGCTCTTTTATGGTCGGGAGCAGCTGTTCAGCTTCATCGCCGACAATGCAGGCGGCTGGTCGCAGCGCAACGTCCTTATTTTGATTGGACAGCGGCGCACCGGCAAAACGTCTACCCTGCTGCGGCTGGGGCAGCATTTACCAGATGATTTGCTGCCGGTCTACATCGACTGCCAGTCGCTGGGAGTAAGCCCCGGCATGGGGGCGCTGTTCCACGATCTGGCCTGGCTCATCTCTGATGCACTGGGGCTGCGCGACCTCGACATCGAAGTGCCTGCACCAGAAGTGTGGCAGGTCGATCCCACAGGCGAATTTCAGCGCCGCTTTATCCCGGCGGTGAAGGCGCTGCTGCCGCCAGATACCACCCTGCTGCTGGTGTTTGATGAGTTTGAAGCGTTTGAAAATCTGGTAGAAGATGGCATTTTACCCCCCACTTTCTTCAGCTTTATGCGCCACCTGATGCAGCACAGCGAAGGGTTGAGCTTTATTTTTGTGGGCACGCGCCGCCTGGAAGAGATGAGCGCCGATTACTGGTCGGTGCTGTTTAACATTGCGTTGTATGAGCGAATTACCTATTTGCCGGAAGAAGCGGCCGTTCGCTTAATTACGGAACCTGTTGCGCCAGATTTGATTTATGACGATCTGGCCCTCGACAAGATTTTGCGGGTGACAGCGGGGCATCCCTATTTTGTACAGCTAGTTTGCTATGCTCTGGTGAAGCGGGCCAATGCAGAGCGCACGGGCTATGTCACCATTTCAGATGTCAACGCCACGTTGGATGAGATGTTGAGCCTGGGGGAGGCCCATTTTGCCTACCTGTGGCAGCGTTCGACCCATGCGGAACGGGTGGTGCTAACGGCCGTTGCCCACATGACCAACGGGGATTCTGCCCTGCACCCGGAAGATATTGTGGAATTTCTGGAGCCGTTTGACATTCAACTCCCCCCCACAGAGATTACGGCGGCTCTCAACAGCCTGGTAGCACGGGAAATTATGCGGGAAGTGAATGATGGGGCCAATACGCTGTACGAGCTAAAGATTGGTTTGGTGGGGTTGTGGACGGCGCAGCACAAAAGTGTCGGCAAGCTGCACGCCGCGCCTCAGAATGGAACGGCCGTTACCAACAAACCAAAGCTCCCCGCCAAACGATCGTAGAGGTAATTGGGTAATTGGGTAATTACCTAATTACCCAATTACTTTCCCCCACTCAGGCCGGTAAATCCTTCGGCTGCCAATGGTGTTTTAAACGGCCGTTGCTAAACAAAGACAGCTCGCCCCACGACGCAATCGGCAGTTCAACCACCGCCACATTCGCCGTCGTCAGCGGACGATCCTTGTCCGTGAGCAGCGACACCAACTCCTCCATCCCCGGATTATGCCCTACCACCATCACCCGCTCGTAACTGTCTGGCACCTCGTTAAGCGTTTCGATGTAGGTGGGCGGCCCCGCCAGGTAAAAATCCTTCGTGGTGCGCAGTTCGCCCTCAAAATCAGCTGCCAGGGCCACCAATTCGGCCGTGGTAAGCGCCCGCTCCGCAGTTGAGCTGATAATCAGCTCCGGTACCAGATTTTTCTGCTTGAGCCACGCTCCCATGCGTGGGGCGTCGTACTGCCCACGGCCGTTTAGCGGGCGATCATGGTCCGAAAGCTGGCTGTTGCCCCAATCCGATTTGGCGTGGCGCAGAATGAGTAGGGTTTTCATAATGGTTTCTCCTGGTTTGAGGGGTGTTAGGTAATTGAGTAATTGAGTAATTGGGTAATTTTAGCAGCAAAGTCCGCCGGGGACTAAAGCCCCCGGCTATGTTGAACACCGATTACCCAACACTGATTACCGATTACTGATTACCAATTACCGAATACCCCCTCGTGTAACGTTTGGCCGCTTTTGCCATCTAAACAGGTAATTAGCACACAAAATGGAGCAAACCATGCAGGCATTTAAGCGACGCATTTACAGTAGTGTCAAAGAGATGGCGGCCGATTTGGTCTGGCCATTACGGCACCGGGAGAAGCTGCGGCAGGCGATGCGCGGCGGGTTGGTGTCGCCCCAGTTTCGGGAGCGGTTGATGATGGCGGTAACGGCCGTAAACCAATGCCGCTACTGTGCCCACTACCACGCCCGCGAAAGTGAGCGGGTGGGGCTGGTCAACGATGAAATTCGTACCCTGCTGGCGGGCGATCTGGCCCTGGCCCCAGAAGAAGAGCTGCCTGCCCTGCTCTATGCCCAACATTACGCGGAACGAAACGGCCGTCCCGACCCCATCAGCCGTCAATCGCTGCAAACCACCTACGGCCCCACCCGCGCCGAAGCGATTGAAACGGTGCTGCACCTCATCCGCATGGGCAACTTGCTGGGCAACTCCACCGACTGGGTGCTGTACAAATTGTCGTTTGGGCAGTTGGGGGGGAATTAGCATCACGCAGTGAGATTGGTCCAATCTTGAAGATTGGACCAATCTGCACCTTTCTTTACAGTTACGGCACAATGCGGAAGATGCCGCCGCCCAGGCCAGTATCGCCCAGGCCAATCTAGACAGTCTCCTCATTGTTTCAATGGGGCAAGTGAGGGGTCTATTTCACCGTTCGGCGAAAAGCGCGCAGCGCCAGAGCCATCCCCAGCACCGCAAAAACCGCAACCACTAAAAAGCAGAGCCACACCGGCAGCCACTCCGTTTCACCCAGCAAAGAATCTGATCGCAGCAGCGACTGGCGCATCCCAGAGATAATGTAGGTTGTCGGGTTGATTAGCGCTGCAACGCGCATCCAGCCGGGCAGCACAAACAATGGATAGAGCGCATTGCTCAGAAAAAGCATGGGTAAATTAAGAATAAAAATCAGGCTGTGATACGCTCCCATACTGCTGGTACTGGAAGCCAGCGCCAGGGCAATGCCAGAAAAGCCCATCCCATAGCCGAAGATAAGCAAAAAGCCCATCAACCAATGCAGCGGATTGCCGCTGAGGTTGGCCCCCATCAAAACGCCTATCAGCAAAATAAGCAGCGCCTGAGCCACCGAGCGGGTGATAATGGCCAGCGCATTCCCCATCAAAATGCTCAGGCGGGGAATCGGAGCGACCAGATACTCCTTCACCATGCCCCGCAGCCGCTCGTTGAGCCAGGTAGAGCCGCCCCCAATCGCCCCGTCAATCGAGGTGAGGGCGATGATGCCGGGCAGCATGTAGGTAATGTAGTCGGTACCTGAGTCGGGCAGGAGTTCGCTAAACAGGCTTCTCATCCCTACGCCAAACAGCACCACCCACAAAATCGGCTGGATCAAAAAGCCAAAGATCTCTTCCTTGTGGACCAACGATTTTTGCATATATTTTTGCCAAAGCGTCAGGGATGCGTTCAATTTGTTACTCCTAACCTGGACAAGCCAGAAAATCTTTTGACGCAAAGGCGCAAAGAAGCAAAGGGAAATAAAGATTCTTTGCCCTTTTCCACTTTGCACCTTTGCGTTAAAAATTCTTGCTCTTTGTGCAAGAATCTGACTGCTAATAATCTAAATGAAGTTAGCGCATTATTCATCGCGGAATTGACGACCGGTGGCCTGTAAAAAGACATCACCCAGCGATGGCTTGGTCACGGAAATATCTTCGATGGCAAATCCGGTTTCCCCGGCGATCTGAACAATTTCTACCAGTCGTTTATTGCCAGAATCGACGCCAATGTGCAGCAACCCATTAACGCGAAGCGCCTTTTCTACAAACGATAATGGTTTGACCCGCTCCAGAAAGGCAGTTTCTGCGCCCTGCCCGTGAATTCGCAGAACGTCGGCCCCCATTTGCTCTACCAGCTGCTGCGGGCTGCCTTCGGTGATGATACGGCCGTTGTCAATAATCCCCACCCGGTCGGCCAGCTGCTCCGCCTCGTCCATGTAATGGGTCGTCATCAGCAGCGTCATGCCCCGCTGCGCCTTCAAATCGCGAATGTAGGCCCAGATGCCCGCCCGATTCTGCGGGTCCAGCCCCAGCGTCGGCTCATCCAGGAACAAAATCTCCGGCTCGGTCATCAGGCCACGGGCCAGCTCCAGGCGGCGCTTCATGCCGCCCGAGTAGGTGCCAATGCGCCGATCTGCGGCCGATTCCAGCTCTACTAATGCCAGCAGCTCCTCGATTTTTTGATGGCAAGCTGCTTTGCTGAGGCCGTATAAACGGCCGTGAAACAGCAGCGCCTGCCGCCCGGTTAAATCCACATCCAGCACCGTCTCCTGAAACGTCACGCCGATGCGGCGGCGCACCTCGGCTGGCTGTTTCACTACGTCGAAACCAGCCACCTGCGCCGTGCCCGCCGTCGGCTGGGCCAGCGTGGTGAGGATCGAAATAGTGGTTGTTTTGCCCGCCCCGTTGGGGCCTAGCAGGGCATAAATAGTGTTGGCGGGCACGGCTAAGTCAACCCCCGCCAGGGCCAAAACGTCGCCGTCATACCGCTTGGTCAGGCCCTGGGTAAAAATCGCTTGTTTGCTTGCTGCCATGGTTCTCCCACAAAAACGCAGCTGAGGTCAGCTGCGTTACCAAATTTATCCCAATACTTTAACGCCGATTGGCCGTCGATGCCAACCACATTTAGCCTGCAAGATTGGACCAATCTTTGAAGATTGGTCCAATCTGAAAACCATCTTCCATCATAGCCTGGGAATTTATCCCCATGTCTTCGTTTGCATGATATGATTAGCAGCAACAACTGGCACCAGGATGAGGCCCATGACAACAGAACAGGTTATTACACGAGTAGACCAGGTGACGCCAGAATGGCTAACGGCCGTTCTCCACCAATCAGGCGCACTGACAACAGGCAAAGTGACAGACGTAGCGGCCAGCGGCGGCAGCGGTAACTGGTCGCAAAACGGCCGTCTAACCCTCACCTACAGCCCCGACGCGCAGGGCGAATGCCCCCCCCACCTCTTCCTCAAGCTGGTCAGCACCGA
Organism: Promineifilaceae bacterium (SeqCode); assembly: GCA_041748655.1. Lineage (GTDB taxonomy): Bacteria > Chloroflexota > Anaerolineae > Promineifilales > Promineifilaceae > Leptofilum. Next base: position 986 of record JBGTCV010000114.1, on the reverse strand, counting down.
TTTGGGCGACGGCGAATTTTTCCTGCCAGCTGAGGTGACCTACTACACGCGCGACTACATCGACGTGCCCGACGCACCGCTGGTGCGCTGCTACCATGCCGCCTACGACCCGGCGCAGCACCGCTACCACCTGCTGCTGGACGATCTTTCCGCCGCGCACCAGGCCGGGTACGACAAGGTCCCGACGCTGGCCCACGGCCAGGCGCTGGCCGAAGCGCTGGCCAGCCTGCACGCCCGCTGGTGGGGTCCAGCCCGGCTGCAAGAGAGCGGCACGGCCGTTCACGATACCGCCCACCTCCAGCGCTTTGTGGCGATTGGCGAACCGGGCATCCCCCACGTCCTGACCCACTTTGGCGATCGGCTCCAGCCCCACTGGGCAGAGCAAATCGCCCACATTTTTGCCAGGCTGCCAGGCAAACTGGCGATGCGTGCCCAGGACCCCAGCCACTTTACCCGGCTGCACGGCGATGCCAATCCGGGGAATATGCTGGTGCCGAAGAAAGTAGGAGGGGAACGGCCGTTGTACCTCATCGATCAGCAGCCGTTTGATTGGAGCATCACCACCTGGGCCGGGGTCTACGACCTGGCCTACGTGATGGCCCTCTACTGGCCCACCGAGCTGCGCCGCGTGCTGGAAATCCCCGTCCTGCGCCATTACCAGCTTCAGCTGGCGGCGCGCGGCGTGACGGACTACGCCTGGGCCCAGCTGCACGCCGATTACCGCCTCTGCCTGGCGCTGATGGTGCCCGTAGCCGTGGAATACATGCGCGACGGCGGCGACCCCGCCTGGAACGACTTCCGCTTCGGCCTGGTCCAGCGCACCCTCACCGCCTATGATGATTTGGATTGTGGCGATTTATTGGATTAACCCCCACCCTGGCCCTCCCCCTGAGAGGGGGAGGGAATCTGGCTCCTTCCCCCTCCCCGGGGGACGGCTGGGTTGGGGGTCTAGGGTCTCGCCCCGAGCTGCCCCAGCACCTGCTGCA
>JBGTCV010000113.1:0-43780 GCA_041748655.1 Promineifilaceae bacterium (SeqCode) | reverse complement strand
GTAATTCCTGGCAGAAATTGCTTTCCGCATCAATTTCTCGTATTCTGTATCCCATGTAAGCGACCTCCGGGCATTTGTGTTAGTTTGGACACCAACTATTTGCCCGAAAGGTCGCTTCTTTGCTTATTTGAAAGGTATTGGTTTTAGGTCCGCTTGCTGATAAATGGTTTTGGCCGTTTGCCACTCACTCTCAGGTGTCAACCGAAGTTGATACCGGTGTTGGAAGCGAAAGACGAAATCCCAACCTACCTGGCGCAGCCAATTAATGACCGGTTCATTGCTGAATTCAGCATCGCCCAGGACGACCACCCGTTTGTGGTGCTGGAAGTAAGGCCACACCTCGGCTAGCAATTCTTGCTGCATCTGCCCTTTGACATGTCCTTTCTTGCCCTTCACCGTGCGCCAGCGCAGCGGCAGAATCGTGCCATGATAGGCCAGACCAATGACCAAAGTCCGGCATTTCGGTCCCGCCTGGGTGCAGTCAATGATGAGATAAGCCGTTTCATTGCCCAGACTGGCTTGCATCGCCCACACAAATGGTTCAAACAGAGCATAAACGTCTACCTGCTGGTCGGCGACAAAACGCTCAAAGCGACGGACGATACTCAACAGCTGCACTTCCCAGGGACACCAGAGAGCGATTATCCACAATTGCACATGGCGACCAAAGAACAAGCCGGTCATCATCAAGGCTAACGTGGTCAAATGATGGTTATCGTCTTCGTGCAGCGTTGTCAGCAAGTTGTTAATGTGCAAAAATAACTTCATGTTAGGCATGGTTTTTATCTCCTTTGGTTGGCGCTAATGGAGACAACCATGCCTAACTTTTGCTATTTTGGCAAGTCTATCGCTTTTTTAACCTTGGTTAACTTTCATGTCGGGTACTGAAGTTTCTTTTGCCTCTTTGCCCCTTTGCGTTAAATTTTAGGATGGGACACAGATGAACACAGATTGACACAGATTTTTCTCTCTGTATTCTCTGTGGCGAAAAAAGGAGTGAGTAATGTTTGATCTGTTGGTGATTGGCAAAGGATTAATGGGCACGGCGGCGGCGCGGTATTTGCGCGAATTTGGGGCGGAAACGGCCGTTCTCGGTCCCGACGAACCACAAAATCAGCAAACCCACGATGGCGTTTTTGCCAGCCATTATGACCAGGGGCGCATCACCCGGCGGCTGAGCAAGGATATGACGTGGGCCACGCTGGCCCACCGCTCGATGGCCCAATATCGGGCGCTGGAAGCCCGCAGCGGCATCCAGTTTTATGAGCCAACTGGTGGGCTGTACGTTGGGCCAGATGACGGATCGCACGCCTACTGGCAAAATGCGGCGGCCATCGGGCAGCGCTTTGGCGTAGCCTACGATGAACTCACCGCCGACGAGCTGGCCGCACGGCTGCCCAGGCTGCACTTTCCGTCGGGCTTTGCCGGAATTTTGGAGCATGCCCCGGCAGGCTACATCAATCCACGTGGGCTGATTGCGGCCCAGCTGTCCGTTTTTGCGGCACAGGGCGGCACGATTTTGCGGGAAACGGCCGTTTCCGTCACCCACCATCCCCATCACCTCACCGTGCAAACCAAAGAGGGCAATCGCTACGAAACGCGCAAGCTGCTCATCGCGGCGGGCGGGTTCAGCAACTGCTTTGGCCTGCTGGAACGGCCGCTTCCCCTGCGCCTGAAAACGGAAATCATCATTTTGGCCGAGGTGGACGCCGCCGAAGCGGCCCGGCTGGGCGATATGCCCACGGTCATCTACGAGATTGAATCGCCAGACCTGAGCGGGATTTATTTGCTGCCGCCGATTGTGTACCCAGACGGCCGTTTCTACCTGAAAATGGGCTGCGATACCCGGCTCGACCAGACCCTGCCGCATGAGTTGGAGGCGATTCGCCGCTGGTTCATCAGTGGGCAGAGCGACACGATGCTGCCCGCCATGCGCGCCGCGCTGACCCGCATCATTCCAGAGCTGCGGGCGGAGTCGTGGGCCACCAAGCGCTGCCTGATCACCTACACGCCGCACGGCAAGCCGCTCATCGACACGGTGGTGCCGGGGCAGGTGTACGTGGCTACCGGCGGCAACGGCTCCTCCGCCAAATCGTCAGACGCCATTGGGCAGCTCGCCGCCAGCCTCGCCTGGCACGACGCCTGGCAAGACACGGCGCTGGACGCGGCTTTGTTTGCCAACCCGTAGCCGCGGATTCTTTCCGCGCTTTTTGACGCAGACACCGTGTCAAACCAGCTATTCAGCCGTTTCTCCGCCGAGGGCTAAAGCCCCCGGCTACAAAATGGAAGCCCTTGCAGGGCTAAAAACCAGCCTCGGAGAGGCTTTCATAAACTAGCCCGGTCCGTTCACGGCCGGGCGGGCAGGCGCGGAAAGAATCCGCGGCTACGGTAAGACGCCATTCGAGGTATACTTTCCAAACCATACTTTTCACTTTTTACCAACCGGGGCCGAGGCAGGTGGTGTCGTACTCACTTTGTTTGACAAGATTCTACCCACCTGCCTCGCCCCTACGGTTCACTTCCAAAAAGAGGTACCCATGCGCATACTCATTACCGGCTCCAGCGGCCAGATTGGCACCAATTTAGGGCTTCATTTGCAGGCTCAGGGGCATTACGTGTTTGGCATCGACAAGCGGCAAAACAGCTGGACCGACGAAATCGAAACGCTGCTGCAAGATTTAAGCACGCCGCAGCGCAATTTTGAGCGCGGCATTGGCCACGTGGAATATCCACCAGACCTGGACGCGGTGGTCCATTTTGCCGCCCACGCCAAGGTACATGAACTGGTGGAGCAGCCAGACCGCGCCCTGGAAAATATTACGATGACCTTTAACGTGCTGGAATTTTGCCGCCAGAACAACCTGCCCATCATCTTCAGCAGCTCTCGCGAGGTGTATGGCGACATCCACCGCTACATCACTGAGGAGAGCTACGCCGATTTTGCCTTCACGGAAAGTCCATATTCCGCCAGCAAAATTTCTGGCGAGGCGCTGATTTATAGCTATGCGCAATGTTATGGGCTGCGCTACCTGGTGTTCCGGTTCAGCAATGTATACGGCCGTTACGACAACGACCTCGAACGGATGGAGCGCGTTATCCCCCTCTTCATCCGCAAGATAGGCAACCGGGAACCGATCACCGTCTACGGCAAAGATAAGGTGCTGGACTTCACCTACATCGACGACTGCGTTGGGGGCGTGGCGCGGGGGTTGGAACGGCTGGTAAACGGCGAGATTGACAGCCACACCATCAATCTGGCTTACGGCCAGGGGAACAGCCTGGTCAACATGGCCAAATTCATCGGCGAGGCGCTCGGCGTAGAGCCAAACATGACCATCGAGCCAGCCCGCGTGGGCGAAGTGACCCATTACGTGGCCAATATCGGCAAGGCCCACGCCCTGCTGGATTACACGCCCACCACCTCCCTGCGCGACGGCATTCACAAAGCGGTAGAATGGAGTACGAATTGGTGGGACAGTAATCAGTAGGTCAGTAATCAGTAGGTCAGTAATCAGTGGGTCAGTAATCAGTGGGTCAGCAGGTCAGTATTCAGTAGGTCAGTATTCGGTAACTGTTTACCAATTCACTGAACACTGATTACTGAATACGGGCAAGTGGCACTTTGGTACTATGTTGTGAAGCGGCAAAGCTGTTTACACTTTTGCAGACGGCTGATGCACACAATATTAGAGACGGCCGTTCAGCTAACCATTCTTGCCGAAGTACCTATGAACAATAACGCCGCCTTACTCGACTCACTTTTGCAACAAGCTGAAACGGCTGCACAGCGCCACAGCCAACATTCGCGCCTCGCCAAACAAGCGATTCGGCGCAAATTAGAGCGAACTGATTGTGAAACGGTGGCGCAGCAGCTGGATGCGATTTACCAATATCGGCCTTCCCACCTGCCAACACCGTGGCGCGTGGCCCAGCAGCTCACCTTCACCGACAAACAAACATGGTAACCGAGACACCCCTCCAACAAGGGCAAATCTGGTGGACGCAACCCCCAGAGATGCCTCAACCCCAACCTGTACTGGTCATTCAAAGTGATGCGTTTAACCGGAGTTTGCTGGAAACGGCCGTATGCGTCACGCTTAGCCCGGATTGGAAATTGGCCCCTGCCCCCGGTAACGTGCTCATTGCGCAATCAGATTCTGGTCTGCCCAAAGCGTGCGTGGCCAACGTTGCCCAGGTCATCACCATCGACCGCCGCTTCCTGACGGAGTACGTGGGCACGATCCCCCCCTTCATCCTGGAAAGCGTCCTCGACGGCGTACAGCTCGTCGTCGGCCGCAGCTAAAAAATAAACCGCAGAGAGCGCTGAGATTCTTACTGCAAAACTCTGCGCCCTCCGTGTCCTCTGCGGTTAATTTCTCACCAGACTCATAGACCTACTAAGCCAAATCTGCATAATCTGTGACTTTCTTCTAGAGTGGCCAATCGCGCAACATGCGCTCGGTTTCTTCAGAATGGCCCATCTCATCACGAACCATATCCTCTAGCGCCACAACCAGCCCTTTATCGCCATACGCCTCCGCATCTTGGGCTCTCTGGGTGTAATTCTTACCGGCTTGCAGTTCAGCCACCAGTATGGCTTGGAGCATTTCGCGGTTATTATTGGCTGGCGGCACGGGATGTGCCTGGGTGGTTGGCTCGCCACCCAGGGCGACAATTTTATTGGCTAAAAATTGGGCGTGCAGCTGTTCATCCGCCACTTCGGTGAGGAAAAATTGGGCCAGCTGAGGGCGATAAGGCCCCGTTGTCTTGGCGGCATAGGTGATGTATTGAATGATGGCGCTAAATTCACCGGCCAAATCTTCATTCAACTTGTCAATCATTTGTTGTTTATTCATTTTTGACTCCTTATTTTGTGGGGAAAACACAGTCAGTTTTCCAGACTTTAGTATGCAGCAAGCGTCTAAAACTCACAAGTGATGAACATCATGCCCCCAGCCGATACGGCCGAAATGTGTAATATTTTGGCCGCGAATCCAGCCGCACATGCAGCCAGTAGACCCCTAATCCAGAGGTGCTGAGCCACAACGGCCGTTTCCCAACCTGATTGGTTACGGCCGTTCCCACCCGCTGCCAAAAACAGTGCTGCTGATCCAGCGGCGCAGTGCGGCTAAACGCGGCCAGATGAGCAAAAGCATCTGTGGCGTTTTGGGGGCAGGGCACCACCAGATGAGCATCCCCACCCAAATTGGGAAAATCGACCACAGGATCGGCGGTGAAATAGCGGGCAAAGGCGCGGCGCTCGGCCGGCACCTGGGCCAGTTGGGGGGCATCGACCAGGACAAATTCAAACGGCCGTTCCAGCACACCCGCTGTAATCGGCGGGGTCTCCCAAAAGTAGGCGTCAAACGGCGCGTCAGCCAGCAGCGCGATGAAGAAGGTGCGGAAGGTGGCGTCGGTTTGCCATTTTTGCAGGATTTGGTGGTGGGTGAACGGCCGTTCTTCATCGAGGATTTGGATTTGGTGGATACGGCCGTCTTGCAAAACGTCAACCTGTGCTTTCATTCGAAACTATCCAGCTTTTTGAGAAGGGCCACGCGTTCGATCTCATCCCACATAGGGCCACGATAAATTTCTGCGTACCCTAAATTCTTGTTCAAGGTGATGACATGCTCGTTGGTAGCTTCGGTTTGAGTGTAGATGGCCCTCACCTGGCGACGGCGCGCTTCCTCTTCTACCATTTGTTTAAGTTTAGAACCCAGCCCTTGCCGCCGGTAGGCCGGATCCACCCACAGTTGAAAGATGCTGCAGAAACGGCCGTCCTCCGGAAAAACCCCTGTAGAGATCGTCTGGAACATGCGCCACCGGTCAGCTATATCTCGCAGGTTCAAAATATCGGCGTAGATGCCCGCCACGCGACGCTGGCTGTGAGCTTCTTCGATCACATAGGCAATCTTATCGCCGCCGGAAATGTAGGCGGCAATCTGTTGGCGGTGGGCAGCCCACTCTGCATCGGTCCAGTTGGCCATGTACGACGAACTGACTCCCTCGTCCTTAATGTCGATCCAGACGAGAAAGTTTAAATCAGCCTGGCTGACCGTTCTCATATTGAGCATCGCAACAACCTCCCAGGAGCCTATCATACTGGCTGGTTTGTGAGATGGCAATTGTGTTGGGGAACGACCGTTTCCTACCCGACCCTCGACATCTGCCTACAACCTGATACGATCCCACGCGGAAAAGGAACCCGCTCATGACCCGAAGTGAATTCACCGTTGCTGACGCCTACGCCTACGACCACCGCTCCACCCTACGCTGGCTGCAATCCCATATCTTGCGCTACAAAGGATTACTCATCACCTTTTTGCTCACCACCCTGGGCATGGCTTCTGCACAAAGCATGACGGCCGTTACCGTCGGTTGGGCCTTCGACAGTGTCATTCAAAATGAAGGGCGCGCCGCTTTAACCCTGGCCGCCCTGTATGTGGTGGCGGCCTATCTGGGCTACGGCCTGTTCGACATCGTCAACAGCCTGGCGATTCGGGTGCTGGCCCAGCGGGTGGAGCGCAACGCCCGCGACGAGCTGTACCTGAGCCTGCTCAGCAAAAGCCAGACCTTCCACGGCCGTCAGCGAGTGGGGGATTTGATGGCGCGGGCCACCAACGACGTGCAGCAGGTGAACCAGTTTGTCAGCCCGGCGCTGGGCACCACGACCGAATCGGTTCTTACCCTGCTGGTACCCCTCGTCACCATCACCACGCTCGATTTCCAGCTGCTGCTCGTGCCGATTCTATTCCTCATCGGCACCACGGTTGCCCTGATCCGCTACAACAACGACCTGCGTCCCGTCGCCACCCAGCTGCGGGCCACCTTTGGCCGGATGAACGCTGGATTGGCAGAAACGATTTCCGGCATTGAGGTGGTGAAAGGGTTTGCCCAGGAACCGGCCGAAGAGGCCCGCTTCAGCCACAACGCCCGCGCTTACCGGAACGCCTTCGTGCGCGAAGGGGAGGTGACGGCCCGCTACCTGCCCCTGCTTCTCTACGGTCTGATGGTGGGTCTGGGGTTTGGCCACGCGCTCTATCTCTTTATGCAGGACATCGTGTCGGTAGGTGAGGTGATCACCTTCATGGCGCTGCTGGGCACGCTGCGCTCCCCGATTCGCTTTTTGCTGCGCAACGTGGCCACCTTCCAGCAAAGCATTGCCAGCGCCCGGCGCATTCTGGAGATGATTTTGACGGAGACGGAGCTGGACCAAAACGAAGCGGGCGTGGCGCAGGAGATGGTGGGGGAAGTGGTTTTTGAGGGGGTGAGTTTTAGTTATAGTGGCGAGCGGTTAGTGGCTGGTGACGACGATGAGACTACCCAATCTCTGGTTTTGCAGGGGATTTCGTTTAAGGCGAAGCCGGGGCAGACGGTGGCGATTGTGGGGCAGACGGGGGCGGGCAAAAGCACGCTGACGAAGCTGCTGAACCGGACGTTTGATGTGGGAAACGGCCGTATCCTCATCGACCAGATTGACGTACGCGACTGGAGCCTGGACAGCCTGCGCGCCCAAATTGGCACCATCGAGCAAGACATCTTCCTTTTTTCGCGCACCATTGCCGAAAACATTGCTTTTGGCGCCCGGGCCGACGTGCCCCAGGCGGAGATTGAAGCGGCGGCCAGGCAGGCGCAGGCGCACGACTTCATTACCGAATTCCCCAATGGCTACGAAACCAAGATTGGCGAGCGGGGTGTGATGCTTTCGGGCGGGCAGCGGCAGCGGCTGGCCATCGCCCGCGCCTTCCTCAGCGATCCGCGCATTTTGGTGCTGGATGATTCCACCAGCGCCATCGACAGCAACACCGAGGACCAGATTCAGCGGGCCATGCACAGCATTCTGGCCGGGCGCACCACCCTGCTCATCACCCACCGCCTGTCGCAGATTCGCAGCGCAGATTTAATTTTGTTGATGAAAAACGGCCGTCTCATCGCCCAGGGCACCCACGAGGAGCTGATGGACGGGAGCGCAGTTTACCGGCAAATCTTTGTACGTGAGTGATCTGACCCCCACCCTAACCCTCCCCCTGCGAGGGGGAGGGGACGGCTGGGGTGAGGGTGAAAACTACAGAAAACGAGGAAACATGGGCATCACCGGCGGACTCAACCCAGAAGAATACGACCGCAGCTACAGCGACCGGGAGCTGGTGCGGCGGATTGTGGCTTATTTTCGGCCGCACATTGGCAAGGTGCTGTTGGTAGCGGCGATGGTGTCGCTCATCTCCATCCTAGCTACGGCGACGCCGATCATCATTTCGCGGGGCATTGACACCCTGGCGCAAAATCCGCAGCTGCAGCTGCTGCTGACGCTGGCGGCGGTGGTGGCTGTATTAGGTGCGATTAGCTGGGGGTTCAACTTTGTCAGCCTCTGGTTTTCGGCGCGCGCTGTGGGGGACGTGGTGCTGACGCTGCGTGAGGACGCCTTCCGCGCCGTCATGCGCCGCGACCTGTCGTTTTACGACCAGTATGCCTCGGGCCGCATCGTCAGCCGGGTGACGTCTGATACCCAGGATTTTGCCACTGTCGTCACCCTGACGATTGATCTGCTCAGCCAGATTGTGCTGGTGCTGGTCATTGGCGTGGTGCTGCTGTCGCAAAACGTGCCGCTGGCGCTGATTACCTTTACCGTGGGTCCGGTGGTAGTGACGATTGCCCTGGTCTTCCGGCGGCTGGCGCGGCGGGCGATGCAGCAGGCACAGCGGGCCCAGGCCACCGTCAACGCCACCATCCAGGAGACGATCAGCGGCATTGCCGTGGCCAAAAATTTCCGTCAGGAAGCGGCCATCTACGACGATTTTCAGGCGATCAACGAGCTGGCCTACCGCATTCAGCTCACCCGCGTCGCCGTTTTTGGCAGCATTTTCCCGCTGCTCAACACCGTTTCTGGTGTCGCCGTGGCGGTGATTATTTACGTCGGCGGGCTGATGGCGCTGGATCAGGATATTTCTGTCGGGGAGTGGTACCTCTTTGTGCAGGGACTGACGATTTTCTTCTATCCGATCACCACGCTGGCCTCTTTTTGGAGCCAGTTCCAGCAGGGGCTGGCCGCCAGCGAGCGGGTTTTTGCCCTGATCGACGACGAGCCGCTGGTGGTGCAGACGGCGCAGGAGCCGGTGGGGCGGCTGCGCGGCGAGATTGTGTTCGACCAGATGACATTTAACTACAGCACCGGGCGCAGCGCTGTTTTGCAGGATTTTTCGCTCACCATTCCGGCGGGCGAGGCGCTGGCGATTGTGGGGCACACCGGCGCGGGCAAATCCAGCCTGGTGAAGCTGCTGATGCGCTTTTACGAGTTTCAGGCGGGGGAGCTGTGGGTAGACGGCCGTTCTATCCGCATCCTCGACCTGAGCCAATACCGCCGCCAGCTGGGGCTGGTGCCGCAGGCCCCCTTTTTGTTTTCGGGCACGGTGGCGGAGAATGTGAAATACGGCCGTCCCGAAGCCACAGATGCCGAAGTGGAAGCCGCAGCCATGCAGCTGGGCGACGGCAGCTGGCTGGCAGATTTGCCGGAGGGGTTACAAACGGACGTAGGGGAGCGGGGGGCGCGGCTCTCGTTGGGACAGCGGCAGCTGGTGGCCCTGGCCCGCGTGCTGCTGCAAAACCCGGCCATTCTGCTGCTGGACGAAGCCACCGCCAGCATCGATCCGCTGACAGAAGCGCAGGTGCAAGACGCGCTGGCGACCGTGCTGCAAAACCGGACCAGCATCATTATTGCCCACCGCCTCTCCACCGTGCGCGCCGCCGACCGGATCATCGTCCTGCGCGACGGGCAGATCATCGAAGAAGGCAGCCACGACGCGCTGCTGGCCCAGGACGGCCATTACGCCGAGCTGTACACCACCTACTTCCGCCACCAATCACTGGAATATCGGCCGTGGTGAGTTTGATAGTTTGCTTTCACTCGACTACGCTGTTCCAAAACCGGTTGTTTGGTTCCAGAAGCAGTACCAACCTTCTGTTCGCTTCTCGAATTTGTAGCCTACGTGAAGAGAGATTTGATTCCAAATGGGCTTAAATTCGGCTTCGAGGTTCTCAGGTAAATTGGGGTAAGTCTTGATCAGTACATCAAAAATCTGATCGAGGAGGAGAATAACCGATGGCTCCAGAAAGCCGTATTTCAATATTTCTGGAACAGGTTCTTGTGCAAATGAAGTTCGATACTTGCCAACCCACAGTTTTCCGTATTGTATAAGATAAGTCCAAACTAACGCCGAGGCATTGATGGCGATTTGGAAAATACGATCATCCGCAAAATAGTTATTTTTATAATTGTTAACTCTTTCCTTTATCCTCGTGATCGCGTCATGATCTTGCGTTAAATTGTATGCAAAGTGTTCGCGGCTGTAAAATTTGTCACCGTGAAAGCTCGCAAAAAATTCGTCTATGAAAATAGGAAAATAATATGAATGAACCAAGTCAAGATCAAAACCTTTTGGGAACCTTAAACTCTGCTCTGTAGACGAACGGAATCTGGCTTCTGCGTCTTTGCAATGGCCTAATTCATGCGAGACTATGTAAATACCGTTTTGTAATTCAGGGGGCCAATCATGTACGTTATTTGAGATTGACAAGCCTTGGAGTATCAGCTCAAATACGTATCCGCTAAATAAAATCGTATGTTTTGGTTGTTTTTGCTCAAATTCTGTTAGCGTTTTTGCAATGCCAAGGTATGCCTCGTTATTCGTAAATACCTCAGTTCCAAAGAGATTTACTATCGCTTGAGAATATTGTTCGCCAAAAGCAAGTCCCACTGCATCAATGTTAGTAAGTGGAATGCCTATGCGTGAGGCCACATCCGTTACAACATCAACCACCAGTTTCCTAATAAGATCATTTCCAGGACCTTCAGGAATATATAGAACAACTTTCAATTAATTTTGCCTTTTGCTCAAGCCCTTACTAAAGATAATCAGTCTAAGTTGAATCTATTAATTTTAGCACGAGTTTAGCAGGAACGGCCGTTCCCCCAACAATTCAAACCACAAAATTATCCACGGTGGGGCGATGCGATGGGATGATACCCTCGCCACACCCGCAACCACCTCTCCCATCGCGTCGCCTGTTGGCTGGCCGGGAAATGGGCGACGCAATCGGAGATACGGCCGTTTGTTTTTCATCGACCATACCCGATTGCATCGCCCCTACCATGTCTTGCTGGCCTGCATGGTTTTTATTTTGATTTTTGGATGAGGGTGGTGGGATACGGCCCTCACTACTCCTGAACTTCCAGCAAAACCGAAAGCCTCGCCATGACCTGCTTGTGAATCCGCGCGGGCAGTTGGTCAATGTACTCAGCCTGCCGCACCCGCCAATCCATACTTTTGACCTGATCCGCCAAAATCACGCCAGTCACCCCCAAACCGACCGGAATCCTGACTTCAAACGGATACCCTTTTTCCTGGCTGGTGATGGGGCACAAAATGGCCAACCCCACCTTGCCGTTGTAGCTGGCTGGTGACAAAACAAGAGCAGGACGTCGCCCTGCCTGTTCGTGTCCGGCCTGCGGATTAAACGTTAGCCAGATCAAATCCCCCTGATTTGGAACGTACACCATTACCAGACCTCACCGCCAACGGCCGTACCTGTCTCAACTTCATCGTGCAGGTTCTCATCCGTAATTTGGGCTAGCAAATCTTCCAGCGTCAGATCCGGTATTGGCAGAGGTCTAATCATCAATTGATCATCCATCACCAGAATTTCAACCTCTGTATCGTTTTTGATGGCCAACTGCTCCGCCAACTGTTTAGGAATTCGTAAAGCCAGGCTGTTACCCCACTTTTTCACTTGTGTCTGCATACCTCACCTCATCGAATGTATATACAAAGATGATACACCAGTTGGTGGGCAAGGGCAATAGGGGATTTTTTACGGCCGTTCCCCCAAAAATCCAAAACACAAAATTATCCACGGTAGTTGGCTGGCCGGAAAATGGGCGACGCAATCGGAGAAACGACTTTACGCTGAAGCAAACACCTTGACCTCTTTTTCCAGGCGATTACCCAGAGACATTTTGGCCTTCTCGACCTCATAGTGGGTCTGGATACCCGTCCAGAACTCAACCGACATGCCAAAATAGCGTGCCAGGCGCAGCGCCGTGTCGGCACTGATGCCCCGTTCACCACGCACAATTTTGTTGATGCGCATGGCTGGAACACCAATGTCCTGAGCCAGACGGTATTGACTGATGCCCATTGGCTCTAAAAACTCTTCCTGCAAAATTTCACCTGGATGGATTGGCGGATACTCTCTCATTTTGTCACCTCAATGGTAATCAACAATTTCGACCTCATACACACCGTCTTCGCGCCATTCAAAACAAATGCGCCACTGACTGTTAATGCGGATGCTGTGCTGACCTTGCCGGTCGCCTTTTAGCGCCTCTAACCGGTTGGATGGCGGGACACGCAAATCATTTAGATTCGCCGAACGATGAAGCATAATCAGTTTACGCTCAGCAATTCGCTGAATGTCGTGAGGCAGTTTCTTTGAGAATTGACCCTTGAAAACTTTTTCTGCCTCTTTGTCCTTAAATGCGCGAATCATGGCGAAATTGTAATTCCTTTACGATATTATCGTCAAGGGTTATCACGTCCGTTTACCCCTTGGCTTATAAATTGATTTTCGGATTTTAGGATGAATGTGGTAGGAAACGGCCGTTTCCCATGCAACCACCCCCGCACCTAACCCAACCGCGTGCTGGCCCACTGCCTGAACCAGCTCATATGCCAATCAATAAACTGCTCGTTGGCCCAATGATCTCCCTGCTGCATGGCCGTGTAGCGCAGCACAAACCCCATGAGAAAAATGTGGCGAATCGCGGGCGTCTGTTGGACAGCCTCTAATTCCTCGGTGCGCAAGGGGCGGATACGGCCGTAACCGTCCAAAAATGCGGCCAACTGCCGCTGCCGCCTCTCTTCTGCCGGCGCGCTGGTCTCCATCCAATCCGCAGAAGCCAGAAAAACCCCAATATCCAGGGCACGCCAGCCACACCCAGAACTATCAAAATCAAAGAGTGTAGGCAGCCCATGGGCATCGTAACAAACATCGCCACCATGCAGATCGCCATGACAAACGCCATATTCCGGCTTTTCTTTTACTTTTAGCAAGGTCAGGCTCTGACACTGCTCCGCGATGCTGGCAACTAAGCCCAGATCGTCTGGACGGTGCGCCATGAATGGCGTAATGACCTGCATGTTTTCCTTAATGAGATGGTTCATGTCCAGGGGCGTCCGGCGATAGGGTAAGAGAAAGGCATCCAGGCTTTTGTGCATCTGGCCGACCATCTGACCAAAAGCGCTGATTTTCGTTTCATCATCGTTATGCCCCAGCACACCGGGAGCCGCCTCAAAAAGGACGGCATAGCGCGCCCCTTCCGGTGCGTCTAGGTGGTTCACATACTGCCCATCACGGCGCAGCACCGGCCTGGCCACGGCAACCCCATCGGCCGCCAGATGATTGAGCAAGAGGACTTCTTCGGCAACGGCCGTTCGGTTGCGGCGGCCATACTTGTAAACCTTCAGATAAAATTGGTGTTCACCCGCAAATACCCGGTAAGTGTCACAAATGCCTTTGCGGAAGAAACGACAGTGCAGCGTGCCCGGCAGCGCGTACGCTGCCCGCAGCATCTCCACCAGTGCGTCTGCGGCTAATGTTGAATCCTGTACAGGAAATAATTGATTGCTCACCTGTGAACCTGCCCCCTTGCCCCGGTGTGGACTTTGGCATGAAACGCCATCTGGCTGCGAAAATTTTAACATCGCTTAGCCAGGAACGGCCATACCCCGCCACAACTTATTAGACCGATTTTCAGATTGGTCCAATCTTGAAGATTGGACCAATCTCGGTAAGTAAATTTTAGACGGTTACTTACTGCTTTGTTAAAGAATAGACACGTCGGCGCAGCAGCGGCTCGTGAATCGCCTCGGCGTCCAGCTTGCGCGCCCCAAGAAAGGTGACAAATCGGGCAAATCCGCCAGCCAAGGCCTCTGCAAAGGCCTCATCTTTGCCGAGGGCCTCATCCTCAAGCCAAAAGCCCAGGATGACAAACGTATTGCTCGCCCGGTCCAGCTTGCTGTCGAACCGCGCCACAAGCCGGTCGCCCCACAGCACCGGCAGCGTGTAGTAGCCAAACTGCCGCTTGGCCTCCGGCTTGTACACCTCCCACACGTAGTCGAAGCCGAACAAAACTTTGGCACGCCCGCGCGCGCTGACGGGATCGAGTGGGGCCAGGAAGATAACCTCTGCCGTTGTGTCGGCCTGCAACGGCGTCCACGCTGGCGGCACGCGCCCGGCGCTCAAATCGTGCAGCAAGGGGACGTCGCTGGCCAGCGCAAAATGCACCTGCTTCCAGCCTTCCACCTTCACCTCAACAATCACGCCATCGCCCAGCAGCGCCTTGGTTACGGCCGCCTTCTGGCTAAACGGCACGCCGCGAAAATAGGCATCCTGCGTCCGCTGCAGCGGCGACAGACCCCAAAAGCTAATTTCCTTTTCAAACAGAAAGCGATCCGCCTCGGCCTGGCTGCTTTCGCGAATGAGGTGCGCCGGGGCAACGGCCTCCGTGAGTGCATAGACGCGCTCAAAGTTTTCACGATGGTGGGTCAGCACTTCGCCTGTGCGCCACAGGTAGTACAGCGCCAGCGAGCTGTCTTTTCGGCCGCGATAGCTTTCCGTCCGTTTGCGGGAAGCCATCGCAAAATCCCGGTTGCTCACAATCTGCTTCTCGCGCAAAATGACGCGCATTTCGTCAATGGCTTCGGCGTGTTCTTGGGCCGATTTGCGGATGCGGGCATCACAATCTGGATGGCCATCTCGCTCGCGGTGCATGATCACCCGCCAGTAGGGCAGCTCGTCCATGGGCCGCAGCGCCAACCAGCCGCCCCAATCAAAAAAGCCGCGCTGCTCGTAGGCGGCCGTTTCCCACAGCCCCGGCGCGTAATCGAGCATGCGGCTGTGCAGGGTAATGTCGTGGCTGCGGGCAATAATTTGCAGCGGATCAAGCTGCAAATATTCCATCGCCTGCATCGCCTGCGCCGTGCCCTCCAGGCCACGCCAGCGCCGCCCCGGCCATAAGCCCTGTTTACCCAAAATAAAACGACGTGCGGTATCGATATCGATGGTCAGCATGATAACTTCCTCACCGGGTTTCTTTCTCGGCCTGGGCCACCCAGCCCGGAGCGGAACCTACTTTCTGCCCCAGCAGCAGGTTCAGCTGGGCGGCGTGCCCGGCTACGTGGCGCATGTTGTAGAGCAGCAGCTCGGCAAACGTGACCTCGCCCCAGCTAAAGCGGCAAATGCGCTGGGCCGCTTCGTCGGTCAGGGCCTCAATCGTGGTGCGGCATCTGTGGCGGCAGGTTTCCAGGTAAGTTTGGAGTTCGGCTTTGGTATACGGCCGTTCCGGCAGTGGCCCCTCTTCATTTTGTTCCACCAGCAGGAACGGCTCCGGCGGCACAAACCCTTCCTCCGCGCCCGTCAGGTAAAGGTCCAGCCAAAACAGCGAATGGTACACCACGTACCAAAACTCCGGCAGAAAAAAGGTCTCTTGTTCAGGATCGTCCCACAAACGCGCCTGCCATAACTCATCGGGGCAGGCACGCAACGCGTTGTCCAGGTCATCAATCGCTGCGCCAAACTGCTGCCAGATGATTATTCTCCAGGGAATATTCATTTTGCGCCTCCCATTAAAATGTGGCTACTGGTTCGTACCAGCCACTAACCACCAACATCCACTTTCATTTGTGGTGGTGCGCTCATGACATCGAAAACCTGGGGATAAATCCCCAGGCTATGATGGAAAACGTACCACGGGCTATGATGGAAAACGTGCTAAAGCATTTTAAGAACGCACCTGTGAACCTACTTCAGCAGGTTTTTTATCTCAGCCCCTGGTTACCGGATTTAGCCCTAAAAGCGTCTGCATTCATGGGGCTATCTCCTTACGCGGCCTCGATTTTGGCCAGCCAGGCGCGGATGTCTGGCTCGTGGTCATCATGGAAATGGTCAAAAAATTCACCGGCGAGGAAGCGTTCCTCACCTATCCAGACGAGATAAAAATCTTTTTCCTCGTGATGCACTATCCCTATCCGCACATCGTCGGGCAAGGCTTCGATGATGGCCAGGAGCTGCTGCATTTGTTGGTGGGTTTCGGCCAGGATTTCTGACAACGGCCGTTCCCGATTCCGCTCATGAATCCAGGCGTTGATCTCATCTTCCGTTTGCAGCTGGGCGGGCCAGGGCGGCGGTGGTTTTGGTTCACCGCGCAGGGCCGCCTGCATCTGGCCGATCAGCGTTGGGTGCCAGCCGTTCAGGTGGGCCACGATATCCTTCATCGACCAATGCGCTGCCACGCCGGGCAATTCCATACGGGCCGGGCCAATCGCCTCTAGCAGCGCCAGCCACTGCCGGTACGCATCTTGCAACCAATGTAGAAGGTCAGATTTTTTCATAGACAACTCCTTTTGGGGCAATCTCTTAATGCTGTTTTTGCAGGTTATAAGTAGGCTTACTGCTGTCATTGTAGAATATATGTTCTGTTTAGTCAAAAAAAACTTTTGCGGTTTTGCGTGATCTATAACCTATGAAGCATGAAAAGTGATCAGACAAGGTAGCTACACCCCGAACCGTTCAGCGTGATGGCAAGAAACCAGGTGAGGCGCACCCGACTTGCCAAAATCGCGCAGCGTGGGCGCCTCATTCTGGCAAATATCGGTAGCGTGGGGGCACTGCATGCGGAATTTGCAGCCGCTGGGTGGGTTGGCCGGATCGGGTGCGGGGCCAGTTAGCTGGATGGGCTGAAGGCGATCATCGGCGGCGCTGAGGGCGCGGGGCGTTTGGCTGTGCAGAAATTGGGTGTAAGGGTGCAACGGCCGTTCATACACCATCTCCGCCTGCCCCAACTCCACAATATCACCCATAAACAGTACGCCTACCCGGTCACTAATCTGCCGCACGTGGGCCAGACCGCTCACCAGCAGCAGCAGCGTTAAACCAGGTGCCTGTTGTTTTAGCTCGGCCAGCAAGGAGATGATGAGAGGACGAACGGCCGTATCCAACACCGCCAACGGATCATCCGCCACCAGCAGCCTGGGGCGGGTCGCCAGGGCGCGGGCAATGTTTATGCGCTGCCGCTGACTGCCGCTAAACTCATGCGGGTACCGCCCGGCAAAGTATGGGTTCAATCCCACCAGCTGCAACAGTTCGGCAATACGCGCTTTTTGGGAACGGCCGTCTGCCAGACCATGGATCTTCAAAGGCTCGGCTAAAATATCCGTCACCATCATTTTGGGATTGAGCGCACTGTAAGGATCTTGCAGCGTCATTTGCAGCTGCTGCCGCACCAGACGCAGCGCGGAACGCCCCAGTTTGGCCAATACCTGGCCGTCGAACAGCACTGCACCAGCCGTTGGTTTAATCAGCTGCATCACCATACGCGCCAACATCGTCTTGCCTGCACCAGAACCGCCCACCAACGTCACCGTTTCTCCCGGAAAAACAGACAAGCTAACCTGATTAACCGCCTTAATGAACCCCACCTGACGCTGCAACATGCCGCCCCGAATGGGAAAATGGTAGCTCAATTGACGCAATTCCAGCAGTGGCTCTGGCTCAGGTAGGGAAGAAGACAAATGTGATTTGCGAGATAAGCCCATGTTACCTACTTCATAAATTAGACACAGATGACTCCACTAAAAAAGGCGATTTTTACCGCAGAGCGCGCGGAGGACGCTGAGTTTTTCTATGGCAATTTTACTCTCAGCGTACTCTACGGTGAGTTTTTCAGTGGGCTCATCGGTGTGCCATTTCGTTGAAAAAAGCATGTGGCTAAATTGTACCGGAAAGGTAGGTGAGGGCACAGCGGGGAGAATTTTGCTAGGCAGCTTTTTACTTTTTAGGCAGGCAGAGGGCAAACGTGCTGCCCAGGCCAGGGGTGCTTTTGAGATCGATACGGCCGTTATGCCGGTCCAGCACAAATTTGGCAATGGTCAACCCAATCCCCAGCCCCGGATACAGCGTGTTGGCGTTTTCTTCTTTTTCCAGGCGGAAAAATGGCTCAAACAGACGCGCCTGATCGTCCGGGGCGATGCCAATTCCCTCATCAGAAACCGCAATCGCTACCTCGTCCGTGTCCAGGCAAGTAACCTGAATCCCTATCGGCGCAGCCACCGGGGAATATTTAAGCCCGTTTTCAATGAGCGCTCGCAGCGCCAGCGTCAGGCCGCGCCGATCTCCATAAACTTTGGGCACGTCCGGTGCAATTTCAATCGTCACCGGCGAAGAATGGTCGTTCAGCACGCTTCGGGCAGAATTCAACGCCTCAATCAGCAAATCAGCCACCTCAAGATATTCAAAAGACGGCCGTTTCGGATGCAATTCATACAAAATCAGCAGATCATTGGTAAGGCCCACCATCTTGTTCACGTTACGGGTAATCGAATCCAGCCCCATTTGCAGGGAATCCCCCTTCATCGCCCCGCCATTTATTAAGCTCAGATACCCTTTAATAGAGGTTAGCGGCGTGCGCAGCTCGTGAGACAATGTGGCAATAAACTGAGTGCGCAGCGCCTCCTGCTCTTCCAGCTCTGTATACGTTTTGCGCAGGGCCGCATTTTTCACGTTCAGCTCGTTAATCACCGCTCGGTCAGTGCGACGAATGTGGCCAATGATCTGACGCAGCAAGGTGCGCAGCAGGCTGGGGTTGGCCTGGGCAATCGCCATAAAATCGGCCTCTTCAATCTGCAGCAAGCGGCTGTGTACGCGGGTGCGAATAGTCGCCATACGGGTCGTTTCACCCAAAAAAGCCATCTCGCCAAAATAGTTGCCAGGGCCAATACTATCCACCAAAATCTCCTGATTGTCGCTGGCATGAACCAGAATATCCACCTCGCCCCGATCCAAAATGAACAGCGTTGTGCCCTCTTCCCCTTCCTGGCAAACGTCGGTGCGGGCAGGATACTCTGTGTAAACAGCTGCCTGGCTCAACGTTTCAATATTATTGCGGCTGAGATCAGGGAAGGCGGTTTGCAAGAGGTTGAGCGTGGCTTCATCTGTTTTTGGGGCTGTCTGTATCATCATTATCTACCACCATGGCGTTCATCATCCAATTTTGCCGACCATTGGCTGCATTTTAGCATGAGGATTGGGGCTCGAAACGGAATTTTTACGGCCTGTTCACTGGCAACGAGCGTTTTTCACGGGACATTCCTCCTAGCCTGGACAAGCCAGAAAAACTTTTGACGCAAAGGCGCAAAGAAGCAAAGGGAAATAAAGATTCTTTGCCCCTTTGCCCCTTTTCCACTTTGCATCTTTGCGTTAAAAATTCTTACTCCTTGTGCAAGAATCCGACGGATAAGGTACTGGTTCGTTTTCACGCGGCTTGCATGGTATCACCCCTGGCAAAAACTATACTAAAACAAACAGCTAACAGTATTTGGAGATGGTGGCTGCATTGTCAAGCGACAGAACAAAAGTTCATTGGGCATGGGTGAGTCTGTTAACAACTTTTTTAAACGGCCGTGAAAGCATCCCCCCCATGACCAACGGCAATTGATTTACCCAATTTTTCAACAGATAATGCGCACTTGAATCATGGATATGGACACCTACGTAGGTCAACAATTAGAACAATACAAAATCGAGGCCCACATCGGCAGCGGCAGCAGCGGTGCCGTCTACCGCGCCACCGACCTCAACCTGGAACGCCCGGTAGCGCTCAAGCTGCTGAAGCCTGGCCTCACCAAACATCCTGCCCGGCAGCAGCAAATTTTGCAGGCAGCTCGCGCTGCCTCCCGTTTATCCCATCCCGCCATCGTCCCTTTTTATAACTTTGGGCAGCAAAATGGCAATCTCTACCTGGTTACAGCCCACGTAGAAGGCATCAGCCTGGATCGCGTACTCAGCCTGCTAACCCAGGGTGAACGGGTGCTGCGTCTGGATGAGACGCTGCACATCATCACCCAAATTGCCGATGGCCTGGGCTATGCGCATCAGGCCGGCGTGCTGCACGGCGATCTAAAACCCGGCAATATTTTGGTCAAGCCGTTGGAACGGCCGTTACGCCACGGCGATCCAGCCCTTAAAGCCATGATGGCCGACTTTGGCCTCTCCCCCATCCCCGACTCCGGTATTCCCGAAGGACTCTCACCCGAACTGGCCCGCCCACTGCGCCGCTACCTGCCCTACCTGGCCCCCGAACGTCGGGCCGGGCAATCTGTCGATGGCCGGGCCGATATTTACAGCCTGGGCATCATTCTGCACCAGCTCATAGCGGGGCAGCTGTCCGACCACCAACTGCCGCTGCGCGAGCTGCGCCCCGGCCTTCCGGCAAATGTGGCCGACATTGTGGCCAAAGCCACCGCCTACAGTCTGGACGACCGCTACCAGATGGCGGAGCAGCTCGGCGACGATCTGCGCCAGGCAACCAACCGCCTCACGACCGCCGACACGCTGCTGTTTGCTCCGCAGGCCACCGTGGTAGATTTACGCACCCTGCTGGCGGATGATAAAATCACGCCGCCCATTCGCCCGCCTCTGGCTGCTTTGGCAGAAACGGCCGTTCTCCTACCGCCCAAACCAGCCAATCAAAACAAAGAAGACGACACGCCCTCACTGCCCTCCGCTGAAAAAACCTCAAGCAGTTGGCCAAACTCCCCACCGCCCGCCATTGGCGACCAAATCATCATCACCGGGCAGGGGCGTGCCCCGCGCCACTTTGGCATGAACAAACCGCAGCTCACCATTGGCCGCGCCCCAGACAACGACATTGTGCTCTCCTCACTGGACGTTTCGCGCCACCACGCCCGGCTAGAAAACAGCGGCAGCGGCTGGCAGATTGTCGATGAGAACAGTCGTGGCGGCACTTTTTATAACGGCCGTAAACTCGCCCCCAAAAACCCAGAGCCGTGGCAGCCTGGCCCACGCCTGCAAATTGGCCCTTACTTTTTGCAGTGGCAGCTGGCCGACACCCTGACAGCCAACCCAGCAGAACAAACGTCTAGCGAACCTATCACCGAGCTGTTTCAGGTTGCCGCCGACGGCAGCCAGGTAGAGGCCAGTCATAGCAATTTCAGCGTGGCGCTTGTCCCCGCTCAGGCAACCCTGGCCCCCGGTGAACAGGCCCATTTGCAAATCAATCTATTTAACCAGAGCAGCCGCATCCTGGTGGTAACAATCAGCCTGACGGGGCTGCCCGAAGTGGCAACCCTGGCCCAGGACACCGTCTCCATGACGCCCGGCGCACGGGCCACGGTACCGCTGACGCTCCAACTGCCCGCCGTGGACCAGCCGCTGCTGGCTGGCCGGCATCCTTTTCAATTATTGCTGCGCGTGGAGGAGCCACCAGTGGAAACGGCCGTTTTACAAGGCCAGATCACCATTTTGCCTGAAGAACAATTTGAACTCAACATCTGGCCCGCTCATGTGGCCAATGGCGGCACTTGCAGCGTCATGGTGCGTAACGATGGCAACGTCAGCAGTACGGTGCAGCTCAGCGCCCAGGACCCGGCAGGCAAGCTGCAATTTTTTGGCGACGAGCAGCCGCTGAAGCTGGAGCCGGGCAGCACCGGCATCACCGCCTACCGCATTACCCATCGCAAGAAACGGCCGCTTTTCGGTCGCGTGCGCCAGATTCCATTTCAGGTAGAAATTCGCAGCAGCAGCGATCTGCGCCAAAACAAGCTGGGCTATCTGGAACTGCGCCCTCGTTTTCCGGCCTGGGCGCTGCCGCTTATCCAGCTGCTGCTGGTGCTGCTGCTCATCGCTGTGACGCTCAACCTTGCCCTGCAAAATCGCGCCAATGTGGGGCAAACCCCGCCCGCTGCGCCGATTTCGGGTGAAGCCGCGCCAAAGGCAACGGCCGTTCCCCTCACCACCGCCCAACTGCTGGGGGATGATGACAACGACGGCCTGACCGGTGCGCAAGAGTTGGCCCTGGGTACCGACCCGTTCAACCCGGATACCGACGGGGATGGCCTGACAGACGGCGACGAGATCAACATTTACGGCACCGACCCGCTGAACCCGGATACCGACGGCGATGGTCTGACAGACGGCGACGAAGTCAACATTTACGGCACCGACCCCACCCTGGCCGACACCGATCTGGATGGCATCTCAGACGGCGCAGAAGTCGCTATGGGCACCGACCCGCTGCGGCACAATGGCGGGGGGAATACGGCCGTTACCCAAACCACCCCCACCACCGGCGATGACCACACAGAACATGATGCTGGCACAACAACGGCCGTACCGCCCACGCTCAACCCGCCCGTCACCCTGCCCGCCGACAGCAATGAAACGACACGGTCCATCCCGATGCTGCCCGCCCAATCCGGCTGGCTCAGCGACGGCGGCGCGGTGAACAGCGGCAGCTCCAATTTGCCCCAGGCTGGGGATTTGGCAGATGGTACGGCCGTACGCGCCCTGCTCACCTTCTCTCTGGATGATCTCCCCAGCAACGCCATTATCCGCACCGCCATCCTCCGCTTCAGTGGGGATGCTGCCCTTACAGGCGCTCCCTTCAGCGCCCTTGGCTGCCTGCAAATTGATTTTGTAGAGGTTAGCCAGCCGCTGGACAATACCGCCTACGACGCCCCCGGCTTTTTTATTAGCTGCGAAACGGCCGTACCCACCCACATCGACATCACCTTCGACGTAGAAGACGCCCTCGTCCTCGGCCAAACCCAGCTCAACCTCCGCCTCAGCTTTGAAACCGACAGCAATGGAGACTCCGTTGCCGATCTGTATACCATCCGTACAGCACCCACCCTCGAAGTTACCTACCTTTTGCCGTAAAATTTATCACTAGCTCTCGTTCCCACGCTCCGCGTGGGAATGCCGGTCGGAACGCTCCGCGTTTCATTCGACGCGGAGCGTCGAGCCAGGTCATTCCACGCAGAGTGTGGAACGAGCGTGGCAAGTGGATGTAACCAAATTTATTGACACAACCCACCCCTGTGACGGATACTCACACATTATGGATGACTTACTTGGAAAACAGATAGACCAATATCAAATTGAATCGCTGTTGGGCGAAGGCGGCATGGGTGCCGTTTACCGCGCTCTGGACAGCAACCTGGCCCGACCGGTAGCCCTGAAAATTATGCACCGCCAATTTGCCAGCCAGCCGGAATTCCGCCAGCGCTTCCTGCAAGAAGCCCAGGCTGCTGCCCGGCTCAGCCATCCCAACATCGTGGCTATCTACAACTTTTCCGGCAGCCCAACCCACCTCATCATTGTGATGGAATATGTGCGCGGGTTGAGTCTGGGAGCATACATCAAGCAGCTGGCCCAGCGGCGGCAGGTGATGGAGCTGAGCGAATCGCTCAACATCATCGCCCAGGTGGCGGATGCCCTGGGCTACGCCCACCGGCTGCGGGTGGTCCACCGCGACATCAAGCCAGACAATATCCTCATCACCCGGCTGGACCAGCCAGACCGGCCTGAAGAGCTGCCCATCCGCGCCAAAGTGACCGATTTTGGCCTGGCCAAGCTGCTGGAAGGGGGTATCGAAACGCAGTCTGGCACCTTTATGGGCACACTGCCCTACATGTCGCCAGAGCAGGCCCTGGCTTCGGCTTCGCTAGACGGCCGTTCCGACATCTATTCCCTCGGCGTGGTGCTCTACCAGCTGGCCACCGGCCGCCTGCCATTTGACATAAAAACACCCACCGATGCCGTCATGAAACATATGCACGAAACGCCGCCCCCACCGCGCCACATTCAGCCGGGCCTGCCCGTGGCGGTGCAAAACGTCATCGTCAAGGCGCTGGCCAAGCAGCCAGACGACCGCTACCAGACGGCCGAAACGTTCGCCGCTGCCTTGCGCCGTGCCGCCGCTGGCCTCACTAACCAGGATGTCACCGTTTTTGCCACGTCTGCCGAAGAAACCGTGGTCAGTATGCTCACCCAACTGCACGAAGAAATGATTGTAGAACGGCCGTCTCAGATGGCCGCCGCCGTCACCAGCGGCCCCAGCGAACGGCTTGTCATCAGCCAAAAAGGGGAATCCCCACGCACCTTCAAACTGAGCAGCGATCTCGTGCTGCTCGGCCGCTCCGAATCGTGCGACGTCACCCTGCCCGCCGACGGCATCTCCCGCCACCACGCCCGGCTGGAGCGCACCCCCGGCGGCTGGTTCATCACCGATTTAGGCAGCACCAACGGCACCTTTTTGAACGAAATGAAGCTGGTACCAGAGGTACCAGAAGCGTGGCCCAGCGGCCAAACGCTGCGCATCGGCCCCTTCTTTATGCAGTTGGAGGGCACTCTCCCCACCGCCCAGGCACAGCCAGCGCCGGTAACAGCGCCGCTGCCCACCTACCAACAACCAACCGCCACGCCAATTAGCCGACCGCCGGGCAGCACGCTTATGCAAAGCAGCACGGGGCGGCTCAGCGTGGTGGTACACCCTACCAACACCGAAATTTTGCCCGGCCGAACGGCCGAACTCCAGGTCGAACTGCTCAACCAAAGCAGCGCTACCGACCATTTTCTGCTTAAGCTGGAAGGGCTGCCCCCCAGCTGGGTCACGCTGCCCGACGACGCCATTCAGCTGAGGCCTGGCGCCCAAAGCTCGCTGCCCATCACCATTCATCCACCCAAAAACAGCAGCGCACGTTCGGGGCAGCATCGCTACCGGCTGGTGGTGGTGTCGCAGAGCAGCCCGTCGGAGCAAGCGGCCGTTTCCGGGACGGTACAGATACGGCCGTTTACCCAGTTTGCCATCGACATGCGCCCACGCGAAATCACCAACAACGGCGTCTGCCGCGTGCTGGTGCGCAACGACGGCAATTTCGAGACGACCTACAGCCTCACCGGGGGCGATCCGGCGCAGGCCGTGCAGTTTGAACAACCCAGCCAGCAGCTCACCCTGCCCGCGGGTGGCAAAAATACGGTCGATTTTCAGGTGGGAGCAGCGCAACGGCCGTTTACCGGCAATCCCCGCACCAACCCGTTCACGATTCAGGTAAACAGCGGCTCAGAAAGCCAGGCCGTGCAGGGACAGCTCACCACCAAACCGATTATCCCCGGCTGGCTGCTGCCCCTTTTTGGCATCTTGCTCATCATTTTATGCATCTCTCTGGCGGTGGTTTATGCCACATTTAGCGGACGAGGCACCAATACGGCCGCAACGGCCGCAGCCCAGGCCGCCCTCATCGCCACCCAAACCGAAGACGCCCGGCTGCTCCTTCTTGACGAAGAGACAACCCCAACACCCACCGAGACAGAAACGGCAACCGCTACCGAAACAGAAACCGCCACACCTACCGAAACAGAAACCGCCACACCCACCGAAACGGCGACCGAAACTGTCCCGCCAACCGGTACGCCAACCTTTACTCCCACGCCTACGGAAACAGCCACGCCCAGCGCCACGCCAACCCTCACCAACACCCCCATTCCGCCCGGCGCGTGGAATGGCGTCTGGCTCAGCAGCTGCCAATTCCTGGAGTGCGGCAGCGTCATCCTCACCCATAACGAAGGGGACGAAACCGTCTCTGGCACCTTCGCCGCCGGAAACGGAGCCATCGTGGGCCTCATCACCGAGAACCGGCTCACCGGCACCTGGTCTTTTGCCGGGGAAAATGGCACGATTGATTTCTGGCTAAGCCCAACTGGGCAAACCTGGATCGGCAACTGGAACAAAACGGCCGCCTGGTGCGGCTATCGTGACGGGCAGCCCCAACCGAACCCCTGCGGCGTCGCCACCTGGTACGGCAACTGGACCACCGACTGCAGCCCCTCTGTCTGCGGCACAGTCAGCCTGACACAGGATGGCACCGAGGTAGAAGGCATCTATGCTGGCGGTGAGGGCATCATTGAAGGCACCGCCAGTGGTACCAGACTGACTGGCACCTGGACCCGCAACGCCACCAGTGGCGATCTTCAATTTTTTGCCCTGGAAAACGGCCTCCGCTTCAACGGCAATTACAATGGCACCTTCCCCTGGTGCGGCCACCGCACCGGAGCCAATTTCCCTGAAACCTGCCTGAACGATGGCTCGATTGTCTTCCCCATCTTCCCGCCCGTGTTAGTGACCTTACAGCCGTTCATCCCGCCCATCGTCTTCCCCACAGCCACGCCCACTCCCACGCCATAAAGATTTTTATACGAAGGAACAAAGAAACGAAGTGACAAAGCATTTTGTTTTCTTTGTTCCTTCCTCCCTTCGTTTCTTCGTCATAAATTTCTCCCCACACACCAAACTCTTAATATGTCGCGGATTCTCTTGAAAAATAGCCCACTGCGACGTATGATCCTTCCATTCTTGTTCCTCTAAAACACAAAGGAAGAGCCATGAAAACTTATCCCGTAAATGAAGCCCACCGTCTGCAAACCGGACAGTTGAACATGCCGCCGCGCCTGCTGCTGGGGCCGGGGCCGTCAAATGCCCATCCGCGTGTGCTGCAAGCGATTAGCAACCAGCAGGTTGGCCACCTGGACCCCGCCTTCATCGGCGTGATGAACGACATTCAGGAGATGCTGCGCTACACCTGGCAAACCAGCAATCCATTCACGCTGCCCGTCAGCGGCACCGGCAGCGCGGCGATGGAAGCCACGCTGGCCAATCTCGTGGAGCCGGGCGACGTGGTGCTGGTTGGCGTGATTGGCTACTTTGGCGAACGGCTGGTCGATATGGCGGGCCGGTATGGGGCGGATGTAAGGCGGGTGGAACGGCCGTGGGGCGAAGTCCTCACCCTCGACGATATCCGCAGCGCCCTGGACGAACACAAACCGGCCATCCTGGCCCTGGTCCACGCCGAAACCTCCACCGGCGCGCTCCAGCCGATGGACGGCGTCGCCGAGCTGTGCCGGGAGCACAACTGCCTGCTGCTCATCGACACCGTCACCAGTTTGGCCACCAGCCCCATCTTTCTAGACGAGTGGGGCGTCGATGCCGCCTACAGCTGCTCCCAAAAAGGGCTGAGCTGCCCGCCTGGGGCGTCGCCGTTTACGCTGAACGAACGCGCCCTGGCCAAACTGGACCGGCGGCAGGGCAAGGTGCCGAACTGGTACCTGGACATGACCACGCTGGCCAACTATTGGGACGGCAAAACGCGCAGCTACCACCACACCGCACCGATCAACAGCATGTACGCCCTGCGCGAAGGGCTGCGCCTGGTCGTGGAAGAAGGGCTGAACGAACGCTGGGCGCGCCACCAGGCCAGCGCCGAGCTGTTCTGGGAAGGTCTGGCAGCGATGGGGTTGAGCTGCCACGTCAAAGATCCGGCCAACCGCATCCCCGCCCTCACCACCGTGCGCGTCCCCGACGGCGTGGACGCCAAAGCAGTTGCCGGGCGGCTGCTGAACGAGTACAACATTGAGGTGGCGGGCGGCTTTGGCCAGCTGGCAGGCAAGGTATGGCGCGTCGGCCTGATGGGCTTCAACAGCCGCCAGGAAAACGTCACCCTGCTCCTCGCCGCCCTGAAAGAGATTTTGTAGCGTCAAATGAAGTGACAGTCACCTGTTTAGTGATTAAAAAATCAGGTGGATATGGTGTCATTTCGAGGTCCTCCGAGAAATCTTTCGAATTGGGCAAACGCGTAAGATTCCTCACTCCGAAGACTCCGTTCGGAATGACAGTTTGTTACCCGGTTTAATTCTTAAAATCCAAGCAGGGGACTGTCACTTGAAAGCAAGGTGTGTGTGAATGAAGCAAACAGCGGTTTTTTTATTGACAGGGTTGTTTTGTTTATTGCTGCTGGGGTGTGGGGGAGATACGGCCGTTTCCACCCCCATCCCCCTCGCGCAACTAGCAACAGAAACAGCCTCACACACACCATCCCCAAGCCCAACTGAAACCACCACACCTGCACCAACTGTAACTCAGACCACAACGCCAACGGACACGCCCAATCCAACAGTTACAGCTACACCTATTAAGTACGAGATTCCGACCTGGGTGGCGGACCCCAATACGAATGTCATACTTTTAGAATCATTTCTTAGTTCTAACATTGATACCGTTACCGTTTCCCTTTTTAATGCAACCACGGGTGAAAGATTTGATCTTCTGACATCAGAGGAATTCTCTTACCTACGTTGGGTACAGCAGAATGGTCAACTTTTTATCAGCTTGAATTATCTACAATCAAAGGGGGCGATTAACAGGGATGCCTATCAGGAACTTATAAATATTACCACCGGAGACTTAACGACTCCTATTTCGGACACTCTTCCTGGACTAAAAGTTGAATCTCCAAACGGCCGTTACCTGACTCGGATCATCAAAGTCCCAGGTGCAAGCGATTTCGTTATTACCCTCGATAGAGAAACCGGAGAAGAAATTGAGTTAGCTGATCCTTTTGAAAATCGCTATCGTAGCAATACACAAGCTAAATGGTCTCCAGATAGTAAATATTTGGCTGTTAATCGTGTCAGTCATCCTGATAGTGGTCCGTATGAATATGGACTGACCATTTACTTGCCTACAGGCGAGATATTCCGACAGTATGAAGGACTACCAACAATTATTCAGTGGGCACCCAATTCCTCTGCGCAAATCTTATATTGGCGAGGAGAAGGCGAAAATCGCACCCCGTGCATTTTGGCCGTAATTGAAGATTCAACAAGATGCCTGGATAGAGTCATTGAGTGGACCAGACAACAAAACGTAAAATTTGGCTTTTTTTCCTGGTCGTTTGATGGCACAAAAGTCGGTTTTAGTCATTGGAACACGGGAACTGCCAATAATGGTCTATGCTTCATCAGTTTACTAGATGAAGATATCCAATGCCCAGTTGTCTCTGAGGATTTGCAGTTAGAGTATCCTGTTTATCCGTATTTTCATTATGGTTCACCTGATGGTCAATATGTTGCACTTGTAACTAATTCCGCAAATCCAGAAGATGCCATTGAGCCTTATTTTACCTGGCTCACGGTAGTTAACAGCGACGGAACAAACTTCCGTGCTTTTGATCGCGTCTTTCGCCCTTCTTTTAGCGACGAAATCTGGCGTCCACCCATAAATCCATAAGAGGCTATTATGTCTGAATCACTCTTTGACTTCCTGAACGAACTAGACAAACGCACCACTGGCGCGCTGCGCACGGACGAGTACAGCCGCATCCTGTACAGCACCGACGCCTCGATTTACCAGGTGAAGCCGCACGGCGTTCTGCTGCCGCAAACGGTGGATGATGTGCAGGCAGCGGTCGAACTGGCGGCCAAACACCACGTACCGCTGCTGCCGCGCACCGGGGGCAGCAGCCTGGCCGGGCAGGCGGTTAACCGCGCCCTGGTGCTGGACTTCACCCGCCACCTGGACAGCGTGCTGGAAGTGAACCAGGAGGAGATGTGGGTGCGGGTGCAGCCGGGCATCGTGCTGGACGCGCTGAACATTTATCTGCGCCAATACGGCCTGCAATTTGGCCCCGACCCCGCCAGCAGCAACCGGGCGGCGATGGGCGGCATTGTCTCCAACAACTCCACCGGCAGCCACTCAATCATGTACGGCATGACGGCCGATCACGTCCTGGAGATGGACGTCATTCTGGCCGACGGCACCCAAACGCACTTTGGCCCGCTGGACACGGCGGCGCTTTTGCGGCAGACGCAAAAAAGCGGCCTGGAAGGGGAGATTTACCGCCAGATGCACGCCCTCACCCAGGATGCGGCCAACCAGGCAATCATTCGCCGCGGCACGCCGCGCCATTGGCGGCGCTGCGGTGGCTACAACCTGGATCGACTGGTGCTGGTGAGCAACGGCCGTCCCACCTACCGCTGGCCTTACGATGAGCGCTTTAACCTGGCCAAACTAATCTGCGGCGCGGAAGGCGGCCTGGGCGTCATCACCGAGCTGAAGCTGAACCTGGTGCCGCTGCCCCAACACACCGCCCTGGCGATTGTGCATTTCAACAGTTTACCGGAAGCGTTAACGGCCGTTCCCCTCATGCTAGAAGTTGGCCCGTCGGCGGTGGAGCTGCTGGACAATTTGGGCCTCACCATGTGCCGCGATGTGCCGGAGTACGCCCGCCTGCTCGCCACCTTTGTGCAAGGCACGCCCAACTGCGTCCTCATCACCGAGTTTTACGGCGAGAACGAGGCAGACGCTGCGGCCAAGATCGACACCCTGGAGCGGCATCTCAAAGCGCAAATGGTGAACGTAACGGCCGTTTCCCGCGCCACCACCCCTGCCCAGCAAACCGACGTCTGGACCGTGCGCAAGGTTGGCCTGGGGCTGATGATGAGCATCAAAGGGGACCACAAGCCGATTCCGTTTATTGAGGATGCGGCCGTTCCCGTCGAGCATCTGGCCGAGTACGTCACTAAAATCGAGCGCTTCTGCAACGACCTCGGCACCAACGTGGCGTACTACGCTCACGCCAGCGCTGGCTGCATTCACATACGGCCGCTCGTCAACACCAAAACCGCCACCGAAGTGGCCAAACTGCCCGCCATCACCGAGTTTTCGGTCGATTTGCTGCGCGGCTACGGCGGCTCCTTCTCCAGCGAACACGGCGACGGCCGGGCCCGCAGCTGGCTCAACAAAAAGTTCTTCGGCCCCGATTTGTACCGGCTCTACCAGGAAGTGAAGCAGATTTTCGATCCGCACAACATCCTCAACCCCGGCACCGTGGTCAACGCCGCGCCGATGACCGAAAACCTGCGCTTTGGCGAGAGCTACCAGGTGATTCCCCTTACCCCCCACCTCGATTTCAGCAGCGACCACGGGTTCGACCGTGCCGTGGAGATGTGCAACGGGGCCGGGATTTGCCGCAAGCGCACCACCGGCACAATGTGCCCCAGTTTCATGGTCACCCGCGAGGAAGAACACGCCACGCGCGGCCGGGCCAATGCCCTGCGCGCCGCCATGAGCGGCCATTTGCCCAAAAGCGAGTTCACCAGCAAACGTATGTACCAGGTGATGGAATTGTGCGTCAGCTGCAAGGCGTGCAAAGCAGAATGCCCCTCCTCGGTGGACATGGCCAAAATCAAGACCGAGTTCCTGGCGCAGTATCACGACGCCCACGGCGTGCCCCTGCGCGACCGGCTGTTTGCCAACATCACCCCGCTCAGCCGCCTGGGCAGCGGCCCGCTGGCTCCACTGGCGAATTGGACGCTGGGCAATGGCCTCATTCGCAAAGGGATGGAGCGGGCGCTGGGCATTTCGGCCAGGCGCAGTTTGCCAAAATTTGCTAAACAGTCGTTCACCGATTGGTTCAACGAGCACACGCCCGTAGGGGCGCAGCGCGCTGCGCCCCTACAACAGATCGTGTTGTTCAACGACACCTTTTCCACCTACAACTACCCAAACGTCGCCATTGCAGCTACGGAACTGCTGGAGCTGGCCGGGTTTGCGGTGGTTTTGCCGGGGGTGACGGATTGCGGACGGCCGTCTTTCTCCAAAGGCCTCGTAGACAAAGCACGCAAAATCGCCCAACAAGTCCTCGATCACCTCGCGCCGCTGGCCGAGCAGGGCTTGCCCATCATCTTCCTGGAACCCAGCGACCTTTCCGCCATCACCGACGATTACGGGTCGCTGCTGCCCAACGACCCGCGCGTGGCGCTGGTGGCGGCACGCTGCCGCAGCTTTGAGGAGTTTGTGGCGGAATTGGCGGATAACGGGGAGTTGAAATTGAACTTTACAGACGAACCGCGCCATCTGGTGCTGCACGGCCACTGCCACCAAAAAGCACTTACCGGCACCAAACCGGCCCATCGCGCCCTGACGCTGCCGCCCAACTACACGCTGGAAGAGGTAGACAGCAGCTGCTGCGGCATGGCTGGTTCCTTCGGCTACGAGGCGGAACATTACGACATCTCGCTCAAAATGGCGGAGCGCCGCCTGCTGCCCACCATGCGCGCCGCCGCGCCAGCCACCATTCTGGTGGCCCCCGGCGTGAGCTGCCGCCAGCAAATCAAACACGGCGCGGGGCGGCACGTGCTGCATCCGGCAGAGGTATTGCGTGGGGCGATCAGGTAATTGGGTAATGTAACTGTTCAGTTGGCATCCCGCACGAGGGCGCGAAGCGCCCCGTGCGGGGAGGCGGATTGGGGTTTTTCACTTTTTGGGGTCATTTTGACCCCAAAAAGTGAAAAACCCCCACGATCTTCGGCATCGCCAGGCGCAAAGCGCCGAGGCGATGCCCTTGCTCCACGTAAGGGGCTGAACGCTTTGGAAATAAAAAAAAGCGAACCTGAATGTCAGGTTCGCTTGATGTTTACTGTATGGTGTTTGATAAAATAGTGGCTAACTAGAAACGGCCGTAACCATTTTCACTAGTTGTGTCGGCTCTGCTTCCCTCTGCAAGTAAGCCCTATTTCGTGCAGTTTCCAGCCAGCCAGTGAGTTTCTGTAACGTATTCCAAAACGATAAAAACCTCCTTCTGTCTGATGAAACTTTTTGTAAATAACGTCTGCGAAATGGCCATTCGTAACGTACTAACAGCATACACTTTTTACCCCGCCGAGGTCAAGGGGACAAATGTGCCATTCTGGTGACATCTTATGGAGAGCTCATTTATTCATCGTGATGGGTAGGTGTCATTTCCTCAACGATCTTTATCGGCAAAGGTGCCGAGGGGTATGATGGTGTCGTCGTTGGTTTCAATAATTTCAGCGGTAAGGGAGCCGTGGGACAGCTCGCGCAGGGCGTCTTGAAAGCCGGGGAATTTGGCCACGGTAACCTGCATCGTCATGGTGATGTCGGCCGCAAACTGTTCATCAAGGATACGGCCGTTCCACGCCGCCACCAACAACCGTACCTGTTCCAGCAAACTGTACGGCAGCGCCAGCATCACCGTGTGGGTGGGCACCTTCTCGGCGCGGGGCAGGATCTCTAGCACGGCTTTGGTGGCGTCGCCGTAGGCCCGCACCAGGCCGCCGGTGCCCAGCTTGGTGCCGCCGTAGTAGCGCGTCACCACCACGGCAATATCGCCCAGACCGCTGCCTTGCAGCACGGCCAAAATCGGCCGTCCCGCCGTGCCGAATGGTTCGCCATCGTCGTTACAGTGGGCCGTTACGCTGCTGCCAAAGCCGATCAAAAAGGCGGGAACGTTGTGGGTGGCGTCGCTAAACTCGGCCTTGATGCGGGCAATAAACGCTTTGGCTTCCTCAACGGTGAAGGCAGGAACGGCCGTTGCCACAAACCGCGAATTCTTCACCTCAATTTCTGCCCGCGTCTCCGCCGCCGGGATGGGATACCGTTCAGACATCATCAAACCATTTTTACTTTTGCCGCGAATTAGCGCGAATTTTCACGAATCAACAGCCTCACCAATTACAAAATTACCCAGTTACTCAATTACCCATTCACCAGATAGGACCAGATGCGTTCACGGCAGCGTTCTACATCGACGGAAACGGCCGTTTCCACCAAACTCCCCACTTGCGGTACAGCCCGGGTAATGCCGCGCTGGTTTTCGGGATGGAGGGTGACGGATACGGCCGTTTCCCGCCAGTCAAACAGCGTCTCATCCAGCACCGCCGCTACCGCCAGCGCATCGTGCAGGGCGCAGCCACTGCTGCCCCAGCCCATGCTTTCTACCCGGTCAATCCAACCCGCCGCCTGCATTTTCAGCAGAGCAAGCGCCGGGTTGTCGTCTGGCAAATGGGCAAAATCGGCGCGGGCAAATTGCACCTGCCCGGTAATCTCCAGGCCGATGAGCCGCAGTGGCCAGCCCGCGTGCAGCACAATGTGGGCCGCTTCCGGGTCGCAGCGGGCGTTGAACTCCGGTTCTGGTGCGCCGGCTGGCGAGTCGGCCAGCGAGCCGCCCATCGTCACCACCTGGCGCACCAGCGGCACGATGTCTGGGGCCAGCCGCACGGCCAGCGCCAGGTTGGTCAGCGGCCCCACGGCGATGAGCGTCACCTGCCCCAGATTGGCCCGCACGGTGTCGATGATGAGATTGGCTGCCAGCGGCAAGGCGGTCTCATCGGGCCAGCGAGGCGTGGGGCGATAGCCCGCCTGCCACTCGGCAAACCACGCTTTTTCCTCGATGAGGGCGTGGGCTGCACCGCAACCCAGCGGCAAATCGGGGCGCTCCAGGTAGGCGAGCAGGCGGCGGCTGTTGTGCAGCACGTTGTCCAGCGTGGTGTTGCCGTGGGTGGTAGTAACGGCCGTTACCCGTTCCCCCATCGCCCGCAGCAAAAAGATCAGCGCCGCGCCGTCATCAATTTCCGCGCCCGGCGTGCCCAGGCTCATGTCGGTATCAAAAATAATCATCAATCATTGACCATTAGACTTGTTCCTCGCTCAAGTTTGGGAAGAAATGGGACACAGATCCTAATTTTTTTGTCTCTTTAATCAGGAACAACTCTATTCACCATTTTATACGCTGCATCGGGCAGCGGCCGTTTCCAGTTCGTTGCCATCGCCCCACCCAATTTCCCCCGGGCTACGGCCGTTGCCAAATCACTCCCTCGCCAAAACGCGGCCAAAAAGTAAGCAATGAACGCATCGCCGCAGCCGACGGTGCTGCCCTGCACCGGAATGACCTCGACAGGGAAAAAGTGCGCTTGGGGCTGGGTACGGCCGTCCCACACCCACACCCCGCGCGAACCCAACGTCACCACCAGCAGCTTGCCCAGGTCATAGACGATTTGCCGCAGCTGGGGCAGCAGCGGGTCGTCCAGCACCCCTGGCCAGCCGATAAAGCCTAAATCAATCAGCGGCATCATTGCGGCGAACTGTTCCAGGGTAAAGTGGCGAAAATCGAGGAAGTCGGCGGAGAGAAACGGCCGTTGCCACACACCCCGCTGCGCCAACCGGCCCACCTCCCGCACCAGGCTGTCTACCAGGACGGTATGCACCTGATCTGTCTGAGCTGCCAGTGCTTCTTCGGCGGGCGTTAATTGAAAATTGGCCAGGACGCCTTCTACAAAATTGTCCATAAACGGCTGCCCGTCGGGCAAAATGGTGATGTCGATGGCGGGGGAACGGCCGTTGCCCACCAAACTCTCTGACAAATAATCAATCTGGTGCCGCTGGAAGAAGTCGCGGAAAATGGCTGCACCGTCTGGGCCAACGCGGGTGATGAACAAGTGGGGAAAATCGAGCTGCCGCCAATGGTAGGCCATGTTCAGGCAGCCGCCGCCGGGCAAAATACGGCCGCTAGCTTTGTAAATATCCAGGCTGGCCGCGCCTAGCAAAATTGTGGGATAGGCAGACATTTAGGGTACCTTATAGCCGTTCGCAGGAATGGAATAACTGTTAATGGGTGCTTCGCCATTAATTCTCTCAGGAATCGATATTTGTTCAAGAGATACTAACAACTTCAAAGCTGCAAGCACAGTCTGATGCATAGGTTAAAGTGACCTGTGATGTGCACGGAGAGCCGCATATTGTAATAGAACTACGCCAAAATGTTCCGCCCATGATCTCTTCCACCTGAATATCGTCAGGCTCTTTCTTACTGTTATAATCCTGCCACTATGAAAACAGTTACAACTCTTGACCCTGTTCCTTTACGAGCCCAGTTCCCTGCCCTCCAGTTAGAAATTGATGGGAAAACGGCCGTATACCTCGACGGCCCTGGCGGCACGCAGGTTCCCCAAAGCGTCATCGACGCCATGAGCGGCTACCTGAGCCACGGCGGCAGCAATTCCGGCGGCCCGTTCCACACCAGCCGCTACACCGACAACATTACCAACGCTGCCCGCCACGCCATGATGGATTTCTACAACGCCCGCCGCCCAGATGAAATCGTCTTCGGCCAAAACATGACCAGCCTCACCTTCAGCCTGAGTCGCGCCCTGGCCCGCACCTGGCAGCCGGGCGACGAAATCATTGTCACCCGGCTGGACCACGACGCCAACATCTCCCCCTGGCTGCTGGCCGCCGAAGATCGCGGCGTCACCGTGCGCTGGCTCGATTTTGATCCCACAGACTGCACCCTGCGCCTGGAAACCCTGCCGGCCCTGCTCAACGAAAAGACGCGACTCCTGGCTATCACCTACGCCTCAAACGCCGTGGGCAGCATTAGCGATGTGCAGCACGCCACCCAATTAGCCCACGTCGCCGGGGCGCTCGTTGTGGTGGATTCTGTTCATTTTGCCCCGCATGGCTTGCTGGATGTGCAGACTATCGACTGTGACTTCCTCATTTCCTCCGCTTATAAATATTTTGGCCCGCACACAGGCATTTTGTACGGTAAATATGAGCTGCTGGATGACCTGATCGCCTATAAAGTACGCCCTGCTCCAGCTAAACCGGCGGGCAAATGGGAAACCGGTACGCAAAGTTTTGAAAGCCTGGCAGGCGTCACGGCCGCAGTTGATTACCTGGCAAGTCTTGGGGGCGAAGCCGGTTCACGGCGGGAGCGGCTGGCGCAGGCGATGCAGCGTATCAAAACGTATGAGATGATGTTGAGCCAGCGCTTTTTGCTGGGAGCTACCCAGGTTTCTGGCCTGCGCGTCTACGGCGTTACGGATGTGGAGCGCTTAGATGAGCGTACGCCAACCTTTGCCATTAGTTTGGCAGGAATCACGGCCGAAGAAGTGGCCACCCGGCTGGGTGACCAGGGCATTTTTGTCTGGCACGGCCATTATTATGCGGTGGCGGTTATGGAACGGCTGGGCTTGCTAGACCAGGGTGGCCTGGTGCGCATTGGTTTTGTTCATTACAACACAACCGATGAGGTAGACCGCGTGGTGGCTGCCCTGGCTGGTTTGCGTTAGGTTGAGGAATTTTCGGGGCGTTTTTGTTGGGTAATTGGGTAATGGACGCAGCCATCACTCTATTACTCAATTGCCCAATTACTTTTCCCCGGTGGGGCGATTAAGCACGAACCAGCCTAGCATCATCAGTACAAAGCCGCCAAAAAAGCCCGCGCCTACGCCCAGCCCGGTGATGAGCATACGGGCCACTTCCCCAGAGGTGACCAGGGAAAAGCCAATCACCAACATGCCAACACCTCCAAGGCCACCGGAAACGAGCAGCATACAGCCTGGCAGGCGCTCTGTCTCCTGATCCCTCCGCTGCCTTACGATCAGATATTCAACAATCGCGCCAATGATTGCGCTGGCAAGACCGACAGCCCCGCCAATAAAAAAAGATTGCAGATTCATGTTGGTGTTTTGTCTCCAAAGCTTTTGGGGCCGCTGGTTTAGGCGACCGTATGGCCCGCTTTTATTACGATGTGTTGTCTATCCAGCAAGTCAAACGTTATTTTACGGCAATCGGCAGCAGGTTGCGATTGTGCAGAGCCTGGCCCAACAGTGGCTCGATTTGCTGCTGGATGTGATGGTTGGCATAGCCAGCCCAGCTCACATCGGTGTGGACATCCAGCGGGCAGTTGAGTGGCTGCCCGGCTCCATCGGTGATGATAACGCCAAGTTCACGGGCGATGAGTTCGGTACAGATGTCGTACGGGTGACAGCAAATGCCCAAGGCCCGGCCTTGTTGGGCCAGGAGAGGTTCCAGATACGGCCGTATATCCGCCACAAACCGATCCCGCCCCGCCATCAGCTCATACAGCTGACCACCGGTGCAAATGTATTGGTCTTCAAAGCAGTGCGCCTTGCCCGGCTGCACTGGCCCCAGCGCACCCAGAACAATCTCCTCATCAATCGCCGCCAGTTCGGCCCGCATGCCAGGGAAAAAACGGGCAATCATGGCAAAGCCGTGGGCAATGGTGTGGGCGCGAGACGGCCGTATCGGCAGCATCATTTCGGTACCGGTCAGGCGATTGAAGCGCACCGCCTCAGCTCCCTGGCCCCGTACCGCCCACAGCGCATCAGACAAATGCTGCTTTACCAATGGAATTTCTGTCTGCACCGCCAGTTCAACATCTTGCAGGCTGGTTTGTGGGCCATGGTTGGGGGCAACGGCCGTTAAAATCCAGCCGCTCCGTTTTTGGTACATCAACCCCCGCGTGCCGTCGATGGGGTCTACAATGATGCGCCAGACGGCCGTTTCTGCCGCTGTTCCTTCTGGCAAAACAATCTGACCACCCGGCAGCCCTTCAGCAATGAGCACGATGGGAAATCGGGGAGCCACCTCGCGGGCGAAAAAACCGATCAGCGCCGCTTCACTCACCCGATCGATGGCATAAATGGTATCCCCTTCGGCTTCTTCAGCAACGGTAGACAACGTTTCCAGCGAGGTTTGCTCACAGGCGGTGATTACGGCCGTTCGGATCGCTGCATGGAGTTGGCGGATGGGTTGGAGCAGAGGATGGGATAGGTGCATTAGGGCAATTTGAGATTCGTTACCTTATCCAGTTCATCCAGGGCTTTTTCCAACTGCTGCTGGCGTGACTCTGCCTCGTCGAACAACAAGGCATTGCTGACGGCAATGGCAATGGCCGTGGCAATGGTACGGGCTCGTTCCAGATCCGCTTCGCCGAAATCGCCATCTTTTTTGTTGAGCAGCTGCATGGCTCCCACTACTTGTCCGCGAAAAATAAGCGGTACGCAAAGGAGGGAGTAAGTGTTGAAGCCGGTGGCCTGATCTGCCTGCCAGAAATGGTCTTCGTGGCTGGCCACATCGTTGGTATAGATTGGTTTGCCGGTGCGCACTACTTTGCCCACAATGCCCTGATTAAGATCGAGTTCCAGCTTTTCTAGCTTGTCTACGGCCGTTCCCACATTGGTCAGCACGCGCAAGGTTTGTGTCTCTTCATTCAGCAGCCAGAGCGACGACGCTTCAATGTGCCAGCTGTCGTGAACCTGCTGGATAGTCAGATGAATCACTTCCTGCAAATCCAGGGAAGAGGTAATGGTTTGGGTGATGTGAATGAGCGTGTACAGCTCTTCCAGCCGGGCGGTCAGCGCCTGGTCTGCGGCCTGGAAAACGCGGGCATTTTCCAGGGAAATGGCCGCGTAATCAGCCAAAAAGGAAAGCAAGAATTCATCCTGTTTACTAAAAGCACGGTAGGCGGAGCGATTGCTGACGCCCAAAACGCCCAAATTGATGCCGCGCAGCTGCAGGGGTACGTACAGCACGGCATGGGCAAAGTAGCCGGTTTTCACCTTCATGCCCTGCCCCGACATAGCCGATTGGCGCAACGGCCGTCCCGACTGCATCACTTCCCCGGCAGGGGAATCAGCCATGGGGAAGATAGGTGCGTTGAGGTTATTAGGCTGGGTGTCGGTTTGGCGGTCATACGGCCGTAAATGTTTTCCCTCATCATCAGGCAGCCAAATGGTGCTTTCTTCTGCATTTGTTAGATAGGTAGCCGCTTCCAAAACCCGCTGCAGCACCTCATCCACGCTCAACAAGGTGGTAATCGCCTTACCAATATTAGACAACGTTCGCATTTCATTGTTCTGGCGGCTCATTTCTACTTTCAGGTGGCGAATTTGCTCCACCAGCTTCGCCTTGTCGTGCAGCAGGCGCGTTTCCACAAGGGCTCGGTCAATCGTCTCGACAATTTCATCCACGGTGAATGGCTTGATGAGGTAATCTTTAGCACCCAGACGAAACGCTTCAATGGCACTTAACTCAGAGCCATAACCAGTCATCAGCACAACGGGCGTTTTTAGCGATTCCTGAGTCATCTGTTGCAATATGTCCAGGCCAGTCATCTGCGGCAAGTTGTAATCTAGCATAACCAGATCGGGATCTTTTTCGCGGATAAGATCCAGACCTGTTTGGCCATCATAGGCGTACAAGGTGCGGTAGCCGAAGGTAGGCAGCACGGTTTCGGTCAGGTGTTTAACAATTTCTCGACTGTCGTCAATTATAAGAATGAATTCACCGCTCATATAGCTATCTTCTTGAAAGAAAAGAGTAGGTACGGCCGTTTGCTCCCACATCCCCACCCGCTGCCAGCCAAAATAAACGATGTGATGTTGCCGTAATAATGGTTACCGTAAGGTAAAATTCTTACGTGGGCGATTACGTGCCGTGCAAGTAAACGTTTTGTGCCTAAAACAAAAGATATCTGTGGAACTGCCTCTTGCTTTTCCTAAGGCAACCAGGCTAACTGTCGGCTGGTGAGCAGCGCTCAACAAATTAATAACCTTCGTTTGCATACAGTTGATGGGATTATAACATACCCTGCTTTTCAGTCCCTACGGAAACGGCCGTCAAACAGGCTGCTGCCAGAAAAAATTACCGGAAATCGGTCAGGTCAGGGGCGGCTGCCTGTCACAAGTCGGCAAGGCAGCAGAACAAACTTCTACGAAGCGGTTTTCTGGCTGCCGAAAAATAGCAGGCACGAGGGCAATAACTTTACGTCAAGCCGAGAACGTGTTATAGTTAAGCAAATTATTGGTTATGTTAATGTAAAAGGGTCGGCTTTTAGGCGAAGCCTCCAAAGCCAATCCGCTCAACTGCACCCAAGGCGCATACGGTGCAAATGAGGTAATCGTCAGTTTTGTGGAGGTATGAGATGGTTTCCCAGCAGCGCTTATTTACTATATTGACGATGTTCATTTTAATCGGTTTGTTGATGGTAGCTTGTGAACGGCCGCTTACCAGCCCAGATGATACGGCTACAGATCAAACAACCCAAACCGGGGATCCTGATGCTGGCGGCGGCATAGATACCAGCGGCGACACAGCCCCAGCGGTCCCAACAGAAGACACAACCGGCGACGCAGCGACTGACAGCACGGGTGGCGATACGGCCGTCGGTGATCAAGGTGACGCGCCTGCCGCTACTGTTGGCGACACCCCAACAGACAGTGGCACAGAACCAACAGACGACAGCGGTGAAGCTGGCGGCGGCGTGGGTGATAGTGGCGATGCCGGGCAAACCGGAGACGCTACCCAAACGGGTGGTGAAGACAGCACAACAGATTCTGGCGGCGATGCGGCAGCGGCGGCGCCAGCCGAAACCAGCGCCACCATTCCGGCAACACACACCGTAGCCGCTGGTGAAAATTTGTATCGCATTGGCCTCAAATACGGCATCTCCTGGGTGGCCATTGCCAATGCCAACAATCTGGCCAACCCCAATATTTTAACCGTTGGGCAGGTTTTGAATTTACCTGGGGCCTCTACACCTACACCCACCCCCACCCCATCGCCGCAGACCGAAACAACCTACATCGTACGGGCTGGCGATAACTTGTACCGCATTGGCCTGCGCTTTGGCATTAGCTGGGTGCAAATTGCCGAAGCCAACGGGCTGGTAAACCCCAATGTCATTAAAGTAGGCAATGAGCTGAAAATCCCGGTGAACACGCCCGGCCCCGCGCCGCAATTTTCACACGTGGTAAAACAGGGTGAAACGCTCTTCCTCATTTCGTTGCAGTATGGCGTTGCCTGGCCTGCCATTGCCGAGGCCAACAATCTGGCCTCACCCTACGTCATTTACGTGGGGCAGACGTTGGTGATTCCCGGCAGCCAATAATTGGGGGGATTGGTAGATTAGAGATTAGGCTTCTAATCTTCGAATGGGCGCAATTAAGCAAATCACAAAAAGATTGCCAAAATAAACGAGACTGCTTTGTTGTGATTTGCTTCCGAATTTATAAATCTTTTTGGCTTTTGCCTAAAAAAAGCGCACTCAAGCTATGAGTGCGCTTTTTTCTTGAACGGTCGTGCCGGTTGTCAATGTTTTTGCAGAAATGGGAGTGACCGCTGCCAGGGCTTGCTGTAGTTCCTGAATACGCACGGGCTTGCTTATGTAGTTATCCATACCAGCCGCTAAATATTTTTCCCGATCGCCGGTGAGGGCGTGGGCCGTCATGGCGATGATGTCGGGTTGCTGCTGCAAGGGCCAGATGTCACGAATTTGTTCTGTGGCTTCAACGCCGTCCATTTGGGGCATTTGCACATCCATTAGCACCACATCGTAAGGCTGCCGCTGCAGCGCTTCTAAAACTTCCAGCCCATCATTGGCAATATCTGCCCGGTAACCCATCCGTTCCAAAATCCGCAGGGCCACTTTTTGGTTTACCAGGTTATCTTCAGCCAGCAGAATGCGCAGCGGGTGGTTTTTGCCCAAGTTGGCATCAATTTCCAGCTTTTGCGGCACTGGCGCTGCCTGAACGGCCGTATCCGAAAAAACGGCCGTCAACGTATCAAACAAAAGCTGTTGTTTAACTGGCTTTGTTAAAAACGCAGAAAATTCAGAAACATCTTTAAACGCATCCCGATCGCCAATGGAGCTGAGCATGACCAACGGGAGCTGCTTTTGGTCACGGAGTTTGTGTAGTTCAGCCGCCAGCATGACGCCGTCCATTTCCGGCATTTGCATGTCGAGGATGGCTAAATCAAACGGTTCCTCTTTTTGTAACAGAGCCAACGCATCTGCGCCAGACAAAACGGCCGTGGGCAGCATACCCCACAACGCCGTCTGTTTTAGCAAGATTTTGCAGTTGGTCTCGTTGTCATCCACAATCAATAAGCGCTTGCCTTTTAGCTGGGGCGGTAACTTTTGCGCATAAACGCGGCGCTTGGAGACAACCGACCTGGTGACAAGGGTAAAGTGAAACGTGGAGCCTTTTTCCTGTTCACTTTCGACCCAAATTTGCCCGCCCATTAACTCGACAAGCTGTTTGCTAATGGCCAGCCCCAGCCCCGTACCGCCATGTTCTCGTGTCGTTGAAGCATCAACCTGGCTAAATGATTTAAACAACCTGTCTAATTTTTTTTGCGGGATACCAATGCCGGTATCTTTAACGGCAAAATGAAGCAGGATGTTACCGGATGCATCACTCGCTTGAT
The DNA here is from genome assembly GCA_041748655.1 of Promineifilaceae bacterium (SeqCode). Taxonomy (GTDB): domain Bacteria; phylum Chloroflexota; class Anaerolineae; order Promineifilales; family Promineifilaceae; genus Leptofilum. The sequence goes on along the minus strand of JBGTCV010000113.1, from coordinate 1,221 downwards.
GCGCTTTCGCGCAAGTTACAGACAAAACAACCTCGCCCACCTTGGTAAATTTGATGGCATTATTGAGCAGGTTCACCAAAATTTGGCGCACTCGGGTCACATCCCCCAAGATGTCGTTGGGAACCAGGTCGTCAATAATATAGGCTAACTCCACATCTTTTTCGGCCGCTTTACTGACCACAACATCCAGCGCTTCTTCTATGCAGTCACGCAAGGTAAACGGCTGTTTTTCCAGCTCCAACTTTCCCGCTTCAATTTTAGAAAAGTCCAGAATATCGTTGATCAGCGCCAGCAGCACTTCACCACTGCTGCGAATGGTCTGGGCAAAATCTTGCTGTTCCAGCGTCAGTGATGAATCCAGCATCAGGCTGGTCATACCGATGACGGCGTTGAGCGGCGTGCGGATTTCATGGCTCATATTTGCCAGAAATTCTGATTTCAGGCGGGTGGCTTCCACGGCCTGATCCCGCGCTTCGGCCAGGTCATGTTCAATCTTTTTCTGGGCAGATAAGTCAGTTACCACACAGATAAGCCCCCCACTCTGTACCAACGCCGTGGTATGGGGAACGGCCGTAATCAGCACACCAATCTGACGGCCATCCGCATGCACCAACTCTAGCTCGCGCACACACTTTGTTGTCCCCGGTTCGCTCAGGCTTGCGTTAAAACTTTGCGCCTGTTTTTCATCACCAACCAAATCAATAAGCGACCGGCCCAGCAAATCCTTTTCAGCATAACCGAGCAAGTGGGCAAAGGCAGGGTTGTAAAATTCAATAGATTTGTCCACCCGCAGCACCAGCAACCCTTGCCCCATGTTGTTCATGATCTGGTGGGCAAAATCATGCTGCTTTTGTAACTTTTGCTCCGCCTGAATCCGCTGCAGCATTTGGCCCAGGTGCAGCGCAACCTGCTCTAAAAAGCGAATCTCTTCCTGGCTGAATTCTTTAGCTCTGTTTGTATCAAACGTTAGCAAACCGTGAAACGGTTCAGCCGCAGCCACGGGCACAAGCAAAGAAGAGTGGTTAGCAAAGGCTTGTAGAATGTCCCTGGCTTGTTCGAAGCGTGCCGCTTTTTGCACATTGGGAACAAATTCAATCGTTTTTTGCTGTAACAGCGTATCGATGGAGACAATATTGGGCAGCGGTGTGACGGCATCCTTGCAGTCGTCCAGGGCTGAATCCAGATATTCGCCAATGATATCGGCAAACATCGCTTCCTTAT
>JBGTCV010000112.1:0-23405 GCA_041748655.1 Promineifilaceae bacterium (SeqCode) | reverse complement strand
CAGATTTCATGGGCATGCTTCTTGAGGAAAGTGGTCCAAGTCTGACTCGACTGTTTGCGCCCCTTTTTCATATACTTCTGAATGGTTCGTTTGCTGACCTTGATGCCGAGTTTGAACAACTCACCTTGTATCTTTTCTGCTCCCCAGAGCCAGTTTTTCTAAACCATGCCCTTGATAAGATCGATAGTTTCCTGCGGTATACGCGGCTTACAGTTTTTCGGTCTGGATTTTCGTTTCCAGTAACGGCGATAGAGGTCACGGTGCCAGCGGAGAAGTGTTTGTGGTTGAACCAGATGCAAGGCGTTGCTCCAGAAATGAGTTAAACGAGATAGTAGTATTAGACGCAGTCGATCACTACCTGTGAATTTCGGCCGTTTTACTTGCCGATTAAGAACAATGAGCTGTTGGCGCAGGATCGCATTTTCGGCGACCAGGTCTTTACGACTCCGGGTCATATCAGCAACGGCACGCGTGGCTAGTGAGACTGTGGCTGGCTTGTTTAATTTCTTAATAGTTTCTTTGACGCGATTGCAGAAGGATTTGCAGGTGTTCCAGAAAGCAGAAAACATGTTGAATTACTCCATTTAGATGAGTTTGATAGAGGTTGCATCATATCCAGGATGGAGAAAAATGGCATGTTTTAGTCTGGTAGGATCCCGCGGATGAGTTAAGTAGCCGGCACAGGGTAATTGGGCAATTAATTAATTGCCCAATTACCCAATCATCTAATTACCAGCAACATAACCCATAGCCGAAACCACGCTGAACTCAAATCCGGGGCCGTCAATCTTGCCGGAGATTGTGCCATTGGTAATCGAACCAGACGTAGACACCTTCATGCCAGCATCCGTCAACCCGCCCTTGTTGGCCCGAATATAAAGCCCTTCCTTGGCCGAAAGCTCCGCCGCCCCGATGCTGATTTTGGCCTTTGCCCCCACAAAAGCCGTCACGGTGTTCTGATGAAAATCAACCGTCACCTGCCCAAACAGCCCCATGGCCGCCGAAGCGCTCGCTTCCATCTCGATAAGTTCGCAGTTGACATTGATGGTTAATCCCGCAACCTTCACCCCCAGCTTGACCCCACGTACAAACGGAGAACACCTTTCCGCCTCGTTGAAATTGGGGTCTTCACCTGCCGCACTGGCCCCAAGGGGTGGGCCTTCACATAGCAGCCATGTAGCAGCCATCAACATATTGGCGCCACCATACGGACCCATCATATCACCATAAGCAGACTCAGCATTCTGCGTTGCTATCAAAGAAGCGACCTCATGATGCAGTGGGTCGGCCAGATTGGCGGCCAGCCCTGTTTGTTCATAGTAGAGGGCGGCGGCATGGTCGCGGCGAGAATTTTCATAGGCTTGCATAGCCAGCTTTGTCGCCCCCCACTGCCCCCGCAGCATTTGTTGGCAGGCGGGATAAAACTGTTCCGGCGGTAGCCCCCCCACGGCGAACAGTTCAAACAGTTCTTGTAATTCGTCTTCTTGATCCGTGGTCAACTCGGCTAACGCTTCTTGGTTTTCGGCCATTGCCTGCGCTAATTGTTGGATATGTGGCTCTTCATCGGCCGAATAAATAGCTCCAATCACGTTGGCGTAGCGCAGCGAGGTCAGCAGGGGCTGGGTGGGTTGGCGTTGCAGAATCTCATCAGTGAGCGTGTTGATGCGATTTATCATTTGTCCATTGCGCTCTATATGACTGTTCAACATCTCGGCATAACGCGGCATCATGGACTCTGTTTGTTCGGCCGTTGCCGCCACAGGAATACCGGGCAGCGCCAACGTTTGCCCCGCCGAACGGTCGTAGATGAGATCCAGCGGCAGCCGCCCGCCAGTTTCTTCTATCGCTACCAGATCATACAGATTGCGACGCGCTCCCAGCCGGTACATATAACCTGCTTCTTCATCCTCATCCTGGCACAGCAGGGCGATGGACAGGTTGGTGCGGGCTTCGGCCAGCTCGGATTCAGCTTCGACGATGGGGCGCAATACAGCTTCGGCCTCAGTCCAACGTCCCAATACCATCAGGGCATGACCGCGATTGTTGGCTGCGATTTGCTCACCGGGGATGTTGAGCGGTGATGCCATTTCGCCAGGCAGCGTTTGGGCGCGATTCAAAAAGGCCAATGCTTCGTTGGGCATCCCCATGTTGTTGAGCATGCCAGCGGTGCTGATCAGAATCATGGGACTGTTGGGGGCTTTTTCGGCAGCCACCATTAAACTGGTCAAAGCGCCATCGGGTCGGCGGTCGGCAATGGCCGCAACGGCGAAGGCTTGGGCGGTATCGGCCGTTGCTGCTTCGGGCAGTGTGCGGAAGGTGGCGATATTGGCGGCTCCCACTTGCGCGTTCAGGTATGCCCAGACATTGGCCTGAGCCTGAACATAATTCACCGGATTGGTCGCCACAGGTTGGAAGAAATCACAAAGGAGTATTTTTTGGGATTGCAAAAAAACATCCATACCTGGCCCCATGGGGACGACGATGTTGGCATCGCTGAGGGCGGTGAAGATGAATTCGTCTTGGCTACCGGTGGGACTGCCGTTTTTGACGATGAAGGGTAAAAAGATGGTGTGTTCGCCTGTAGGAGTTTGGGGGGAAACGGCCGTTACCACCCGCGACCCCACACCCAATACAGTAACCAGTAAAAAAAGCAGTAATAAAATGTGTCGCGATTTAAGTGAAAGTTGCACATTCACGGGATATTATCCTGATGGTGTAGGTTGGTTTGCCGGCGCAAAGTCGGCAAACCAACCCCTATGTTTACAAATTAACGAATAATCATTGGCAGATAGACAAGGTAGTCGCCAGATGGCGGCGGGGGTGGAGTGCTGCCACTGCCAACCTTGACGATGAAGGCATCATCCCCGATCTGGTTTACTGGTTGGAAAGAATCGTTGGTGACGGGAAAATCATTGGCTTCGGTTAAACCGGTGACAAAGATATTGCCGCTTTTCAAGGCCAGGCCATAGGGAAATTCATCAAAGCCTCCGCCTAGATATGTGCCAAATGACAGGCTGCCCGTAGGGGAGAAAGTGGCTATGAAGGCATCGAAGCAGAGCCGTTGGGAGCCGAAAGTGGTGCAGAAGCTTTCAGCGAGTTGGCCTTGTACGGGGTTGGCGGTGGGGAAGGAACGGCCGTTGGTATACCCTATCACCGTTGCTTGCCCACTACTATCCAGCGCCGCCCCCATGACGAAATTGGTGCTGTTTGCTTCCGTTGAACCGAGGTATGTCGAATAGGTCAACGTGGCTGCGCTGTTGTCCAAATGAATGAGGCTGACAAAGCCTCGTAGTGAATTGCAATCACCTGTAGATAGATCGAGCGGGCAGGTTGATTGCAGCGCTTGTACCAGCGGAAATTCGCCAGAGGCCGTGTTGCCTGCAATGAGGATGTTGCCCTGTCCGTCGGTGGCAATGGCTTGCGGCTCATCGCTAAAGCTGCCGCCGTGATGGCTGCTGTATGTCACCTGTCCGGCCGGGTTGAGGACGACGACCACGCCATCCTGGAAGCAGAAGTCACGGCGGTTGTAGAAAATGTCGCCGCACACCGGTTGGTGGGCGTTGGCCGTCACGGGAAAGGCGTCGCCACCTTCGGTTGTGCCGGTGAGGTAGATATTGCCGCTGGGGTCGAGGGCAACGGCCGTTCCCTTTTCTGAATCCACGCCACCTACATACTTCTCCAGCAACAGCTGCGATCCATTGGGGCTGATCTTCAACAACCCAATCTGGTTGCTCATTTCGTCCTGAAACGAACTGCCCGTGACAAAAGCATTGCCCGCCCCATCCACTGCCAGATTATGGCGCGAACCGAAGACGTTCAACGGCAGATAGGTGCTGTAAACCAGGCTGCCACTGCTGTTGAGTTTGAAAAGGGCGGCATTATAGGAATAATGCGGACGAGATGACCACAAAGCATTTTGCGTGGGAAAGTCATCGGCAAAAACAAGGGCCGTGGCATACACATTCCCCTGCCCATCTACTTGAATGGAGAGCGGTGTATCCGTATCTGTACTGCCGATAAGGGTCAGATAGAGCAAGCTTGTACCAGCGGGGTTAAACTTGGCAACGAAAATGTCGGAAAAACCTGATGTGAACAGCCCAGAGCCAAGAAAATTGTCTGACCCTGTTTCCCCGATGATGTAGATGTTGCCCGCGTTGTCCACAGCAATTCCTTTGCCCTCATCACTGCCATCGCCGCCAACATAGGTGCTGTACAACCAGGCCGCATTAACGGCCGCATGAGCCGTAGATGGGTTCACTTTGCCGAAAGTCAATACTCCCAACCAGACTGTCAGGGATAGGAATAGGATGATAAGCAGAAAGCGCGCGCGCCGGTTGGTGTAAGGCGTCGCGTGAAAGAAATGGTTTGGTTTTAACATAATGGTTTTCCTTAAACGTTTTCTCAAAATACCTGAATCGTCGTTTGTGGGCCGTTTGGTTGAAAGTTTGGCCGGGCGTTTGATTCTATTTCAGCGCCGGCTCGATATTTTGGTTGGCGCGGAAGAAGTTGGTGGGGTCATACTGGCGTTTCAAGGCGGCCAGTCGTTCATAATTGGCCCGGTACGACTCACGTACCGCTTCCTCTTGTTGGCCGACGATGAAGTTGACGTAGACGCCAGGCATGGCGAAGGGCTGCATAGAAGCGAGGGAGGCCCGCGCCCAGGCGACGTGCGTTTCGGCCAGCCCTTCTTCCCAGGCCGCGTCGTGGATGACCGCATAATGCGGCTCGCGCAGGGCAAAGGCGGTGGCGTCGGGTGCCACCCGCGTGGCCGCGCCGTGAATGTGGTGGATGAGAACGGCCGAAAAAGGCGAGGTCATCCGGCCGGCCCAGGTAATCAGCGTATCCAGGGCGGCGTCGCTGAATTGTTTGACCGAATAAGCCGGTTCGTAGTAGTTACGGCCGTCAGGTGCAATCGGATCCAGCATCGCCAGAAAGTCAGGATAAGCCATCGGCTGCACGGTATCGACAAGCGGCGGCCCAAACTGGCGCAGTGGCGCCAGCAGCCGTTCTCCTTCGACCAGGTCATCGCCAAAGTAGCCGGCCATCAAGATAACCGCCGGTCCGACGTCGGGCAGGGTGACTAGAAAGGCATAGGCAGTGACGTCATCGGGCGCGGCGCTGCTGAAGTCGCGGTAAAAATGCAGTACCTGTTTGGCGTTGGTCATAGGGTGGATGACCATGCCGGCCAAAATCTGGCCCAGCGGATGCAGTTGGTACTCCATGGCCGTGACGACGCCAAAGTTGCCGCCGCCGCCGCGCAGCGCCCAGAACAGGTCAGGGTTTTCCGTGGCGCTGGCTTTGATCTGCTGGCCATCGGCCGTGACCAGTTCAAAGGCAAGGACGTTGTCAATGGTCAGGCCATGTTTGCCCATCAGCCAGCCGGTTCCGCCGCCCAGGGTGGCCCCGCTGATGCCTGTCCCGGAACAAATGCCGGTGGTGGTCGCCAGCCCGTAAGCCTGAGTGGCCCGGCTCAATTCGCCAAAGGTCAGGCCAGGTTCGGCGCGGGCGGTGCGGGCCGCCGGATCAACGGTAATGCCTTTCATCGGGGACAAATCAATGACCAGGCCATTGTTGATGGCGGCGAACCCGTTGCTGTTGTGAGCGCCGCCGCGTACGGCAACGGCCAGGTTGTGATGGCGGGCGAAGGTAACGGCCGTTGCCACGTCCTCAGCCGTGCAGCAGCGGGCAATCAAAGCCGGATACTTATCAATCTTTCCGTTCCAGAGGCGGCGGGCCTGATCATAAACAGCGTCGCCGGGGCGAATAAGCTGGCCGCTGAGTCGGGTTTCCAGTTCTTCAAGAGCGGACGCAAATGCCGGACTCTCGGCCGTAATAGTGGGATTAGATGTAGTCGTTTTCATTAATGATCTCCTCAAAAGTTTTTATGCTTTTAGATTACGTCCGGCCCGTCCCAAAAATGTGCGAAATGGTGTGGTCAGGCGTTCCAATAGCGTGCCAGATTCGTGCCAAAGCGGTTATAATGGCGGCATTCTTTCTGGTTCAATCGCTGGTAAACAGGAAATCCATGACTCGACTGGCATTACATTTTTTATGCGCGCCCCGCCTGGAACTGAATGGCAAGGCAGTTTCACTCAGCCACCACAAAGCGACAGCCCTGCTGGCTTACCTGGCTGTCACCAGCCAGCGCCATACCCGGGCGGCGCTGGCGGTTCTGCTCTGGCCCGACCACGATCCCGCCGGCGCGCGCGGCGAACTGCGGCGCATGATTTGGGTCATTAACAAAAGTCTGGGCCAGGGCTGGCTGGCAACTGACCAGCAAACCGTGCTGCTGCCACCTCACCCCGGCCTGTGGCTGGACGTGGCCTGTTTCCACGAACTGCTGGCGGCTAGCAGGCAGCACAACCACCCGGCACATGAAATGTGTCCAACCTGTTTGGAATCGCTCACCGAAGCCGTCAACATGGCTCAAGGTGATTTTCTGGCCGGATTTACACTGCCCGACAGCCCTGATTTTGACACCTGGCAAGCTTTTGAAACGGAAAGTTTGCGTCGAGAACTAGCCGGCGCGTTGGAACGTTTGGTGCAGTTTCTGGCTCTGGGTGAGAAAACATCGGTTGAGCGGGCCATCGCCTATGCCCGGCGCTGGCTGGCGCTGGACCCCCTGCACGAGCTGGCCCACCGGCAATTGATGGAGCTTTATGCCCAGGCCGGCCAGCCGGCAGCGGCCGTGCAGCAGTATCAAAACTGCGTCGAAGTGATGGCCCAAGAATTTGGCATTGCCCCTGCGGCGGAAACGACGGCTTTGTTGGAGGCGATTAAGGCCAATCGTTGGCCGGCTTCAACGGAGATGATGGAGCAGAAACGGCCGTCTCCCCCTCACCCCTCTACCCCACCCCACAACTTACCCATCCAGGCCACCTCATTTATCGGCCGGGAAGCAGCGCTGGACGGCTTACAACAGCGCCTGGCCGACCCGGACGTGCGCCTGATGACCATTGTCGGGCCGGGCGGCATCGGCAAAACCCGTCTGTCGCTGGCCCTGGCCGAAAGGCAACTCCAACCAACGACAGCTTTTCCCGACGGCGTCTTCTTTATTTCGTTGGCTCCGATTCGTTCGGCCAACATGCTCATCCAGACCATTGCCGAAGGGCTGGCCTTTTCCCTGGCTTCGGCTGAGGAGCCGGTGACGCAGCTTTTAACCTATCTGCGCCACAAACGAATGCTGCTGGTGCTGGACAATTTCGAACACCTGTTGGATGGGGTGGTGTTGGTGAGCCAGATTTTGCAAACGGCCGTTCAGGTCAAAATCCTGATCACGTCGCGGGAACGGCTCAACCTGGCCAACGAGACTCTCTGGCCGATTGGCGGCCTGAACTTTTCCCGGCTGACCGGCGTGGAAATGGCGCTGGCCAACGAAGCTGTGCAGCTTTTCACGCAGCGCGCCCGGCGGATATGGCCCGATTTTGCCCTGCGCCCCGACGATTTACCGCACCTGGAACGCATCTTGCAAGGCGTGTGGGGCATGCCGCTGGCTATTGAACTGGCGGCAGCCTGGCTGAACATGCTCTCGCTGGCCGAAATTGCCGCCGAACTCAGCCACAGCCTGGATTTATTAGAAAGTAAACTGCGCGATGTGCCCAACCGCCATCGCAGTATGCGGCTGGTTTTCGACCATTCGTGGGAGCGGTTGACAGAAGAAGAACAATCTTTGTTCAAGGCGCTCTCGATTTTTCGGGACGGTTTTACCCGCGAGGCAGCCCGGCAAATTACAGGCGCATCGCTGCGAGGGCTGGCCGGGTTGGTCAACAAATCCCTGCTAACCAGCCAGCCGGATAACGGCCGTTATGAACTGCACGAACTGCTGCGCCAATATGCCGAAGAAAAGCTGGAAGCCGATCCCCCGGCCAGGACAACGACTCAACAGGCGCACGCCGCTTATTACGCCGATCTGATGCAGCAAAGTTGGGCTGATTTACGCAGCGCCCGGCAGCTAACAGCGCTGGCCGCGATTGAGCGAGACATTGAAAACATCCGCGCTGCCTGGCGTTACTGGTTGGCTGAAAAAACCAGCGCCGAACTGCTCAAATTTATGGACAGTTTTTACATGGTCTATGATATTCGCGGCTGGAATCAGGCCGCCATCGCGCTCTTTCAGGAAGTGGCCAGGCAGATGTACCCCCTTTCTGGTGACGAGACAGCCAAACTGGTACGCGGCAAGGCGCTGGGGTATGGAGGCTTTTTTACGGGGATCATCGGCAATCCTGAACAGGGTTCGCTGTCATCCACTGAAGCCGTGGCGCTCATTCGACCTCTCAACCAACCGGAAGCGCTGTTGTATGCGCTTTGCTGCGCTTCATTAAGTTACCTTTACTTGAACAATTTTGCTGAGGTGATTCAGGCCGCCCAAGAGTGGCGCCAGATCGGGGCAGCGATCGGCGACCGGTGGGGAGAGACTATTTCGTTTAACTTTACGGCCTCAGCCCTCATTGGCCAGGGGCAGCTCACTGAAGCTCAGGAAAAGGTTGACCGATCTTTGCAGATATTTAGCCAGGAGATTGGCGAACATTTCGGTTTGAGTTGGGCCGCCCTGGTGCGTGGCCGCGTGGCTTTGGGCCTGGGCACTTACGCCAAAGCCAAACCCTTTTATGATCGCAGCCTGGCGGCGGCTCAAGCCCTGGGCTATCGCCGGACGATCCAACAATCGTACGACAATCTGGGGGACGTGGCCTTTTACCTGGGCAAACTTGACCAGGCTGAACGGTGCTTTCGCCTCAGTCTGGAAGTGTCCGAAGAAACCGGCCAAATCCGGGAAATGGTTGGAACACTGCATGACCTGGCCCGGGTGTGGGCTGTGCAGGGCAAAAAGGTCGAAGCGGTCGAATTGTTGGCTGTGGTGCTGCATCATCCCCTCAGCAGTTTGCCCTTATTCCTAAGAACCGAGCAGCCCATTCTTTCGGAAGTGGCAGAACGGCTCCGGATCAGCCTGGAGGGCGATCTGGAGCCAGAAGTTTATCAAGCCGCCTGGAGCCAGGGGCAAAGCCTACTTTTGGAAGCAGTGGTGGCCGGGCTGCTGCGCTAACTTCTATCCGCCATTGTTTGCAAGATTTTGGTCGTTGTGGCGGCGCAGTATGTCCAATATTACGGGAATCAACGCAGCCCAGCCACGAAAATGGCGAATCTCACCGCTGGGAACGTGGCGCAGTTTGCCCTGCCATTGGATTTGGTCGTTTACTGTTTCCTGCCACACCCTGATGGTGAGAAGCTGTGAATCGGGATGTTCCTCTTTGTCCTCGCATTCAACACTAAATTCGAGGCTTGGAGTGTCTCACCCTATATTGACACAATGGGGAGAAAGAAACAACAAACTTAATCGGTCGCCATTGGTGAACTTCGACCGTTTGACCTGTCGGTTCAGGATAATCAGTTGTTGACGAAGAAGGGCATTCTCGATTACCAGTTCTCTGCGATTTCGAGTTATATCGGTGACAGCATGAGCAACAAGAGACGATGTTGCTGGTTTGGTGATTTTCTCAACGGTGTTTTTGATGCGATTAAAGAGGGATTTGCAAGCATTCCAGAGAGCCGAAAACATGATGAGTTACTCCATTTGGTGATGTTGATGACCGTAATATCATAGCCAAAATGAAGAAAAATAACATGCTTTAGTCTGGCGCAAGCTGGTGGATGAGTTAAGTAGCCACCACAGGATTCGAAAGCCTTTCCGGAAATTACCGTTCACGACGGACAAGCATCAAAGTAATGTCATCGTGCTGAGGCGCGCCCTCCATAAAGTCATACACCTGCGCCAGTAACTGCCCTTGAAGCTCCTCTAAGGGAGTTTCCCTGTGCTGGCGTGTGGCCTTTATCAGACGCTGTTCGCCCCACTGTTCATGCTGCGCGTTCATGGCCTCAGTCAGACCGTCACTGTAAGCCACCAGCAAATCACCTTCTTCCAACGTCAGGCTGCGTCTCCGCCAGCGTTGATATTCAAACATACCGAGCACCATGCCCGTCCGCTTGAGCAAAAGCGGCCTGCGCCGCCTGTCACGCCGGATTACGATGGGCGGGTTGTGCCCGGCGTTGGCATACCATAATTTACCGCTGCGTAGATCGAGCACTCCATAAAATAGCGTCACGAACGTCTCGCCGTTGGTATCCTGGATCAAGCGCTCGTTGACCGTTTCCAGCACGGCCCCGATCCGGGTAGGGTAGGAGCGAGCATAACGAATAGCTGACTCGACAGCGTAGGTCCGCAGAAGTGTCAGGCTAAGGGCCATGTAGAAGGCTGCGCCAAGCCCCTTATCGGCTACATCTGCTACCACCAATCCCAACCGCCCACCGCCCAGCGAGAAGATATCGTAGAAGTCACCGGACGTTTCACGAGCCGGGGTCAGCGTGGCTGTAAAGCTCCACCGGTCGAGCTGGGGCAGCTCGTTCGGCAGCAGGCTGGCCTGAATTCGGGCACCGAGGGCCAGTTCCCGGTCGACTCGTTCCCTGGCCACACGTTCAGCAATGAACTGCCGGGTAACATCCAAACGCAGCAAAGCCGACGCTACCTGCCCAGAAAGAGATTGCAGGGCAGGCATCAACTGGCGCACGTCTCCTGGATTTTGCGTTTCCAGGTAGATATGACCGCCTGGGCGAGACGTACCTGGCACGATGATCGGCGCGATCAGCCCTTCACTCCCAACCGATGATTGTCCGTGTGCCATTCGAAAGTCCGGTGGCAGGGGCGCCTGCCAGCCGGCAGGATGATGCAGTAGGGAGCTATCCGGATAAAGCACAGCGCTGATCCGGCCATTGGGGAAAAGCTGTGGGGCGTACTCTGCTAACAATTTCGAAAGGAATTCAATGTCCGGTTCAGACTTGATCACGTCCCGGCTGAAGTGCTCCAATTCGGCCATCTCCGCCGTACGTCGCTGCACGGCTTCAAGCGTACGACTGAGGCGGTCGACTGTCAGGGTCGCGCCAAGCATGATCATCCAGAACGCCAGATAGCTTCCCCATCCGGCCAGGCTGTATAGTCCAGCGGGCAGGATGGCTACAAGGCCGATGAGCGGCCCACCAAATTGCATCACTAGCCGCATCCCAGAGACTCGAGGTGTCCTGATCTGCCCGGCCATCGCCCGTACCAGCGACATCGCTCCGGCAACAAGGAGCGATCCCAGGCTAAAGCCCACCAGCGTCGCCCCGATGGCAGGCAGCACCGCCTCTATGCTCAGGTCACGCATCGGGAAACTCCCGCCCAGCGTTTGGTAAAGATGTGCTTCCAGCAAAGTAAGAAAGACTATCGACAGCTGCAGCAGGCTCCGCGAGAGGATACGCAGCCGATGGGCGATGCTCCCGCCCAGGCCTGTGAGCAGAAAATTGAGGCAGACAAGGATGACACCCAGCCACGCTACAGTTGGCCCGGCGACCAGCACCGCCGACCACAGCACCTCACCCCAGAAAGTGCGCCCTTCTGAGCGATAGCCGCCGCTTTCTGTTTGGTAGAAGGTCTGGAACCAGAGGCGACTCAGGATGAGCATCAAAACAAACGTGATGATGATCAGGGGCCAGAAAGGAGTCAGCACCGCCAGATGGGTGATCTGCGCCAGCCAGATCAGTGCCGCTATCGCCAATGGCGAAAAGACCAGCGCCCGGATAGCATAGCCAGCTGCGGCATCCTGTTCTGCGTGTGGCAATGAGGCCAGGCGAGGATACAGGGTACGCACTATTTTGAGGGTTGAATTCCGCAGTCTCAAGTCTTCACCAGCGTGTCAGGGTCTTTTAGCTATTGTAGAACAGATGACAGGATTGGCAACTGGTACAGACCTTTGTGCCGGACTACCTCGGTTGACGATAGACTTGCAGACATTCCAAATTGCAGAAAACATGACGATTGAGAACTCCATTTCGAGAGATGTAAGATGGAGCCGAATGATAGATGAATCACACAAAACGGGCATACTTTAGCCTGGAAAATGGCGTGGAGGAGTTAATTTGCCAACACAAGGTCGGTCTTGGAGCGTGACAACTCGGTGATGGCGCCAACGGCGAGGGTGACATTGGCCGGTTTGATCCATTGTTTGACTGTTTCTCTGACGCGATTGAACAGGCTTTTGCAGGCATTCCAGATTTGAGAAAACATGATGATTTGAACTCCATTTTTGGTGATTTAAGATGGAGTCGAATGGTAGTAGACATACTCGGATTTGGCACGATCTCCGCCTGTTTTTAGCACGGATGAGTAAGGTTGCCAGCACAGGAGTGGAAACGGCCGTGCAAATCGCCTTTCAACCGGAAGATACGGCAAGCGAAACGTAACAGGGCCACATCAACTGGTAATTGGCCGTTTCTTCACGCAAAAATTGTTCAGCCATTGGCACAGCAGGATCATAACAAACCGGCCCGCGCAATTTTCCCAGCCAGAGGGTGTGGGTTTTGCAGGCGGGCCAGGATGTGGGGCTTGGGGGTGGATACGGCCGTAATTCACCCCATTCGGCAGCGTGAGCAGCGTCGGTGCAATAAAAATCAGGGGCTGTTTCTACAGGTTATTCACCAGCCGCTGCTTCCCCGCCACCGGCAGCCATCGTGCGGCGCACGAAATCCTCAACCAGCAGCAGCGCCCCACCGGCATGTTTGATCGTGTTCAGCAGCGTGGTCATCGAATCAACCTCTTCCACCTGTTCTGTCACAAACCATTGCAGAAACTGGCTGCTGGCGTAATCTTTTTCCGCATCGGCAATGGAAACCAGATTGTTGATCTGGTTGGTCACCTTGATCTCCTGATCCAGCGCAAACTGCACCGCGTCGCTGGCGCTGCCAAACTCGTTGCGCATCTCCGGCAGGCCAGGGATGATTGGCTTGGCTCCCGCTTCCAGCATAAAGTGGACAAACTTCATGGCGTGCAGCCGCTCTTCTTCCGCCTGGCGGTAGAAGAAAGCGGCCAGGTCCGGCAGGGCTTGTTCATCAAAGTAAACGGCAATGGCCACATATTGAGCCGAAGCCGCAAATTCACTTTGGATTTGGGCATTCATCGCCTCAACAACTTTTGGTTTAATAATCATGGGATTCTCCTTATGGGTGATTGAGTAATTGGGTAATTGAGCAATTGGTTTGTTTGCGGATGAATTACCCAATTACCTAATTGCTTTATTACGTAATTACCTCCAATTATACGAACAACTGAGTACCCGTTCAGCGACTTTTGTCGGGCACGATGCGGTTTTGGTGAAAACAGGGGAGGGGGTGCGGGGTGGCAAACTGGACGGTTACGGCCGTTCCCTCCACCAAACTGTTCTCATGCGGCTGCCAGCTGTGGATAAGCGTGCCATCATGCAGACGCACCTCGTAGACAAAAGCGATGCCCACAAACTGCCGGGAAACGATACGGCCGTTGCCCACCTCATCCGGCTTTACCAACAAATCATCCGGGCGCACCGCCACCTCAATCTGGGTACCGCTGGCCAGCGAAAGCTGCTGCGGCAGCAGCCCCAGCGGCGTTTGCACCCCCTGCGGCGTCACTTCACCCGGCAAAAAATCAGTCTGGCCCAAAAATTCGGCCACAAAGCGGGTGCGCGGCTGGTGGAAAATCGCTTCAGGCGTGCCCACCTGCTCCAGCCGCCCGGCGTGCATCACCCCCACCTGGTCCCCCATAAAGAGCGCCTCTTCCTGATCGTGGGTGACGAATACGGCCGTTGTGCCACTTGCCTTCAACAGCCGCCGCACCTCCTGCCGCATCTCCACCCGCAAAGCCGCATCAAGGTTAGAAAACGGCTCGTCCAGCAGCAGCACCACGGGCTGCGGCGCGAGCGCCCGCGCCAGCGCCACCCGCTGCTGCTGCCCACCAGAAAGCTGGTGCGGCATCCGCTCCCCCAGCCCGCCTAAACCCACAAACGCCAGCATATCCTCTACGCGGGCCGACTGCCCCCGCTTCAGGCCAAAGCCGACGTTTTGGGCCAGGGAGAGGTGGGGGAAGATGGCGTAATCCTGAAAAACGATGCCGATGCGCCGCTTTTCCGGGGGCACATGGCGGCTGCTGTCGGCGACCAGTTGATGATCGATTTCGATACGGCCGTTATCCAACCGCTCAAATCCGGCAATCAGCCGCAGCGTGGTCGTTTTGCCACAGCCGCTCGGCCCCAGCAGCACCAAAATCTGCCCCGGCGGCACCGTCAGGCTCACGTCCTGCACCACAGGCAGGTTTTCAAACGATTTGTGGAGGTTTTGGCAGGTTACGGCGGACATGCAGACAATAGTTAATGGTTAACGATTAATGGTTAATTGTTAATTGTTAATGATTTTGGATAACCATTTACAATTTACCATTAACCATTAATTATTCCTTTTCTCGCAGCGTCATCCAGGCCAGGGGAATAGAGGAGAGGATGAGTAAGAGCAGGGTGGGGGCGGCGGCGCGGGCGAAGAACGCTTCGCCGATGTTGGTCCAGATTTGGGCAGCCAGGGTGTTGAAGCCCAGCGGGCTTAAAATGAGGGTGGCGGGCAGCTCCTTCATGCAGGTGAGGAAGACCAGCGCCCCCCCCGCCAGCATCCCCGGACGGACCAGGGGCAGGGTAATGCGGTGAAAAATGGTAAACGGCCGTTTCCCCAAGCTTTGTGCCGCCTCTTCCAAATTGGCCGATACCTGCATCAGCGAACTGCGCTGCGCCCCCACCGCCTGCGGAATGAACAAAATAACGTAGGCGATGAGCAGCATGGGCAAGGTTTGGTAGAGCGACAGGGCGTAATTGGTGCCAAAATAGACGTAAGCCAGAGCAACCACAATGCCGGGCAGAGCAAAGCTGGCGTAGGTGAGCCGTTCAAACAGACGGCTCAATCGCCCCGGACGGCGCACGACCAAAATGGCAATCGGCAGGGCCAGCAGCATGGCCAAACCCGCCCCCAGCAGCGAAGCCGACAGCGAATTCCAGGCTGGCTGTACCAGCGTCAGCAGCGATTCCACATTGGTTTGGGCCACGCCCAGGCTTTTTACGCCCCAATCTTGCTTCAAGCCGCGCCAGAACCAGTAAGCCAGCCCCAGCGTGGGCACAATCAGCGCCCAAAAGGAGAGCAGGCTCACAAAGGCCAGCGCAGGCCCGCGCCAGCGCCCCAGCTTCACGGGGGTTTGGGCGCGGGCGACGCCGATGGAAACGCGGGCGTAGCGGGCTTTGCCCTGGCTGCGCTGTTCAAGGTAGAGAATAACGGCCGTTACCAACACCAGCACCAACGCCATCGCCGCCGCCATGTCCAGCTTGTAGCCCGTATACCGGTTGTAGATGATGCGGGTGAAGGTGGAGTATTGCAGCATGGTGACAGCGCCAAAGTCGCGCAGCGTGTAGAGCATAACCAGCAAACCACCTGCGGTGATAGACGGCCGTAAATAAGGCAGCGTCACCCGCCAAAAAGCACGCCACGGCGACAGCCCCAGGCTGCGGGCCGCTTCCACCAGGGCCGGGTCCATCTTTTTCAGGGCACTACGCACCGTGAGGAAAATAAATGGATAGCTCACCAGCGTCAGCACCATAAACGCGCCGGGGAAGCCGTAAAAGTTCGGCAGCCGTTCGACGCCGAAAATGGGGTGCAAAATTTGTTGCAGCAGCCCTTTGGGGGTGAGAATCGAGGCAAACAGATAGGCGGCGACGTAGCTGGGAACCACCAGGGGCAGGGCCACAATGACGGCCCACAGCTTTTTGCCTGGCAAATCGGTGTGGGTTGTCAGCCAGGCCAGGGGGACGGCGAGGAGTGCGGAAGCGGCCGTAACCGACACCGCCAGCTTTAGCGTGTTGCCCAAAATTTCCAGGGTGCGCGCCTGGGAAAGGGTTTGCCACGCCTCGGCCCAGCCACTGCCCACCCGCAGCAGCAGGTAAGCGGGAACCAGCAAAATGAGGGCAGCCACCAATCCGGCGCTGCCCACCAGCAGCCAATAAAATGGCGACCAATGCTGGTCGCGCAGCCAGGTTTTATTCAGTTCAAGCTTGATTCTCGGCAGCGAGCGCACGCCGCCAAAATCTGTTACGCCCATTTTTAATCCTAAAAAGTGGAAAATTGTTGCCGTAAAATACGGTTAATCTCAGGGGAAATTATCCCGTGAATAGGAATTGAAACAAGGGAGGGTGGTCAACTTTTGAATTAACAAACGATCAAGTGAAACAAACGTCCAGTTAACTCAAAAGTTAACCATAGTTAAACCTTCTGTTATCGTGGTGCGAGGCACTGGCCAAACGGTTCCACGGCCAGTGCCTTGCACCTGAATAGTTACCTGTTATTCGATAATGCCAAGCGCCAGCAGCATATCCTGCGTGCCGTCCAGATCGGCCAGATCGGCCAGTGAGATGTCCAGGGCAACGCTGTCCAGGTCTGCCAGGGCCGGTAAGCCGGGGCTGGTGCTCACCCCTTCAACGACGGGGTATTCGGCCGTTTGCGAGGCAAAATATTGTTGAGCTGGAGCAGACAGCATGAACTCAACAAAGCGCTGGGCGTTGGCCGCGTTGGGCGCAGTGTTAAGGATGCCGATGCCCGAGACCATGATGAGCGAGCCAGGGCCACCGCCCGTCAGAAACTGGTTGCGTGCCTGGAAGCCTTCCCCTTCTTCCGCCAGGAAGCGGTAGAGGTAGTAATGGTTCACAAAGCCAACATCCACTTCCCCAGCAGCGACGCCGGAGACAATGGGGGTATTGCCGCTGTAAACGATGGGGTTATTGGCCTGAATGCCGGTAAGCCATTCGCTAGTTTTCTCTTCGCCCCAGACGGCACGCATGGCGGTGACCATTGCCTGGAATGAGCCATTGCCAGGCGCCCAACCGATACGGCCGTTCCACACCGGGTCCACAAAATCAAAAATGTCGGTCGGCAGTTGTGTGGCCGGGTCGGTAATGGCGCTGGTGTTGTAGACCACCACCCGCGCCCGCCCGGAAATGCCTATCCAGGTGCCATCTTCTGCGGCAAAGCGGGCAGGCACCTGGTCCAAGATGTCGGCCGACAGGGGAGCGAGCAAACCAACCTGGGCCACCGCGCCCAAACCGCCTGGGTCCTGGGCATAAAACACGTCGGCAGGGCTGTTCGTCCCTTCTTCCAGCAGCACACCGGCGATTTCAGACGTGCCGCCATAGCGCACCTGCACCTGAATGCCTGTAGCCGCCGCAAACTGATCGATGATTGGCTGCACCAGGCTCTCGCTGCGGCCTGAATAGATGACCAAACTGCCAGGATCGGCCGTTTCGGCATCATCAGCCATTTCCACAATCCGGGTTACTTCCACTTCTACCTGCTCAGTAACGGTTTCCGTTACGGTGCGGGTCACTTCCACCTCTTCAGTGACCGTTTCGGTGACGACGCGCGTCACCTCTACCGGTTCACTGGTGGATTGGCAAGCCACCAGGCTTAACACAATCGTCGCCAAAAACAGAAGCCAGGCGGCTTGTTTAACCGTCTTAAATACCATAATCCTTCTCCTTAAAATGATCTGATTCTTGGAAAGCTGCGGGGTTTCATCCGTTCCATGCCGCAACATTCCGAAGCGTTATTTTTAACCTGGTTGTGATTATGCCGGAGCAGTATGGAGTAAAACAAGACAAGGGGTTCATTTAAAAGTTGACCGATGAATAATGAAAAATGAACGGCCGTTTGCTAAAAAGTTTACAGCCGTTCATCCCAATGCGATCAACAGTTAAAGCAAAAGTTAACTGTGGTTTAAATTTATGGCTCTTTAGAATTCAGGGGTTTGACAGCCAGCAACTATTCTGAAGTACAGTTTCCAGGGAAATTGCGGTAAGAATGGAAACCCCACAGAGGCTTTTCACGCCTCTGTCAACATAAAAAACCGCGTCGGCTGGTTGGCCCAGGAAGCGTTCGCCACCATCTGGCGCTGCTGCGGTTGGCTGTTGGCCGGTTCCTGCCCAGGAGCAAACCAGCCCAGGTTGGACTGGTTTGCGGAGATCGGTTTTGCCATCTCAGCCAGGAAAACGAGGCTCAGCCGATTACCGTTTGGGCCAAGGTACACATCGCTCAGGTGGCTGGGCTGGAGGGTGTGGGCGGTTTGCTGTTGGGCCAGGATTACGGCCGTTTCCCACGGCGCAGATAAACCAGAAACCACCCCACCCGGCAGCTGCCAGGGTGCGTCGGCGCTGGGGCGGTGCCACAAATAGCCGCCCGCCTCGTTGCGGCAGAGCAGATAGGTGGCTACTTCCCAGGTGGGCGGCGGCTGGAAGGGCGGCAGTCCGTTGAGCTTGCGCTTCACGTCCAGCCAGCGGTAAACAATGTTGCGCAGGACAAAGCGGGCCATTTTGTTGAAGGGAGAAACGCTATGCTGGAAGAATAAGGGCCGTTCCTCTGCGTGAGTCAGCCCATTTACCAGCCGTTCCCGGTGAAAGCTGCTCATGCGGCGGGGCAGCGGATTGGTTCTAAAGAAGCCCACCACCGGCGACTCTTCCGAAGTAAGGATCTCGCCGCCGCGCAGCAAACAGCGAAAGGTAAAGCCCAGGAAGCCGTCGGGGGTGAGGGGCAAAAAGGTGAGCGCCGCCAACCGCACGGGCAGCACGATCAGCCCGGTTTCTTCGCGCACCTCGCGAGCCACACCATCTGGGGGTAGTTCGCCTGCGTCTAAAGCGCCGCCGGGCGGCGCAAAGGTGAGCGTGTCGTTCCGCTTAATCAACAGTACGTTGCCATGCTGATCAACCACAATGCCGTTGGTGCCTACATTCATCTACGAAATCCCTGTGTGTGCCAATAGGTAACGCTGCTGAAACGTGAAGCGTGAAACGCGATGAGCCTTCTTCTCACGTTTCACGTTTCACGCCTCACGGATTGTCAACCCATAAGTTACCCAAGAGCCCCTGTTTGTACCATCCATTTTTGAATCAGACAATTGGCACAATGTCCAACCCAATCATGCCGCCAAACGTGCCCGCACATCAAGCGCGACTGCGCCGTGGTCGTTGGAAAACACGCGCAGGGGGTTGATTTCGATTTCGGCCAGCTGCGGGCAGTCGGCGGCCAGCTGGCCCAGGCGCAGGATAATGTCGCGTACGGCCGTTTCATCCCCTGCCACCACGTTGCGATACCCCGCCAGCTTTCGTCCCGCCCAGGTCTTTTTCAGCAGCGATTCAGCTTCTGTTTGCGTGAGCGGAGCCAGGGCAAAGGCCACATCGTTCAACCCCTCCACCTCCACCCCGCCAGAACCAAACATCAGCAGCGGCCCAAACTGCGGATCGCTCACCACCCCCACAATGACCTCCTGCCCGGCGGGGGCCATTGGCTGAATCGTAACGCCGTCCAGTCTGGCGTGGGGCAAAGCTGTTTGCACGTCGGTCATCATCTGCCTGAAGGTGGCAGCCACGGCCGTTTCCTCCCCCACATCTAAAACCACGCCAGCCACATCCGACTTGTGCGGCACGTCGGCCGAGGCGATTTTAAGCGCCACCGGCAGCCCCACCTGTCGTGCCAGCGCCATCGCCTCAGCCGCCGTGGTGGCCAGACCACTACCGGGCGCGGGGATGCCGTACGCGGTGAGGAGCTGCTGACAAACGGCCGTTGGCAAAAAAGCGCCCGGTTCACCCCCTGCTTCCGCCAAAATCTGCTGTGCTTGAATGGCTGCTGCCGGACACGGCCGTTCTGGAGCCATCGGCACCGTCTGCAAAAACTCCGCCCGGCGGGACAAGATCGCCAGCGCCGCCGCCGCCCGTTCGGGGAAGCGGTATTCCGGCACCCGTGCCGCCCGAAAATGAGCCACCGCCTCCTGAATCATCGTCTCCCCCATCAGGGCAATCACCACCGGCTTGCCCGTGGCGTAAATGATGGGCAGCATCGCCTTGGCCACGCCCCCGGCCGAATGCATCGGCGGCGGCGGCAAAATGACCATCACGCTGTCCACCCCGGCATCTTCCAGCAAGATGCGCAGGCAAACGGCATACTGCTCCGGCGACGCCCCGGCCAACATATCGACCGGATTGTGCAGGCTGGCGGCCTCAGGCAAAATCTGGCGCAGTCGGGCTTCCGTCTCAGGAGCCAATGCCGCCAATTGCAACCTGTGCCCTTCCAGCGCATCGGCGGCGGTAACGCCAGGCCCACCGGCGTTGGTCAGCACCGCCACCCGTCGTCCCTGCGGCAGCGGGCACCAGGCCAGCGCTCGCGCCCAGTCAAACAGCTCTTCGCTGGTTTCCGCCCGCATCACTCCGGCGCGGGCAAAGGCGGCGTCGAAGGCGGATTCCTGCCCCGCCAGCGCCCCGGTGTGGGACGCCACGGCCCGCTGCCCGCTGGCAAAACGGCCCACCTTCAGCGCCAGCACTGGCTTTTGCCGCGACACCTGCTCGGCCACCTGCACAAAGCGACGGCCGTCTGACACGCCCTCCAAATACAAGGTGACCACGCGCGTATGGGGATCGGCGGCAACGGCCGTTAACACATCCGTCTCCGTCACGTCCAGCTGATTGCCCAAACTAACCAGCCGGGACAGGCCAAATCCCTGCCCGCGCGCCCAATCGATCACCGCCGCGCAAATCGCGCCGGAGTGAGAGATGAAGGCGACCGCGCCGGGCGTGGGGCCAGGTGGCGGCAAAAAGGTGGTGTCCAGCGGCAGGTGCGTATCCAGCAGGCCAATACAGTTTGGCCCGATGAGGCGGATGCCGTACCGCTGCGCCACGCGCAGACATTCCTGCTCCAACGCCGCGCCCGCCGCGCCGGTTTCGCGGAAGCCACCCGCCGCCAAAATCGCCGCCCGGATGCCCCGCTCGCCGCAGTCGGCGATTGCCTGGGGCATGGCGGGGGCGGGTACCAGCAGCACGGCTAAATCGACGGGGTTGGGGACGTGGGCGAGGCTGGGATGTAATGGCCGTTCCAGCACCGTCCCACCGCCCGGATTTACAAAATGGATCGCCCCCTCGTAGCCACTCTGCACCAGATTCCGCGCCAGGCCAAAGCCCAGCTTCATCGGATTGCGCGAAGCGCCAACCAACACAATGCCTTTTGGCTCAAAAAAGGGAATCAGTGAATCATCAACGGGCAGCCCAAGCTGTTTTTGTGTCATCCAAACTCTCCCATAAAGCATCTTCGGAATAGGCACGCTGCGGCCTGAAAATTTGTTTTGATCTCGACGGCCGTTATTTTACCACGACCCTTCGCAACGGAACGGCCGTCCCCCACCCCAAAACCCCACTTCACCCAAACCCCATCTCGCACTATAATCTTTGCCCGGCAAAAACAGGCTCAAACGCCCCATTCAGGCAAAATAGCGGAGTGACCATGAATCCCCAACTCAATCTTTGGCTAGAAAGTAACGGCGAAGTCATCTTCTCCATCTGGCGCATGGCGCTGCTGCAAGCGGTGGCCGAGACCGGTTCCATCAGTGCCGCCGCCACGATGGACGTACATTACCGCACTGCCTGGCAAAAAATCAACGAGAATGGAGGTAAAGGATCATGAAGTTTTGGCGATTGTTTGTTTGGGCAACGGCCGTACTCTTCCTGTCCGCATGTGGTGGCAGTGAAGAAACGGCCGTGCTGCGGTTGGCCACCACCACCAGCACCGAGGATTCCGGCCTGCTGGACGTGATTTTGCCCGATTTTGAAGAAAAATTTAAAGCCCGCGTAGACGTGATTGCCGTCGGTACCGGGCAGGCAGTTGCCCTGGGTGAAGCCGGGGACGCCGATGTCATTTTGGTGCATGCCCGCAGCCGCGAAGACGCTTTTGTGGCAGACGGGCACGGCACGGCACGGTTCGACGTGATGTACAACGATTTCATCCTGGTGGGGCCGGTAAATGACCCGGCCGGGATTCAAGGCATGGCGCTGGCCACCGACGCACTGAACGCCATCGCCGCGACCAACGCCACCTTTGCCTCGCGGGGGGACGACAGCGGCACCCATTCGATGGAGCGCTCGCTGTGGACCGCCGCTGGCCTGCCCAGCGACCCGGACGTGGACTGGTTTAAATCGCTGGGACAAGGGATGGGGGAAACGCTGCGCTTTGCCGATGAAAGCGGCGCGTACACCCTCACCGACCGGGGTACCTTTTTAAGCCAGCAGGAGTCACTGACCAATCTGGCCATCATGGTGGGCGGGAACAGCATAGATGAAAACGCCGATCCGACGCTGTATAATCCGTACGGGATCATCCCGGTGAACCCGGACAAGGGCAACATCAATGAAGATTTAGCGCAAAAATTTGCCGAATGGCTCACCAGCGCTGAGGTTCAGGCTGTGATTGCCGAATTTGGCAGGGACGTTTACGGCCAGCCGCTGTTCTACCCAGATTCGCAGGCGTGGCACGACCAGTAAAATTCTAACCGCGGAGGGCGCAGAGAACGCGGAGTTTTTTTTAGCTTTCTCTGTGCCCTCCGCGTTCTCTCTGCGGTTAAATCATTTATGCAAACATTGCTCGACGCTCTCCTCAACGCTGTTCAACTGCTGGTTTCCGGTGATCCGGAGCTGTTGGCGATTGTGGGGTTGACGCTGCGGGTGACGGGGGTGGCGCTGCTGCTGGCGCTGCTGTTGGGGCTGCCGGTGGGGGCGCTGCTGGGGCTGATGGGGCGCTTTCCTGGCGGCGGCTGCGTCATTCCGTTGATTTATACTGGCATGGGCCTGCCGCCGGTGGTGGTGGGCCTTTTTGTTTACCTGATGCTCTCCAACCAGGGGCCATTGGGCAGTTGGGGCTGGCTGTTTACCCCGTCGGCAATGATCCTGGCGCAGACGATTATCGCCTGGCCCCTGGTGGTGGGGTTGACGTTAACGGCCGTTCAATCCCTCGATCCCCTCTTGCCCTTGCAGCTCCGCGCCCTGGGGGCTACCCGCTGGCAGCTGGCGCGAACGATGCTGCTGGAAGCCAAGCTGGGCGTGTTTGCCGCAATTGTGGCCGCCTTTGGCAGCATCATCTCCGAGGTGGGTGCGGTTATTTTGGTGGGCGGCAACATTCGCGGCGAGACGCGGGTGCTGACGACAGCCATCGTGCTGGAGACGCGGCGGGGGCAGTTTGCCCTGGCGATTGCCCTGGGGCTCATTTTGCTGCTGCTGTCCTTGCTGGCCAACCTGGCCCTGTATCGTTTGCAACAGCGGGGGGCGGGGCGATGAGCCAACCCGTGTACGAGCTTTCCCAGGTGCAAAAGGTGTACGACGGCCGTACCGTGCTCAACCTCGACCAGCTGACCATTCAGCCGGGGGAAATTTTGGCGCTGGTGGGGCCAAGCGGAGCGGGCAAAAGCACGCTGCTGCGGCTGCTCAACTTTTTGGAGCCAGCCAGCCAGGGCAAGATCTGGTTCGACGGGCAGCTGGCGACGCCGGAGCTTGGCCTGGCGCAGCGGCGGCGGGTGACGACGGTTTTTCAACGGCCGTTGCTGCTTCAGCGGTCGGTGCGGGCCAATTTGCGCTACGGGCCGGGGCTGCGCGGCCAAAAGCTGCCGGAAGCGGTCGAGGCGCAGTGGTTGGAACGGCTGGGGCTGACGCCGCTGGCCGATCAGGCCGCGCCGAAGCTGACGG
>JBGTCV010000111.1:0-5824 GCA_041748655.1 Promineifilaceae bacterium (SeqCode) | reverse complement strand
GCTTTGCAGAGGCAACTGCTCGCTTGGGAGCAATACAGCAACGATGTTGAACGTAAGATTCATTGGTCTTTTACCGTGGAAGATGCTCGTCGTGTTTTCAAAGAGCATTACCCCGCAATTTTAGAAATTTGATGTACTAGGAATTAGCCGAAAAGAATTTGGAAAAATAAAATAGCTGTTGAAAGCATAGATTGGACTAATCTTAGAGATTGGTCCAATCTCAACCAATCCAACTAATCCAGGTCGATAATTGCCTTAATCAGCTCCGCTTCCCGCTCCAGGCGGAAGCCCAGCTTAAGGCAGATCGCTCGCATTCCCCGATTTTCCGACAGCAAATAAGCCACCACCCGCTTGACCCCTTCCTGCTTGCCCACCTCTAGCAGATGGACCAGCATCTCTGTGCCAATGCCCTGGCCCTGGTAGCGATCGTTTACCAGAATGGCAAACTCAGCTTCCACATCGCCTCGCGATTTGGTTAATCGACCAGCGGCAATGATTTCTTCCTCATCGGTTTTTTTATTTTTGGTGGTCACCACCAACGCCATGTCCCGGTCATAATCGACAAAACAGATGCGGGTCAGCCGCTCGTGCTCTACCCGCTGGTCCAGCTGAAAGGCGCGGAAATAGCGCAAGTAGACAGATCGCTCAGACAGCGTTTCGTGGAATTTCACCATCATTGGTTCATCTTCGGGGCGGATGGGGCGAATGGTGACGGGCATACCGTCTTCGGTGGAGACATTTTTGATGTATTGAGCGGGATACGGCCGTATCGCCAATTCCGGCAGCTCATCCTCCGTCACCTCCGGCTCATACAGCACCACCCGCGCATCCAGAGCAATGAGGTGGTCCGACGAGGCAAACAGCGGATTGATATCGATCTCTTTGATCCAGCGCTGATCGGCCGCCAGCTGGCCAAAACGCACCAGCAGCGCCTCCAACGCAGCCAAATCGACCGGATCGCGGCCCCGAACCCCTTGCAGCGCCGTGTAAATCTTGGTGCGCTCCATCATGCGGCGGGCCAGCGTGGTGGTCAGCGGCGGCAGGCCCAAAGCGCGATCCTTGAACACCTCCACCAGCGTGCCCCCCGTGCCAAAGAGCAGCACCGGCCCAAACTGCGGGTCTGGGCTGGAACCGATGATTAGCTCATAGCCGTCGTTCAGCCGCAGCATCGGCTGCACCGTCACGCCTAAAAAGTCGTCGGCGCTGTACTTGGCCGTGACTGACTGCTCCATTGTGATGTACGCATGGCGCACCTCACTGTCGGTCGCCAGATCGAGCCGTACGCCGCCCACATCGGTCTTGTGGGTGATCGTCTCGGAGTTGAGCTTGAGAACGACCGGATAGCCAATCGCCTGGGCAATTTCCACCGCCTCATCGGCCGAACGGGCCAGGCGAGTTTCCACCGTTGGAATGTCGTATGCAGCCAGCACCTGCTTCGATTCATACTCGGTCAGGATGGTGCGCCCCGTCTGGCGTACATCGATCAACATCTGGGTAATGGCGCTGATTTTTTGGCTGCTTTCTTCGGTTTCTTCCGGCAGGAACGGGGTTTCGTACAAACTTTGCAGCCGCCGATGGTAGCGCCACATATATTGGAAGACACGAGCGGCCGTATCCGGAAAGGCAAAGGTGGGGATGTTGGCCTGGTTCAAAATCGCTTCACCGCTGGCAATGTCGGCACCACCCATCCAACTGGCCAGCACCGGTTTGCCGTATTGGTATTGCGGAGGACGGCCGTACAGCTTTTTCAGCTCCTGGGCCGTCTGGGTGGGGTCGGTCATCGCCTGGGGGGTCAGGATGACCAGCAGGCCGTCGCTGTTTTCATCATTGGCCGCCACCTGAATCGCTTTGGCATATCGCTCCGCATCCGCATCCCCTAAAATATCGACCGGATTGCTGTGGCTCCAATGCTGCGGCAAGAACGCATCCAATTCAGCGATTGTCTTTTCGGAAAGTGGCGTCAATTCACCCCGGTTGGAAATGAGCGCGTCGGTAGCCAACACGCCGGGGCCGCCTGCATTGGTCACAATCGTCAGACGGGGGCCGCGTGGACGCGGCTGCTTGGCCAACACCTCGGCCATGTTAAACAGATCGTCAATTGAATCGACCCGCAGCACGCCAGAACGGCGGAAGGCGGCGGCCAGCACCTCATCGCTGCCCGTCAGGGAGCCGGTGTGGGAAGCAGCGGCCTGGGCGGCGGCTTCGGTGCGGCCCGGCTTGATGACGATGATCGGCTTGGTCAGGGCCACATCCCGCGCTGCGGAGAGGAATGAGCGGGCGTTGCCGATTGACTCCATGTAGATAACAATGCTTTTGGTGCGCGGATCGTCGCCCAGATAGTAAATCAGGTCGCCCCAATCCACATCCAGCATGGAGCCGATGGAGACAAAGGAGCTAAAGCCCACGTTTTCCCGGAAGCTCCAGTCCAGAATGGAGGTGAGCAGCGCCCCGCTCTGGCTAATGAAGCCGACGGAACCGGGGCGGGCCATCGAGCTGGCAAAAGTGGCGTTCAGGCCGCCAATTGGGTTCATCACCCCCAGGCAGTTGGGGCCAATGATGCGCATCTGGCCGCGCCGCGCTTCGGCGAGAATTTCCTGCTCCAGCTTCACCCCTTCCGGACCAATCTCCTTAAACCCGGCCGAAATGACGATGGCGCCCTTCACGCCAGCCTGTACACATTCCCGAATGATGCCGGGCACGGTGCGGGCGGGTGTGACGACAATGGCCAGGTCTATCTTTTCCGGCACTTCGCCGATGTTGGGATACGCCTTGATGCCCATGACGCTGCTGCGCTGCGGGTTGATGGGGAAGATGGTGCCACCAAACGAGTTGGTCATCAAATTCCACAAAATAGTGCGTCCCACGCTGCCTTCGCGCTCGGTAGCGCCGATGAGGGCTACGCTTTTGGGCGAAAAGATAACGTCGAGGGGGTTTTTGTTGTAGCTAAATACGTCGTGGGCTGTGCCACGGGTTAAATCAGTCATGGATATGCTCCTTAGAAAATGGAGCGCCAGCATCTTGCTGGCTTAGCCGCCTGGAAGGCGGCGCTCCGTTTTCATTTATGGTGTTGAGCTTACGCTCATGTTGTCTGTCCTGAAAATAGCGAATTTTCATTCGCCGTGGTGCCGCGTGGCGGCATGTTGAACTCCTACGAAAATAAAAAATAATTACAAAGGAACAAAGAGACAAAGGCAGAAAGAATAAGGGTGTAAAAGCTAATTTTCATTCATTGTGTTGTGCCACCGCTCATGGCGAACTCCTGAAAAAGTAAAAACGGAAAATTTTAAGCGCAGAGTGACAAAAGCTGAAAAAGCAGCTTTTGCTAATGGCTTATTCGATTGTCAAATTATCAAGATTTTGGTTACTGTTTGGTTACAATCCCTGACTGACGCAGGCGGTTTCTCATTTGTAGACGGCCGTTTCACCAGGCAGGGCTTGTTGACCAACAGATCTGGGGCGGAATATTAGCTGAGCGCTTTCAACACTTTTTCTCGCTCTTTGCCGGTTATGCGTTGATGGGCTTCCAAAATGGCGAGTACGCGGCTGATGGTGATGGCGGCATGGAGCTTGTAGCCGTGCTCCTGCATGGTAGCCACCCCACCCTGTTCCCGGTCAATCAGCACCACGGCGTCGTTTATCTGCAAGCCCGATGCTTTAAGGGCAACGATAGCTTGCAAAATGGAGTCGCCAGAAGTGATGAGGTCGTCGATGACAACGGCCGTTTGCCCCACCTGCCATACCCCCTCAATCTGCTTGCCCGTGCCGTAACTTTTGGCCGTCTTGCGCGGGTAGATAAGCGGTTTGTCCATATCCAGACAAAGCGCCGTGCCCAGAGGCAGGCCAGCCAGCGGCGTCGCCGCCAGCAGATCAAACGAAAGTGTATCCAGCACCGTGCGATAAGCCGCCACCGCCTGACGCAGCGCGTATGGGTGGGAAACAAGCAGGCGTAAATCAAGGTAGATGCGCGACTTTTTACCGCTGTGCAGCTTGAATTTTCCTAGCTGAACGGCGCCAATATCAAATAAGGTTAAGGCAAACTGTTCCAGGGGAGGCAAGGTTTCACTCATGGGAGCTGATCTTAACACGAATTGGGGATTCGGTAAACTGATTTTTGGTTCGCCCAGGCAGGGGGTGTTGTGATAAAGTGTTAGCGGTTCAATAGATCGAAAAATGAAAGATTTTCGACGCAAAGAACGCAAAGAAATAGAAGACGCAAAGAAAGGATTTTTAACCTTCTTGAATCACCTTTGCCTCTTTGCGCCTTTGCGTCAAAGTTTTTAGCCATTCAGATTTGGAGATAAGAGATTGGAAGAGAAGCAGTTTAACACACGCGCCGTTCATGCCGGTGAACGAGCCGATTTTAGCAACGTTAATTCTGTCGTGACCCCGATTTTCCCTTCTGTGGGCTACACCTTTGCCGATTCCAATGAGCTGGACGGCGTGCTGGGCGGCGAGCAGCCAGGGTATGTGTACTCGCCCCGGTATGCCAATCCGACGGTGGCGGCATTGGAAACGGCCGTTGCCAACCTGGAATCCGCCGAAGCAGCCATTGCCCTGCCCTCCGGCATGGCGGCGATACACCTGGCGCTGCTGGGGGTGGGAGTGCGGGCGGGCTGCGCCGTTATCGTCGCGGCGGATGTGTACGGGGCGACCTATTCGCTGGTGCAGGGGATTTTTACGGAGCTGGGAGCAGCGGTGCATCTGGTGGATGTGCTGGATTTGGCGGGGATTGAGGCAGTTTTACGGCGGGAGCCGGTAACGGCCGTTCTCGTCGAAACCATCTCTAATCCGCTCATGAAAGTGGCCGATTTGCCCCGCCTGACCGAACTGGCCCACGCCCACCACGCCAAACTGCTGGTAGACAACACCTTCTGCTCGCCCTACCTGTGCAACCCAATCCAGTTTGGCGCCGATATGGTGATCCACAGCGCCACCAAATTTATTGGCGGTCATGGGGATGTGATGGCCGGAGTGGTCGCCACCAGCCATGAGCTAAAAGCCGAAATGGTGCGGCTGAACAAGCTGCTGGGCAGCAGCCTGGGGCCGTTCGAGGCGTGGCTGGCCCATCGCGGCCTGAAAACCTTGCCCCTGCGCATGCGCCAGCAGTGCCAGAATGCCCTGGAAATCGCAACCTGGCTGCAAAGCCACCCCAAAATCAGCCAGGTGCATTACGCCTTTTTGCCGGATCATCCCCAGTTTGAATTGATGAACCGGCTCAGCGGCGGCAAGGGGGGCGGCGCGGTGCTCTCATTTGAGGTACGCGGTGCCGGGCGGGTGGAAATCTTTGCCTTGATGGACGCCTTGCAGCTGATCCAGCCCGCCACCTCGCTGGGGGACATCTACTCGCTGATGCTCTACCCTGCCATTTCGTCCCACCGCACGCTCACCCCGGAAGAACGGCACGGCCTGGGCATCGGCGACGGCCTGCTGCGCCTCTCCGCCGGCATCGAAGACGTGGCCGACATCCAGGCGGATTTGGAACAGGCGTTGGCAAATTTGGACCGATGATTGACCATTAACATGCTGTAGGGGTAGGCCTTGTGCCTACCCACCATGCTGATCGGACTATCTACCGGGCAACCACAAGGGTTGCCCCTACCTTGCCAACAACATCATTGAATATCAACAGATTTCGCAGATTAGCCAAATTTCTCTGCGCCTCAGCGTCTCTGCGTTAAAAATCTTGGTTCTTTGGGAATACATGGGGTACACCCAGATTTGGTGGTGATGTAGAATGGCAGTTATTTTCAAAAACGGAGTGAAACCAATGCCTATATCTATCCCTGCCAAAATTAGTTTTCCCCTGGATATTGCTCAGGTTGAT
>JBGTCV010000110.1:0-51720 GCA_041748655.1 Promineifilaceae bacterium (SeqCode) | reverse complement strand
GCTTTGCAGAGGCAACTGCTCGCTTGGGAGCAATACAGCAACGATGTTGAACGTAAGATTCATTGGTCTTTTACCGTGGAAGATGCTCGTCGTGTTTTCAAAGAGCATTACCCCGCAATTTTAGAAATTTGATGTACTAGGCTCGTTTGATTTGTTCCAGTAGACAGGTTGATTTGAGTGCGATTTTTGCCATTATGTCGTTATTTGGTGAGCCTGATTTGCTTCATAGTTCAATTTTTGCCCGAATTTTGGTCAATTTTGTGGATTTCTTGTATCCCAAAACAGCCGTTTTCCAGAGTGTAAGCATAAGATAAGCCATAATTGGAATTGCTGGTAGCGTTAGCCGCCTAATCCTCTTATATTGAGAGCCATAAAAATATGAAGAGGTAAATCAAATGGAACTATCCAAGATAAAGAACCCGGAGCTTGCTGCCCAATTCGATGAGGCACAACTTGCATGGTACCAATACGTCACACCTATTACTGAACATTACGCTCGACAAATCGCTCAACGAGATTATCGTGGCAAAAGGTTGGCCTATTGGGGACATATTACACGTCAAATTACCATGCTGTTGGCCTTGAAGCAGGCGGGTGCTGAGATCGTGATAGGAGCCTGCAATGTTGATAGTACAGATGATGTTGCCGCTGCCTATGCCGCCTCAAAGGGGATCAGTGTTTTTGGGTGGCAAGGGATGAGCCAATTAGAATATGAGGATCCCCCTGAAAGACTTGCATAATCGGTTTCATGTTGGGGATAGCGCCTGGCCTGCGTTTAGCCACGTGACCGGAATGAGTTTATTTGGGAGACACGTTCTCATTCTCGGTTGTGGACCTGTCGGAAAAGGAATAGCTGAGCGAGCACGCGATTTAGGTGCGATTGTGCATGTTACTGATTTGGATCCTGTGCGACTTCTGGAAGCACGTCATCTTGGGTGCGATATAGTTAGTTTGGATGAAGGAATTGGTCGTGTCAAATCATTGTGACAGCCACAGGGGTTGAAGGAGTAATGAGCGAAGAGCATCTTCGCCAAGTAAAACCTGGAACCATTCTTTTCAATGCCGGCCACTCCAATCGTGAAATTGATATTGATTGGCTATATCAGCAACCTCACCAGCGAATGAAAGCCCACATTGAGCGGTTCGATATTGGAAAAACACACCTGTACCTATTGGCACAGGGAAGTCTGTTGAACCTGGCAGCCGGAGCAGGCCCATATAGCAGTGACCAGTTTGATCATTACACCGCTGTGATGCTTCTGGGAATTGCCTGGATGTTTGATGGCATTCCAGACCATATATCACCAGGGTTACAACTTTATCCAGCTCATTTAGAGCGCGAAATTGCCGAGCTATCTGTCAAAATCTACAGCTAGCCCGAGTGTGCATCTAACAGCAATGCGGTGTTCCGGTAGCCGAGTGGGAAGTTTGTGAGATTGACCTTACAGCAAGCGATGGCAGATTTGTCTGGAATCCTGAAGAAAGGTGAATCTTATGAGCAACATGTGACATCATTTTGTGTTCAATGGATTGAGAATACGAGCGTACTCACCCGCGTTTTGAGTGCATCCAGGTCCTGTCCCGCGTGGGTTTATGAAAGAACAGGTAGTAAATCGCCAGCAGCCCGCTAATGGAGATGACGGTTGTATAGATAATCAAACCGAGCCGAAACTCAGGCGGCGTGGTGGGTAACCGTGTAAGGAATGGCACAATCAAGACAACGTCATAGGCCAGGAAGCCTATCAACTGGCCGGCCGAATTCAACCAGCTTGGTCGCAGGAGACCATAGGCAAAATACACGGCCGCTCCCAGAAACATCCAGCCAATAACAAGCGAAAGTTCCGGCGTTATCTTCCAGGGGATGGCATTGGGAACCTTTAGGATCAACCTGGTGGCCACTATCAGCAGGGCGATGATGAAGATGATGAACGACCACCACACCAGGCGGGGCATGGGAAGCGTTTGATCAAGGGGGATGCGAGCGCTCCACAGGAACAGGCCCAGCCCAAAAAGAGCGCCGAACACGCACACGAGGCCATAGGCGGTCATTTGAGAGTTACCGCCGCTGGCGCCAAGTTTGAAGGAAAGGATTGATACAGGTGCCAGGATCATAAGGTAGTCGAGGCCGATCCCGGCCAATGCGCCATAGTTTTCAGTGGCAGCGGCCCAAAGTGTTGGCGCCGCAGCCGCGGCGAAGATAGATGAAATAAAGATGAACGTCAGCGGTGTGGTTCCTTCAAATGGCCATAAATTGACAGCGAACGGCAATTGCCGGAAGAAGGCCAGGGCAAAGAAAAGCTGCACCACACCAATGAGAAACACGAAATAGCGGGCGACTTTTGTCATTTCAGTCTCCTCATCCTGAAGAACAGGTGAGCCTATGACAGATCGTGTTCAACCATTTATTTTACTTACTTGAAATTGGGGTGCTTGTTATACGGCATTAAACCTTATAAACGAGTCGGTTTTGCTCTTTGCTCCTTAATTGACGGGCGTTTGAGTGTAAGAAGGTCGAGGCAAACAAATAGTCTAAAATCATATAACTTTGCAAATCATACGGGTAAAGAGAGTTTCAAGTCAACATCAGGAATTTATTCACAAGCCGGGCCTGTACTCTTGCTGCCGGTCGTTTTGTTAACCTCCGGGGGCAGCAAACCCGGGGAGTTAATTCATAAAATAGAGGTTGAAAAAGAAACAAGCGTGTAGTTGTAGAAATGGGTGGGAATGTTATAGTTCAGATGGAAACGGCCGTGGCGTGTTGGCGTGGCTTATCTCAATGTTGGGCGACTTAGAGGTGCAATGTCTTATTCTATAAAATCTATAAGGATTAATATTCGTGAAAACTAACCCACTCCTCAAACGAATGTCACGCATAATTATGTGGCTAATTATTGGTATCTTGGTTCTGGCTACCACAGGCACAATCTATCAGGCTCTGTCTACGAAATCCGACCAGCGAAATTACCCTGCTTTAGGTCAACTCATTGATGTCGGTGGCTACAAACTTCATGTTTACTGCACTGGAGAAGGAAGTCCAACGGTCGTTTTAGACGCGGCAGCAGATATGATGTCATCGGATTGGGCTTGGATACAACCAGAAATTGCAAAGCACACTCGGGTATGTTCTTATGATAGGGCTGGTATGGGATGGAGTGATTCAGATCCCTATGCCCAACCGCGTGACGCAAAACAAGTCACTATCGAGTTACATACACTACTAGCTAACGCAGGAATTTCGGGACCTTATATTATGGTAGGACATTCCGTAGCAGGACTGTATGCTCGTATGTATGCGGCGGAGTACCCAGAAGAAGTTGTAGGAATGGTGTTGGTTGACCCTGGTCATCCCGATATGAACACACGTATCCCAGCACTACAAGCACAAAACGCAAGTGACGAGAGCCTGGTTAATACAATGCGAATTCTTTCTTATTTCGGACTTCCGCGACTTCTTGGAGTTGGGAAAAATAATGCTCAAGGACTTCCGCCACAACAAGCGGCTGAAGTAAATGCCTTTGTTTCAAGACCTCAACATTGGGCAACAATCCTTAATTTAATGAATTCGACTTCTACAACTTACGATGAAGTAAAAGCAACAGGGTCGTTAGGAGATATGCCGCTCGTGATTATCAGCGCCAATACCGCATGGTTTACAAAAGGCGCGCCAGCAGATGACACTCGAAAAATTTTGAATGATCTTCAAAGTGAAATCGCTGAATTATCAACAAATAGTAGTCATGGCATTATAGATGGTGCAACGCATGGCTCACTTGTCCATAATCAAGATGACGCACAAGCAGTTATCTCTGCAATTGAAGATGTTTTGACATCTTTGAAAACAGCTCAACCATTAACCAAATAAAGCAAGGTAACTCTTCTTCACCGCCGCCTAACGAAGCGTGTAGCGGTAGACGTGAAGCAGGTTGTTAGTGAGAAATGGGTTGTGGGTTACGGCCGTTTCGACAAGTTCAGCGCGAGGCCACGCCCAACATATGATTTTACCTAAACAACAATCTGTGGTGTGCGGTTGCTCTACTCGAAAGAAACTGGCTCAGATGGGTTTTTGCAGAGACGGCTATTGGAAACAGAAATCAAAAGCCAAAAGTCGCAAGCCGCGCATCCCTCAGGAGGCTATTGACTTCATCAAACTGATGACTGTTGAGAATTCCCGATGGGATGCTAAAAGATTCACGGCGAACGCCTCAAATTGGTTATCATGATTCACAAACGCACCATCAGGACTCTGATTTCTCATAGTTTAGGGCCGTATCTCAGGGAAGTTCTATCGCTACGCTGACCACCTGGCGGTTGTGGAGGGGCAGATCAAACGGGTCGCTGACAGCCAGTAAGTCACCATTTTCGCTGGTATACACCAGCCAACGGAATGGCCCCTGACCAAAATTGACAGGATAGACCCACCATGTTTTCATATCCACGTTACCCTCATCCAGATGACCGCGCCAGCCTTCCACTTCATACCAGTCGCCCAGTTCGTTTTGCCACTCGATGATCGTCCACGCCCCTGGGACTGAGGCTGATGTGTGCAGGCGAATGGCCGCTCCGCTGACCGGAACCGAAGGCGTGGCCGCAGGGGTTGGTCTAGGTGGCAGTCCCCCGCCAGCCGCTGTGCCAAGTCCTCGGCCCACGGCCATAAAAATAAGTGTGAGAAAAAGGGCCATGACAAAGGCCGTAAATATGCGTCGGCTGCGTGTGTCTAACATCTGTTTTCTTCCTTGTGATGTCAATAGACAATATCGGAAATAAGAATTGATCCACAGATTAACGCAGATTTCGCAGATTTTTTGCCTTTAATCTGCGTCAATCTCCGAAATCTGCGGGTTATTTTTTGACATAACGTTAAATCCAATAATGTCTAATAACGACTGTTTGGTAATCGGTGATCAATCCGAACTGATCACCGATTACCATTTACTGCGTACTGTTTATTGGGCCGTTGTCCCAGTGATATTATTATACACCCCACCGCTATTCTCATGATTTTCCAGCACACCACCATAAGTGGTTGTGGCGTTGGCTGAGTCTACTTGGGCATACACTGGCGTGCCAGAGAGCAAATTCCCCGAGAAATTGCTCAGGCTGGCCCGATAATGATCACCGTTGATCGCCAGGGTAAGTGATTGACCTGGATTTATGGTAACGTTATCAACGCCCCATACCAAACCCTGCTCAGCTAATATCAACCATGTCTGGTTCACCCTTGTAGGAATGGGATCAGGGTCAATGTATGCATCTACCCAGAAAGCGTCGGTTACGGCCGTATCTCCTTGATTGGTTACAACAACCGTGATACTGCTGCCAGAGGCCACCAGGCTGCTGACCACCAGGTCTGGCCCAGGTGGCGTGCTGCTGCTAACCATGACAATAGGCAGATAGACGTACACCTGGGTACTGCCATCGGTAACTGTAACAATGAGCGAATCGCTGCCAACCCCGGTGTCGTCATCGGTGACGGTAAGCGTGACGGTGTAGACGCCTTCTGCGGTGAAGGTGTGGCTGGGCGTCAACGTGCCAGAGGCAGTACCGCCATCGCCAAAGTCCCAATCAATTGTGTGTGTATCCAGCGTGCCGGCATCCGTAAAGCTGCCATTGAAGGTTACGGTTGTGCCTACCGCCACCGACCTATTTACGCCCGCATCTACCAGCGGCGCCAGGTTATGCACGGTGAGGGTGGTGGTGCTGTTGGCGCTGCCGGTGTCATCATCTGTCAGCGTCAGGGCCACGGTGTACACATCGGCCGGGGTACCCGTGGGATCATCATCCGCGTAGGTATGTGTTTCGGTAAAGACGGCCGTACCCGCCCCATAATTAAACGTCTCGCTGCTGCCATCGCCCCAATCGACCAGCAAGGTAAAGGTATCTTGCGTGCCCGGATCGGTGATGATGCCGCTGAGCGTGGTGGCGCTACCTTCACTGACGTCGGTAGCGCTGAGGCCGGAAAGGGTGGGGGCGACGTTGTTGACGGTGACAACGGCCGTGTCGCTGTCCGTCCCCCCATCTGTCTCGTTGATGGTAACCGTGATAGTGTAATCGTCGGATGGTGTGCCGGTAGGATTGTCATCCAGATAGGTATGGTCGGCTGAGGTTGTCAGCGTGCCAAGGGGTAGGTTGATCGTCTCGCTGATGCCATCACCCCAATCAATGACAACTTCGTGCGTTTCCAGCGTGTTGGGGTCAGTGAAGGTCACACTCAGGTTCACAGTGTCGTTTTCGTTAATCATGCCGGGTGTCACGATAAGGGCGGTGATCTCCGGTGGTGCATCGAGGTTGGTGCTATCTGTACTGCTGTTATTATTTGTATCGGGATCCGTCATGCCGCCGGGCGCGGTAATGGTAGCCGTATTCACCAGCGTGCTGGAGGACGCACCGGCGTCAATGGTGGCATCGATGACGTAAGTGAGCGAGCTGCCTGGCGGCAGGGTAACGGTGTCGGCAATATCGCCTGAACCGGCGGCGGTGCAGCTTGCTCCACCCGCGCTGGTACACGTCCAGGTGATGCCGGTAAGATCGACCGAGAAGGTATCGGCGACAGTGGCGTTGACGGCCGTACTCGGCCCGGCATTGCTCACGGTGATGGTGTAGGTGGTAGATTGGCCGGGAATGGCCGCCCCCAACCCATCGGTTTTGGTGAGGGAAAGATCGGCCGTGGGAATCAGCGTGTTGGTGTCGGTAGCCGAGTTGTTATCGGTGTCGGGGTCGGTGACGCCGCCAGGTGCCGTGACATCGGCCGTGTTGACCAGCGTGCCCGTCGCGCCAGCATCAAGGGTGCCGCTGGCGCTGAAGGTGACTGAGCCGCCTGCGGGCAGGTTGACCGTCTCGGCAATATTGCCTGTCCCGGCAGCGGTACAGGTGGCCCCACCCGCGCCAACACAGGTCCAGGTAACGCCAGTCAGGGCTGCTGGAAAGGTGTCGGCCACGCCTGTGCCAGGCGCATCGCTTGGCCCGGCATTGCTGGCCACGATAGTGTAGGTGATGGGTTGACCAGGCAGGGCTGTTGCCTGGCCATCACTCTTGGTGATAGCCAGATCCGCGGTGGGCGTTAGCGTATTCGTATCTGTGGCGCTGTTGTTGCCAGGGGTTGGATCGGTGACGCTGCTGGTCACGGTGGCCGTGTTCGCCAGCGTGCCGGTGGCACTCTCGCTAATCGTTCCGCTGGCCGTGAACGTAACTGAGCCACCTACGGGCAGGTTAACAGTTTCGTTGATGTTACCTGAACCAGTTGCGGTACAACTGCCACCGCCTGCACCGACGCAGGTCCAGGTAATACCGGTAATGGCGGCCGGGAAGGTGTCGGCCACAACGGCTGAGGCATCATCGCTTGGCCCAGCGTTGCTGGCCACGATGGTGTAGGTGATGGGCTGGCCAGGAACGGACGTGGCCTGCCCGTCCGTCTTGGTAATGGCCAGGTCAGCCTCAGCCATCAGGGTGGTGGTATCGGTGGCGCTGTTGTTGGCCGGGTTGGGATCCGTCAGGCCGCCGCCAACCGTGGCAGTGGCGGTGTTGGACAGTTCGCCCGCAGCCGAAGCGTCGATGGTTGCATTGACGGTATAGGTAACAGAGCCGCCCGCCGGCAAGTTGGCCGTATCGTCGATATCGCCGGAACCGGAAACGGCACAGGCAGCGCCGCCCGCACCGGCACACGTCCAACTGACGCCGGTCAGGCTGGCTGGGAACGTATCGGCAATGGTGACAGAGGGGGCATCACTCGGCCCGGCGTTGCTGGCGGTGATAGTGTAGACGATGGACGTGCCGGGAACGGCGCTGGTTTGCCCGTCCGTTTTGGTGATGCTCACGTCGGCTTCCGGCGCGAGCGTGGTGGTGTCGGTGGCGCTGTTGTTACTCGTATCAGGATCAGTAACGCTGTCGGCTAACGTGGCCGTGGCCGTATTCGTTAACGTGCCGGCAGCGGAGGCAGCGATGGTGGCGTTGACAGTGTAAGTAACCGAACCGCCAGCCGGCAAGTTGGCCGTGTCGTTGATGTCGCCCGTACCTGAGGCAGTGCAAACACCACTATCTGCGCCAACACACGTCCAGCTAATGCCGGTCAGGCTGGCCGGGAAGGTATCGGCAATGGTGACAGAGGGGGCATCACTTGGCCCGGCGTTGCTGGCGGTGATGGTGTAGACGATGGACGTCCCGGGAACGGCGCTGGTTTGCTCATCCGTTTTGGTGATGCTCACCTCAGCCTGAGGCGTCAGGGTGTCGGTGTCGGTGGCGCTGTTGTTGCCAGGGATCGGGTCCGTGATGCCAGTGGAGGTGGCTGCGGTGGCGGTGTTGGCTAAAGACCCTGTGGCCGCCGGGCTGATAGTGCCGGTGGCGGTGAAGGTGACGGAGCCGTCAACGGGCAGGTTGACCGTTTCGTTGAGGTTACCTGAACCAGCTGCGGTACAAGTGGCACCGCCTGCGCCTGCGCACGTCCAGGTAAGGCCGATAATGGCCGCCGGAAAGTTGTCGATGATAACGGCTGAAGGGTCAGGGTATGGTCCGGCGTTGCTGACAACGATGGTATAGGTAACGGCCGTGCCCGGAACTGCTGTGGTAACCCCGTTGGTTTTGGTAATGGCCAGGTCGGCATTGATGTTGATGGCAGTGCAGGTGGGATCGCTGCTGCCCGCCACGTCTGGGTCATCGCTCAGTACGTCGCTGAAGTTGCTGCCGCTGATGGTGGCCTGGTTGCAGATGGGGTTGTTAGCTGCCAGGAAGGGATCGTTGACCACCACCCGGAAGGTGATGGTGGTGCTTTCGCCGGAGGGCAGCGTGAAGGGGCCGATGGTGGTGGTGGCTTCGGGAGCCAGGAGGGGCGTGTTTACGGCTGTTTTAGCACTCAATGATGGATTGCTGTTATTGATCAGTTTAGAAACGGTGAGGCCAGAAATAGATTTACTATTGGCCAGTGCGGTTGTGTCATCCTTCGCAGCGGTGTCGGCTGGGGTGAGGGTGAGCAGTTCTTGTTGTTCTGCGGCTTGCAGGGCAGCGATTATCTCAGCGGTCGATATTTGTGCCACAGTAGGCGCATTACACGTCCCGCTGAAGTAACCGCCGGGAGTCTGGGTAGCGGCGGAGATGACACCCGTGTTGCCGCGACCAGAAATATATGTTTGCACAGCGGCCGTGTCTGCGGAACCACCGCCATAGCCAGGCAGCCATACCTGGGAACTAAAGCGTTGGCGGATGCGCGTATCTGTGCCGCTAAAGCCGCCACCGGCCAGGGTGTTGTTTTGCATATCCAGACAGACGATGCCGCCGCTGTTCCCGCTGGTCGTGGAGGAGTTAAGATGAAAGGCGTTTGTGTTAAACGCGCGGGGAGCCGAGATGGTGTTGTTTAACACACGCAAATCGGTGCGGGCATTGGTCATCACGGTGTTACCTTGATCCCCGATCACGTAAATGCCGCCAACGCCGTTGTCGCCAGTGATACTGTTGCCAGAAATTTCGACAGTGACCTGGGAGTTGGAACCGCCGTTGACGACCTGAATAGTGCCACCAAAGTTGTTATTGGCGTTGCTGATGGTGTTGTTGCGAATAAAGCCATCTACAATGGCGCTATTGGCTGGCTGGAGCAGATTCATGATGATGGCCTGGGCGTTGGAGCCGCTGATGGTGTTGCCGTTGATATCGAAGTCGAAACGGCCGTTCCAACCTGGCCCACCGCCGGGAGATAAAGTGATGCCACCACCCAAAATGGTAAACCCACCGGGATGAGTAAACGAATTGGCGTCTGCGGGTAGTGGCCCCCCCACCGTCAGATTGAGATTGGCCGAGTTCTCCAGCGTGATCTGTATAAAATCGCCATCGCTGTTGACAAAGGTATTACCCGTGAAGGCGATGGTGGCGTTGGTCGTGTTGAAACCTTGATAGCGGAAGGCATCGTTGTCGTTGTCATGACCGTTGAAGGTGTTGCCCGTGAGCGTGAACGAGGTCAGATTTGTTGTGCCAGTCTGGAACACAATAATCTGGTCGTCGAAGGCGTTGGTGATGGTGTTGTTGTTGAAGGTGCTAATGCCTTGCAGATCGGTGAAGAAAACGGCCGCTTCATCAGGGCTAAGGGTGTCGGCAATGTTGGTCAGATTGCTGCCCGTCATAGTGAAGTCGGTGACGGTTGTACCGAGAATACCGTTATTGGCAATGCCGGTCAGGTTCATGAAGTTGAGCGAGACCCCATCTACGGTGGTCAGTTGAATGGCGTTGCCCGTTTTGTTTTGGATGGTGCCACCTGTGCCAGCACTGCCTGTGCCGCTCACGGTGAAATTGCCAGCGCTGCCTGTGTTGTTGAGGATAAGTCCGGGGGCTGCACCGCCGTTAGAACTGAGGCTGCGGAAAGTAACACCGCTGGCGCCGATGGTAGTGTTAGCAATGTTAACGGCCGTGCTTGTAGTCGTTGTTACGGTATTGATCGCACCTGTCACATTGATTGTCCCGCCTCCCGTGGCCGTGAACGCTTCGTTTGCACCCGTGTTAATCGTCAAGCTGCCACTCAGGGTAATCGTCGAGCCCGTGTTGTTGGTTAGCGTGATGCCTGTGCCGGTGCTGGTGACTGTGCCAGACAAGGTGACAGTGCCGCCGGTTTTGTTTTGGATGTTGATGACATTGGCCGTACTGTTGTTAATTGTTCCAGAATAGCTAATGATCGCCGTGCCGCCGTTAACGTGAAAGGCATGGCTGGTACTGCCGCTTTAGGCTCCGGAACCCAGGTTCAGTGTGCCAGCCACCCCGCTCAAATAGACGTTATTGACGCCGCCTGCGGAAGTGATGGCACTGAAGGTCACGTTGGCTGTCCCTGTGGTGAGAGAAAGACCCCCATTACTCGTGTTTATGGTGACGTTTTGGGCAGCGAGGGTACCAAAATTGGTTCCTGAAATTCCGAAACCGGTGGTGCTGCCAACGATGATACCCTGAATGGTGTTGTTCTGGGCCAGCGTAATGCCTGCTCCGGCCACGTTGGTGAGGGTGGGATTGGTGGTTACCGCAGGGAAGGCGGTTCCGGCAGGCGGTGTAATGCCGGAGCAGGCTTGAAAATTAGCCCCTTGACCACATAAACGCTCCCCATCGTCCATCACAAAGCCACCGATGTAATTCGTCCCCCGGTTGAACACAAAAACGACATCATTTGGGCCGCTTGCTGTTTGCGCGGCGCTGAGGGTGTTAAAGGGAGCGGTGGAACGGCCGTCGCCACCAGCCGCGTCACTGTCTACCCACCAGATGCGATCAGTGACCGTGAATGCAACTGTGCCGGTATCGCTAAGGCCATCTGGATCAGTGACGGTGTAGATGAAGGTGTCTTCACCCGTAAAACCGACCGGCGGCGTATAAGAGAAACTGCCATCGGAGCTGAGGGACACGGTGCCACCTTCCGAGGTAGTACAAAGTGTACAGGAAGCAGTTAAGGTCCCACCGTCGGGGTCTATATCGTTGGCTGTAAGCCCTGTGCTTGCGGTATGGGTGATCTGAGTGTTGCCGATGACGTCATAGGCATCATTACGGCCGATGGGTGTGGCGCGCAATGATCCAGCGATAACGGTTACTTCTGCATCATCGGTGATGTCGGTGAAGGTCGTAGCCAGAGCATTCTCGTCGCCGCTGTTGGTAACAACGATGCTGTATTCCAGCGTATCGCCAGGGTCAACCAGGGTATTAGCGTTTACATCGACAACCAGGCTGTCTGTTTTGGTAGCCGTAATGCTAACACCGGTGACCTGGGCGGGGGCAGTCTGTCTGTCATGCGCGCTGCTACCGGCGTGGGTGCTGGCAAAAGAGAGGAGGAGGAGGAGAATAACGGCCGTTAAGACTTTTGACATTTTATGCGAAATACGAGTAGACATGACTCTCCTGACGCTGGCTGATAGGTTTAGTGATTGGTAATCAGGTTCAAGATGATGACTTGTTCCTGATTACCAACTGCTGAATGCCAGTTATATTATGTTCGAGGTGGAAAGACCCCTTGCAAAGCAATACAAAAATATAAGGTGAGGTAAGGTTGCATATTATTGTGCGGGTGATCACCTCCGGCTGGGGACAAAGCTTCAGGAGCCAACGTTACCAAATTACTGTTTGTGGTGGGTTGGTAGACGGGGGCTCGTCCCGCAACCATAAGTGGGCCAGGGCCAAAATTATCACCTGGGTCTTGGCTGTCGGCTCGTAAAGCGTGTGCGTGAGAAGGAATTTCGGACTCTAAAAGGGTAACGGTTTCTGAGCCGCCTGTTTCCCCCAAATCGTGTAAACTAAGACCAGGTCCTT
Source organism: Promineifilaceae bacterium (SeqCode) (assembly GCA_041748655.1). Lineage (GTDB taxonomy): Bacteria > Chloroflexota > Anaerolineae > Promineifilales > Promineifilaceae > Leptofilum. The sequence goes on along the minus strand of JBGTCV010000110.1, from coordinate 39,468 downwards.
GACCAGGGTGCATGGGTGCGCGACCTTGCAGATCCGGCAGAGCAAAGTTGCTCACACCATTGCCGCCATAGGTGGTGCCTAATAAGGAAAATAAAGCTGTGTTCTGGGACAGCGGCATTAGTTGTCCATCACACCAGGCCCACCCGCTGGGGGCAAAATTAAAGGGAAAGATACGAATTTCAGCTACAAATGGATCAGCCACGGTAAATTTGCCTCCTTGATTATGTAGGGGATGGGAAAATCCCAAACAGAGAAATAATAAAATTGACACACAAATAAGGTTGGAAATTGGTATGGGGCTGGCTGCCACCAATGGCTGCAATAGCGTTAGGGGACAGGTTATTGTCTGTGTTAGCCTCTAAATAGAGGCTGACATTTGGGGATTGAGCCAGCACTTTGCCTGAAGCACGGTTGTCGATGCCGCTGCTTGTTGAGGCTAAAAAAAGATGGTTATGAGCCGGAATCTGGTTGACGGTGAGGGTGATTTCTTCAGCGCCATCTGTTTCAGCCAGAATGAAGCCATTACCTTGATGCAGCGGCAAACGGCCGCGCAGATCGGGCAGGGCAAAAGTGGATTGTCCATCGCCGCCGTAGGTGGTGCCAATAAGCTGAAAAAGCGTTTCGTTTTCCGAAATAGGCAACAGCTGCCCTTCACAAAACATCCAGCCAGCCGGGGCAAAGTTGCCTGCAAATATGCGAATTTCGCCGACATAAGGTTGTGCCATTATGATCAATCTCCTTATTAATTGGGTGAGGGGAAGATGCCCTGCAACGCAATGCAGAAGTTTAAGGTTAAGAAGGGCTGCATATTGAGATGGGCTTGAGAACCACCTATGTTGGCAATGGTTTCTGGAAGCAGGTTGGTTAAGGAGGCAGGGGTTGCATAACCGTTACTATAGGAGCCAAAGAGGGTATTGGTGGGGGTGGATGAATTGCCATCTGTGTTGCTGGCGTTGGCGGCATGGACATGGGTGGGCAGTTCAGAAACGCTAAGAGTATGGGCTTGCTCGCCGCCGCGTTCGCCCAGGGTATGGCCGCTGCCGACGTGGATGGGAATACGGCCGCGCAGGTCTGGCAGGGCAAAGTTGACACGGCCGTCACCGCCAAACGTGGTGCCCAGCAGAGAAAAGAGAGCCTGATTCTGGTTAATGGACAAGAGCTGTCCATTACACAAAGCCCAGCCGTTTGGGGCAAATTCAAAGCTCATCATGCGTATCTCAGACAAAAAAGGCTCGCTCATATAATCTCCTGAGGGTGGGGAACGTCTGCCGCCTGAGGAAGGCGTTCCATAAAAACGTGCATACCTCTATTACCAACGACTGTAAATCCCAGCCGTTGGTAAAGCCGAATAGCGTCGGGATTTATGATTTCGACGTGTAAGGTGACAGGGCGATTACTTTCATCCCCTTCGCGCCTCAAATCGCAAATAATTCGGCTGCCAATACCCTGATTGCGGTACGCGGGCAGCAAGTTAACATCCATAAGACGAATCTCTTTGGCAGCACGGTGTAGATAAAGGCGGCCAATGGGTTGCTCGTCTCTGAGGATAATAAGGTGTTCAGCACCGTGGTAATGGGTCTGGTAATGATCTAGCTGCGCCAGGCATTGCATTTCCAGAAAGCGTGTTTTTTCGGCCTCTGTCCAGGGGACAAGGCCCATTTCCATTTCACGAGAGCTGGCATAAACGGCCTGGATAAAGGGTGTATCCGCCGGGATGTAAGGGCGGAAAGTGATGGTATAATCGTTCATTCTAAATGTGACCCGATAGCCTTTTGGAGATAACCCATGTTAGACAAAGTAACAAAAGAAACATTTGAACCCTTCGTGAACCAGACTTTTGCCCTTGATTTAGACGGGCAGGGTAGCGTGCCTTTGCAGTTGAGAAGTGTAACGGCTCATCAGACGCATCCTGGTTATCGGCGGGAGGTCCCGGCAGGGGCAACACTGCGGCAAGAAGGATTCACGCTGACATTTTGTGGCCCGCACCACCCCGCCCTCCCTCAACGCATGTACAGTCTGGAACATAAAGTGATGGGAAAGTTGGAGATGATGTTTCTGGTGCCGGTGGGAGAGGATGAAAACGGCCGTTACTACGAAGCCGTTTTTAACTAACCCACCTCTCAAACGGTATGCCACACGCGCGCATCTTTTGAATGCAAGTTAAAGATGTACCCGGCACAAACAAGCTTTACGACCGTATCACCATTTTTCTGAACCACAATCCGATCAATGGCACAATGACTGCCAAAATCGGCTATAAGCTGCCAGGTCTCGCCCCTATCAATGGATTCATATAATTTGCCCCCCTTTGTACCCCGGTAGAACGTCGAGTGCAGAATAGGAGCCAGCCCACTGGTGGCAAACAGGCGAGGGGTAGCCAGATGCACCATACCAACCGCAGTGACAGCAGTGGCTATTGAGAGAAACTGACGTCTATTCATATATTCTCCTTGTTAGCATAATGACTTGATATTAAAAAAATAAGGCATGGTTCAAACCCATGCCAAAAATAAGTGATTAGGCCTTAGAAAACAAAGTCGTTTTCGCTGCTCATTTCACTGAATAGGTAACGTAAAGTGTAAATCCTGACTTAATTGCTTGCCATAGTACGTCAGCACTGCGGTTTGAGAGGTAAATAGTTTGACAACGTTAGGTTCAAGGGTTGAGAGCCTTTCTCAACCGAGATTTACGGGAAATATTTCACATACCAACCTTGCATGCACTTGACCAAGCTTTTGCCCGGAAGATACGCAGCACGAAAAGTCAAGTTTGTTTATTATGGAAACCGCGCCGAAAACTAACACGCCCTGCAAATGATGCTCTCGTTAGTCGGGCAAGGTTATGGTGGCGCTGAGGCGGTGGGGTTAGGTATGCTGGTTGAAGTGGACAAATACCGGATCGTGGTCAGAGATTCGTTTCGCTGCATCTGGTGAAGACAGACGAAGCCACGTCTGTGGGACAAGTCGGTCTCCACGATAAAACGCGATCAATTCTGCCACCAGGAATACCCGGCAGGTTATACAAAAAAGTATCGGCGTTGGAAACAGCGCTAACTTCATGTGAATCGCGCCAACCATCTTTGATGAGAAGGGTGTAATACGGATCACCTGGATTAAAGTTCAGGTCGCCTATAAATATCTGCGACGAAGCACAGGAGGCAAAAGCAACAAATTCCTCGCGGCATAGGTTGACCATAGCCTGGGGACAGCGATGGTCAATATGCGTATTAAAGATGACAAACTCATGCTTTGATACACGATGACGGAAATGCGCCCATAAAACAACACGCGGCGCGACATTGCCAAAGCCAATGGAGGGGCGCTCTGGCGTTGGCGAAAGCCACCAGTGATCGGTCAGTAACAGGAACTGTGAGGGCAGCAAATTCGGGCAGCTGTGTCTGTAAAAACTGACACAGGCGCGGCGTCACCTCTTGTAAGCCAATCAGATTCTGATGCTGGTTTAATAAGGTTCACGCCACCAAGCATTGGCTGCTAAAACAAATGCGGCCGTTCCGGCGTTGCAATATACCAGATATAGTACGTGTACACCCCCATCACCACGGCGGCGGTCCAGACAATGAAGGTGGCCCACATCCAGTAGCGCAGACGGCCGATTTTTCGCGGCAAAATTTTGTGGCCAGCCAGCAGGCAGTAAACAGCCAGCCCCTGGGCCACAGTCCCCAGCACGGCATGGATAACTACCACGAGATAGAACGGTTCAAACGGCCGTTCTACAAACTCGCCCGGCACATTTTCATACCGCAAAGAAAGCACCATGATCACAATGATAAAAAAGAAGTTCAGCACCACCACTGGCGTCTGAATCCGGTCGTGAAGATGATAGTTGCCCCTCCGCTGTGCTACCACGGCTATGCAAATGAGCAGGTAAAACACAAGCTCGCCCACCAGAGCAATATCTGCACCAAAGTAGCTCGCTGGTGCCAAAAAACCATCGGAACTGAGCATGGGAACCTCTTTTTTGTTGTACAGACAAAGATAGAAATAAATTGCAAGGCTCAGGAAAAACCGCTTACCGCTTACTGATCACTGATTACCGCTTACTGCTCCCCCTCTTCCACAGGCACCTCGCCCTCCTCAACCAGGTCCTCATCTGCCTCTGCGTCCGGCAGGTTTTCTGGGTTTTGGAAGAAGGGATCGTCCTCATCAAAGCGATCTTCCTCGAAGAGTGCATCGCCCAAATATGGATTATCTGGGTTGAAATGATTATAAACGGTACGGGAAATTTCGCGCAAAATCGGGAAGCTGATGTCAGACACCAGCCATTCACCCGGCCGGTGTAAATATTCCACAATGACGTAATCCCCGTTGGGCGAAAGCACGATGCCCGCATCGCCGTGGGTAACGCTATCCCAGCCATGCTTGTGGGAAACAGGCACATCGTCTGGCACGCCAAAACGGATCAGGTTACCTTCCGTGTTGCCCACCATCAAGTCAATGATCGCCTGGCATTCATCTGGGGTAATCTCGCCGGGGTAAACGGCCGCCAGCCCGCCGCCGCCGTTGGCGCAATAATAGATCATCGACAGCAGCGTGCCAATATCTTCGGCCGTCGTTTGCCGCGCCGGATCGGGAATGGTAAGCGAATTGGGGCGGGAGTTGGCTGGCGTCACATAGGTCGTGGGGCGCGTTGACACTTCCACCGAGTCGTAGGGGATAACCATGAAGGTGTTGGTTAACCCCAACTGCTGCATCGCCTCGGTGAGAACGGCCGCTCCCTCATACGTATTATTCTCCCCGGCAATGATGTGCAGCAGCAGGTTGGCACCAAAGTTGCTGGAAAGCGTCGCCGTTTCCAGCAGCAGCCCCTGCACATATTCGTCCGGCGGGTTGTCCAGCACCCGGTAAGTCTCGGCAAAAATGGCAATTTTAAGAATGCTCAGGCCAGAAATCGGCACATCCCCGTTAATGCTAATCTCTTCGCCCGTTCCCAGGTCCATCACAAAGATGATGCCCGCGCCGTCAAAATCTTTCAGCTGCCGCTCCAACCGGGCCTTGAGGATTTCCATGCTGTTAAGTTCAGGGGCTTCCTGGATGTTGACCACCAATTCAGCGGTGCGTTCGGCAGATTGATAAAGGGCAGCCTCAATGGCGGGCAGGCTGGCGGCAACGTCGGTGGCGATGCCGCTCTGCGCTTCACGCACAATTTGCGCCTCGGCCGACACCTGCGCGGGCTGCGGTGGCCGATCCATCAGGTTGGCGATCATTTGCACCTGAGCGGCAAGCAGCTCCGGGTCGTGGATGGCCTGGAGGGGGATGGAGGTGGTTTCAAACGGCCGTTTTAGCAAAAATTGCACAAATCCCAACCACGGATCTTCATCGGCACGCTGCGCTTCAGCCAACCGAACCATCTCCGCCGCATCAATCACAAAGCCAACTTCAGATGGGTACAGCGGTGCATGTTCAGCCTGATGCAGCAGGTCGATGGGCGAGAAGTAGTGGGCATTCAGCGCCGCCATCGCTTCATCCCGATTCAGGCCAGAGACGTCTACCCCGGCAATCTTTGTGCCGGGCGGCATCAAATCGCGGGACTGCCTGTAGGCGAAGCCCTCATAAGTAAGGTAAAGCGCCGCTACCAACAGCAGCAGCAGCATTAAAAGGCGCTGAATGGCTTTTAGCATAAGGTTGTCAATTGGTTCTGGAATTAACCAGATACGGATTATCGAAGTTGAAGTAGTTGTACGTAGCGCGGGACAAATTGGCCAGCAGAGGTGAGCTTATTTCCCACTCCAGCCAGTTTGGTTTGTATAAAAACTGCACAATCACGTAATCACCGCCAGAAGAGAAAACAATGCCCGCGTCGCCATGTGTATCGCTAATCCAGCCGTGCCGGTGGGCAACGGCCGTTTCCGGCGGAATCCCTTCTTCAATCAGGCTGCCAATATTGTTTTGCAGCATAAAAGCCAAAATCGTCTGGCATTCAGTTTGGGTAATATCTCCCTTGAACACCGCAATCAGGGTGCCACCACTGCCTTCGGCGCAGTAATAGAGCATGGAAAGCAGCGTGCCCATATCTTCGGCGGTGGTTTGCAGGTAGGGAGTGGGCGCGGTGCGCAAATCTGGCGCCGAGTTGGCCGGGGTAGACGGCCGTGTGGTGCCCGCAGGCGGATCGGTATCGTAAGGTAGCACAATGAACGTATTCACCAGCCCCAACCGCTGCATCGTTTGCGTCACCAGCTGCGCCCCCAGCCGTGGATCATCTTGCCCGGCAATAAAGCGCAGCAGCTGGTTGGCCCCCTCATTGCTCAAATCCGCCGACAGTGTGCTGGAAATCCAACCAGCCTGCGTCAGCGTTGGATCCTGGTCTAGCAAGCGGTACGTTTCCAGCACAATGGGCAGCTTCAACAAATCCATGCCCGACATCGGCAGATCGGCGTTGATAGCAATTTCGTGTACGCCCGCATTTAGATCCATCACAAACATGCTGGCCGCACCGCCCGTCGCCTGCTCAAAATCTTGCAAACTGTTCACCAGCAGCCGGGTAAGCAGGTTAATTTGAGGACGCTCTGGTTTATTAGGTTCCACTACCAGGCGGGCTTCCCGGTTGGTCGCCCGGTACAGCGCCCCTTCAATATCAGCAAAGCTGGCCTCCACGTTGGTCACGGTGCCTGTTTCACCATATTGAAAGCTAAACGTGCCCGGCACAGGCTGCGCGGGCTGGGTGGGCTGGTCCATTAGAGCGGCAATATCACCCAAAACGCGCCTCAGCGATTCCCGATTGTGGGTAGCTGCTAGCTCTACCGGGGAAACTTCTACCGGTGTGCCCCACAAGAAGCCCCAAAAACCTGCCCAAAAATCCTGCTGTGTCCGTTCCACATCAGCCTGGCTCAGCATGGTGTCCAGGTCCAGCTTGAATTCTGCATTGGCCGGACTAATTTCAAACCGATCCTGGCCATGATAAATAAGAACGGGGGCTTCAATGTACCGATTGGTGAGCACATTGGTAGCGGCTTCCCTGGACAAACCACCTATGTTGACGCCGGCCACCGTGAGCCCGGCTGGATAATTGCCGCGCAGGTTGGCATATTGAAACAGCTTAAGCAGGAGAAAAATAGAAGTGGCGACAAGGATGGTAACGGTAAGCCATTGGCCTGCGCCTGGAGATGAACGACGATTCATATGCTGAACTGTTTCCCTCTATCCTGAATTTATTTGGTGTACTACGGCTGCCTCAATGGCCAACTGGGTATGATAGGTGATTGGCTGAGGCAGCGCATGATATGGAAACCATTGCGCTTCTAATATTTCATGGCTCAATTTCAGATCGCCAGGGTTGAGATAGCCCATGTAGGCAATGCCAATGTGGGCTGTTTCCGGATCATGCTGTACGGAGATGGCTGGGCCTAATACGGCCGTTAAACCCGTCTCTTCCCGCAGTTCACGCAAGGCACCCGCTGCTGGCGCCTCATTCTTTTTGAGCCAGCCACCGGGCAAGCCCCATTCATAAACTGGATGAAACACATGCCGCAGCATAAAAATTTCATTGGCCTTATTGACAGCAACCACCGCTATGCCCACCCGCGAACGGGGCACAATTAGCCCGGTTGCCACATACATCGCCACTCTTGCCAGGGGCCATTTACTTAGCCGGGCCACTTTCTGTTTCCAGGATGTGTGCTGCTGTGATGGATACGGCCGTTTTCCCAACGAATCTTTTGCCAAACTCAAACCCAATTTTTGGCAATATTGGCAGCTTTTGCCAAAATTGCCCGCTTGCCTTGCTATATTTTAAAGAGTGCAAGGCATTTTACCAACGAAACAGTATAGCAAAAACCTGTCTTGTCGTCAGATTTAAACCAGGCAAAACCGCAAACGTTAGTCTGGCATTTACCTGCCGTTTACACCACGCTCATCTGCAAAACCAGGGGCACAGCCCCACGAAACTTTCAAGGCCAGGTGACGTATAGACGGATAGTTCAAGAAAATGGCAGCGCTGCACCAATCAAAAAACCTGGCAGCGCTACATATGGAGGCAACCATGTCTGAAAGCAGATTAACTCGCAGCGAAACAGACAAAATGATAGCTGGTGTTTGCGGTGGTTTGGCAGAATATTTGAATCTGGACCCGGTTTGGGTGCGGCTTCTGTTTGTCCTGCTGCTGTTTGCCAGCGGCATTGGCGCACCGATTTACCTGGTATTGTGGGTGATCATGCCCCGCGAAGAGCTGGCTGGTAAGCCAGGCAGCGCCGTTTTGCAGGATAATTTTGATGATTTAAGCCAGACGGTTTCAGACAAAGTTGGCCGACTCAACCGCCCCGGCACCGTTGGCACCATGCTCATCTTGTTTGGCATCTACTTTTTGTTCTCGCAGTTTGGCTGGTTTCACTGGCCAAACGGGGCCATTTTCTGGCCTGTTGTGATTATTGGTGTGGGTATTTACATGCTGATGCGCCGGGAGGCATAAAAGGCAGCCCCACACTATGTGGTGCGAGGCACTGGCCAAACGATTCCAACCAATTGAAACGCCTGCGGCCAGTGCCTTGCACCTGAGTAGTTACGAAGATCGGCGGAAAGTCGCCCCAAACGACCGTAAACCAGGCCGCGTTTTCGTCAATTCCTCATGAGCCCCTTCAGTTGGAATCGATTTTGGCTCCACCAAAATTGGCAAGATGATCGTAAACGTTGTGCCTTCACCCACCTTGCTCATTACATCAATATTGCCACCATGCGCCTGGGCAATCCATTTGGCAATGGCCAGCCCCAGGCCTGCGCCCTGCCCGGAATGGTCTCGCGCCCGGGCCTTGTCTACCCGGTAAAAACGGTCAAAAATGTAGGGCAAATCCTCTGCCGGAATGCCCATGCCCGTATCGGTAATTTTCAAGTAGCCCCAGCCATTTTTCTTGGACAGGCTCACATCTACTGTGCCCCCATCTGGGGTGTACTTGATGGCATTGCTAATCAGGTTCAACAGCAGCTGCTTCAGACGGTCCACATCCCCCATGATGCAGACCTGATCGACCTCGGTCACCTTCACCTCAACCGATTTTTCCAGCAGGCGCACCTGCCGATACACTTCAAACAGCAGATTATCCAGCTCTACTTTTTGCTTTTCCAGCGGCAAGCCACCCGCATCGGCACGCGCCAGCAGCAGCAAATCACCCACCAGTCGGGTCATGCGCTCAATCTCTTCCTGAATAATTCCCAGCGATTCCGGGTCAGCATCCCCCATGCGGCGCATCAGGTCAACGTTGCCCCGAATAGCGGTGAGCGGCGTGCGCAGCTCGTGCGACACATCTGCCAGCAGCCGCTGCTGGGTTTGGAACAGCCGTTCCAGCCGCTCCAGCAGCTGGTTGAAGGAGCGGGCCAGCACGCCAATTTCGTCGGTGCGCTCCGTGTTGGGCACGCGGCGGCTGAGATCGTCGGCATTGGTGATTTGGCGGGTGACGGCGGCCATATCTTCCAGCGGCTTGAAGGAACTGGGGGTGAGCAGAACCGCCAAAAAGAGGGAAGCAGAAGCGCCAGCAAAACCCACAAAGAGGGCAATTACCAGAAAGCGGTTGAAGCTTTCAATGTTGTCTACCAAACGGCCGACCTGCAAATAGCCAATCAACTCGCCGTCATCATAAATGGGGGTTGTGAGTACCCGCAGGGTGCTATCGCCACGGATAACGTAGTTAAGAACCTGTCTATCTTGCAGGCCGTTGGGGTCCAGCAGGCCAACATCACGGGTCATCTGGCTCAGGTTTTGCGACCGTAGGCCAACGTTGCCTTCCGGCCCCGCCACCACGAAGAAAGAAGCGGCCGTTTCCAAATTATCCAAATCCGCAGCAATGCCAATATGAAACGCGCCTCCTCCTCTCGGTCTGATCTCGGCCGATTGCAGCTCTACAGCCAACGCCTGCAAATCCATATCTACTTCCTGGTTGATGCGGTTACGCGGCAGCAAGTAAACAATGGCGGCAAATAAAACAAAGGCCACCATAAAAATGGAGGTATAGACGAGGAGGAGACGATTTTGTATCGACAATGTTTAGGACTCTTCCCGGAGTACGTAACCAATACCGCGTACGGTATGAATGAGACGGGGCAAATCCCCTTCTTCCGTTTTTTGACGCAGGTAGCGTACGTACACTTCAATAATATTGCTCTCGCCGCCAAAGTCGTAGTTCCATACGCGGTCAAAGATGAGGTCACGGGTGAGCACCTGGCGCGGGTGGCGCATGAACAGCTCTAGCAGTTCGTACTCCTTGGCGGTTAGGTCGAAGATACGGCCGTCTCGCCGCCCCTGTCGGGTCCCCGTGTCCAGCTCCAAATCGGCAAAACGGAACACCTGGGGTTGGGTAGGCTGCGTACGACGCAGCAGCGCCCGTACCCGAGCCATCAGCTCATCAAACGCAAACGGCTTTACTAAATAGTCATCCGCCCCGGCATCCAGCCCCGTCACCCGATCTTCAATCGTTTCCTTAGCGGTCAGCATCAAAATGGGCAAATCGCTCACCGCTCGCAAGCGGCGGCATACTTCGATACCGTCCATGCCGGGCAGCATGAGATCCAAAAGCACCAAGTCTGGCGGATTTTCACGGGCCAACTCCAGCCCGGTTTGTCCATCAGATGCGGTGTCTACACGGTAGCCTTCAAAGCTCAGCCCGCGCTGTAAAAATTGTCGAATACGTTCTTCATCTTCAATCACGAGAATACGAACGGTCATAATGTCCTCCAAGATGATAAAGCAGTCCCATGCCAACAAGGGTCTCTGCGCCAAATAGCTTTTTAAAAATGGGTGCATCAGATTGTAAGTGTGGCATCCGTTTTAAACAAAAACAGGTTGTCTGTTTTGTGAGGGCAAGGTTACAATGGTTGGCGGGAAGATGGGAATAAAATCAAATCGCCAATTCAGCCTGTTGCCCAACAGGATTGATGGCACTTTTATTTCTAATCTACGATAGTAACAAACGAATGATTCACCCGTCTACAAATGAGGGTGTTTCTTAATCTCTCATCTATTATTGATGAGGTTATGTGCGCTACCCTTACGCTAATTATCTGTGCTGCCAATACAGCACCTCTGTTTTGTGCTTTTGGAGTTTACATATGGATACTATTTTACAGGTTGGTCTGGATGCTTCTCGTTGGTTTCAAACGACGCTGCCGCAGTTGGAGGCGTTTTTTCAATTCATCAGCACGCTGGGGATTGAGGAGTTTTACCTGGCTTTGCTGCCGCTGGTTTATTGGAGCGTGCACAAAGAGGCGGGGCGCACCTTTGCTTACGTTTTTTTAGTGGCCAATGTATTTAACCCACTGCTGAAGCATGGCTTTCGGGGGCCACGGCCGTTTTGGTTGGAGCCAGATCTGGAAAAAGCGTTTGAAAGTAGCTACGGTGTGCCGAGTGGCCATGCGCAAGGGGCGACCATCACTTACCTCTTTTTTGCCAGTTGGCTGCGGCGGCGCTGGGCCTGGGTGGTTGCCTTTGTCATGATTGTGCTGATGGGGTTGAGCCGGGTCTACCTGGGCGTTCATTTTATTCATGACGTGCTCGCCGGGTTTGGCATCAGCGTACTGGTGCTGGTGGGTTACCTGGTTTGGCAGAAGCGGTATATGGCTGGTTTTGGCAAGCGGATTATGGGCCAGCGATTGATGGCGGTGATATTGCTACCGATTTTGTTTACGGCCGTTTACCTCATCGTCCGGCTCATCATTGACGAGCCGGACAGTACGGTCGCCTGGGCCGCCCTCATTCCAGACGCCGAATTGAGCAGCGTGGAGAGTTTTGTAACGGCCGTTGCTTCCCTGCTGGGCGCGGGCATTGGCCTGGTGCTGGAAAAAAGCCGCATCCGCTTTTTGGTAGCTGGCCCCATCTGGCAGCGTGCGGCGCGTTACTTGCTAGGAATTGTGGTGGCGGTCGCCATTTGGGCCGGGCTGGGCCAGCTCTTCCCCGACGATCCGCTCTGGCTGGCGCTGCCGCTGCGCCTGCTGCGCTACGCCCTGCTGACGCTGTGGGTGACGTATTACGCACCCTGGGTTTTTGTGAAGCTCAAGCTGGCCCAGGCGGAGCCAGAGCGCGGCATTGAAATGACGCTATAACCGCGTTACGGCCTGGCAACAAGCGGTAAATAGGTGGGCAGCCCGTTGGCAATGATCAGCGCCGAAAGCGTGTCCTGGTTTCCTTCGCCGTCGTCGAGAACGGCCGTAAACCCTATCGGCGTCGGCAGCACCACACCCCCATTCACCGTCACATTATAAGAAATCGTCACTGGAATACCCGCGGGCACCGCACCGGACCAGTTTACCTGCCCCGACCCGTACGTGGGCGTGCCACTGCTGGCGTCCAACCCACCCGCGTAGCTCACCTGGCCAGGAATCGCGCTGGTGAGCAAAACGCCCGGCAGCGTTGGCCCAGGGTTTTTGAGCGTGATTTGAATTGTAACGGTGTCGCCTGGACCGGGGAGAGGGGGAACGGCCGTTATCGTCGAACCAGCCAGCGAACCCAGCAAAAAGGAGCCGGTGCGCTGATAGTTGCCCCGCCCAGTGCCCCACAAGATGCGGGCACTGGCCGTACCGGGCAAATCGTACGCCACCACGCCGGAGTGGGCTGTATTTATCACCAGCTCCAGGTCCGCATCGGCGTCGATGTTGGCCAGCGTCGGCGCAGCCATCGCGCCGTTCCAATTAGCGCCGCCAAACGGGGCAGGCAGGTCAATCTCATGCAGCACGCTGCCCTGGTAGCTCAAAATATGCAGCTTGCCCACGTAATTGCTCCCTTTTTGCGGCCAGGAGGTGAAAATAACTTCGGCAAAGCCGTCGTTATCCAGATCGGCCACGACGGGTTCTGAGGCGAAGCGGATGCCAGGGCCGGTATTGCTCACGTTGTAGGGCCAGTTGTGATGCTCCGTTTTGTCCAGCCAGAAGGCGTGTAAACGGCCGTCATACGACGCAAACAAAATCTCCATCTTGCCATCCCCGTCCAGATCGGCCACCACCGGGTTGGGCATGGCGCTTTCGATGACGCTGTAATCCTCGCTCAGCGGTGCGCCGGTGTTGATCGGCACTGTTTCCCAGTTATAGCCATCTTCGTTGAACCGGCTGCGGTCGGCGTTAAAAATGTAGACGCCAATGTAGCGGCTGGGTGGATAACCCGCATTGCAATCATAGACGTTGCCTGTAACCACCACTTCTACCACGCCGTCGCCGTTCACATCGGCAATGACGGCCGGGCCGTCGGCAAAGTTGGTGCGGTAGCTTTCCGTGCGATTGCCGTCACACGCGCCCCAGCCGCGCAGTTCTGGCGTCAGGCTTTCCCAAACGCCCACTTTGCCCCAACCCACACCGCCGTAAATGGGGTTGGCCGCGATTTGCGTTCCGTTGGCCTCGTAGGCATTGATGTAATGCACATCGGAGGGGATAACCAGTTCACCCTGGCCGTCGTTGTCTAGGTCACCCAGCGCGGCGTTGTCGTTGTAGACGCCCCAGGCGTAGCCGCTGTCGTTGCTCAGCTGCGGCCAGCCAGCACGCAGGGAACCGGTATGTTCGTAGACATAGGTGTTGACGCCATCGCCAGTCGAGGTGACAACCAGCTCGTCGGTGCCGTCGGCATCCAGATCGTAGACGGAGAGGCCGCGCAGCTCATTGGTTTCTGGCCGCTGTGACCAGACCTGGCTGCCAGTGTGGTCGTATACCGTCAGGTAACCATTGCCCTGGGCTACGGCCACTTCCAAATCGCTGTTGTTGTCGATGTCGGCCACCACCACGCCGGGCCAGGTGCGGTTTGCCGTGGTGCCCGCCCGCCACTGGAGCGTGCCGTTCTCGCCGTTGAGGGCAAAAACGGTATAGGCAGAGGCGATGACTTCTGGCTTGCCGTCGTTGTCCAGATCGGCTACGGCGGGCGACGAGTACCAGCCGGTTTCACACCAGGAGCTGTAGCAGCCGCCATGCTGCCACTTCAGCACCGGCGCGGCGATGGTACCGGCCTGTACGGCCGTTCCTCGCCATGTTACCACCCAGACAACTAAGCCAAACAAAACGATCACCGCAAAAATAACACGCTGTACTCTCATCTGCTTTACCTCACCTAGTGGTGCAAGGCACTGGCCAAACGGTTCCAGCCAATTGAAACTCCTGCGGCCAGTGCCTTGCACCTGAATAATTCAGCACATTGCGTACTTCTAACTGAGCAGTGTGCAAAATCCAAAGCTGAATTGCAACCGAAATGAGTACCAAACGGCCGTTCACGCTGAGTTCACGTTGATTTTACGGCACACATACGGACGCCATCTCTCCGCTGACGTATTCTATGAAGGTAACATTTTTGCTTGCAGCTCGCCATCCAAACTAGACTCGATTTCTGGGAGTTGTGCGCCCCGCAAAACGTCTTCGGGATGAGGACAGGATTCATTCAATGGTAATTAGCCAAACGAAAACAACCGGAGAGTTTTACGATCATTTACTGCAGCTGGTGTCGGCAGGGGTGCTGGTTTTAGACAATGACGGCATTGTTACCTCCGCCAACTCCGCTGCTGGGCGCATTTTGGGCTGGGAAACGGAGCAGCTAATCGGCCGCACCTGGGACGATTTAGGTACAGCAGAACAAACGTTAACCGAATGCCCACCCCACCTCACCACCTTGCGCCTGCCAGACGGCCGTTCTGTCGCCGTCAATCTGGCCATCACACCCGTCTCTGACCACATCACCAGCACGACGATGGTTTCTTTTACCCATTGGCAAGAAATTGAACAGCTCAACGAGGCGCTGCTGCATACCCAGCGACTGGCCGGCATTGGTATCCTCACCGCCAGCGTGGCCCATGAACTCAACACGCCGCTGAGCATTATTGCGGCTACGTGCAGTAACCTGCTGCACGAGGTGGAAGAGAACAGCCTGAGCATGGAGCAGCTGCTGCGCTACGTGCAGATGATTGAGCAAAGCGCCTGGCGCTCGGCCCGCATTGTGGAGGTGCTGCGCAACTACTCCTATGCCGAAGAGATGCAGCTGGCCGTTACCGACCTCAACATGATCATCGAAGACGCCCTGGTCTTAGTGCAGCATCAGTTTCGGGGTGAATGTAACATTCAGATTGTGAAGCAGCTGGATGAAGATTTAAAGACGATTGTGTTGGATCATAATCGCCTGACGCAGGTGCTGCTCAACCTGCTCATCAATGCCCGCGACGCGATGCCTGCCAGCGGCGGCACGGTAGAGATTCGCTCCTGGCGTCTCACCGAAGATCACGCCCTGCCGGGCAGCAATGGCAACCGTGTACATCAAGAAGCGTATGCTTTTTCCGTCAGCGACACCGGCAGTGGCATTGCGCCAGAGCTGTTGGAACAAATCTTTGAGCCATTTTTCACCACCAAAAGCGTCGGTAAAGGCACTGGGCTGGGTCTATTCATCGCCAAGCGAATTGTGCAGCAGCACAACGGCCGTATCTGGGCAGAAAACAACGCGCTCGGCGGCGCAACCCTCACCGTCGTGCTGCCAAGAAGGCTTTAAATCAGTCAGATTGGTCCAATCTTGAATATTGGACCAATCTAGGTAAGTAAGTTTTAGACTGTTACTAAGGGGTGTGTGATTAGCGGTAAATCTTTGATACATCATTACGCAGCTCAACGTAAATAGGATGCAGGCATATTATGAATTCAGCCATGCGATTAGCAAGGGCCTTCTGGTAAGTGCTGTTCAACTCTCCTGCAGGATAAACTTCATATATTTTCGTCCAGCCCTTATCCCACATTTCGGCTTCGACAGTAGGCCCCAAAATATCCTTGATTTCAAAAAGGTGGCGGCGGAACCCCATCAGCAGGTAGCGGTTTAGGTTGCGGTCTCCAGCCTCACAGTGGAAACCCAACTCCCAACCTGGCCGGTGCTTGGCCGAGGAAACCTCATAGTGGAGTCTTTGTTCACCATAATGGAATTGGACCAGCCAACGATATGGCTGGTGAACCTTAATTCCTTGCAGTGGCTCCGGCAAGAGGGCTATCACCAGTTCGGGGAGTGTTTTGAGGAATTGGGTGTGGGAGAGTTTGGTCATCGCTTGTGGGGACATTACAAGCGTCTGCTGAACGCTTGTAATGTCGCACCCGCTCAGAGCTTACGCGCTCAACCCATGCACCTGGGCCAATAAGATATCCACAATGTCATCGGCTGGCTGCGTCAGGGCTTCTTCCTGAAAATGGAGGATACTCAGCAGGGGCATATCCAATATAAACCCCGTCGTATCCATGCCAATCGTTTCGCTGCCATTGTCATCACCACCGCCAAACATACGGATCAACTGCCCCATCATTTGCTGGTACATCGGCTCAAACGCTTTTTTGCCATGGGGGTCTTCCAGCCAGGCGCGGATAGTCGATTCGCGATGCAGGATGGAGGGCAGTTGCAGCGTAGATTGCAGGGTCACGGTCACGGTGCTGCGAATGTCGGCAGCAGAAGCGCCAATCAGGATATCGAACTGTCCATCTTCGGTCACCCACTGCCGATAGGCTGGATCGTAGTAGGCAAAAGCGCGGAAATCGAGCGGGATCGTGACTGTTTTTGTCTCGCCCGGCTGTAATTCTACCTTGGCAAAGCCTTTGAGTTCCTTGTACGGCCGTACCAACCGTGCTTCCTGGTCGCGCACATACACCTGTACAACTTCTTTGCCAGCAACTTGCCCTGTGTTTGTCACATCTACCGAAACGGTAAGGCCATCTAAATCTTTGAACGTGTCAGCCGAGACTTGAGGATTGCTATAAGCAAATGTGGTATAGCTCAAGCCATAACCAAACGGGAACTGCGTCGGCACTTTCCTGGCGTCGTAGTAGCGATAGCCAATGAACAGACCCTCACCATAGCGGACCACGCCATTTTCACCAGGGAAATTGAGATAGGCTGGCGTATCGGTCAGTTTAACAGGGTACGTTTCGGCCAGTTTGCCGGAGGGATTGGTGCGCCCAAGCAGAATATCGGCAATCGCCCCGCCACCCGCCTGACCCATCATCCACGCTTCCAGAACAGCGGCCGTGCCGTCGATCCAATCACTTACAGTCACGGGGGCGCCATTGTTGAGGATGACGACCGTATTGGGCTGTACGGCCGTTACTGCCTGAATCAGCGCCACTTGTTGTTCCGTCAGGTCTAAATCCGGCCGGTCATAACCTTCAGACTCCTTAAATGCGGGTAAGGCGATGTAAAGCAGCGCCACATCAGCCATCTGGGCAGCGGCAACGGCTTCATCAATCAATTCCTGGTCACAGCCAGCCCCATCAGGATAGCCAGGAGCAAAACTTAATTCCGCATTCCCGGCCACCTTTTGCAGTTCGTTGAAAGGCACGTCTACCTGGGTGGGGTTGATGTGGGAACTGCCGCCGCCCTGAAAGTGAGCTTTCTGGGCGGCCCGGCCAATAACCGCAATATGCTGTGGATTTCGCAAAGGCAGCAGGCCATTGTTCTTGAGCAAAACCATCCCTTCAGCAGCAACCTTGCGGGCCAGGGCATGGTGGGCGGCAAGGTCAAAATTGCCACCTTTAGGCGTTTGGGCCGCCCGGCAAACGATCTGCAAAATGCGCCGCACGGACTCGTCTAGCACCGCCTCATCCAGCACCTCGTCGCGCACCGCCTCGATGACGGCGTTCACGCGTGTTTGCTTTGGACCCGGCATTTCCAGGTCCAGCCCCGCCTTCAAGGACGCCACCCGATCATGAACCGCACCCCAATCGGAGACGACAAACCCTGCAAAACCCCATTCATTTTTGAGGATGTCGATGAGCAGGCGATTATGTTCGGAGGCGTAAGTTCCATTAACTTTGTTGTAAGCGCACATAACGGTCCACGGTTTGGCTTTGGTAACGGCCGTTTCAAAGGCAGGCAAATAAATCTCGCGCAACGTCCGCTCGTCGATCTCGGCACTGATGGCAAACCGCTCAAATTCCTGGTTGTTGGCCGCATAATGCTTCAACGATGTGCCTACGCCCTTACTCTGGATGCCGTTAATCAGGCTGGCGGCCAATTCCCCGGCCAAATACGGGTCTTCGGAAAAATATTCAAAGTTACGGCCGCATAAAGGCGTGCGCTTCATGTTTGCCCCAGGACCCAGCACAACATCTACTTTCAGGGCGATGGCCTCTTCGGCCAATGCCTGCCCCATCTCATACAATAGCTCAACGTCCCAGGTAGCCGCCAGGCTGGAGGCAGTGGGAAAGCAGGTAGCAGGCAGGCTTTTTTGAGCCATTGCGTGAATATCCGGTTGGCGGCGGATGCCGTGTGGGCCATCCGAAACCACCATTTCTGGTAGATCCAGCCGCTTTACAGGAGTAGTTGACCAGGCGCTGGCTCCTGTACAAAGCGCCGCTTTTTCTTCTAATGTCATTCGGGCGATGATCGCTTGAATATCGGTCATGATAGACTCCTTGTCAGTTTGTTTTTCGTGATGCATGACTAGCATCCACGCATCGCGTTTCACATCATTGTCATCAGGTAATTGGCAGGTTTTGAACATTTTCTTTTTGGGGAAATTTTCTGCCAATTACCAAAAAAGAATCATAAACAAATCGAAGAAAGTGAAGCCAGGTCAAATCACAGCAAAAGAATCATAAATTGAACGGATACGCAGCGCCGCTTCGGCCTGGGGCAAATCCCAGCCCGACGGCAGGGAGCAGGTCACAGTGATGGACCGGCCGGCGGGTAGGTCAAAGTAGTTGTCGCTAAAGACCACATCAGCGCCGTCAAACGAGAGTTCCACCAGCCGCGCCAGGGAAGGCGCGGTCACGTTGATATGCAGCAGCTTGTCCTCCAGACAGCAGGTGGCCTTCACCGCAGGATCGGCCAGCCGCAGGTGTTTTGTCGGGGCAAAAAACGCGGCTTGCAGCGCTTCCCGGCTGTCATGCTGCCACAATTCAGCAATAAAGATCAGGTTTCGCCGGTTGTCATCAGTAACCTGGTCACTCAGGTCAAAGGTCCTGACGTGGGTTGTGGCTAATGGCGCGGCCTGCACGGGTTCCTCTCCAGCAGCCAGCGTCTCACCAGCAAGCGTTTCCAGCGACCACTTTACGCTGCCGTCCCACCCTTCGCGCCGATCATTGGTGACGTAAACTCCCTGGCACGGCGGATCATCTTCAATCGAGAGCAGCAGTGGCGCGTAGAAACGGCGGGCCGCATAGTGCAGCGCCTTCCAACGGCCGAAATAATCGAGGCTGGACCAGGACGCTACCGGCCAGCAGTCGTTGAGCTGCCAGTACAGCGTGCCCGCCACCCGATCCCGATGCCGCCGCCAATGCTCCACGCCATAACGAATACCTTCCGCTTGCAGGACCATGCTCAGATAAACCAGCGATGGAAAATCTTTGGGCAGACGGAACGTATCCAGCATTTGCCCGACCATCAGGCTGTTGCCGCTGGCGTTCTTTTGGTGCTGTTCCATAATGTAGGAAGTCATGTTCCAATCGGCTTCGTCGGCATAGGTACGGATGGTGGCTAATGGCGGCAGCGCCTGGAAGCCAAATTCGCTCATGAAACGGGGGTATTGATCGCGGTAGGCAGTGAATGGTTTTCGGCCGTGCCACACCTCCCAATAATGCGCATCCCCCTGCTCCTGGCCGTTGGGATTCTCGAAAGGTGTATCCGACGAAGGCGAACTGGGCCAATAAGCCGTGTCCGGGTCTTCGGCGGCACACCAGTCGGCCAGCGTGTGGTGGAAAAAGCGATCATAGGCCGTTTTCATATCTTCTAAATCAGACCGGGTCCAGCCCCAATCGGTCCAGCCCCACTCCATTTCATTGTTGCCGCACCAAAGCGCCAGGCTGGTCCGATGACGCAGGCGGCGCATATTTTCTGCCACTTCGATACGCACATTTTCCAGGAAATCTGGGTCGTCCAGCGGATAGACGCTGCACGAAAAGATGAAATCTTGCCAGACCAGAATGCCGTACCGGTCGCAGAGATCGTAAAAGCGTTCTTCCTCAAAAAAGCCGCCGCCCCAAACGCGCAGCATGTTTTGGTGCGTCTCGGCCGCGCCGCGAATGAGTGCTTCCAGGTAGTCATCGGTAAGGCGGGTGGGGAAGGAGTCGGCCGGAATCCAGTTGGACCCTTTGGCAAAGATGGGTACGCCGTTGACCATAAACTCAAAGGAACGACCCCATTGATCTGCTTCCTGGCGCAGTTCGATGGTGCGCAGGCCAAGCTGGTAGCTGCGCTGGTCCAACTCCGTATCGCCCTGGTGCAGGCTGACAACAACCTGGTAGAGCGACTGCTTGCCGTAGCCGTTGGGCCACCAGAGTTGAGGATTCAGAATGGTGAGTTGAGGATTCAGAATGGTAAATGGTGAAGTGGAAACGGCCGTTTCCACCGCCATCTCTTCCTCATCCGGGGCAATGATCCGCAGACGCGCCGTCAAATCTTCATTTGTCTGCCCTGCCAGGGTAAGCGCCGCTGAGACCGTCACCTGGCCGTCGCTGTGGCTTTGTTGCAAATGGACATCCACCAGGCGGGCGCTGCTTGTCCCTTCCAGGCGAATATCCTTCCAGATGCCGATGGGAGGCAGCTGCGGCCCCCAGTCCCAGCCAAACTGGCAGGGGCCTTTGCGCAGATAGGGACCACCGGGAATGGCCTGGGAGACGCCGGGCATGGGGCGGATGGCTTGTTGTACGGCGGCATAACGCACGGGGGAGTCAAAAACAATGCGCAGGTCATTTTCTTCCGCCTGGAGCAGCGGCTTGATGTCCCAGCGATACTGGCGGAACATGTTGTTGGTGTGGGCGAGGGAACGGCCGTTCAGGCTAACAGTCGCCAGTGTGTCCAGTCCGTCGCAAACCAGCCAGATATGTGGCTGTGGTAAAAGTTCTGGCGCAGTGGCAAACACAAAGCGATATTCCCAATCTGCCTCGGCCACCCACTGAACGTGTTTTTCATTGTCACCAACAAAGGGATCGGGGATGCGGCCCAGGGCCAGTAAATCGGTATGCGCGCCGCCGGGTATATTGGCGGGCAGCCATTCTTCCGTACCTGCCTGGCGAAATTGCCAGGTGCCTGCTAAAGATTGCCTTATCATAATTTGTTTTCCTGTATACTCACTTTTCTTGCCAAACATCCTGCAAGGCACGATAGTCTAGAAGAATGATGCCTTCTTCCTGGACAACATCTTTTGCCTGCTGCGAGGTTAAAAAATCAAAATCCGTCTGGCGAATAGAACTCCCACCAGAGTCTATCGCCCTCAACTCAGAATTATTCAAACCGGGATGAACCGCCCACTCGCTCAGGCCAACGGGTAACTCGCGCAGAAGTTCAGCATAACGAGCGGCTTTCGTAATTGGGTCAAGAAGGTAGCTGTCCAAAAAGTCATAGTCATTGGTGGGTAAGCCCCAGCTTTGCACCTTTTCAATCCAGGGTTGTCCGATAACCCGAAGCGCCAGCCCGTATTCTCTGGCCAGAGCCAGCATCAATTCCAAAATATCTGGCCTGCCGCTAAGGCGTAGACAATGCCAATCCAGGTGGGAGGGCCTGAGTCCGGCTGCCAGCACGACCTCGATCTGCTCCCTGAATTCCATTTCCAATTGATCCAGCCTGACTTCCGCCAAAAATACGGGCATCTGTTGAAAATTGTAAAAATAACCCGATTTATCGATAAGGGTCGAGACCTTTTGCCTGGGTGACATCGGGCCCCAACGGTAATCGGGCCATTCACTGATGACGGTGAGGTGGACGCCAAAGGGGATTTCGGGATGATCGGCCAGGAAATGCATGGCATGTAAAGCCCAGGGGCAGGGAACCATCACGGTTGTAGAGCATACAATGCCTGCCTGCAGCGCGCCCATGATGGCCACATTCACCGAATGACACATCCCAAAATCATCCGCATTAATAATTAGGAGACGGGCATCAGCCGGGTACCCCAGCAATCGGTTTGTTTGGCTCTTAGTTGACACGTTCATTGGAAAATCAATCGGAGCGGTCTATTTCCCCGGAAACTCCAAGTTTCCGGGGAAATGGGTTACACAGTTGAGAGATCCCATTCTGCATGGATCTTTGGTACATCATTGATCAGGCGTCGGGTGTATGCCTCTTTGGGATGCAAAATCACCTCATCGGCAGATCCGCTTTCCACAAATTTTCCCTGCTCCATAATGTAGACGCTGTCAGAAACATAATACGCCAGGCCAATATCATGGGTGATGAAAATAAGGGTCATCCCGGTTTCCAAAACCAGCTTCATCAGCATGCCCAGAATGGTCGCCCGTGAGCAGGCATCGATCATCGAGGTTGGTTCATCGGCCAGCAGGATCTTCGGCTTCAGCAGGAAAATACGAGCAATCATTAAACGCTGCATCTGCCCCCCGGAAAGCTCAAAAGGATACTTGTTGGTCAATTCCTCGAATTTCAAGTTGACAAAGCTGCACGCCTCTGTCATCAACTCTACTTTTTTGGCACGCGGCAATCTTCGACCCCCGCGCATGTGAATACAATCTAAAAGCACGGAATCGATCTTAGTGAATATGTTGTAGGCGGAGAACGGGTCTTGGAAGATCGCCTGAATATTCTTCCAATATTCCTGCTTTTTCCGATGCGTCCTGATATTCCGCTTCTTCCCCTGGAAGTAAACTTCACCCTCCGTGGCATTGATCAAGCCCAGAAGCATCTTCGCCAAAGTGGTCTTTCCACTGCCCGATTCACCCACAATTGAAACGATTTCGCCTTCGTAAAAATTG
Organism: Promineifilaceae bacterium (SeqCode); assembly: GCA_041748655.1. Classification (GTDB taxonomy): domain Bacteria; phylum Chloroflexota; class Anaerolineae; order Promineifilales; family Promineifilaceae; genus Leptofilum. The sequence continues at coordinate 16,843 of JBGTCV010000110.1, read as the reverse complement.
AAATCAACATGATCAACGGCAACGGTTTTATTGCGACCCAAGCCAAATACCTTGGTAAGCCCCGATCCGCTCAGGCACACTTGTTTTTCATTACTCATTTTGACGAGCCTCCCTTGCATATATCTCCCTCAGTTCCGCCTCAGACAGGATGCAGCGGTACGTACGGCCGTTACCCACCTCGCGAAGTGAAACAGAAGTTGTCTTGCATTCTGACTGAACGTATTTGCAGCGAGCGGCAAACCGGCAGCCAGACGGTGGGTTTTTAAGATTAGGCGGCACCCCAGGAATGGCCGTCAATTTCACATCCCGCAGACCATCTTCAGGCACGATGATCGATCCCATAAGGCCCTTTGAATAGGGGTGGAGTGGATCAAACACGGCTTCTTTGGCCGAGGCCTTCTCCACGATCTGCCCCGCATACATGACCATAATGTCATCTGTCACGTTATAAAGCAGGGGAAGTTCATGCGTAATGAAGATCATCGCTTTGATGTAGCCATTTTCCATCAAACTCCGCAGCATCTTGATGACCATCTTCTGTGAAGTAACATCGAGCGCGGAAGAAGGCTCATCAGCGATTAGCACTTGTGGCGACAGGATGACAGAAATTGCGATCACCGTGCGCTGTTTCATGCCGCCAGACAGTTCAACAGGGTACTTTTGCAATACCTCCGCTGGAAGGCCCAGGGACTCAAAGAGTCCGCTGGCAAGTTCATAAATCTCTTTCTTGGTGGCGAATGGGTTATGCGCTTCAATAACATCTTCAACAAAATGGATGATCTTTTGGGTGGGGTTGAGCGCGTTCATCGCGGATTGGGGAATATAGGCAATCTCCGTCCCTAATATGGACTTGCGCACCTCATCAGGATTCATGCCGGAAATATTACGGCCGTCGATGATGATCTCGCCGCTGGTATAGTGCAGCGGCGGAAAGTAATAACCCATCAGGCTGAGCGCCAGAGTGGACTTGCCACAGCCAGATTCTCCCGCAATTCCCAGCGATTTCCCTTCTTCGACCTTCAGAGAAACGTGGTCTACCGCGTAAATGTCTTCGCGAAACCGGGTGATATATTTTGTAGTCAATTCCCGGACTTCTAACATAACTTTGTTCATTTCAACCACCTAATCTCTCAAGGCCGGATTGAATACCTGGTCGAGACCGGTATTCATTAAATTCATGGAAAATGCAATTAGGGCGATAACCATGATGACGGGGAAGTAGGCCCACCATTTTCCCAGGATGTGTGCCTGGTAAATCATTGCCCAGTTCATCATCAAACCTAGCGTAGGCACATCTGTTGTCTTGGGGCCTAAGCCGAGGATTGACAACCCAGCCTCGGCCAGGATACCTGAGGAAATTTGCAGAATCAGGGCCATAATGACGTATGAAGCAATGTAAGGAAAAATATCCCTGACAATGATGTGCGCGATAGAATGTCCTGACAGCTTGGACAAATTAACATGGTCGCGATTACGCAAAGAGATCACTTGCGATCTCACAGCCCTGGTCGTCCATACCCAGGAGGTAAACCCGATTACCACGGCAATGGTAAAAGCGCCGCGTTGGTCCTGCCCAATGCTGAAGGAAATCAGGATCAACAAGACAAAACTGGGAATCACTGTGAATAGATTGGTAATGAACATAATGGCGTCATCCACAAAACCGCCCACATAACCGGACAGTAATCCCAGGATTAAACCGATCGAGGTGGCGATGATACCGGCAACAAAGCCAATCTGCAGCGATACGCGGGTGGCAGCCACCAGCTCCGTCAGCACATCCCGACCGAAGTTATCGGTTCCCAACGGCAACACGCGCACGTTTGGCACCTGGCTAATATTCACATAATCGGATTGGACCACACGACCTGTTTCTTCCAGGACGGCCGTTTCCACGTTTTTGGCTGCAATGCTCACCCCTTCAGTTGATAGAAGCCCCTTGAGTGAGTTGTCGAGGCGAACAAAGTAATTTCGCCTCGCATTTGTCATCCCCGGAGTAATCACAGCAGGGTCAAAATTATTCACCCATTGGTCCAGAAGTTTTTCGGTGTTCTCGATTTCTATCTCATTCTCTGGAATCCCAGCGACCACAAGCCATTCCTTGAGGGCCAGGCGCTCTTCATCACCCAACTTGCTGGCAATTCGCCTCGTCGCGGCATCTCCTAGATTTAGGGTGTAATGAGGAGAACCAATGCTGTCATAAACATTCACGTAGATCCCAGGTGCGAAGAAAGTGCCCTGACCGATGATCTTTAATGGAGGATCTGGAATGATCAGTGGATAAACAATCACGATCAGCAAAATTGCCATGAAGATGGAAAAGCCAGTCAAAAATTTACCAGAGCGAAAAACTTGTTGAAGTATGTGTTTCATAACAGCATCTTTCCCTAATCAGTCAGCCTGCGCCGCTTTAATCCGTGGATCAAGGAAGCCATAGATGATCTCAATGAGGAAGTTCGCACTCAGCACCATTAAGGTGATGATCAATGTGGCTGCCGAGATCAGCGGGTAATCCTGCCCCAACACAGCAGTCAGAATCGTAGAACCAAGCCCTGGATAGCTAAAGATAATCTCCGCCACCAGCGCACCGCCAACCATGGTACCAATCGATAACGCTAAACCAGTTACTTGTGGCAGCATGGCGTTCCGAAATACATAACGAACGATTTTGCGGTCTTTGATGCCCATGTAGCGGCTGTATTTCACATAATCCGCATTCAATTCATAGATGGCCATAGAGCGCATGCCAATCGCCTGCCCGCCGATGGTGATCAATACAATCGACCAGAACGGCAATTGATAGTGAATGAACACAGACCACACGAATTTCCAACTCAGGTTGGGGATCAGGTCAAATCCATAGCCGCCAGAAGTTGGGAACCATCTTAATGAGACACCAAAAATGACCAGCAAAATGACCGCCATGCCAAATGCCGGTAAATTGCTGACAAAAATGCTGACTGGCATGAGGATTTTGTCAAAGCCCCCCTTGCGATAAGCCGCCATGGCACCCAGTGTATTCCCAATCAGCCAGCCGACGATAATGGCCGGGAACTGTAAACAGATTGTCCACCAGATGGAAGATTTGATAACGTCTGCCACCGTCCTGGGATATTGGCTGAACGAGAAACCAAAATCGCCGCGCACCACGTTTTTCACGTACAGGAAAAATTGTTCGAGCATCGGTTTGTCCGTGCCAAACAGTTCCGTGTACTGTTGATAAATCGCCTGGACGCCGGTCGTATTGGACATGCCCTGGGCAAGCCTGGCTACGATGGCCGCCACAGGATCGCCTGGCATCAGGCGCGGCAGGATGAAATTCAGGATGAATGCAGCAACCAACGTAACCAAGAACCAAAGCAGCTTGTTGAGGAAATACTTTTGGTACCCTTTCAACGCAGGACCTCCCCGGAAAAATAATAGGCTTTACACGAACAAGGTGACAGTCACTTGGTCAGCTCAGATATAAAGCTGAGGTTCAGAGATTTACCACAATGAACGTAAAGTGACTGTCACCTGCCTATTACATAGTATTATGCAGCCATGTCCCGGTTAATGGGACATGGCTGTTGTTAAGAATTTACGATTTACTGATCAACAAGCGTCAGATTATAGAGACCTGCAATGCTCCAACCATCGGTCAGGTTGAGCGGGGGAACAGGCGGGTTAGTCCCATCACCATCATAAGGGAAGTTGGTCCAAACACTCTCGTTCACCGTGTGGAACGATTGGGGACGGTACATGAGCGTGAAGGAGGGAATATCGGTCAGGTAAATCTCAACCAATTCCGTGTACATCTCCTCCAGCACGGCGGGGTCGGTTTCACTGGGGATGGCATTGATCAAGGCATCGGCTTCAGGATTTGAATACTGACCCCAGTTGCCGTTCCAGTTGCTCGCCATGCCAATGAATTCAGAGCCGAGCAATTTGCGAATACGTCCCCACGGCTGAGTGGGGCCAGCGCCGTCACTCCACATCATGAAGATGTCATAGCCTACGGGCAGGGGCGCATCGGATTTGGTGACAACCGTCTGATACACGGACCATTCAGGATAGTTGGTAGTGATCTCAATCCCGATCTCTGCACCAGCGGCAGCAACCACTTCAATGGCAGCCTGCCAATCTGACCAGCCATTGGGACAGGTGGCGATATAGCTAAGCTTTTCACCTTCGTATTCGCGCCAGCCGTCGCCATCGGTATCTATAATGCCAGCTTCATCGAGCAGTGCATTGGCGGCTTCGATGTTATTGCCAGCCCATTGCAGTTCCGCGACAGCAGCCTGATCATACAGAGCCTGCTCACCAGGGGTCGGGTTCATAAGCGAACGCGGCACTTGATTAAAGGTTGCAGATTGGTTCGTCATTGCGTTGGCAATGATGGTGGGATAATCAACGGCAATGGCGATGGCCTTGCGGACCGCAATCTGGTCCAGACCTGGGGATTCCAGGTTGAAGAAGGCGGTGGGGAGGCTGGCACCAATGCCATAAGGAGCCTCGGGCAGGTAGGTAGAGATGGGCAGATTACCATTTAGCCACAAATCCTGAACATTGGAGTTGAACTGCTGGCTGACATCCACCTCGCCGGCTTGCAAAGCGGTTGTACCGGCGGCGTTATCCTTAAAGATCACATGCGCCAGGTACTTCGGAACCGGCAGTTTGCCCCACATGGAAGCATCCTGGCCCCAGTAATTGTCATCGCGAACGTAGATAACCTTCGAATCATCAGCGAAGTATTTGTGATAGGGACCAGAGTAAACAACATCCTCTGCGGGATCAGCCAAGAGCGCAGTGGGATCACCGCCGACGCGGTCTTCCAGTGTTTCGGTCCAGGCTTGCTGGATGACATAGTTACTGCTCAGGTAAGCAGTGACAAGCAGTGGATTAACTGCATTGCCATTCTCGTCCAGTTTGGCCGTGATCAAAACTGTCTGGGCATCCACTGCTACGATGTCTTCGATGTACTCAATGTTGGCGGCACCAGTAGGGGTATTGTATTTGACATGCGTGGCCCAGGTATAAGCCACATCCTCGGCAGTTACCGGGGTGCCATCACTCCACTTTGCAGCGGGGTTGAGTGTAAAGGTGATCTCGGTACGGGCATCGTTCCAGGTATAGGGACCATCCGCCAGCAAAGGATACACCTGGCCATCGAGCATATTGTACAGATACGGGGTCTCGAACATGATCACGCGAGCGTTATCCTGCTGGGCAATGGCCATGGCGTTATTGTTGCTGTTGGAGTATGGATTCCAACCAACAACCGAACCCCATTGCTGACCATTGAAGTACAGGGTTTCGTTACGGGGCAGAGCACTCGGGCTAGCAGCTTCTTCCTCTGCTGGGGCAGCTTCCTCTTCTGCTGGGGCAGCTTCTTCTGGTGCAGCAGCTTCTTCCTCTTGTGCCGGGGCAGCTTCTTCTTCTACCGGTGAGGCTTCCTGCTCTTGTACCGGTGCAGCTTCTGGCGAGTCTTCTTCCGTCGGCGTTGTCCCGCAAGCGCTTAATGCAAGTCCAAGGACAAGCAGCAAGCCAAGAAGGATAGAAAATAAGCTAATTTTATGTTTCATCATTTATCTCTCCTCTCAAATGGGTGTTTTTGCAGTTTTTTATAGCGAAAAACAACTTTCCGGATAAGTAAACTGCAACAATCTAATTGATATAAAATTGTCTAGAACCAGACATCACTCTACTATTTATAAAAACTACCGAAAAAAACAGGTTTTGTATATCTTGTTTTTGGATGATTTACCTGAGGCAAGCAGAGGGTTATTCGGTAACAATTTACAAATAGACGTACAAAATTCTCGAAAAAGTTACCCAAATCTGCTGCAATGAGATATATTTGGGTAACTTTTATCCCGATCGGTCTCATACGGTCCATGGAGCCCAATCCTAACTTTTTTACCGATACTGGGGTAATCAAATAGGGGGCGCGATGAAGCCAATTGTAAAAGATAGTGTTTTATGGGTGGGAGGGGAAACGGCCGTTTCCCCTCCCATCTTCATAGACTCTCCTCAATGGAATGAGTGGCTTGCCAGCCATAAACAATTCAAATTCAAAGGAACCACCGGCCATTTTTCGGCGCGGCGCGAAAACCGGCATGGCAACGATTACTGGTATGCCTACCGCCGTCGCAGCGGCAAGCTCAACAAAGTCTATTTAGGAAAATCTGAAGAACTGACGTGGGCACAGCTAGAGCAGGCTGCTGCCAGCCTGGCCGGAAAAGCCATTTTGACCCAGTTGACCCAGTTTACCTCGTTTACAGAGCCTCAAAATGGCCTCTCTCACAAATCTGAAATCAACGGCTCATTTCCTGCCCTCACTAAATTCAGACCGCCCATTTTGCCCCTCAACCTCATAACACGCCCCCGCCTAAGCCAAAAAATCAGTTCACCGGTGACGCTTATTTGCGCACCCGGCGGATTTGGTAAAAGCACCTTGTTGAATGCCTGGCAGCAGGAACGTGGTGATATGCCCATCGCCTGGGTGGCCCTGGATGCAGACGACAATCATTTGCTGCGCTTCTGGTCAACAATCATTATGGCCTTGCAAGCAGTTGTGCCCGGATTAGGGAAAACCTTACGACCTTACCTTCAACTCTCCTCTGCCGTAACCCCTGCCGAAATTGTGGCCCGATTGACAAATGAAATCGTCAATGCAAAGGAAGATTCGGGTTATATCCGATTGGTACTGGATGATTACCACCACATCCAACACCCGGACATACACAATTCCATTCAGGCCTGGTTAGAACATTTGCCACCTGCTTTGCAGCTTATCATTTCCGGCCGTACCCGCCCTCCCATCGCGTTGGGGTGTTTGCGTGCCCGCGGGCTGGTCACAGAGCTGGAAATGGATGATTTGCGCTTTACCTTAGAGGAGGGCATTGATTTATTGCAGCAGCACATTTTAGGGCACCCGTTGGCTTATGGCGACATGGAAACGCTGGTCAAACGTACCGGTGGATGGGCAGCTGGCCTTATGCTGGCCGTATTGGCGTTGAATAAACAGCAAGATCGGCAGCATTTCCTGGACTCCTTCAATGGTGCCCATATCTTCCTCCGAGAATATTTTTTGGAGAGCGTTCTACATCAGCAGTCGGCACCGATACAAAACTTTTTACTGAAAACATCGATCCTGAAACAGTTGACCGGCGGTTTGTGTGACGCCGTAACAGGACGATCCGACGGGGCACAACTGCTGGACCGCCTGTGGCAGGAAAATCTGTTTATGGTGCGTTCCGAAGAGCAGTCATGGTATCACTATAATGACTTGTTTGCGGAAATGTTAGGCGACCAGCTACAGACGCAATTTCCTGACCAGATTCCCGACCTTCACCGCCGGGCAGCCGCCTGGTACCGCCAGCAAAATGCTTCAGCCGATGCTGTGCGTCACCTGTTAGCCATTGAAGATTGGGAGGAAGCTGCTTCCTTAATTGAAGACGAAGTACTGCACGAGCTGGTGGAATATGGCGAAGATTCACGTCTACTTCGTTGGATTCAACAACTGCCAGAATCTATTTTTCAGCATCACAAAACGCTTCTGTTTGTCTATTTACGACTGGCAAAACTGGCCTTACATTCGGCCGAGGTGGAACGATTTCTCAAGCGTCTCGAAACCAAGCTCATCGACAAGCCTGATGAGGAAATGACCCAGGATGAGATGGAAGTTCTGGCCGAGGTTCGTACAATTCGCCAGCGGAAAATGGCCGGGGACACGGCCGTATCCCAGGCAGGTGTATCTGATTCTCGCTGGCAATTGCTGGATGCCTTGTGGATTGTAGAAGCAAACTATATGCCCCAAACCGAGGAAGTAGGGGCACGAATACACGAAATTTACGAGCAGGCCCGGGCACAAGGAAGCCTGTTTGTGGTGCTCATTGCCGGGGCAGACTGTGCCAACCGGGCCTTTTTGCGCGGTCATTTACGGCAAAGTGAAAAGATTATTTATCAGGTTTTGCAGCAAGCGTTGAAACAACGAGGTAAATTACCGGAACCAGCCAGCAGTGCATTAGTGTTGTTGAGTCAAATTTGCCTGGCACGCAATGAATTGACCCAGGCCCGCCAACTGTTACAGCGAGCAACGGCCGTTGACCCCAACCCCACCAGTTCCAACATGCCGATGAATATTGCTATTATGCGGGCCAAGTTGCAATCAACGATGGGAAATCATGAAGCAGCACGGTTAACGATTCAGGCCGCACGCGCCTTACAGGCACAGCGCCCTTCGGGCGTGTGGCGTGATCAGGATTTAGCGGCGTATGAGGCAATGTTCTGTGTTCCTTTGGAGAATTGGGGGGAAATCGAACGGTTGCTAAATGAGGTAGCAGAGGAAGATCATTCACTGTCACAACTGGTACGAGCCGAAATGTTCCTGCGGCAAAAGCAAGCCGCTGTGGCTGAGAAAATTTTGTGGCGTTTAATGGAGCAAAACCCGTACAGTATTCCCAATGAACCGTTGATGAACGCCAGGGTGGCGCTGGCTTTGGCATTGTATGAACAACACAAACTCAACCACGCTCGACAGATACTGTCCGAGGCCATCCGATTGGCGGCTCCAGAGCGATTTATACAGCCGTTTCTCAAACACGACACAAGGTTGATTCCTTTACTGGCGCTGCTGCTGCACACCGAAACCCACACCGACGAATCGCAAGGATTCATCCGTGAGATATTACAGACGTTAGGCTGCACTGATAACATCGAAGACCTGATACCGCAGGAAAAACTTAAATCTCTGGCTACGGCGGCATCTATCACCGGGCGTGAGCAGGAAGTGCTACAATTGGTCAGTAACGGTTTATCCAATCGCGAGATTGGTATACAACTGTGCATCTCCCTCGGCACCGTGAAAACACACCTGGCCCACATCTACGGCAAGTTGAATGTAGGCTGCCGTGTGCAGGCCGTAGCGGAAGCGCAAATGCTAAAGTTGATTTAACGGTTTAGCAACGGCCTGTGCCGGCTACTTAACGCATCCATCGATCTTCACCAAAGAAAATCTGCCATTTTCTCCATCTGGTGCAACCACAAACGCTGTTGCGCTGGCATCGCGATCTCTTCCGCCAATATTGGAAACGCATTTCCAAATCCAAGCAGCGGAAACAGGGAAATCTGAGCTCTATTTGGAATTTATCGACCCAGTCTTGGCCAATCTTTCGGATCATCAGTAACTGATTCCGAAAAATCCTGGTTCATCAATATTCAACGGCCGTTTTTTGGATCCTAAAATGGTGGTGGATGTGAAAAGTAGCCAGCACAGGCAGCGTAAGATGATTTCTGGTTGCACGATGTGTAGGGCTGATTGCCAGAAGTTGGTCAAGTGAGCCAGAAATGTCAGTCGAGTGCGGTCACCGCTGGTAAATTGCGGCCGTTTAACGGAACGATGAGTTGTTGACGCAGGATGGCGTTCTCGATTAGAAGGTCCTGACGACTGCGGGTCATGTCGGAGACAGCGCCAGCAGCGAGGGTAACTGTGGCAGTTTTGGTCCATTGTTTGATGGGGTCTTTGACGCGATTGAAGAAAGATTTGCAAACATTCCAGATTGCAGAAAACATGATGATTTGAACTCTATTTTGAGGGATACAAGATGGAGACGAATAGTAAATCAATTGCCCAGAAATGGCATGCTTTAGACTGGGAAACCACGCGGATGAGCATTTCTAATTGTCGTTGACAGCAAGTAATGAAAGTCGTAAGATGTAACCATTACTCTAGTACTAATTTCGGCTTGTGAGATAGTGGCTTGGCTTCAAACTCTCGTTGCCTTTTGTCTCGCATACACACATCGGACAGTATGAACTGATACTCTTGATCATATCAAGCAGTTGGCCTTCCCAACTGGCATAAGGGCCTGGCAATGAGATTATTACTCAGGAAGAATCATTCAGTAGGGCGGTTGAAACAGATTGGTTTGATTTCCTTTTTCACTTTCCTATTTATTGTTATCGCTATCAATTCAATAGCGCCTGGCGTACAGGCTGACCAGAAGACAACACAGTCCCTGCCGATGGAGGCACCAGTTACACGAGAGCAAGCTCTGGCTACCCTGGCAAACCTTCACGATGCAGTCCCGACTGCTTCACAAGACAGCAGTTTGTTAGCTTTGATTTCTAGCCGGATGTCCCGGCTTGCAGATAGTCTCCAACATTTTGTTCTCAAGCCTCGCCCGACGGAGTCTTCAATTTTTATTATTCTGTCTCTCTTGTTTCTCATACCGCAGGGGATATTTACCATGCTTTGGATGCTCTATGCCTGGAATGATCCAAGCAAGGCGGAGCAAGGTGCGTCACCGCGCGAATATTACGAACCACACTACTCGTTCACGGCGTTGGTGCCTGCACGCCATGAAGAAGCTGTTATCAAAGACACTATTTATGCCGTCAATGCGATTGATTATCCATCTCATCTAAAAGAGATTTTGATTCTTATTAGAGATGAGGATGACGAAGGTACGATCGCAAAGGTAAACGAGGTGATTGCCGAAATCGGTGATAGGAATATCCGGCTGGTTACATTCAAGGACGGCCCAAAGAATAAGCCAAATGGGCTTAACCGAGGTCTAAAAGTTGCCAGTAACGATGTGGTTTGTATTTTTGACGCCGAGGATGAACCCCATCCGGCTATCTATGACATTGTCAATACCGTCATGCTGCGCGATGAAGCCGATGTTGTGCAGTCTGGTGTGCAATTGATGAACATCGACTCCACATGGTTTTCTGCTCTTAACTGTCTGGAATACTTTTTCTGGTTTAAATCAGGACTGCGCTTTTTTACCAACCTGCTGCATGTTACTCCGCTGGGAGGGAATACTGTCTTTTTCAAGCGATCCTGGCTCAACCATATCGGTGGTTGGGACGACCACCTCTTAACTGAGGATGCGGACATTGGTATCCGCATGACGCTCCAGGGCGCTAAGCTTCAAATCGTCTATGACCCGCAACACGTTACACAAGAAGAAACTCCCGCCACGACCGAGCAGTTTATCAAGCAGCGGACACGCTGGTCACAAGGGTTCTATGAAATTCTCTTCAAGTTTGATTGGTGGCGCCTGGCGCAGTTGCGGCAAAAAATCGGCGCTATGTACATCCTCATGAATCCGGTTTTTCAAGCATCGATGGTTTTTTACCTGCCGTTAGGATTGTACATACTGTTTACTCAGCAGGTCAGTGTCACGCTTGCTATCCTATCCTACATTCCACTTGCAATTCTCATGATTCAACTGCAGTTAAACCTGGCCGGTATCCTGGAATTTGCGGAAGTTTATAATAAGAAAGTGTCGGGTTTCTTCATCCTGAAAATGTTTGCCGTCTTTTACCCGTTTCAGCTTATGCTGGCTGTCGCTTCGTTAAGAGCGGTTTTTCGCTATCTAAAGGGGCAACATGCTTGGGAGAAGACCACGCACAGTAACATGCATCGCACTTCAGTTACTATTCAGAGAGAAAGCATCTAATGTTACGGCCGTTGAGTTTACCCGTCTCTATCAAATTGCCGGCGATTGACAGGCACAAACTGCTGTTGGTGACAGTGTTGCTCTTAGCGGGAGTAACTCACGGGGTGAACATGCTGGCATTCCCATTCTATGACAATGTAGAAGGCATCAACATGGCCAATGCCTGGTCAATACTATATGAAGGGCAATTATCGCCCTACACCTATAACTATGACAACCCGCCGATGGGCTGGGTTCTGTTGGCGATGTGGCTAGCTATCAGCAGTTTGGTTCCATCACCGGAGACAGTTCTTTCATCGGGACGGGTTTTGATGCTGGTCATCCATATTCTCACAGTGCTTCTTATGTATGGCATAGCACGAAAACTTAAACTTAGCCGAACATTTACCATCCTTGCCGTCCTGGTGTTTTCTTTGTCACCACTAGCCACTATTCTGCAGCGCCGTATCCTTCTTGAGAATTTGATGACCCTGTGGGTATTGATTTCCCTGTACTTCGCGTTAGGTAAAGGACGCACTTTGCTGCACTATGCTGTGAGTGCTTTTGCTTTAGGTATGGCGTTTTTAACCAACGTTGCTGCGTTGAGCTTTTTCCCGACAATATTTTATGTTGTTCTCTTACGCAGCCACAGCTCGCATCGGCGGTTTGTGCTGGCTTTCTGGATTGGCATTGTTTTTAGCATTTTTTTGGGATTTCCCATACAAGCGATACTCAAAGATGAACTACTCCCACCGGGTGTACTCTTCCGTGGCAGTAACCCCCACGTGAGTTTATACGAAACGCAGTCCATGCAGCTTGAACGGGTTTCTTCACAAGAGTTTCTGCGCAGCGACAGCAGTTTCATATTAAATCTCAACCGGTGGATGAGCTTTGACGAAGACGCCTCTGATATCGGATTTATTCTCGTGGGGTTGTTTAGCGCCGGGTTGGTTCTGGTAACCGCAATCTTCTGGCGGCCACATTTGCGGCCGTTAGCCCTACTATTGGTTCTTTATGGTTTGCACCTGGTTACGCTGAAGCGCCTGTTCGATCCTGGAATAATCCCCCTGCTGCCCTTGCTGGCTATTAGTATTGGCATCGCAGCACAGACAATAGTACATCTTATCAGGAAGTACATTCCGCAAAGGGGAATTCACTATCCTCTCTATGCTGCTCTGGCGATTTTGCTTGTGACTGCATTTGGTTGGACATACGTGCGCAAACTTGAACTATACAGGGTTGACCAAACCAGCATGCAATTTGATGCCGTCAGGTGGCTCAGCCAACACGCTCCACCAAAGTCCGTTATTGTGACCGATAGTTATGCCTTTGTTGATTTGCGACGGGCGCTTCCTGATACACATTATTACTGGGTTGTGGATATAGACCCCCAGGTTCGCAGCGAACTGTTTGAAAATAGCTGGTGCAAAATCAGTTATATGATAACGACTCCACAGATGTTGGAGGATATGGACAAAAACCGGTTACGGTTACTCTCAACGGCGCAGCGTAATTCAATAACAATTCAAATGTATGAAAATAACGGGTGGCCAATAGACATCAGAGAAGTAAATAAGCATAACTGCAATATACCATTCCCCTGAGCGGCAATGGTTCACGTATCCCTGTAGCTTCCACTTGCACTGCCCGTAGTGCAAATACAAAAATTAAAGTTTAGTGTAATGGTAGTGTAATGGTAGAAATGGCTAACTCTCATCAGTCCCAAAGTATAGAGGCGACAACAGATCGGCTTATTATTGTGCGACGCGGCAGCACGCCGCGCGCGGTCGTTCTGAAGGGGCAACAACTTCGTATCGGCCGCTTGCGCGAGAACGATATTGTCCTGAGCGCGCATGCCGTCTCGCGGCGGCATGCTTTTCTGGAGCAGACGGCTGGCGGCTGGCAGATCAGTGATCTGGACAGCAGCGGTGGTACTTACCTCAACCGGTGCCGCCTGGCGCCGAATGTAGCCGAAACATGGCAGTCTGGCCAGACGCTGCGCATTGGTCCCTACCTGTTACAGTGGCAGCACGCTCCACAACTGCATAGCCAGAAAGGCGAGCCGCCTCCGACCTCCTCAATCGAACCAGAAACTGAGCTTAAACTGGCGCCGGAAGGGGCAGCACAGGTAAATCGAGGCCCGATCGGCGTTCAACGGGCAATCCCTGTCTGGATCTTGCCTGCCGGAATACTGCTGGTGTTACTCTTTGCAATAACCTTTGCTTTCTTCAATCAAGGCGTGCAGGTCGGAGTTCTACTCCCCCAGAACACAACCCTTTCAGGCGGCGAGCGTTTGGAGGTCATGCCAACGCTGGCGGTCGCTGAGATTATGCCAAACCACAACCAGGAAGAAGCGACCGCGGGCAGCACGACAGCAGCAGCAGCGACCCATAACGCCGAGTCCGATGAGGTTACCTTGCCCGTGATATTTAGCGCAGCCTTTAACCAGGAGGCGCTCAGCACCGCTACCTGGGCGTACGATATTCGCAGAGCGGTAGTGGTGCGCGAAGATAGAGACGTAAGGAGCAGTGATGCTAATTTAGTCCTCCAGCTGGGGCACGAAGAGGAATGGTCGGCGATTGCCCTCGAAAAAGGCAATAACTGGCGCAACTATATTGTTGAAATGGATGTGAAGCTTCTGGATATCGTAGAAGATGCCGATAATTTCTTTCTCGGCGTGCGGCATGACCGTAACGAAGGTGAATATACGGTTTCGTTGGATCTGGCGGGGCAGTTGGTCAGACTTAGCAGCACAATCGATGGCTTATGGGACGGTATATTATATGAGGTGCCGCTGGCACTAGAACCACACACGTGGTACCGGCTTAAAGCGCATGTTGAAGGTGATCTAATTAGTTTCTTTGTTGATGACCATTACATCGGCACCATAAACAATGACCTCTTAACCGCAGGGTCAATACGTATGTTAACACCTCCGGACGGCTTTGTTTACATCGACAACATCATCGTCAGGGAGATTCCCTCGTTGCCGGAGCCGGATGATCTCCTCATCACTGAGTTCATGTTTCGTGATAATGACTTCCAGTGGTTTGAAATATTGAACAATTCAGACAAGTATATCAATTTGGAAGGCGTGAAGATCACAAACGGCGGGCAAACCCATGAAATTGGCCCTGGAGCGCTGGTGATAACGCCGCACAGCTACATTGTTTTTTCATCACAGGATACGGCACACTATTTTCCGTTAGACTCCCGATCATACATCTATGGAGATTCGCTGCCATTTCCGGCGGATAATGGAACTCTGCGGCTGAGCGCCGGTGGTCGAACAATTACAGAAATCGAATATAGTGAAGATACGGATTGGCCGTTACAGGATAATGTTTCGCTTGCTCTCCATCCTGACTATCTTTCCCATCGCCGGCAGAATAATGGTTTCAACTGGTGCCTCTCCGTCCAGCGGCTTTCGGAAAGTTCCCCAATGCGTGCAACGCCCGGCCAGCCCAATCATGGTTGTGTGCGCGAACTGCCGTTTCACGATTATGGCCACCGGCAAACTGGGGAGCTGGTCATTACCGAGATTATGATTGATTTACCTGGCTCCGATCAAGGGCGCGAATGGTTTGAGGTCTACAACACGACCGGCTCAACGCTGTCGCTGAAAGGATGGACGATAGCAACCGACAGCCCCACGGAAAAGCACACGATTACCGAGAATCTCAACGTTCCACCTGGTGGCTACGCGGTGCTGGCCCAGGCCGGCCTTATCACGAATGAACTACCGGAGGATTTACCAGTTTATTATTATCCCGGATCCCTCACCTTAAGAAACAGTAATGGCGAACTGAGCATACTTGACGGCGAACGCTTGATTGATAGTGTAACATGGCGCGATAACGGCTGGTGGCCTTTCAGGGGCGGTGTATCAATGTCGTTACACCCGGACGCCATATCTCGCTATTCCAACGACGATGCCCTTAACTGGTGTTTGGCATGGACTGCGATTGAAGGCCATCCCGATCTTCAAGGCACACCCGGCACGCCCAACGACCTCTGCCCCATGTGGGAAATTAACAGCCCCTTGCAAGATACAGCCAGTGCCTATGAGTTGTCTACGCTGGCGCCGATCACCATGTACATAACCGCGGATCCCGATGATCTCGAGAGTATAGATGCTAATCCTTTCTCCAATAGGGAGTATCCGGCCCAATTTTCTACAGATGGTTATGATATGGGGGAGGGCAATAACGCCACCATACGCCCTCGCGGCGGACGTAGTACACGCTCAGACCCTATAAAATCGTTCAGGGTTCGCCTTGATGAGCCATTCTGGGGGCAACGCACGTTGATGCTCAATAAGCACCTGGGCGATTCCTCGCGTTTGCGTAACGCGCTCTCGTTCCTGTTATTTGCAGAAATGGATGATATGGTGAGTATGCGTACCCAGTTTGTTCACCTCTTTGTTAATGGCGAGGACTTAGGGTTGTATACGATGATCGAAAGTCACGGCGCAAGATTTTTGCGCAACCACAATCTGGATGAGCGAGGCCATCTGTTTAAGATTGGGCTACCCAGCGGCACACGATCATTCTTCTTCTACGACAACTTAGAGCGCGCAAGTCGCATCAATTCGATACAGGTCACAGCCGAGATCGAAGCTGGTCACACCCATGATGGCTTAATAGAGATGATAGATGCCGTTTACTCTGACATGGACACTCATGAACTCATCGACCGCCATTTCAACCGCGAGAACCTGTTGACTTACTTTGCTGCCCTCTACTTGATGGAGAATCCTGACACCAGGGTTCAGAATTATATGTTATACACGACACCACGCGAACCGGGTCGTATCTATTTCCTGCCCTGGGATTGGGATAATGGGTTCCTGCCGCGTGAAAACCGGACTTTTTTCGTAGGGCGCTGGCTAGAAGGATTAGGTAATTGGGTAGGCATGGGAATATACGACCGAATACTGCGGGAGCCTGAACTGGTGGACGCCCTGATTTTTAAGATGGTTGAACTCGCTCAAACATCCCTATCCCCGCAGCGGGTCAATACCCTGGTCGATCAACTCGTTGCCGAGGTAGAGCCGTTCACCCTGCGGCGGCCTGAACTCTACGAAATGACACCGGCAAGTCTGGCAGCCGAGGCTGAGGTAATCAAAAGCATTATCCCGAATAGCGCGCAATGGCTTGGGGCCTTGCTCGAGCGCCCGCTGCCGATTCCAGTAGAGACCGTCATTTACGATAAGGAAAACAGCGCTGTCACCTTTACCTGGTATGAATCCTTCGATTTGCAATATGATCCGCTCTCCTTCGAAAATAAAAGTGGGTCAGGCAGGTACCAACTGAGACTTGATGGGCTCCAGTTGGACAGCATAACCCAGTCTTTCCAACTGTTTGGTCAAAACATTGACCTTCACATCTTTGCGGCGTTGGTCAAAATAATCG
>JBGTCV010000109.1:0-83946 GCA_041748655.1 Promineifilaceae bacterium (SeqCode) | reverse complement strand
GCTTTGCAGAGGCAACTGCTCGCTTGGGAGCAATACAGCAACGATGTTGAACGTAAGATTCATTGGTCTTTTACCGTGGAAGATGCTCGTCGTGTTTTCAAAGAGCATTACCCCGCAATTTTAGAAATTTGATGTACTAGTACCGCGATTTTACAAAATCGGGTGTGGTTCATTTCAGGCAAAGAGTAACAAACTATGAGAACACAAGTTGGCATCATCGGCGCAGGACCTTCTGGCTTGCTGCTGGCACGGCTGCTGCATTTGCAGGGGATTGAGAGCGTGATTGTGGAGCGGCAGGGCAAGGAGCATGTACTCGGCCGCATTCGCGCCGGGGTCCTGGAAGAAGGGATGGTCAATCTGCTGCGGGAGGCCAGAGTGGGCGAGCGCATGGATCGGAACGGGTTGGTGCATGGCGGCATTCACCTGGCATTTTCCGGCCGGATGGAACGTGTCGACCTGGCTGCCCACACCGGTGGCAAAGCAGTCATGATCTATGGCCAGACAGAGCTGACAAAGGACCTGGTTGATGCCCACCTGGGTGCAGGCGGCGTGATCCACTACGAATCGCCGGCCGTAGTTGTGGAGGATTACGAGTCAGACCAACCGCGTATCATTTACGAGCAGAATGGGCAGCGCCAGGAACTCATCTGCGACTTTGTGGCTGGCTGCGACGGCTACTACGGTGTTGCCCGCCAGAGTGTGCCCGCCGAAAAAATCAGGTTGTATGAAAAAACATACCCTTTTGGCTGGCTAGGCATATTATCCGATGTGCCGCCAGTAGAAGATGAAATCATCTACGCTAACCATGAACGGGGTTTTGCCCTGTGCAGCTTACGTTCCGATACCCGCAGCCGCTACTATGTGCAGTGCGCCGTAAATAATGCTGTGGCCAATTGGACCGATGACGCCTTTTGGGATGAGCTGCGGCGGCGTCTGCCGGATGAGGTCGCGGCAAGAGTCATTACCGGCCCGCGATTGGAAATGAGCATTGCGCCGTTGCGCAGCTTTGTGGTAGAGCCTTTACGCTTTGGGAACATGTTTCTGACTGGAGATGCCGGGCATATTGTGCCACCGACTGGCGCAAAAGGGCTGAATCTGGCAGCTTCAGATATCTTCTACCTTTCCCGCGCCCTGATTGCTTATTATGGCGAAAAACGCACCGATTTACTGGACCGTTATTCGGCTGCTGCCCTGCGCCGGGTCTGGAAGGCAACCCGCTTTTCATGGTGGTTTACAAAAATGATGCACCGCTTTGATGACGATCCCATCAACTACCGCTTACAGATCGCGGAGCTTGATTATTTAACTGGCTCGACAGCAGGGCGAACGGTTATGTCTGAGAATTACGTGGGATTGCCGTTTGAGGAATTTTGTTAGACAAGGTGGCAGGGTGACAAGGTGAAGGGGTGAAGGGGTGATGGGGTGAGAAGTGGAATTTATTCAAGCCAATGAGGTCATCTTGAACTGCTACCTGTCTGGAAATCCAGAGGGTACGCCGCTGGTGTTTATCAATTCGCTGGGCACGGATTTGCGGATTTGGGATGAAGTGGTGCCTCATTTTGAGAGGCATTTTTGCCTGGTGCGGTATGATAAGCGCGGGCATGGACTGTCTGATTGTCCACCTGCGCCGTATTTGCTGCGGGATCATGCGCAAGATTTGGTGGGGCTGCTTGATGTGTTGTCGATTGAAACGGCCGTCCTCGTCGGCATCTCGGTTGGGGGTATGATCGCCCTGGATGTGGCCGCAGCCTGGCCTGAGCGGGTGCAGAAGCTGGTGCTGTGTGACACGGCCGAAAAAATAGGTACGGCCGAAATGTGGAACGGCCGTATCCACACCCTGCGCGCCGAAGGTATGGAAGCCCTGGCAGACCCCATCCTGAGCCGCTGGTTTGCTCCCGCTTTCGGCAGCCAAAACCCGGTTGCCTACCAGGGGTATCGCCACATGCTCACGCGCACGCCGGTGCCCGGCTATACCGGTACCTGTGAAGCCATTCGGGATGCCGACCTGACCGACACCGCCCACGCTATTCAAGCCCCCACGCTGGTGCTCTGCGGGGCCGAAGACAGCGCCACCACGCCGGAAATGGCACAGCGGCTGGCTGCTTTGATTCCCAATGCCCGCTATAAAGAAATCCCAAATGCGGGGCACTTGCCTTGTGTAGAACAGCCGGAGGAAACGGCCGTTTGCATCAACCAATTCTTGCAATAACCATTCTGCTCAGGTGAAGAGGATGAAAAACGACAAATTCGAGAAAGGGATGAAAACGCGCCGCGCCGTACTGGGAGATGCCCATATTGACCAGGCTGAGGCCAACAAGACAGCGTTTGATGCTGATTTTCAGGAAATGATTACTGAGTATGCCTGGGGTACGGCGTGGCAGGGTGTGGCATTGGATGTGCCAACACGCCACATGATCACCATCGCCGTGCTGGCTGCCCTGGGCAGAGAACATGAGCTGGCAATGCATATTCGCGCGACGCAAAACACAAAGGTGACACCTGAGCAGCTGAAAGATGTCTTTATGCAGGTGGCGATTTACGCAGGCGTCCCAGCTGCCCATACGGCAATGGGTATTGCCAAACGCATTTTTGCAGAAGACAGTAAATAGAACACGGATGAACACGGATCACTCTACTGAAAAAACTAACCGCGGAGGACGCGGAGGGCATGGAGAATAAATAACACCAGAGAAAACCTCAGCGTTCTCCGCGCTCTCCGCGGTGAAAAAGACCTTTTTTCAGTGGACTCACAGATTGACACAGATAAAACGGAAAAATCTGTTGAAAAAATCTTGAAGACGGAGCATGTGATGACAAAGAACAACCCCTACAACTCTCTCGACTGGCAGGTCCAGCCACCCTACCTGCACCCCCCTTACACTTCGACCATCAAGCGGTCGCCGCAGCGCACCCTGGTTGTGGCCCCGCAAAAAATGTCGGAATTAACGGGGCCGGTTTTTGGTGAAGATAATTTACGGCCGTTAGACAACGACCTCACGCGCAATGCCGTCGTTAACGGGGAGCCGATTGGCGAACGCATCATCGTCGTCGGGCGGCTGCTGGATGAAAACGGCCGTCCCATCCCTAACGCCCTTATGGAAATATGGCAAGCCAACGCGTGCGGCCGTTACATCCACAAAAACGACCAGCACGACGCGCCGCTGGACCCAAACTTCACCGGAACGGGGCGGGTATTAACCAACGTCAACGGCGAATACCGATTCACCACCATCAAGCCAGGCGCTTACCCCTGGCGCAACCATGAAAATGCCTGGCGGCCGCCGCATATCCATTTCTCCGTCTTTGGCCGCAACTTTTTGCAGCGGCTGGTGACGCAGATGTATTTCCCTGGCGACCCACTGCTGGCGCTGGACCCCATTTACAATGGCATACCGGATGAAAACGGCCGTAAACGACTCATCTCCAGCTATGCCCACGATATCACCTCGCCGGAATGGGCCTTGGGATACCGCTTTGACATTGTGGTGTGTGGTCAGCGTGAAACGCCATTTGAAACAAAGGAGGTGTGACATGCCCGGACAATCCCCAAGCCAAACCATTGGTCCCTTTTTTCACAACGGCCTGATCCACGGCAATGAAAATATCCTCACAACATCCCAGACACAAGGAGAGCCTATTCTAATTCAGGGGCAGGTGCTGGATGGTGATGGAAATCCTGTGCCGGACGCGATGGTGGAAATCTGGCAGGCGGATGCGAACGGATTTTTCAACCATCCAGAGGACCCTCACCAGGCGCAGGCCGATCCGAACTTTGGCGGGTTTGGGCGGGCGCAAACTGTTGACGACGGCCGTTTCACCTTCCACACCATCAAACCCGGCGCCATTCCTGGCGAGCAGACGCCGTACATCAATGTGCGCGTATTCGCCCGCGGCATGCTCATTCACGCCGTCACCCGGCTTTATTTTGCCGGTGAAGCGGGGAATGCCAGCGATGATGTGCTAAACTCTGTTCCAGACGGGCGGCGGGAAACGCTCGTGGCCACACGAGAAGAATCACCCGGTTTCCCGACGTATCGCTTCAATATTCACCTGCAAGGCGAACAGGAGACGGTCTTCTTTGATTACTAATAACTACTCAGGTGCAAGGCACTGGCCACAGGCGTTGCATATGACTCAAAACATCCGGCCAGTGCCTCGCACCACTTTGTGGCTAAGTAGTTACGATTACTCATGGCTAGTTTTACGCCCAACTCCCTGCTGCTAAATCCGCTGTTTGGGGATGAAACGATGCAGCGCATTTTTTCCGATGCCCATTTCATTGCGCAGATGGTGCAGGTTGAGCGTGCGCTGGCCCAGGTGCAGGGCAGGTTGAGCGTCATTCCCGCCACAGCGGCAGCAGCCATTGACAGCGCGCTGTTAACCTTTGCCCCCGATATGTCGCAGTTGCAAGCCGGGATCGAGCGCGCCGGGGTGCCGGTGCCGGAATTGGTGCGCCAGCTGCGGCAGCACGTCGGCGGTGAGGCATCTACGTATGTGCATTGGGGGGCTACCACGCAGGATGTGATGGATACGGCCGTTATCCTGCAAATTCGCCAGGGGCTAAACGAACTGGATAGCGTCTTACAAAAAATCGTTACCCAACTGGCCTCGCTGGCAGACCGGTATCGCCACACCTTAATGGTGGGGCGCACCCATTCTCAATATGCCCTGCCCATCACGTTTGGGTACAAAGTGGCTGGGTGGCTGGCGCCGCTGCTGCGCCACCAGCAGCGGCTGCAGGAATTGAAACCCCGCCTCTTTGTGATCCAGTTTGGGGGAGCGGTGGGTACATTGGCGGCGTTGGGGGAAATGGGAACGGCCGTGCAGCTGGCCTTGGCGTCATCCCTGAATTTACAAGCTCCCACCATTTCGTGGCATACCCAGCGCGACAATTTAGCCGAATGTACCGGATGGCTGTCGCTGCTCAGCGGCAGCCTGGCCAAAATGGCCCAAGACATCATCCTGCTAGCCCAATCCGAGGTAGGCGAGCTGCGCGAAACGGCCGATGCAGCCCGTGGTGGTTCCAGTACCATGCCTCAAAAAAGTAATCCCATCATCAGCGAGGGCATCATTGCCCTTGCCCGTGCCAATGCCAGCCTTTTGGCAACCATGCACCAGGCTCAAATTCAAGAGCACGAGCGCGGTACACATGGCTGGCAGTTGGAATGGCTGACCCTGCCCACCATGTTTGTATATGCCGCTGCCGCCCTGCGTAAAAGCCACTTCTTGAGCCACCATCTCGTCGTGGACGAAGACAGAATGCGCCAAAATGTGGCCGCGTCAAACGGTTTGATGTTGGCCGAACCCATTTCACTTGCCCTCAGCCAGCAGCTCGGACGTGAAGCAGCCAGGGCGCTGGTTAAAGAGGCGTGTCAGGAAGCCTTTACCCAAAACCGGCATCTGGTGGAAGTGGTCCGCGAGAAAACCAGCGTCTCTCTGGATTGGGGCAAAATAGGCAACGAAGCCAACTACCTCGGCGGCGTCCACTCATTTATTGAACGCATAGTAGGCAGCGCCGGTAACACTACAAAACAGCGTGGGTAAGTGGTTTTCGATTCCAGGGAGTGGCTTCTCGGAGTTGTTGCGCCACCCAAGCATTTGGTTTTTGCACTGGCAAGATTTTTTGGAACTCAGGTATTGGATGTGCCCTTGACCGGCAATGCCAGCGAAACGGCCGTTGCCAGTGCCACAACCTCAGCCTGCAAAAGCGAACGGCCGTGTTGCCAGGCCGCTGATATTTCGGCCGTTTCCAATTTGGCCTGGGCCAGCGCCATCGCCTGCTCATAAAAAGGTTGAAAGGCGGGTGTACGCGGCGGCGCAGCCCCTGCTTCGCGCAGCGTTTCAGCGTAGCCAAATAAATTCAACGCTGCTTCATGGTGCCCCTGCCGGCAAAATAAGAGGGCAAAAACATCCAGTGTGCGTATGAGCAAGCGTTTATTGTTCAGTTCGTGCCATAAGGTCAATGCTTCACGCACCGGCTCCCCCACGGCGGCATCATCGCCTCCTAACAGGGCGATGGTGCCCAGGCCAAACAGATTCATCGCCGTGGACTTGCTTGACTCAACCTCGCGAGCCAGTCGCAATCCGGTCTCATAATACCTGCTGGCCTCCTCCAGTTGACCTTCGGACCAGGCCACATTCCCCAGATTTCCAATCACCATGGCCATACTTTGTTTGTTGTTTAAAGCCTGGGCAATGCTCAAGCTTTCTCCCAGGCGAGCGCGAGCGGTGTCGTACAGCCCCATCTCTTGGGCCATGGTGCCCATCCCATTCAAGGTACCTGCCATGCCTACCTGGTTGCCAGACAAACGGTCTATGGCCAGGCTTTGCTCGTAGGCGTGATTCGCCTGCTCATAACGTCCCAGGTGTTGATCCCACTGCCCGAGATAGAACAGCATCCGTGCGCCGTACCTCGGATCGTCCATCTGCTGCCGAATACGCTGAGCCTGTTCGTAATAGGTGCGGGCGGCTTCATACGCCTCCTGCGCCCAGGCGGTGCGGCCCAGCAGCGCC
Organism: Promineifilaceae bacterium (SeqCode); assembly: GCA_041748655.1. GTDB lineage: Bacteria > Chloroflexota > Anaerolineae > Promineifilales > Promineifilaceae > Leptofilum. Next base: position 77,433 of record JBGTCV010000109.1, on the reverse strand, counting down.
AGGGTGCTCACAATTTCCATATCATCAACCTCCGCCACACTTTGCCACAGCGCCAGGCTGGTTTGCAGATGCTCTTCGCCTTTGGCGTAATCTTGCTGAAAGTAGGCTAAGTGTCCTACAGCTCGATAGGCCGCCGCCTGTAATCGGGCTGGCGACTCACTGCCCGCTGCCAACAGCTGCGCCAGCCAGCGCTGTCCGGTGGTGAGGTGATTACGAAGTTGCCAAAAGGGGGTAAGGGCCTTGGCCAAAGCCAGGCCGATAGAGATATTGTGCGGATTCTGCAAGCACCAGGCCAACACTGCCTGGAAATTATCGTGCGCTGTTTGCAGACGATGGAGCCAAACGCTTAAGGTTGGCCCTTCATAATGAGCGGCGGCGGCTTTGGCCAGGGAGAGGTAATAATGGGCGTGGCGGTTCTGAATGACGGCCAGTTCATCTCGCTGGATCAACTCCTGGTATGCATATTCGCGCAGCGTTTGCAGTAAACGGAAATGGACGCTTTCGCTAACGTCGGCCGTTTCTACCATCTCCACCATGTTTTTATCCACCAGAGCCAACAGGCAAGCCAAACAATCCGCTTCTGCCTCCCGGCTCTCGTTCACAGCAGCGGCCGCCTCCAATGAGAAGACGCCCACAAAAACGCCCAGCCGGGCAAACAGGGCTTGCTCCTGGGGGTTGAGCAGGTTGAAGCTCCACGCAATGGCGCTGTGCAGGGTGCGCTGCCGTGCCGCTACCGAATGGTTGGTTGTGGCCAGGGTCAGGCGGCTGTGTAATTGGGCTAATAAAGCGGCCGGTGCCAGATATTTGATACGAGCGGCTGCCAACTCCAACGCCAGCGGCAGCCCATCCAGCCGACGGCAAATCTCGACCACGGCCGCGGCGTTGTCGATCGTGAGCTGGAAAGTCGGTTTGAGGGCGATAGCACGCACCATAAAGAGGGCAATGGCCGGATATTCCAACAAAACGGCCGTATCCACCACATCTAATTCCGGCAGGGGCAGGGGCAGCACTGGAAATTCATGCTCCCCATAGAGGTGCAAACTTTCGCGGCTGGTGACCAGCAGCCGCAGTTCCGGCACCGCTTGTAAGAGGGTGAGCAGATGGGGTGCGGCGGCAACCACCTGCTCGAAATTATCCAGCAGCAGCAAAAGACGACGGGGTTGAAGATAAGCGATCAGCCCGGCCAGCGCAGTCTGGCCGACGTTTTCTTTCAAGTCCAGGGCGGCGGCTATGGTGGGAATGAGTTGGGTGGGATCGGTCACGGCCGTTACATCCACAAAATAGACACCATCAGTCATAATGTCCGCCTGGGCGGCGGCCAGACGACGGGCCACGGCTAACGCCAGGCGCGTTTTACCGCTGCCGCCGGGGCCGGTGAGCGTTAGCAGGCGCAGTTTTGGTTGGGCCAACATTTCCGAAACGGCCGTTATTTCAGCCGTACGCCCTTCCAACGACGTCAGCGACGCGGGCAGGTGAACAGGTGGCCGACTGGCGGCAATTGAGGGGGAGGAAACCGGCTCTAACAAAGAGGGAACACGCGGCGGTCCGGCTGTTTCTACCGCACGGGCAAAATTAAGGAATGCGTTTCGCTCCGGGGGCGGGATTTGCAAACAGTCGGCCAGTTGCAGGGCAAGCTGTTTTGATGGTTTTCTTTCATCGACTTCCAGCTTACGCACGGTGACCACCGAACAGCCGGCACAGTCAGCTAACTCATGTTGGGTCAAATCTAGCTGCCGCCGCCGCCGTTTCAGCCAGCTGCCAAACGCAGGCTCGTCAATCATCCCTGCCTCGCTTTCCCGGTTAACGAGATTCTACAGTTGCTGTGGCCGATTCTGACCGCACCCCACAGATTATAGGTTGTATCACTTTTTGTACAACTAATTGACCTTATGCGGCCAATCGTTACCTGCTTTACTGATAGCAGCAACAAGGAGCATATCCATGTCGGGAAAAATGAGTAAGCAGGCAGAGCCGCAGCCAGATGATGCCGGTGCGGCTGAGATGGTAACGGCCGTGCGCCAGCTGCTGCAAAAAGGGGAGCGCAGCGCGGCCGTTGTTCTCTACGCCCGCCAGAAAAGTGTATCGGTGAGTGCGGCTACGGCCGTTATAGACGAAATGATCCAGCAAATTAGGGACGGAAAATAATGATGTATTTACGTGAAGGAAGAATAAATTAATGAAAAATAGATTTCTTTACTTGCTATTCCTGGCTGTTGCCCTGTTCACTGCCTGCAGCCCACAGCCCGGCGAAACGCCTCCTGTGGCCACACCGCTGGCCACCGTTTTACTTGCGGATTTGGAGAGGGAAACGGCCGTTGCTGTTTCTCCCACCAGCCTGCCAGCCCTACCGCCAGCCACAGAGATCCCCGCAACGCCCATCCCGACCTCCATTCCACCGACGGCAACGGCGATACCGGACCAACTGGTTGGTGAATTCTGGCTGCGGCCGGATGCGGTCTGGCCGCCGGCCGACTATGCCGAACTATTCCTGGCCGCCGTGGCCGCCGGGGAAATGCGTTATGAACAGGGGCTCGTGGCTGTGTTACAGATTATCGCCGGTGAAGCGACGCTCAAGGAGCATTTTGGCGATGTGGTGCTGGCCCATTACGAAGCCAACTACGCCGTAGCCCTGGCGCGGGAATATTTGCAAAACGGCTCGGATACGGCCGCACAGGCAGAAATCAATCGCCTTTTAGCTATTCTGGCGCCGGATCCAGAACGGCTGCTGGCCTACGCTGTGCCCCAACCTACCGGCCAGAGCCAGATCAACAGCAGCAAAGCCATTATAGCCAGCAAATTAGCTTCAGCCGATCCGGTGCAGTGCCGGGAATTATGGCAGGAAGGTTTTCCGGCCGGCAGCAACGTCATTTGTTTGCAGTATGCCGAACGAGCGTTAGGCAGCGGCGTCAGCCGCGTCTTTTACCCGGCTTACTGGTGGCCTTCGGATCAAAAGCTGGCTTTTGCCAACGCCGCCATGGAAGCGCTGGCCGATTCGGCCGCCGTTTATTCTCAATATGGCCCCATCTATTCCATGGACCTGGTTTTTTCACAGCTTGATTATTCATTGAACACGGCCGATGAAGTTGCCGCGGCCATTGCCATGGGCCAACAAAATTCTTGCCAGATTGTCGTCTTTCCTCTCTCGTTAAAATCATCTTATGAGCTAGGAATTGATTCGTTTAAGCAAGCGATTGCCCATGAAGTGTTTCACTGCTTCCAGGCCTGGCATATCCCGGCAGAAACAAATGGTTCTCCGGCAGCCAATACCTGGTGGGCCGAAGGCTCGGCCGAATTTTTTAGCAATGTTGTTTACCCTGCCACGAACAACGAATGGCAATTCATTGACAGCTTTGACGCGCGCTCGGCAACTACCCCGATTTACCAGATGGGTTATGAGAATACGATCTTTTTTCAATATCTGGCCAACACCATTGGCGTAACCGGTCTAATGGACCTGCTGCAATCGCTGCCAGGCAAAACGACGCCCGAGGAAACGGCCGCTGCCCTGGCTGCTTACCCGGATATGGAAAATCTTTTCCACGACTTTGCCAGGGCTTTTATGGATCGCAACATTGCCGATACCAGCGGGGTTCTGCTGCCCATTAAAGGTACCCTGGCACCGGGCTACCATATCACCATCAACAAAGACGCCAGCGCCGCTCTAGCCACAGCCCCCTTCGTTTTATCCCGCTACCAGTTTACTTTTGCCGCCCAAAACCTGTTTAACGTCTCGCTCAACAGCTCCGGCGGGCCAGGTCTGGAATCCGCCCGGCCCGGTTATACGCGGGGTGAAACGTGGGGCGCAATGCCCGGCCTGGTAGGGGCTGGCTGCCAGGAACAATATTACACCCTGGTATCTACCACCACCGCCATGGGTTCACCCGCGCGCGTCACCGACCTTACCGCCACCCACGAAAAAGATACGGCCTGTGACCAATGCCTGGTGGGGACCTGGGAGTTGGACCTTGTTTACTATGCGGACGCGCTGTTGAGCGATCTCTTTGAGGACGACGATGTCTCGTACCGGCTGAACGATATTACCGGCAACATCCGGCTCCAGTTTACAGATTCAGGCTACTTTCAGAATATGTACCAGGATTTCACGGTTGATACTTCGATGCTGATGAAAAACAGCGCCGGCGGCACATTTGCCACGGCCCTGGTTATGATTACCTCAGGTACGGCCGGCGGTTCCTATTGGCTGGATACGGAGAGCAATCTGCTGCTAATGGTGCGTACCGCGTCAACGGTCGTCAGGCAAATGCGAATTGATAACAGTGGCGGCACACTCCGGCCTGTTTTTACCAACCTGGGTCACGTTGGCGACGGCCGTACTTACACCTGTACCGCCACAGAGCTGATTACCCACACGGTTGACGCCGACGGTCAGCCCTCGCAAAACATTTATATGCGTATCCGGGAGTAAAACCGGTTTGTATCCCTACAGGTGCGACGCACTTGTTCTGGTGTAAAGCACAGCAAAACTTGCTAAAGCAAGTGCGTTGCACCGGTTTTACCTATCCTGCCGTCTTTATGGAGAAAACGAATGAATCGTAAATTGATGATCCCCTTTTTTTTGCCGGTCCTTACTTTGCTCTTGCTCTTAAGCCACAGGCTGCCGGCCAGCGCCAGCCCCAGCGCCACCTTTACCGTCAACACCCAACTCGATGGCGTGGACATGAATATCGGTGACGGCCTGTGCGATATAGACCCCGCCCCCGGCCAGCAATGCTCGCTGCGGGCAGCCATCCAGGAGGCCAATGCTACGGCCGCGGCTGATACCATCATCCTACCGGCCGGTCTTTATCCGCTCAATGTCCTGGGGGCCAACGAAGATGCGGCGGCAACAGGCGACCTGGACATCACCGAACCGCTGACTTTGCAAGGGGCCGGTGCCGGCAGCACCTCTATCATCGGCTCACGCAGCCTGGCCAGTGGCTATGACCGCGTTCTCGATATCTACGCCGAGGCTACCATCAGCGACGTAACCATCCGTCACGGGCGGGCGATTTATGGCGGCGGCGTCAAAAGTATTGCCACGGTGACCTTGACCAATGTTGTGGTTGCGGAAAATGACGCCCACACCGATTCCGGCGGTATCTTCAACGGGGGAAGTATGACCCTCGCCAACAGCCAGGTAATCAGCAATACCGCTGCCAGCAAAGTGGGCGGCATTTACAACGCCCACCACCTGACCCTGGTTAACAGCGTCGTGTCCGGCAACAGCACGGCCACAGGCGAGGCAGGCGGTTTATACAATCTCACTTTCACTTCTATCATGACCCTCACCAACAGCACGGTCAGCGAGAATATGGCCGAACGCGGCGGCGGTCTGTTCAACAACGGTGGGTGGGTCACGATGGTGGGCAGCACCTTCAGCGGCAACAAAGCTGTAATCCTGCACGGGGGGGCCATTTACAACAGCGGTCACTTAAATATGCTCAACAGCACCATTAGCGGCAACCGGGCCGCCAATTTCGGCGGCGGCCTCTTTAACGAGCCAACCGGTGCGGTCAGCATAAAAAGCAGCACCATTCCCTTTAACTTTGCCGACGACAACGACAACAACGTCGGCAGCGGCGGCGGCATCTACAACAATGGCGGCTCTGTCCAGTTGGGTAATTCGATCCTGTGGGGTAATGTGCGGCGAAATCTCATCTTTCATACGGCCGACGAGTGCGGCGGCACGATCACTTCGATGGGATACAACTGGCTCAAGACGATGGACAGTTGCGCATACGTCTTCGGCGTTGTGGACATTACCGGCCTTGATCCGCTGCTGGGGCCGCTGCAAAACAACGGTGGCCCCACCGCCACGCACGCTCTGCTTGCAGGCAGTCCGGCTATTGATTCCGGGCCAACAACCTACTGCCGGGACCACAACAACGCCGTCCTGGCAACCGACCAGCGCGGCTTAAACCGGCACGCAGATGGCAATGGCAACCTCACCGCCTTCTGTGATCCGGGCGCCTTTGAATTCCACATCACTCATTCTATTTACCTGCCCCTTGTCACCAGATAATTTCAAATAAAGAAAAAGGAGTTCTTGCACCATGAATACCACAAATAGACACACATTAACCAGATTTATCCCCTTTATTCTCTTGTTACTGGCTGTGGCCACCCTTTCGCTGCCAATGGCTATCCGGTACGCCGCGGCCGAACCGGCCGAACCGGCAGCCGTGAGCGCAGAGAGTAAAATTTACCTGCCCCTGGTCGTGAAACCGCAAACAGCCGCGGCCGTTCAAAATGCCAACTTTGAAAACGGCCGTACCGGTTGGGTCGAATTCTCAAACGATGGCCAGGCCGTTATCCGCACCGACCAGCCGGTAACCGCCTACAGCGGTAGTTGGGTTGCCTGGTTGGGCGGCGCTAAGAACAACGTCTCCTCCATCACCCAACAGGTCACCGTACCGTCCACCACCCCCTACCTGGCTTACTACCAGTACATCGCCTCCGCTGACCTGTGCGGCTATGACAAAGCCTACGTCTTTGCCGGTGCCACCCAGGTTACCACCTACGATCTGTGTACCAGCAACAACACAAATGGCTGGGTCAAGCGCGTCGTGAACCTGAGCGCCTACGCCGGCCAATCCATTGCCCTGCAAATCCGCGTGACGACAGACAGCACGCTGAACAGCAGCCTCTTTATTGATGACGTCAGCTTTCAAACCAGCGCTGCTGCCGCCGCCGAAACGACAATGGAGCAGGATATGATTGATGATAGCGTACTCATCTTCAAATCAGGTGAGATAGAGACGGCCGTTGTGATGGAACAGGCGCGCAGGAACAAACAATAATGAAAGCAAACGGCAACGTCTCACTACTCACGCGCCGTCCTGTGGCTGCCTTTTTTGTTTTGACTTACGTCATTTCCTGGGCCATCTGGCTGTCGATGGTTGTTTTGTCGCTGGACATTCAGACACTGTTGGGACGTGTACTCAACATTGTGGCCATCTTTGGGCCGACGCTGGCCGGGCTGATCCTGACGGCCGTTCACCATGGCAGCAGTGGGGTGGGCCAGCTAATCGGCCGTTTGTGGCGGCCACAGCCCCGGCCCGCCTGGATTGGTGTGGCCTTGTTCTTGCCGCTGGTGATTATGGCCGCCGCCGCTGCGCTCGCCTTCTTTCTGGGTGAGTTGACGCTGGCCACAGCTGCCTCAGCCGGTTGGCTGCTGCTGCTCGGCGAGTTTGTTCGCATCTTCTTTTTCGGCGGGCCGCTGGGGGAAGAAATCGGCTGGCGGGGCTATGCCCTGCCCCGGCTGCTGCGCGACCACAGCCCGATGAAGGCCAGCGTCCTGCTGGGCCTGGTGTGGGGGATGTGGCACGCGCCGATTTACGCCATCGCCGGTACGGGTCAGAACGAGATGCTGCGCAGCGGCGGCTCCTTTCCGTTTCTCTTTGCTGCTTTTGTGGTCTGGACTATGGGCCTCTCGATTCTGTTTACCGGGCTCTACAGGCTGGCGCGGGGCAATTTGCTGGTGGTCATTTTGTTTCATACGGCGGTAAATACGGCCGTTTTCCTACCGTCATTTATCGGCGTCCAATCCGGCCTGGTTCCGCTGCTGAACGCGGGATTGACCTGGCTGGCCGCCATTCTGGTCAGCCGCTCGCGGCTGTTTCACCAGGATAAGGAGCAGCGCCATGTTTTCACATCTGTCTAACCTCAAAAAAGCGTCGCTATTTTTTGGCCTGGTCATGGCCCTGGATCTGGCGCTGGTTTTCTTTTTGCACCGGGCTGCGCCCCAGGCAGAGATTGTTGTCTTATTGCATATGCTGACGCCGCTGCTGGCGGCGCTGATCATGTTGTTTGTGGTCACGCGGGATGGATTGAGGGGGAATGGCCGTTTCCCGTTAGGTCTGGCCCGTTCCGGCCGGCAAGCCTGGGGCATAGCCTTGCTGCTGCCGCTGCCTATCCTGGCAGTGAGCTACGGGTTGGCCTGGTTGAGCGGTGCGGCCGCCTTTGTGGCGCCTGCAGAAAGCGGTTGGCTGCCCGATCTCCTGATCAACCTGGTGATCAATTTGCTAATCATCACTCTCTTCGTGGTATCGGAAGAGGTTGGTTTTCGCGGCTATCTGCTGCCCCGCTTGCGGCCGTTGGGCGATACAAAGGCGGTGCTTCTTGCCGGCTTTTTGCATGGCGTCTGGCACCTGCCCCTCATCCTGCTGACGCCATTTTATCTGGCCGAAGGCAATCCCTGGTTAACCATCCCCCTGTTTTTACTGCTGCTGACGGCCGCTGGCGTCATTTATGGCACGCTGCGGCTGGCGACGGGCAGCCTGTGGCCGGCCACGATTTTACACGCTGCTTTTAACCTTTTCCTGGGGCTGTTCACCAGTTTCACCGTGATGGGTTCCCCACTGGCCATCTATCTGGTTGGTGAAAGTGGGGTGTTGACGTTGGCGGCAACGGCCGTTGCCGCCTTCTGGATGGTGCGGCGCTGGCCAGCGATAAATGAACCCGGATTGGCAGGGTTTGCGGATAAGAGTGAAGCGGTAACTCCCGTCAATCCGCTGTCAACGGGGATGAAATGATCCCACCTTACTCCACCTTACTGAAGGAGACAATCCGCATGAACAAGAAATCCGCACTCATTGAACGGTATGCCCTGCCACTATTTCTCATCCTGACCCCGCTCATCAGCCTAGCAATTCCTCTCTTTTTGCCGCTGCCGCCTGAGATCGTCCCGTTTATGATGGTCTTCGTCCCCGCGCTGCTGGCGATTTTCCTGACCGCGTTGACCGATGGGCGAAAAGGTGTGAGCACATTGTTGAAAAAACTGTTCAAGTGGCGGATTGGCTTCCAATGGTACGTCATCGTGTTTGGACTGGCATTCGGTTTGCGCCTGACCATGAGCCTGTTGGCGCTGCTCCTTGGGTGGATTCCCGCCATTCAAATCAGCCCGTGGTCGCCTGTGGAATTTATCATCCTTGCCGTCTTTATCATGATCGGCGCCGCTGCCGAGGAGTTGGCCTGGCGCGGCTATATTTTGCCCAAACTGCTGGCTCATCGTTCGGCCATATTCTCTGCTTTGTTGATTGGGGTCATCTGGGGAGTCATCCATCTCGGTCTGACGCTGCCTGGCCAGATGAACGCTGGCTCACATTGGCTGCCAAACGTCCTGTATATCATCGGATTGTCTACGGTCCTTACCTGGCTGTATATACAGACGCAGGGCAATCTCGTCATTCCCATCCTGTTTCATTTTGGGCAGAGCTATTTTGTTTTCCTAAATGGAGGAATTTCCTTAACCCAGCAGCTGGGGTTAATGACCGCGATCACGGCCGTAATCAGCCTGGTTTTGGTCCTCCTCTTTGGCGTGAACTTGCAGCGTGAACCAGTAAAGAAACCAGCAATGGCGGCAGAGTAACTATTTTCTGGAAAGCAACTTTTCAGAAGGAGACGACATGAGCGCAAGCTCAACACCATAAATGAAAGGGACACAGATTTACACAGATGAACACAGATTTTTTCTTTTATCTGTGAAAATCTGTGTTCATCTGTGTCCCATTTACGAGGAGACAAACGCATGAATTCAGTTATTACCTTTATCAAACGTTCCCCATTAGCGGCCTATTTTATCATGGCCTTTGCCTTTACCTGGGCTATCCTGGGTCTGGCTGTTCTGGCGGCGCAGGGCATTATCACCCTACCCCTCTCCGCGACTGTTCTCATCACCATCGCCACGCTGGGACCGGCCGTGGCTGCCATTCTGGTCGTTCGCGCTGAAAGTGGTCGCAGCGGGGTGCGCAGCTTGCTGGCTCAGGCCAGGCACTGGCGGGTGAAGCCCATCTGGTACGCCATCGCCCTCATTGGCCCGGCGCTGATTATGCTGGCGGCCTTTCTGCTTTGGCGCGTCCTGGGCGGGCCAGCGTTATCGCCGCCGCCGCTCAACGCCTGGCTGTCGGTGCCTATCCTGGTTGTTGTCCTGCTGATTCCGGCGCTGTTTGAGGAAATCGGCTGGCGCGGTTTGGCTCTGCCTCGCTTGCAGAGCCGGTACGGCGCGTTGGCAGCCAGCCTGATCATCGGCGCTGCCTGGGCCGCCTGGCATTTGCCTATCTGGTTTATTCCCGAAGCCGGTTTTAGCAGCCTGCCCTTTCCCGTCTTTGCCGCCTTTACCATGGCTATATCGGTGCTGTTCACCTGGCTGTACAACGGCAGCGGCGGCAGTGTCTTACTGCCAGCGCTGGCCCACGCGGCCATTAACGCCATGCCGCTGCCCTGGAACACGGCCGTTTACCTGCTGCCGGAAGCTGAACGTGGCCTGCACCTGCAAATCCCGGTAACGGCCGTGTTGATTATCCTGGCTGTGCTGTTGGTGTGGCGAACCGATTCAAGAACGCTGAGCGCCAGGACAGCCCAGCTGGGCCAGATTGGAGAGGGGTTATGATAACCACACTATTTCTGACAGCAAGCGGGGGCATCATCCTGGCTCTGGGCATGGTCCACCTTCTCTATACCTTCCGCGGGCCAAGGCTGCGGCCGCGTGACGCCCATCTGCAAACCAGCATGACCCAGGTCTCGCCGGTCATCAGCCGGGAAACGACGATGTGGCGGGCGTGGGTGGGGTTTAATGCCAGCCACAGCTTCGGTGCGATTCTGTTTGGCCTGGTCTATGGCTATCTGGCCCTGACCAATCAGGCATTTTTATTGGCGTCGCCCTTTTTGCTGGTGATTGGTCTCTTGTTTCTGGGCGGCCTGGCCGTTCTGGCCAGGCGGTATTGGTTTAGCGTTCCGTTTGTGGGCATTGTCGCCGCGCTGTTTTGCTACGTGGTCGGCCTCATCACCTTATTTGTGTGAAGGAGAAACTCATGGCCTCTGTACTCTCTATCGTGGGGCGGGTAATTCTGTTCCTGCTGGCGCTGCTTCTCAGCCTGGCAGCGGCCGTTGGCGTATTTTATGGCAATGTGAGTTTTTAGCCTGGGAAGTGGCTTATGAGTACAAGGAAACGCTGCCCAACGCCACGCTGCTCTCCATCCCCAACGCCGGGCACGCCCTTTACGGCGCGCAGCCGGAACTTATGCTGGCGGTGATGCGGGCGTTTTTGCTGGAACGGCCGTTGCCCCTATCACCCTATACTGCCAGCCAGGCACCGGTACGAAACTAACGATGCCCATAGACAAAGGAACCCTTATGACCCATTCACCAACCTTTTTACAACGCCATACGCTGCTTAGCGGTATCATACTCATGTTCTTGCTGACCTGGCCTGTTGAACTGGCAAACGCCGGTCTATTGCCCTTCCAGGTTCCTTTCGTGGCAGCTATCTTTGTTGGTTACGGCTTCGTCATTGCTTCATTGCTCATGACCGGGTTGACGCTGGGCCGGAAAGGGGTGATCCGGCTGTTGCAGCGGTTCCTGATGTGGCGCGTCGGCTGGCGCTGGTACGCCGTGGCCTTTCTGCTCATTCCCACCTTGAGCGTGACGGGGCTCTTGCTCGATGCCTGGCTGCGCCAGACCTCGCTCGATTTCAGCCGGGTTCTGGCCTACGAGATGTTTGGTCCATCGGTTAATTTGCTTCTCCTTGTTGTGCCCTTTTTTCTGTTTGACGCTATAGCCAACGGCGAAGAGATTGGCTGGCGCGGTTACATTTTGCCGCGCTTGCAGGTGAAATACAGCGCACTGACAGCTTCCCTTATTATTGGCCTGCTGTGGGGTATCTGGCATATCCCTAAGTTTTTGACCCATTGGGATCCCGTTGTTTTTGCCTGGTTCATGGTGGATGTGATGGCTAAATCGGTATTATTGACCTGGATGTACAACAATACAAAGGGAAGTTTGCTCCTGGTTACGCTGTTTCATGCCAGCTTCAATACGGTGGGTGTTTTCCTGCCTATTGCCAACACGATAACCGACGGCAATATGAGTGCCCGTATTATCATCACGCTGCTTGAAGTCATGGCGGCGGTTGTGGTTATCAGACAGGCGAAGCCGGAGCGGCTCTCGCTAACGGCGACAAAACAAACGCGGGCTTAGAGAGATGGCCCTGAGTAGGACATATAAATTGGAGGTTATGATGAACCAGGTTCCCACATTTGTTCCGGTGAAAGCGCCGCTGGCGCAAAGCAGACAACTCTTGCTCGTGGCCTGGCTGGCGATGCTGTTACTGAGCCGGCTGCCGCAAATCGTATTGCAAGAAGTTTGGGCCATTGAGATGAATTACGCCTGGTGGGGGCTGGTAACGGCCGTACTCCTCATCGCCCTCAGCCTCATCTGGCCCCTGGTACGGCCGCTGCGCGGTTACTTTCTGGTCATGGCCGCCGTCGCCCTCTTCACCGGCGTTTTGGATGCGCCGCTGCGGGCCGGCGCCCTCTGGCAAAACTGGTTTGCCGCCGAGCGGGGTTGGACCATCAGCTTCTTCGGTGAGCGGCTGCCGCTGGTGCTGGCTGCCCTGGCTATTGTGCTGCTGCTGCGCCTGATGGGGTTGAAATGGGCTGACTTCTTCCTGGTGAAAGGGGATCTGGCCGCGCCAGTGCAGGGAGTGGGGCGGGCGCGGCTGCCCTGGCTGCCGGCCGGGCTGCTGTTTACTCTGGCCATGGCCGCCCTATTCGCCCTGGCTCTGTCGCAAATGATGCCGGTGACGTTCAGTTGGGGGAGGCTTCTCCCGTACCTACCTGCCATCCTGCTCTTCGCCCTGATGAACAGCTTTGGCGAGGAGATGGTTTACCGGGCCGCGCCTCTTTCCCAATTGACGCCCCTCATCAGTTCAGGCGCTGCCAATGGGATAACGGCCGTCTGGTTTGGTCTGGGACACTTTTACGGCGGCATTCCTTCGGGTGTGATGGGCGCGGTTCAGAGCGGGCTGGTGGGGCTGCTGTTTGGCAAGGCGATGCTGGAAACCAGGGGCATGGTGATGCCTGTTCTGATGCACCTGCTGGTAGACGCGGTCATTTACACCTTTTTGGCGCTGGCGGTTGTGGCGCCCGGTACGGTGTAGCATTTGTTCGGTTAGCACATCAAGCCGCTGATGCAGATGTTGGCTATCAAAGGTGGCCGCCAATTCATTGGTCCGTTGATAGCTGGCGATACGCAAAAAGGCGTTTTCGATTTGCTCATCAATTACTTCCCGCAAAAGACTGGCGACGTTACGCTGCTATCGATGCCGAGAAATTAGGCTGTGGTGGAGGTATCAGCTATATTTCTCATGTTTTACAGTGTAACGATCGGACAATGGAGGAACCCGATGCCTTTTTTTGATCTACCCCTGAATGAACTGCAACGATACCTACCGCCACGCGAAGAGCCAGCCGATTTTGACGATTTTTGGCAGCAAACGCTGGCCGAAACGGCCGTATTTCCCCTCAATGCCCAATTTGTGCCAGTAGATGAAGGGTTGCAAACCATCGACACTTACGACGTGACCTTTGCTGGCTTTGGTGGACAGCCGGTGAAAGGCTGGCTTTTGCTGCCGCGCCAGCGGGCTGAGCCGCTGCCCTGCGTGGTGCAATATCTGGGCTACAGCAACGGGCGCGGCTTGCTGTTCGATTGGCTGGCCTGGCCCAGCCTTGGTTTTGCCTGCTTTGTGATGGACAGTCGTGGCCAGGGCTGGTCGCCGAACCGCCCCGGCGAGACGGTGGATATTGCCCCGCAGGGTACAGGTTCCCACGTGCCCGGCTTCATGACGCAAGGGATTCTGGATCCACACACCTATTATTACCGGCGGCTGTTTGTGGATGCGGTGCGGGCGCTGGGTGTGGTGCGGGAGCAGTCGGCTGTCGATCCCCAAAAAATCGCTGTTACCGGGGGGAGCCAGGGTGGGGGAATTACCTTGGCGGTGGCTGGGCTGGATACGGCCGTAGCCGTCGCCATGCCCGACGTGCCCTTTCTTTGCCACTATCGCCGCGCCACCGAAATTGGTGACACCGCCCCCTACAACGAAATCACCCGCTACTGCGTCGCCCACCGCGACCAGGTAGACACCGTTTTTCATACACTTTCTTACTTCGATTGTGTCAACTTTGCGGCACGCGCCAGAGCGACAGCACTCTTTTCTGTGGGGCTTATGGATAATATTTGCCCGCCCAGCACCGTTTACGCCGCCTACAACCATTATGCTGGCCCCAAAGAGATGACCGTCTACCGCTACAATAACCACGAAGGGGGCGGTCCGTTCCAGCTGCGCCAGCAGGCCCAATTCCTGCGCAGTTTATGGCTCTGATCCTGGTTGACTGACATATCTCATTTTTTACCGCAGAGAGCGCAGAGGACGCAGGGATTTCTCCTTTATTTTTCTCCGCGATCTCGGCGTTCTCTGCGGTTAGAGAAGTTTTGTCACTCAATCAGGGCTCTGATCTGTAACCGCGGCTGCTCATCAAAACAGCTTGAACTGGTTCGGGTCTACGACACGGGCCTGGTGCATCAGGACGGCGTTCAGCAGTTCGATGGCCATGCGAGATTCCAGCGTCACCCCGGCGCGCACCCCCACGCACGGGTCGTGCCGCCCCTTGTCCAGCAGAAAATCGATCTCTTCCAGATTTTTCTGTACCGACTGCTGTGGTTTCACGATGGTAGAGGTGGGCTTAAACCCAACGCGACAGACCAGGGGCATCCCCGTGGTGACGCCGCCAATCAGGCCACCGTGCGAATTGCTCTGGTAGCCGCCGTGCCGGATGGGGTCGTTGTTTACGCTGCCCAGCCGGGAGACGACCTGAAAACCGTCTCCAATTTCGCATGATTGCACGGCGTGCAGGCCGCCCAGGCTGCCCATCAGCCGCAGCTTGAGGCTTTGGTAGAGCGGGTCACCCACCAGGGCGGGCACGTTCACCGCCACCACCTCCACCGCTGCCCCAATCGAATCCCCTTTGATGCGGGTTTGCTTGATCAGCTCGCCCGCTTCGGCGGCAAATACAGCGTCCAGGCTGTGGATTTCGGCGCGGGCCAGCTGCTGCTGTACCTGTTCGATTTGGGCCGCGTTGATTGGGCCGCCATCTTGCAGCAAGCGGCTGAAATGATGGCTGAGGCTGTGGCGTGCTTGCAGCGATCCTACCTGGCTAATGGAGGAGAGGAAGACGGTGCCAAACGTTTCTTGCAGGAAAATGCGGGCAATGGAGCCGCCGATGACGTCGGAGATGGTGCTGCGGTAGCTGGAACGGCCGCCGCCGCGAATATCGACATGCCCCCTGGCTTTGTGGTACTTCACCAGATCGGTATGGCCGGGGCGCACAGCACCGGTTGGCCCGGCAAACTGGTCGTAATGGCCCGATTTGGTTGCGGCGGAAAGCACCAACGCACTGATTGGTTCGCCGGTGGTAAAGCCGGTTTCATAGGCGGTGGTGGCAAATGGGACGCCGTCTACGCTGGTTTCGAGGGTGGGGCCAGCGGTGAGGGCGTCGTGATCGTCCTGGTACAGCCCGGCGAGCAGCAGCACCTTGTCTTTTTCGTTGCGCGGGGTGCCGTGACGGTTGCTGCCGGGCCGCCGCCGGTCCAGGTATGCCTGAATCTGGCTGCGGCTGAGCAACAGCCCTGGCGGACAGCCAAATACGATGGTGGTGATGCCGGGGCCGTGGGATTCACCCGCCCCGGCGACGCTGAACAGGGGGCCGCCTAAAATTTCCATACGATTCCTTTTATTTCTCCGGAAACTTTTGGCTGGAGTGAGGCTTGGGCATGCAGTTTCCGGGGAAATGATGTTTGTTGTTGGGCTTATTTTACCTCTGAACGGCCGTCTCTCTTAATATAGGCCGTAAGTCCTGCTGAATATCGTATTTTAGACTCTGTCCAGAGTAGTTTCCAACTGGCCCAAGCCAAACCAACAAAATATTCCCCGAGCAGTTTCCTGGGGTCTTCATTCTAACGAGACGTGGAGAAGCAGAAGATGAGTTGCTCTGTCCTGGTTGTGGACGACGAATATGAGATTCGGCAGCTGCTGGCGACAATGCTGACGATGATGGGGTATCAATCGTTTATGGCCCAGGATGGCCTGGACGCCCTGGAAAAAATCCCTGAATGCCAACCCGACATTTTAATTTTGGACGTGATGATGCCGCGCATGGATGGCCTGACGCTGTGTCGCCAGCTGCGTGAAACGGCCGAAACGGCCGCATTACCTATCATCATGCTCAGCGGCAAGGCGCACCAGGAAGCGATTCGGGAAGGGCTGCAGGCCGGAGCCAATCGTTACCTGGTAAAACCAACCGGCCTGGATGAGCTGACGCGCAATATTAATGAGGTTATGGCAGAAGCGGCCGTTTCTCATTTTAGCCACAAATGACAAGGGGAACGGCCATAAGGTTTTTTTGCATACCCCTCCGGCACCTCTGCTTGCGTGCAATCGTGTCGGTAAGTAAAGGGTCGACTACTGCCTGTAACACGAAAAATTGAATGCCTTTATCCAATTAAAGGGAATGTTACGTTCAACTTCGTCCGTATCCATCTCTCGTTATGTCCCTTCGGCCGCTGAATTCTTCTGGCATCGCAGGCAACAAATACCATCAAAACCTTGCTCGGACCAATCGGCCGTAGCGACTGCCCTGATTTCCGTCTTCGCTGGCAGAAAACCAAGCTCTGGGAGTACGGCCGTAAAGTCACCTTCATCTATGCACGCGGTAAGAAACGTTGTGTTCTGAACATGATAAGCGTGGCACTGCCTCACGGCCGAGAGAAATAACACGCCACTTGGAGCAACCAAACGGCACAGATTACTCAAATACAGTCTCCACTCGTCGCGCGAGGTCGCCACAGCTTCGACACAATAGAATGACAGTACCAAATCATAGGTCGAGCCGTCATCTAATGGGTGGTCGCGGCGAACGTCGGCTGTCTTGAGTGCAGTGATACGCTGCCGCAAGTCTTCCTTGCGCTTGGCAAGGGTAGCTGGATCATCACAACCTTCCGCAGCCAGCAGACCTCGGAAGTAAACATCCCAATTATGCTGTTGTGTGTCATCCGTTAACCAAAGGCGTATCTCGTCGAGATTAACGGCCATGTAATCCGCTAAATGCAGTTCATCCACATACGGAGCCACTGCCATCGCATGGTGAAGTGTCGGTCCACATCCTACCTCAATAGCCTGGCGGAAGTGCCTGTCCATCTGCTTAAGACCAGCGCTCAAAAAGCTGAAATTGGCCTGCTCGTCGCCCGAAACATAGGGTGTTGAATAGAATTGTTGCAGGTAGGCTTTCGGCTTCCAAAGCTGCTCGTAGACACCGACTGCCGCTTTATTATTCATGATATTTGAGACCTCGAACGAGATGGTGAGACTCGTATGAACTCGCCTTGAGTTTGTCTGACAAGTAGGTGAGCGTCTTCTCCACATCCAAATAACCGCAGGTGTAAATGTCAATCGTGACGAACTCTTTAACCGTCAAGGTGTGGATGGAGATGCCGGACTCAATCAATGGAACCCAACCTGAAAGCCCTGCCTTGTCGGGGAACTGCTCATCAGGTGAATGGAAGATGTAGGGTGGTGACTGCTTATGCATGCCGAGGTAGGTGGTAAGGTCATCCAGGAGGTCGTAGCAAAACGACAGGTCGTCGCACAACTTGTGGCTCACGCCGTAAAGGTCGATGTGGAGGCTCTGGCCAAACGGCGGTATCTCCTGGTCTGCCACATCCTGAGGGCTAAGGGCGATAACAGTTTCCCTGACTTGCAGCTCTTTCAGGATTGGCTCACGTGTGTAAAAATTGGAAGTCGTGTTCCCGTTGAAATGCGCCATGTTTCAATCTCCTTATCATGTGATTTGATTGAGTTGCCCTCATGGAGGCTCCGAGCCTCCGGGAGGATTGAGGTTCTAATACTCAACGGCCGCTTCCGGGGTTACCGCTGGTCGAGCCGTGCCTGACCAGAGGGTATAACCCATCCAGGCCAGACCCGTGCCCAGCACGAGCAGGTCAAGCGGAATCGGCATGTCAAAAGGCAGCATATCTACGATGAAACTCAGAATCGCGCCAATGATGAGCAAGACGCTGGCCCAGCGAGGGAATACCCTGGCGCGTAGAGAAGCTACGCCAAAGAGGAGCCAACCGAGGGTGAATAGAATGAAGGATAGAAAAAGGGCAATGCCCAGCGTGCCCGGCGGCTCCTCAGCGTCTAGAACGGCCGGTGCCGCCTCCGCCAGCGTCGGCACGACAAAGGCGAAGACCCACATCAGGCCCACCGCCAGCGCTGTGCCCACAAAGGCGAAGACAAAGGCTACCAGGCCAAAAGAACCGGCCTGCTCCGCCTGGCGGCCGTAGAGACCCGCCAATCCTAACAGCACGAGGATCATCGCCACCAGCATAAGCGGCATTGTGATCTGCCAGACATTCGTCCTCGCGGTGACGCTCAGGGCTTCCTCTACAGGCGTAGACATCTCAGCAAGACCCGTGATGATGGCTGTAATGGCCAGGATGATCCCACCGGCCATGGTCGCCACGCCACTCCATCGAATAAGTTTTATAGTTGTCATGTGAATTACCTCCTTCACGAATAAATGGTTTACCTGCCTCGTATAATGTGAAATTTGGCCTGGTCTTGTCTCACTCAACCGGCGGCCTCTGTTCTTGATGCCTGGTGAACTCGGCCGTCTGATCTTGCAGGAAGGCAAACACCCGCTCCAACGAGGCAAACCCCAGTCGCTCACCTGTACCCGGATTCTCTAGAGAAGCCCGCCACACCACTTTGCCCTGTTCCTCGGAGGACCACAGGCGTAAGAGATAAGCGTGATAGGGTTGGTTGTTTGGGTGAGCGGACACGGTATGTGGCTTCCTCGTTAATAGTTATCTCAACTGTGGGCAGGCGACCGATCCCCCGGACGCCTGCCCTGGCGATCAATCAGGGGACGAACCGCGCGGTTACAATCAACATATTCGGAGAGCCGAAGGTCATTGAAAATGTACAGATGGGATTTGTGCTGCACCCCGGAGCGCCAGTCCAGCCGGCAAAATTGTCACCAGCATCCGGTGTCGCCACCAGAGTGACAACGGTGCCCTGCAGGTAGAAGCGGTCGAAACACACCTTGGTGCCGGCCGTCGACAGCGATGTACATGTTTCCACTGGCGCTGGTTGTTGGATGGTTACTTTACCAGTGCCCGTTTCAAAGAAATTATCCTCGCTGGAAATTTGTAGTCGCAGAGAATGCCGCAACTCAAAGCGTCCAGTCACCTGATGTTCCTGGTTCATGGTCACCGTGCATGTGTCGAGGCCGCTGCAGGCGCCACTCCACCCTGCAAACTCACTACCTGAGGATGATGCGGGAATCAGAGTAACGACTGAGTTTGGACCGAAGTCATGCGAACAGGTGGCCCCGCAGTGGATGCCGGCCGGGTCGCTTGTGATCGTGCCCTGCCCCGAACCAATCTTACTCACAGACAGGGTAAGCAGGTTGGTGGGCACGCAGGTCAATGTGACCGCGCCATTTGCAGCCGCATAATCGATGGTCAGCACCCCTTCACCGGGCGCGCCAAGGTTACAAGAAACGCCGGAGAGATCATCCAGGGAGGTAAGTCCCAGTCCAGGCTCCCCCTGTGGCCCAGCCGGCCCGGGGAATCCCTGTGGCCCAGGCACTCCCTGTGGCCCGGGAAATCCCTGTGGCCCAGCTGGTCCCGCAGGCCCTAGTGGCCCAGGCACTCCTTGTGGCCCAGGTACTCCCTGTGGCCCAGGTGGCCCGATGATGCCCCAATCCAGTGCCGTCTCATTGGAATGACAGCTCGCGTCGGGATCTAGCAAGATTGTCACCTGGCCATTGCTTTTGACACAGGCATGAATCAGATTGGCATCACCGCCATGGGCAGAGACGAGAACGACGCTGATCAGAAACACAACAGCCGATACAAAAATAGTAAGCTTTTTCATTTTGCCTCCTCGAATAAGTGGACTCAGCTGACGCTTTGGGGAGTGGCAACGAGGAACCTGAACGCCAAACGGCCGATTTTTCGTTATACGTCCCTTATAGCAGTCCCTGGTCCAGCTAATAAAGTAATTACAACTCACATTTTCTGTACAATCGTTAGTGAACCGTTAGTAGCGGCAAGAACTGTTTCGCCAAACATCTTTTGTTGGCTATTAAAGTGGTGGTGAAACAGTTAAACTGAAGCAGTTTTTACACAGCGCACCCAACAAATTTAACTTGCTTCGGTTGGATATTGAATACTTTTGGGGCACTGCTATAATGAGTGGTAATCGACTGCCCAGCGCCACAAGCTGCCGACCCGATTCACCGCTGCCCACAGCACCAACGCCGCCTTTACTCACTGGGCAGAGCTGACAACAAAACCGATGGAGACGCTTATGGCACGGCTGACGCTGTCACTTCTAGGGCCGTGGCAGGTCACATTAGCCGGAGAAGCCGTTGCCGGCTTCAAGTACGACAAGGTGCGGGCGCTGCTTGCTTATCTGGCGGTGGAGGCGGATCGGCCGCACCGTCGGGAAGCACTGATGGCCATGCTGTGGCCAGAACTGCCAGAAGGGGCGGCCCGTAACAACCTGCGCCAGGTGCTGGTAACCCTGCGTGAGGCGATTGGCGACCGCACCATCCATCCTTCCCTTCTCCTGATCAGCCGCAGCACGATACAGTTCAATCTTGAGAGCAGCTATGAGCTGGATGTGGCCATTTTCACGGAACTGTTGGCTGCCTGCCGGCACCACTCACACCGCAACCCCGCCAGCTGCAAAACATGCGCCGAGCGACGGCGGCAGGCGGTAACGCTCTACCACGGTCCCTTCCTCGCTGAGTTCTTCCTGCCCGACAGCACCGCTTTTGAGGAGTGGGCACTGTTGAAACGGGAGTGGTTGCAGCGGCAGATGCTGGAGGCGTTGGACTGGTTGACCACCTACTACGAGCGACGCGGCCAGTACCAGCAGGCGCGCCAATCTGCCTGGCGGCAGCTGGAGCTGGAACCCTGGCGTGAAGAAGCTCACCGGCAGTTAATGCGCCTGCACCTGCTCAGTAGCGAACGCAGCACCGCTTTGACCCAATACGAACAGTGCCGGCGCATCCTCGCAGACGAACTGGGCGTGGAACCGGAGGCGGAAACGACGGCACTGTACGAGCAAATACGGGAGGCAACGGAAGAGGTGCCGCTGACGCCGGGGCATCTGGCACTCCCGGCCAAACGCCCCCACACGCTGCCGCTACAGGCAACACCCTTCATCGGCCGCGAGGCAGAACTGACAGAAATCGGCCGCCTGCTGGATACAATGGATTGCCGCCTACTCACGCTGACCGGTCCCGGCGGCGTGGGCAAAACGCGCCTGGCCCTGCAGGCCGCGGCTGAACATCTGGACGCTTTTGCCGACGGTATCTTCTTTGTACCCCTGACTGCACTGCCTTCGGCCGATTTACTGGTCCGCGCAATTGCCCATGCCCTTGAGCTGGAAGTAGGAGCAATCACTGATCCACGGGCGCAGTTGCTGGCACAGCTACGCCTCAAGGAAATGCTTTTAGTGCTAGATAACTTCGAGCACCTGCTGCCCACCCACCCCTCATCCAGTAAGGACTCAGGCGCGCGGGAAGGGGTAGAGCTGCTGGCCGATATACGGCGACAAGCGGCCGATGTCACGCTGTTGGTGACCTCGCGCGAGCGGCTCAATTTACAGGGAGAGTGGGTTTTTACCGTCGGCGGCTTATCTAGATCCCAGCCGGTCCCTGACCCTGCTCTGCAGGGGGAAACCAACGACGCTATGGAGCTCTTCAGGCAGAGTGCATACCGGTCGTTCTCCGACTTCGCCCTTTCGGTAGAGAACCTGGCAGACATCGCGGCGATCTGCCGGCTGGTGGAGGGATTGCCGCTGGCAATTGAGCTGGCGGCCGCCTGGGTACGCGTTTTATCCTGCCGGGAAATAGCTGCAGAAATCGAGCAAGGGCTCAGCCTTCTGAGCACGAACCTCCACGACGTGCCGGAGCGGCATCGCAGCCTGGCTACTGTCTTTGCTCACTCCTGGCAGTTGCTTTCGGCCGAAGAACAGGCAGTACTGCCCCGGCTGGCACTGTTTCACGGCGGTTTTCGGCGGCAGGCAGCGGCACAGGTGGCTGAGGCGTCGCTGTCCATCCTGGCGGCCCTGGTGGATAAATCACTGCTGCAGTGGAACCCGGCCGGTCGTTACACCATGCACGAGATGGTGCGCCAATATGCTGAAGAGAAGCTACAGGCGTCAGAAGAAGGCGCCACCGTACAGGCCAGACACCTGGACTATTACCTCGATTGGGCAATCATGGCCGAATCTCATCTGGTGGGTACGGAGATAGGCGGTTGGTTGGAGCAGTTTGAGCTAGAAAACGATAATTTGCGCGCAGCCCTGGCCTGGGTATTGGCCAATGGTGAAGCTGAGAGCGGGCTGAAGCTAGTAGTAGCTCTATGGTGGTTCTGGTACACTCGTGGCTATTTCAGCGAGGGTCGCGCCTGGCTGGCCCAGGCCCTGGCGCGTGACGAAACGGCCGAACCCACTGACACGCGCGCCAAAGCGCTTAATGGAGCCGGGGTGCTGGCCTGGAACCAGGGCGATTATGCCGCCGCGCGCTTAGCCTACGAGCAGGCTCTGGCTATCAAGCGGGCGTCAGGCGACAAGCTTGCCGTTTCGGCTCTACTAAATAACCTGGGCAATCTCGCTATGGACCAGGGCGATTATGCCACCGCGTGCCACTCTCATGAGGAAAGTTTGGTCCTCAAGCGGGCCTTGGACGATCAACCAGGCATCGCTATCTCTCTGGGGAACCTGGGCCGTGTTGCTTACAGGCAAGGGGATTATGACACGGCCCGCGCGTTTTACGAGGAAAGTCTGGCCCTTAAGCGGGCGCTGGGGGAAATGCGTGGGATTTCCATCACTGTCGGCGACCTGGGTAACGTTCTCTTCGAGCAAGGGGATTACCCGGCTGCTCGTTCTCTCCTGGAGGAAAGTCTGGCCCTCAGGCGCGAGTTGGGAGATAAATCGGGCATCGCGACGGTCCTCGGCAATCTGGGAGAAGTGGCGCTTGGTGAAGGCGACCTGGCGGCCGCGCGTAAGCACCTTGAGAAGAGCCTGGCAATTCGGCGCGAATTGAGCGAGAAGTGGAGTATTGCCGACTCCCTGGAAGCTTTTGCGGCGCTGGCCTTTGCGGAAGGCAACCCGGAACGGGCGGCGCACCTGTGGGGCGCGGCCGAAGCCTTGCGCGAAGCGATCGGCGCATCCCAGGCGGCCGGTGATCGCGCCCGGCACGACCGTAATGTGGCCACCGCGCGTCTACAGTTGGGTGAAAAGGCGATAGCTGCCGCCTGGACCGAAGGGCAGAAGCTCTCAGCCGAAGAGGCTATTGCCTATGCCCTAGAAGGTAACTACTAAGCCATCTGGCTTCGGGTTAATATGTGATACTGTTGGTGAATTCAAAACAGGCTGAAAATTGGCAGTGAAACGATCAAATAAAAGACAAATTGAGCGGCGGTCCGCTCCGGCGCGGTCTTCGGCCTGCGCAAGACCTTGCCCTGCTGCGGTCGGCATCGGCGCAGGTATGCACTGCCGTACCGCTTATTTCGCAATTTTGGACGCTTGAATTTTAATACAAGTTTGGTAGCAACGGCCGTATCCATTTTTGCCACGAATGACGCGAATTGACGCGAATTGACGCGAAGGGCAACGGCCGTATCCCATTCACAATTCACCGTTCACAATTCACAATTACAACGGCCGTATTCCCCTATCAATTCACAATAGCAATAGCTCCCATTCGTTCGTTACTCAAATTCGTTGTTGTCTTTACGGCCGTTTGGCCCACCAATACGTTCAGGTAAGGAAAGCGGTGAGGCAAGATGCCTGCCGTGTCCCACGACGAAGTCCTGCCAGGAACAAGGCCACACCACAGAACGGAACAGCCGTGCCTGACCTATCTTTGAACTCAAAGAAGTCATCATTATGGCTCACTGTACCAAAGTTGCGGTATTTCTGCGATCTTTTTTGGTTCAGGCTCATCTAGTGAGACTGTGTTCAATGACCAGATAAGTTCTGCCGGAGACCAGGTTAAGTAAGCTATTTCGGTATCCGATATCCACCAGGGACTGTCCACCAGGGCATCGGGAGTAACCGTTAATTGTATAGGTGTGGGCAAAGCGTCATTGGGGTTTAGGACAAACAACTCTTGCCGCAGGTTGTCGGCGGCGTCTCTGTACACCTTCACGTAAGCCAGGTGGTTCCCGTCCGGCGACCAAACAACGTTTACTTCATCTTCGCGTGGCGTGTTTGTTAGATTTACCAGCGACCACTCCTTGCTGTTTGGCGAGGCGACCGTTTCCAGGAAAATGTCCCATCCTTCGGTATCCTCATTCTGGCCGGAAAAGGAGAGGATTGGCTCGTTGGGCGACCATTGGCCGTCGGCAACACAATTGTGAAGAGATTCGCGATACAGTGATTTTTCTACCCGTCCACTGTCAACAAAGATGTAGTAGGGAATTTCGCCGTTTTTATCATACTGCGAAACGGCAATCACCTGCCCATCATTCGACCAGCCCAGAATCTGGCTGATGGCAATGCGTTTCAGTCTAAAGGTATCTGTTTGCACCGGTTCCGCCCCGCTGACATCGTAAAGAGCAATAATGTTTGACCCATGCTCGTACTCTTCGGGATAATAAATTGCTGCCAGCATTTGTTCGCTTGAATGCCAGACTGTGCGCTCAGCTCCTCTAATAGTAGCAAGTCGCTCTGGTACATTCTTCATTTTCAAAGAGAAAAGGAGAGTATCTGCTGATTCACCAAATCCCCTGGTAATCGCTATAACATCTTCATTTTCAGATAAAGTAACAACTCTGATATTGCTCCGAATCGGGAATTCAATATCCTGCTCAATCTCCCCTGTCGCTGGATTTAAGATTTGTAGTTGTAACCAGTGCTCAGTGGGAAATCTGAATTGTTTTGTATTCCTAAAAATTAGCACAGCATCCGCATCAGTTCTATGCCAGCTGGCAAACCTGCTGCTAAAATTTGTTCCCCCACAAGTAGCTCTGTTTCCATAGCGCAGCATACTCGTGTTTCTAGACACAAAAACAAGAAGGATGGTTAACAGAATGGAGCCAATTAGCGCTATTTTTAGTTTTCTATTCATCGCTTGCAAGTCCTGTACTACCTGCCCCGGCACGGTCTTCGGTAAGTGCAAAACCAAACTCGGCTGCGGTCGGCATCGGTGCAGGTATGCACTGCCGTACCGCTTGCTACACAAACCTGAACGTTTGAATTTTAGCATAACTTTGGTGGTAAACGGCCGTTTCCTTTTAGCCATGGATTACGCGGATTTACACGAAGGGTCAGCAATTAACCATTAACCATTTACCATTCACAATTAACCATTAGCCCTCCTGGCGTTTGGCCCACCAATCGGGGCTACCTTGATTGTGCCGCTGTTAACCCCATCACCTTTGCAAACTCTGCAACCGCCTGTAGGTGCTTTTGCGGCGTGTCGAAGCCTGCGCCCATGGTGTTGAACGAGATGTGGGTTGCGCCCGCATCTTGCCACCCTGCCATGTAGGCTTGCCAGGCGTCGGGGCCGTCAAAGTAGTGCAGGCGGGGTTCCAGACCGATTTCCTGGGGGGAACGGCCGTATTCTGCCAGATACGCCTCAATTTTATCCAACGATTCTTTGGCCGCTTCCGCGCTGCGGTAGCCGGGCAACCAGCCGTCCCCTTTGCGGGCCAGTCGGCGCAGCACGGCGTCTGAATGGCCGCCCAGCCAGATGGGAATGGGGCGCTGCACCGGCAGCGGATTCAGCCCCACATCGGGTAAATCGTGCCACTCTCCCTTGAAAGTCACCAGCTCTTGGGTGAAGAGCAGCTTCAGCACGTCGATTTGTTCCTCGATGCGCTGCCCCCGCGTGTGAAAATCGAAGCCAATCGCTTCCATTTCCACCTTGTTCCAGCCCACGCCGATGCCCAGACGAAAACGGCCGTTACTCACCACATCCAGGCTGGCGGCCTGCTTGGCCACAACGGCCGTTTCCCGCTGCGGCAAAATCAAAATACCGGTGATAAATTCCAGTCGGGTGGTAAGCGCTGCTATATAGCTGAACAGCACAAACGGTTCGTGGAATGGGTTTTTGTGGGTGTACGGCCCTTGCCAGCCGCCGGGTCGGTCTGGATTGGCCCCCAGCACATGGTCGTAAGCCAGGACGTGGCTAAAGCCGAGGGATTCGGCCGTTTGGGCATAGTCGCGCAGGGCGGCAGGATCGCTGCCAAATTCTGTTTGGGGGAAGACAAGACCAATTTTCATCATTTTCTCCTGAAGTTATCCGCAGATTTCGCAGAGGAGCGCAGATTAAATTTGCAATCTGCGATTTTAGGCGCTTCAATGGCTTGATTTTACCACTGTTGTTAAAATGACCGGCAAATTTAATGACTCCAACCAACAATGGCGGCTAGGGTTCCGCAGCGTGAGCTGGCTGGTCCGAGCGCCGCATAAACCGTAGGAAGATTAAGCCACAGAGGTTTTTGAGGTTCCTCTTTTTCCTCTTTTTCTTTGTGGCTAAAGATTCTTAGCTGCGGCAGCATCTGGACGGACAAAAGCCTTGGGGATTGCGGTTGGCATGTGTGCAGGTCTGCGGAGAGATTTGGCACATGCTGCTCACGCTTTCTCTGGAGGTTTTTATGTTTCGTACAGATGGTTGGCAGCGCTCTTCTCATGTTACGGCCGTTTTCCAGGCCCTCTTCGTCACTTTTCTCTGGTCCACTTCCTGGGTTCTCATCAAAATTGGTTTAGGCGATATTCCCCCGCTGACCTTTGCCGGGCTGCGCTACGGCCTGGCTTTTTTGTGCCTGCTGCCCTTCTTTTGGCGCAGCGGGGGCGTGGCGGAGGTGCGCCGCTTTTCGCGGGCCACCTGGGTGAGCCTGGTGGTTTTGGGGCTAATTTTTTACGCCCTGACGCAGGGGGCGCAGTTTGTGGGCCTGGCGTATCTGCCTGCGGTGACGGTCAATGTGATGCTGGGGTTTACCTCGGTGATTGTGGCGCTGTTGGGGCTGGTGCTGCTGGCGGAACGGCCGTCTCGCTGGCAGTGGCTGGGCATGGTCGTTGCGATTGGCGGCCTGATGCTCTACTTTTACCCGGTGCAAACTCCGGCGGCACAGCTGGTGGGGTTTGTGGCGGTGACGGTGGGCGTGCTGGCCAATGCAGGTTCGGCCGTTTTGGGACGATCAATCAACAGAGCGCGGCAGTTACGGCCGATAACCATCACCACGGTGAGTATGGGGGTGGGGGCTGCGGCACTGCTGGTGGCGGGCATCGCCACGCAAGGATTGCCCGTGCTGCAATGGCAAAGCTGGGTAATTATTGTCTGGCTGGCGGTGGTGAATACCGCCTTTGCCTTTACGCTGTGGAACGTGTCGCTGCGCACCCTCTCGGCAATGGAATCCAGCATCATCAACAATACAATGGCGGTGCAGATTCCGATTTTGGCGGTGCTGTTTTTGGGGGAGCGGTTGAACGGCCGTGAGGTGCTTGGTCTGGTGGTGGCCATCATTGGTGCATTCTTGGTTCAACTGGGACGCAGGCAGAATTTGACGCAAAGGCGCAAAGTGGCAAAGGATTAAAGGATCTTTTCTTCGCTTCTTTAAATCCCTTGTGCCCTTTGCGTCGAAAAATCTTACCCTTTATTTAACATCGTCCAGAGGAAGCTGTAGACATCGGTGGCTTCTTCGATGAGCTTGGCGGTAGGCTTGCCCAGGCCGTGCCCGGCGCGCATTTCGATGCGGAGCAGCAGGGGATTACGGCCGTTATCCGCCGCCTGGAGCGCAGCGGCAAACTTTTTGGCGTGCATCGGCACCACCCGATCATCGGTGTCGGCGGTGGTGATAATGAGGGGTGGGTAGGTGTGGTCTGGCTGGATGTTGTGCAGCGGAGAATAGGCCAACAGGAAGCGAAAATGATCCGCGTTTTCCTCGGCGTTGCCATATTCAGGAGTCCAGTAGCGCCCGGCGCTGAACTTGTGGTAGCGCAGCATGTCGATGACGGGTACGGCGCAGTGGACCGCGCCAAACAGATCGGGCCGCTGCACCAGACAGGCGGCCACCAGCAGCCCGCCGTTGCTGCGCCCTTCAATGGCCAGCCGCTTGTTATTCGTATAGCCATTATAGATGAGCCATTCCCCGGCGGCAATAAAATCGTCAAAAACGTTTTGCTTATTTTCCAGCATCCCGGCCTGATGCCACGCTTCGCCGTACTCCATGCCGCCGCGCAGGCAGGCCTGCGCATAGACACCGCCCCGCTCCAGCCAGGCCAGCCGGGTGGGCGAGAAGATGGGTGTCATGGGAACATTGAAACCGCCGTAGCCGTACAGCAGCGTGGGATTTTGGCCGTCAAGCGCCATTCCTTTTTTGTGGGTGATGAAGAGCGGCACCTGAGTACTGTCTTTGGATGGGTAGAAAATCTGGCTGGTTTTGTAGGCGTCGGGGTCAAAATCAAGCTGGGGCTGGTCGAGAATGGTTAGCTCACCGGTGGTGAAGTCGTAGCGCAGGATGGTGGGCGGGTAGGTAAAGGATTGGAACTGGATGAACAGTTCGGTGTGTTGGCGCTCTCCGGCCAGATCGACGATGGTGCCAGGAACGGACAGCGCGATTTCGCCCAACAAACGGCCGTCTACCCCGTACCGGTGCAATTTGTGCTGGCCGTGGTGCAGCGTGCCGAGGACGAACTCGTTGTTGACCATCAGGCTGAAGGCGATGGCGTCTTCTTGTTCGGGGATAACGGTTTGCCAGTTGGCGGGGATTGGGTTGTTGAGGTTGATGGCGATGATACGGCCGTTGTCTGCCTCAAAATCCGTCTGGAAGTAAAACAGGGGGCCGTCGTTCCCCAAAAAGTGATAACCTGCATCCAGCTGGTCCAGCAGGTAGATAAATTCGTCGCTGTTGAGCGGGCGGTAGTAGAAGCGGTTGCGCCGGTCGGTGCCTTCCCAAACGTGCAGGGTGAGGTAACGGCCGTCTTCCGTCACGTCGGGATGAAAGCCTAAATCGGGCGCGTCGGGCCGGGCGTAGATAATCTGGTCAGCGCTTTGGGGCGTGGCGACTTTATGAAAATAAACCTGCTGGTGGGTGCTGGGTGGCGCGTCTGGCATCTCGTCTGGGTCGGGGTAGCGGGCGTAGAAAAAGCCAGAGCCATCGGGCAGCCAGGCGGCGTTGGTGAACTTGGCCCAGTGCAGCACCTCTGGGCTGTCTTGCCCGCTTGCCAGATCGCGAATGTGGATGGTTTGCCAGTCGCTGCCGCTTTGGGAGAGGGAGTAGGCCAGGAAACGGCCGTCTTTGCTGTAGCTCTGGTTGATGAGGGCGATGGTGCCATCCTCGCTGAGGGTGTTGGTGTCAATTAGCTCTTCCAGCGGCGCATCCAGGCTGGCTTGCCGGTAGAGCACGGGCTGATTTTGCAGGCCGTCATTTTTTTGCACGAAGTAGTGGTTTGCTTTGCGGCACGGCACGCTGCTTTTGGGGTAGTTCCACAGCGTTGTCAGCCGTTCCTGGAACGACTGGTGCACGGGCAGTTCGGCCACGATGCTTTGGGTGAGCTCATTTTGGGCTGCTACCCAGGCGATGGTGTCGGGGTTTTGGGGGTCTTCCAGCCAGCGGTATGGGTCGGGAACGGCCGTACCGTGGTAATTATCGACTGCCTCATCCTGGTGTGCGGGCGGGTATAGAAAAGGTGTGTCACTCATGCCACAATCTCCTTTTAATTGTTTGCAGATTGACTGAATTGTACCGATCATCTCGCCTTATCCCAACCCCGTCTCGCCAGCCTCCCCGAGTGGGCATGTAGTCCTAGTCAGCAAGCTCTTCACGTTTAATTTGCGCACATTCCATATTTTCTTTATACAATTTTTATTATTCAAGCAATGGCATGGTACCGGAAAGAGTTATCGGTACGCTGGGGCGGAGCCAATCCCCAAACTGCCTGAAGCCGAATTATTTTGAAAGAAATCCTGATGGGAGGCGGCTGATCCCTGCCTGTGGGATGAAATCAAAATATTCCATCAACCAGCTGGCACGGGGGTAAGCTGCCTCCCGCACTTCTTCATAGAAGCAAGTGCTGAGGGGCAGATTTGCACCAAATGAAAATGTGCCAACTATCATAATTAGGAGCCTTAAAGATGAAAACTTTTACCAGATCAAAAAATTCTCGAAAGTGGCGGATTGCTATGCTAAGTGGGGCAGCGGTTGTTTTGCTGCTGTTGGCTTTGGTACTGCCTGGTTTTGCCGATAGTGATGTGACCGGCACTTTAGAAATTACAGGCGGTTCATTGACTCTGAACAGTACCGATGATCCGTCGTTCCCGGGCTTTACCCTGGACGGAACGGCCAAAACGGTGGCTGATGATATCGCCATAGACGTTAAAGATTTGCGCGGCTCGGGGGCTGGCTGGAATCTGGCTGTGACTTCCACGACCTTTACCGATGTTGTATCGAGCAAAACATTGCCAACAGATGCGCTTTCGATCACAGGGGTAGTGGCAGCGTGTGATGTTGCTGATACCTGCACCGCTCCTACCAATAGCGTTTCCTATGTTGGTGGGCTTGATGTTCCAGCAGGTGTAACGGCACCAGCGGCCGTTAAGTTTTTTGATGCGGCTGCCGATACTGGTTTGGGTGATTTTACCATCTCGCCAACCTTCTCACTGATTGTTCCGGCCACGGCTTATGCTGGCACGTACGAGAGCACCATCATGCTGACCATTGCCAATGTACCATAACCCATACTGATTTTGGGGAGGCCGACCTGGCCCCCCCATTACTCAGGTGCAAGGCATTGGCCGAAGAGTTTCAATTGGTTGGAACCGTTTGGCCAGCGCCTCGCACCACTCAGGCTTAGTGGTTTTGTTTCTTCCAGGAGTTCCCCAATGTGTAAATTTAAACAGATTTTTGCTTTGTTTTTGATGACAGGCCTGTTGGCTACCGCTCACCCTCTTTTGGCCCAGCAGCAACCAGATGCAGGTGGCCTAAACTTTTCCCTTCAAGCTATAAGCTCAGATGGCACCAGCGTGGTGCCTTACTTTGTGCTGGATGGCACGGCTGGGGGGCAAATAACCGGGCAGGTGCATATCAAGAATCATGGGGACAGCTCGGGCACAGTTGCGCTTTATCCTGTCGATGCGGTGACTGGACAAACGGGTGGCACCGTTCTAAAAATGCGCGAGGATGCTTTTGCTGGCACGGGCGGCTGGATTGTGCTGGAGCGTGATGTTGTGACGTTGGCTCCGGGTGAGGGGCAGATGATTCCCTTTGTGGTTAACATTCCTGCTGGCATTCGTTCCGGGGCCCACGTAGGCGGCATTGTGATGCAACCAGCCGACGAAGCGGTTGTGGTTGATACGATTGACGGCGGCGAGGTTAGCTTTCAGGTGGATATAAAAACCCGAACGGGCGTGGCTGTGCAGGTGAATTTGCCTGGCGTGCCGGTAGAGCAGCTTGATGTGCTGGGCATTCAGTTAGGTGGGCACGACA
Organism: Promineifilaceae bacterium (SeqCode); assembly: GCA_041748655.1. Lineage (GTDB taxonomy): Bacteria > Chloroflexota > Anaerolineae > Promineifilales > Promineifilaceae > Leptofilum. The sequence continues at coordinate 46,089 of JBGTCV010000109.1, read as the reverse complement.
GTCGGCAAATTATGTACCTTAATCTGCGCAACAGTGGCTCAGAAATGGTCAAAACAACCGGCAGCTTGCGTATTATGGATGCTCAAGGCGAGCAGCTGCAAAATATTCGGTTTTATATTGATACATTTTTGCCAGAAAACGAAATTAAATATCCTGTACACATTGTTGGCAAAGCGCTGCCTGCGGGCACCTATACGGCCGATCTCTCATTACGTTATGGGGAAACCGTGCAGGTTTACCGCAATCAAATGACGTTTGATATTTCTGAGGCCGATAACGTACAGATTTTTGAAGGGAGTGCGGCGCTTGCCTCTCCGCTAACTGCCAGGAGTGGGGAAGTTTTTAACGGCCGTTCCCTCTGGGAAAAAGTTACAATAGGTGGTTTAGGCCTGCTAATCGCCGTTTTTGTTGGCTATCTTGGTCTCTCGATCTATCAATATGAGCGTGAGCGGAAGCTGCAAAAGGAAAAGCTGGCGCAGCAGAAGCTGCAAAATCATCGGCTTATGCCCCAAGGGAGGCCCGTGACAGGCAAACGCCCGCTATCAAACCGCAGTCGTACCGAAGCTGGTTAAGATTACGGGTTGATTGGGCCATTTGCAGCGGGGAATTGGGCTCAGGAAGGCGACAAGGAAATCAGGTGCGCTGCCTCATCTGGCACATCGCCATCTCTTGGATTATCATCTCGCCTTATGACACATTCACTTGTTACCCAACTCCGTTTTACCCGCAGCGAATTTGTGCGCTGCCTCGAAGGAATTTCTGATGAAGATGCCCGAACGCGCCTGCTGCCGATGAACTGCATCAGCTGGATGGTTGGCCATTTAGCCACGCAGGAGCAGTTTTTTTGGGTCTATCTGGCGCAGGGGAAGATGATTCAACCCAATTTATATGAGCTGGTGGGATTCGGCCGTCCGGCCAGCACCCCACCCCTCGCCGAAATGTGGCAGGCGTGGCAAGCCATCACCACTGCCGCCGATGAGTATCTGGACACGATCACCGCCGAGATGTTAAACAGCCACCTGACCCAGGGCGAAACCGAGTCGCGTGAGGTGGTGGGGACGATGCTGCTGCGCACTACGTACCATTATTGGTTCCACACGGGCGAAGCCCATGCGGTGCGCCAGCAGCTGGGCCACACCGATTTGCCGCAGTTTGTGGGGGACATGCAGACGGTAGCGTGGGGGAAGGTATCAGATTAGAGCGCTAATCCCCAAAAGTGATGCCCTGCGCCAATGGTAAATCTTTAGACCAGTTGATGGTGTTGGTTTGCCGCCGCATGTATGCCTTCCAGGCGTCGGAGCCGGATTCGCGGCCGCCGCCCGTCTCTTTTTCGCCGCCAAATGCCCCACCAATCTCTGCCCCGGAAGTACCAATGTTGACGTTGGCAATGCCACAATCGGAGCCGGATACCGCGAGGAACGCCTCTGCGGTGCGAATGGAGTCGGTAAAGATGGCGCTGGAAAGACCCTGAGGCACATCATTATGCAGGTTTATCGCTTCTTCGATGTGGTTAAATTCTAGAATATAGAGAATGGGGGCAAACGTTTCTTCGTGTACGATCTCGGTTTGGCCGGGCATTTTAACGATGGCAGGCTCCACAAATTGCGGGCCAAGATCGGGCCGGGTGCCACCGCCGACGACGATTTCGCCCCCTTCATTTTGCGCTTGTTCCAGGGCGCGCTGCATGGCAGAAACGGCCGTTGCTGTCGAAAGCGGCCCCATTAGCGTGCCATCTGCCAGCGGATCGCCAATATTTACCTGCTGGTAAGCGTTGGCCAGCCGGTTGGTGAGTTCAGCTGCGATTGATTTGTGGGCGATGATGCGGCGGGTGCTGGTGCAGCGCTGCCCGGCGGTGCCCACCGCGCCAAACAGAATGGCCCGCGCGGCCAGATCGAGATCGGCATCTTTGGCCACGATGATGGCGTTGTTGCCGCCCAGCTCCAAAATGGTACGGCCGAAACGGCGGGCTACCGTCTCGCTGACAATGCGCCCGGCGCGAATGGAGCCGGTGAAGGAGATAAGCGGCAGGCGCGGGTCGTTGGTGAGCAGTTCACCCACGCTGCGGTCGCCTACCGCCAGGGTGAAGATGCCACTGACGTTGTGATCGGCCATGACCTGGTTGGCGATGTGCTGGATGGCAACGGCCGTTAGAGGCACCAGTTCCGACGGTTTCCAGACGACCGTATCGCCACAAACGGCTGCGATGGCCGCATTCCAGGCCCAGACAGCCGCCGGGAAGTTGAAGGCGGTAATGACGCCAACTGGCCCCAGCGGATGCCACTGCTCGTACATGCGGTGGCCGGGCCGTTCGGAATGCATCGTCAGGCCGTACAGCTGGCGCGACAGCCCCACGGCAAAGTCGCAGATGTCGATCATTTCCTGCACCTCGCCAATGCCTTCGGCGCGAATTTTGCCCATTTCCAGGCTGATGAGTTCGCCCAGCGGTTCTAGATTGTCCCGCAAGGCGTTGCCCAGGTCGCGTACCAGTTGGCCGCGCTGCGGCGCGGGTGTGGTGCGCCAGGTTTCGAAGGCGGTTTGGGCGGCAATGATGGCGGTGTGGGTGGAAACGGCCGTAGCTGGTCTCACGCTGGCAATCGGTTCCCCCGTCGTCGGGTTCAGTGACACAATCGGAGCAGCTTCCGTCTCTAGCCAGCCGTCTGGCCCTGTGCAAACCCCATGATTCACCGGTTTAATTTGTAACTTGTCTAAAACTGCTTTCATAACTTACTCCTCGTAAATGGTGATTGATGGTTGGTAATTTTTACCAGACATCAACCACGAATCTTCTTCATCATACCAAGGCATTGGTGGAACGGCACATACTGCTCCGTGAACATCCCAATTACTCGCTATCAAGGGCATTTTTGCTCATTTCGTCATTGTCATCATCACGGGGGTTCGATGGAATTTTAACCAATATTTGCCTTCGGCCGTCGGCCACAGCAATAATCGTTTCTACATTAATATCTTTTGAAATCAGGCCAAAATCCTGCAAGGTCCAAATAGTTGTAATGCGATCGCTCAGATTTGGCCATTGATCCTTGGCCCAGAGATAGCGACGGCGGCTAAACTGCCAGATTGGTTCGGGCTGAAATTTTGGTTTGAAGGCGCAAAACTCACGCCAAATTATTTTGGCCTCTGTTTGAGGAAACAGGATATTTAGCATCGCCTTTTGAACCATCGCCGCATCTCGGCCATGTTCTTCAGACACCCAGTTGATGTGGTAATTGTGAATGAAGGTGAAAATGCCAAAATGGGAATAATCTTCAACATCACGCAGAATCCGCTGGCGCTGCTCATACGCTTCCCGGTAGGTGGCTTGCAGCTCTGAACTGGGCTCCTCAATGCGTTCGTGATGATGGTCGCCAGGCTCAAACAACTTGTCATCCAATTTGTAGAGATAGCAAATAATTTCCCGAATGCGACCTGGCCCTACGTTGAATTTAGCGAAAGCCCCTTCTTTAATTAAATCTTCCACGGCAGCCACAATTCCCCGCTGGCGAGCCTCATCGTGGGCCCGTTGTAGACCCATCTGGTGTGCCACCTCTTGCGGCAGCAAGGCAGAGGCCGGTTTAATGGCCATTTCAGACAGCTTCTTCAAGCCACCATTGGCATTAATAATTTGTACCAGGGTAATAAACCCGCCAAAAACAGCGATCACAATCAGAGCATCTGTTTTTTGGGTAATCAATACACCCATCATCAGGTAACTGGCTATCATGCCGCGCAAGCCCGCAAATTTCAGCGATCTTGCTTCGGCAGTGCCAGGCTCAATGCCACGTTCACGCATGGCGTCGTCTCGCACAAAAAAGACAGTAGTGCTGGTAATGACAAAGGCGCTGACAAAGCCGAAAGCATAATACGATTCAACAATAATCACTTCCCGAATAATGGGAATAAGAACGGCCGAAATAGCCCAGATAACCGCAATGCCAATGCGATCATCAGAAAAGATGCCGGGGAGCCGGCCCAGGCGGGCGGCGTTGGCCGCTACGGCCGCTCCGCCCACATAGCCACCGCCCTGGGCCAGCAGCAAAATAATGGCCAATAGCGTCCCGGCCACCACCAGGAATGACTGACCCGATGTGCCTCTGGTTGTGCTGTCGAGCTGCCGAGCAACTGCCAGATTGTAGGCCGTTTCGCTGATAAATTCCCCCCTCGAAAGCCCAGAGAAAGAGCCTGCTTCTTCGGCCACCAAGCCGGCAGAATCTTCAGCTGTTTGGGCGGCAATGCGACGATTGTACAAATTTTCAGCGCTTAGCCGGTCTGGCTCGGTCACAACAATATCTGCTTGTGCAATGCCTTTGCCAAAGGTTTGGGCCGCAATGATTTCATATTCAATGAGCAAAGTGCTGTACCCTTCGGTGGCCGGGATTTTCCACTGTCGGGCTGCCATCAGCTGCACCACGCCGGTGCCAATCAGAAAAAATGCGGCCAACGACAGTGACGTGTTGATCACTTTCCATTTGGGGCGGGCGGCATGTTTACCACTGGCCGGAATGACTTCGTATCCGGAAAAACCCAGCATGGCGCTGGACATCGAGCGGAAAAAGAGCTGGAAGAAGAGTACGGTGCCAATGGTTGAAATGTCTTGTTGGGCACGCACGACGTGTTCTGTTACACCATTGGCTTCTAACCGACTGACAATTCCCTCGGTTAAAAAGGCCCATTCCGGGTTACCAATGGCGGCCCCGCCTACCAGGCTAAGGGCCAAAATTGTAAATATGGAAAATGCTCCGCCGCCAATCAGGAAGATGGGCACGGCGCGTTTTGGCCCCAGCGCTACCAGCACAACCATGATAAAAAAGGCGAACAGCTCGGCCAATACAATGCGGTAAGGTGCCAGCTCTGGCAAAACGAGCATGGTGACATCTGAAGCAGAAATAGAGCTGATGATGATGGTGAGGATGGCGTCTAGAAAAAAGAGACTGGTGCCAATCCAGGAAAGCCAGCGCAGTTTGGGCGGCCCAATTGCCTCCACCAGGGGGCCGCTGCCGCCTGCGTTGGGGCGCAGGTACGCACCGGCTTTATAGGCAGGCACGATGCCTAGCAGCAGCAGGGCGGAGAGGACAATGAAGGCCAAGATGGCAATTTCATGATGGCCATTTGCACCGTGTATAGCCAGCAAGGTTTGGTAAGCGGCGACGCTGAAGGCATCGGCGGCAATTTCAAAGATGAGTGCCAGGACGCCTAATCCGGTTCCCCCTAAAAGCAGCCCTTCTACCATTAACCTGGGTAACTTTTGGCGGGCTTCCTGGTCAGCAATTGGGTCTATATAGCTTTTAAACATGGGATTCGTTCACCTCCAGGTCATTAGCAAGTCGTAGAAAACTTGTATCTATTCAGGTCCCATAGGTGCAACGCACTTACTTTAGCAAGTTTTGCTGTGCTTTACACGGCGACAGAAGATTCTACTCAGGAAATAGAAATGGTCGAATTATTTGCGGGTCAGTGCTACGAATAAAGCTATTGTTCCGGAGTCGGGGAAGGCGTAAAGGTGGGGATGGGGGAGGCGGTGTAAATAATGATTGGCGTGATGCTCGGCGTGGGTGTCTGGCTGGGTAGAGGCGTCAAGGTAGCCGTTGGCAGCGGGGAAGGGGTTTGTGAAGGAGTTGGCAGCAGAGTGGGTGTCTGGCTGGGGGTGGCGGTTTGGGGTGGCGGCGTGGTGGCCGATGGCGTGCTGGTAGGCGGCTGGGGTGTCTGGGTGTTGGTTGGCTGGGGCGGGTTTGGCGTGCTGGATGGCAGCGCGGTGGGCATGGGTGTATTGGTGGCCAGGGGGGCGCTGGTTGGGGCATTTGTTGACGTTGTGGTAGGTGTTGTGGTGGGTGTCTGGGTATTGGTTGGGGGTACGGCCGTATTCGTCGCACTAGCAGTTGGCGTGGCGGTAGGCGGCAGTTCCGTAGCCGTGGCGCTCGGTGTGCTGGATGGCGTGGCGGTGGGTGGGAACGGGATAATGTCGATGGGTGTGTTGGGCGTAGGAACGGCCGTTCCCAACCCGCGCAAATTAAGGGTATCTGCTGCCGAAGCCGCTGCCACGGTTGGATCCAGCGGGGCAAATTCAAAATTAAAATCGTCGCCATAATTGGCTGAGTTTTGGGCCAGCATAGAGGCGTTTAGGGGGCGTAACGGCCGTAAATTCAACCCCAGCCACATCGACGAGAAAATACAGGCAAAATTCATTACCAGCGCCAGCAGCAGCACCGCATACATATTCCGCCGCGTGTTTTGGGCCTGCTGCGATTCGGTCGGTTCCGACGACTGTGCCGGTGGAATCATGGGCGAGGTGCGCATCAGGCTGGCTCCACCAGCGGCAGCTCAATCGAAAAAGTGCTGCCGACACCCAGTTCGCTGTCTACATACACCTGCCCGCCATGCATCTCCACAACCGTGCGGGTAATGTACAGTCCCAGCCCGACCCCCCGCGCGGCAAAGTTTACGTTGTTATGCGCCCGGAAAAACCGATTAAAAAGGTGCGGCTGATCCGCCACCGCAATGCCAATGCCATTGTCTAGCACATCCAGGCGCATACGGCCGTTCTGGCTGTCAATGCACATCTCCACATATCCCCCTTCGGGCGTGTATGTCAGGGCATTGCTCAACAGATTCTCAATGGCGCGGCTTAAATGTTCCGCATCTGCTTGCAGCCATAGTTCGTCATCGGGCACAGTGGTGGTTAAAGCGATCTCTTTTTGCGCGAAGCGGTCTCGCCAGCGAGTGGTGGCGCTGTCTGCCAGGCTTTGTACATTCACCCGTTTCATATTCATGTTGATGGTGCCCGCTTCAATTTCCGATATTTTGATGAGCTGATCGATATGATGTTCCAGCTCTTCGCTGCCCTTGTTGATATATTTGATGAACTGCCTCTGGTGTTCATCCATATGCCCGTTGGCTTTGGCCTGCATCAAATTGGCATACGCTTTAATCACCGTCAGCGGCGTGCGCAGCTCATGCGAAATGGTGGTGATAAAGGCCGACTTCAAATTGTCTGCTTCTACTTCACGGGTGATGTCGCGCATCACAATCACGTTGCCAATCGGCTCGTTATTTTTGTCGATGACAGGGGCGGAGAGGGCGCTCAGGACGCGATTGCCCAGCTGGTAGCGGCGGGGCAGCCGGGCGCTGGCGGGCAGTCGGTCGCTGGCAGGCAGCGAGAGCAGATCGTCCATGTTGGTAATGCCTGCCTCTGACTGCCCGTTTACCGTGGGGCTTAGTTCCCGCACCGGGCCAGAAAAGAAATCCTGAGCCATATCGTCCAACAACTGTTCAGCAGCGGGGTTAACGCTCAGGATGTTGTCGTTGGTGTCCAGCACAAGGATGCCATCCAAAATGCTGTCTAGAATGGCTTTGAGCCGGCCGCGCTGCTGGTCCAGCTCCTGGTTTTGGTCGGCCAGGGCGGCGGTCATCCGGTCGAAGGAGCGGGAGAGCAGGCCAATTTCGTCATTGGCTTGCAGGTTGGAACGGCGGTTGAGATCTCCTTTGGTGACGGCAACGGCCGTATCCACCAAATGGTTAATGGGATTGGTAATGTGGCGAGCAATCAGGAAGCCGCTAAGAAACACCGCCATAATGGCCAGGCTAAAAATAGCCGTAAACTGCTCCCGGCTGACGGCAATGGTGCTGACAATAAAATTGCTGGGCAAGGCTACACTCACCATGCCAAACGACTGCCCGCGCAGCCGCCAATCGCCATACGCCAGAACATATTGCTGGTCCAGCACAGTCAGGCGGCGCAGGGGTACTTGGGATACGGCCGTCTTTGTTACCAGTTCATATTGCGCGGGCGATTCCGCCAGCTGGGCCATCACCTCGCTGAACTTTTCTGGCGCATCCTGGTACAGCGCATTGATGCCCATCTCGCCGCCGCCCAGCGACGTGTCCAGCACATTGCCTTCTGTATCGTACAGGGTTACGCGGGCCACGGCATTGAGCGTCAGTTCCAGCATCATGCGGCGGCTGTAGGTGCCCACCATGGCCACCCCAACCTGCTCACCCCGTAAAAACAGGGGCGAAATGGTGAAAATCATCAGACCGCTGTCTGTTTCGGTCAGAAATACCTGCCGGCTGCCCGCAGCATCTTCTTCATTGCGCAGCGCTTTTTGCACCGCTGGCACGTCGGAGAAGTCGGCCCCGCTGCGGGTAAGGCCCTGGGTGTCGATGGATGAGGTGATGCGCTGCCAGCCGTACAGCTCTGTGCCAGACAAGTCTAGCAGCAAAACGGCGTCTGTACTGCTGTTGATGATGATTTGGGGAGCCAATTCGCCCAGGGTGGTGGGGTCATTTGCGGCCACGGCAGCAGGGATGCCCAGGGTACCGATGATGGTCCGTAACGTTTGCAGCCGCTGATCCTCGTGGCGAACCATACCTTCGGCTACAATTTGGCCTGCGTCTAGCAGCTGGTTGGTGATGCGTTCTTCTAGCGAGCTGGCGACAAGGTTTGTAACCACATACGCACCGACGCTGGCCACAACCAGCGTCAGTAAAAAGTACGGCAGTATAATTTTAGTACCAATGCTTAGACCAAACCTGGTACTGGCGGCAGCGAGCCGTGAGCGTAAATTCTGGGACTTCATCCAGGGTATGGTAAAGGATTTACCAGAGGGCACGGGTTAAGGCGACGTGAAAAATAGGACTTTTGGGTAACTGTATGGCATACATTGAATGGCTGCGAGCCAGGGTAGGGCAGCGCAAGATTTTTTTGGTATTTGGCACAGTGGTATTGCGGGATGAAAACGGCCGTATTCTCCTGCAACGCCGCACCGATTTTAACTTTTGGGGCTTACCAGGTGGGGTGATGGAATGGGGCGAAGATATTGAGGCGTGTACCCGGCGGGAACTGCTGGAAGAGACGGGCTTAGTCGCTGGCCCGCTGCGGCTGGTAGGCGTTTACACCCATCCCAAATATGACGTGACGTATCCCAACGGCGACCAGGTGCAGCAGTTTACCATTTGCCTGACGGGGCAGGTGGCAGGCGGCACGATGCAGCCAGACGGTACTGAGACCACCGAGCAGGCGTTTTTTGCACCAGACGAAATTGCCCGCCTCGGTTTGCCCCTCTGGTATGCCGACATGGTGCGCGATACGCTGGCAAAGGGTCGTCCGGCCTATACGCCACCGTTTACCGCTGCCCAAACGATGGATCAGATTGGGATGGTACGGCCGTTTATCGGCCCGGCTCCTTTAATTGCGGTGGGGGCGTCTGTGGTGGTGGAGGGGGAAGACGGCCGTATTCTCACCATTCAGCGGCAGGACAACAAGGCGTGGTCGCTGCCCGCTGGCTTTTGTGATTTGGGGGAGAACGTGGCGCAAACGGCCGTACGCGAAACGTTCGAGGAAACTGGCCTGCATGTTGAACTGGAACGGCTGGTGGGGGTGTATAGCGGGCCAGCTTTCCAGCATACCTATCCCAATGGGGATCGGGTGCAAAATGTAGGTGTGGTGTTTAGGGCACGAGTCGTGGGTGGGTGGCTGGATCCGGCAGTGGCAGAGGTAGCTGCGCTGCGCTGGCAAACCCCGGCAGCGTTGTTAGCCCTGAATCCAGGGAGCTGGCGGCCGTTTTTTGCTGCCATCCTTCAACATCTGGACACCGGTACTTTTATTTGCTAATCTCCCAATGGTGAACCGATGCGTTATTGCCCTCCTGCAAGCCCAAGATGAGCTGATCGTCGTGGCACCCGCGAGCCGCGCACCAAGCTGGAAAAGTTAACTGGTGTGGAGGTGGGTCATTTGTGAAAATTGCGACTATTTCACCATAATCAAAGAGGATATTAATAAAAGGTGGTTGCCAAGCGCTCTTTGAATCTGTACTATTGGGGGCAATACGTGGCATTAAGCCGCAAAACTAACTTTTGGATACAACATGACTGCAATTGAACCTGAATTAATCACAATTATTGAAGGACCCACCCCGGAATTCCGGCCAACCCCAGTCGATTGGGTGCAATCGGTGCTGGAAGGGCCAATAGACCGGCTGGTGGCGGTGTGCCAGCTCCGCACCGGCAATGGTGAAGATATCGTGGACCGCTGCCGCAATGCCTGGAAAGACGGCCGTCCCGTCCGCCTGGACTTCCCCGATGAGATGCGCATGCGCCAGCAGGTGGATGTCGTTTCCTTGCGGCTGGAGCAGCTGGATGAAGGCGAAGCCCTCATGCTCTGGGTAGCCCTGCCGCTGGACGACATCGAGGAAATGGAAGAGATGGACGACGGCGACGAAGACGACGACCTCTTCTTTCCCTAAATAAACCGCTTTGGTTTTACCCAACTGATGTCATAATTGAGCTAAACGCAGCCCCGATTTTCCGGACTGCGTTTTTGTTTTTTACAGGGCAGTGGTAGCATAGCGGTTGATTTCGTGGGTCTGTTTTTTTAGTGAAAAGTAAAAAGTTAAAAGTGAAAAGTAAACAATCTACTTATCACTTTTAACTTTTCACTTATTACTTCTTTTCCGAGGATATGGGTATGGGTTACGAAACTATTCTGTTTGATGTAGAAAATGGCGTGGCCATCATTACGCTGAACCGGCCAGACAAGCTGAATGCGTTTAATGATCAGATGATTCATGAGACGACAGCTGCTTTTAAGCAGGCTGGTCGCGACAAAACCATTCGCTGCGTGGTGCTGACGGGAAACGGCCGTGCCTTTTCCAGCGGCCAGGATTTGAGCGACGTCATTGATCGGGGCGATACCTTCGCCATTGGCGACCATTTGCGCCACGGCTACCACAAGCTCATTAAGCAGATGGTGACGCTGGAAAAACCCATCATCGGTGCCATTAATGGCATTGCCGCCGGGGCGGGCTGTGGCGTAGCCCTGGCCACCGATATCCGCCTGGCCGCCGACAGCGCCAGCTTTATGCTGGCCTTCAGCAAGGTGGGGCTGGTGCCAGACAGCGGCGTCAACTGGCTGCTGCCCCGGATCGTCGGGCAGGCCCGCGCCTACGAGATGGCCATCACGGCCGACAAGGTTCCGGCGGCAACGGCGCTGGCCTGGGGCATGGTGAATCGTGTCGTGCCCGCCGCCCAGCTGATGGAAAATGTTGCTGCCTGGGCGGGTTCGCTGGCGGCTGGCCCTACGCTGGCCTATGGCCTCACCAAGCGGGCCATGAACCAGGCGTGGCAAACCGACCTGTTTGGGGCGCTGGAATACGAGGCGTATGTGCAGGAAATCGCCGGGCGCAGCCACGACAACAAAGAGGGCGTGATGGCGTTTTTGGAGAAGCGGCTGGCGCAGTTTAAAGGCGAGTGATCGGTGAACGGTAATCGGTGAACGGATAACCGATAACCGATTACGGATTACGGATTACCGAAAAGGGAAAAGTATGAACAGAATTGCAGTGATTGGCGCGGGTACGATGGGGGCGGGGATTGCCCAGGCATCGGCGCTGGCGGGGTATGAGGTAATTTTGTACGACGTGGCGGATGAGGTGTTGGCAGCGTCGCTAGATGGGATTCGGGCGTCGATTGAGCAGGGGGTGGCGCGGGGCAAAGCGGATGCGGCCCTGGCGGAAGCGGCTAAGGTTGCCCTCCAAACCACGACTTCCCTGGAAACGGCCGCTCAAGCCGACCTGATCATTGAAGCCGCGCCGGAAAAGTTGGCGCTGAAGCGCGAGATTTTTGCCGCGCTGGACGCCGCCGCGCCGGAGCAGACCATTTTTGGCAGCAACACCTCCAGCCTGAGCATCAATGCCCTGGCCGGGGCCGTTCAGCGGGCCGACCGCTTTTTGGGCATCCACTTTTTTAACCCGGCCCACATCATGCAGCTGGTGGAGCTGATTCGCAGCGATTTTACCAGTGACGAGACGGTTACGGCCGTTCAGACCTATGTGGCCAAATTGGGGAAAACGGCCGTTCTTTGCAAAGATACCCCTGCTTTCATTGTGAACCGGGTGGCACGGCCGTTTTACGGTGAAGCGTTCCGGCTGCTGGGCGAAAACGCCACCGACCCCGCCACGCTGGACAGGCTGATGCGCTCCATTGGCTTTCGCATGGGGCCTTTTGAACTGATCGACCTGATTGGCTGCGATGTGAATCTGGCCGTGACCCAGTCGGTGTACGACGCCTATTTTCAGGAGCCAAAATACCGGCCTCATCCTATTCAGAAGCGCATGGTGGAAAGCGGCCGTTTGGGCCGCAAAACCGGCCGTGGCTTTTACGACTACGACAAATAATCTGGGGGCTATGAACAACTTCAACGCACAAGCTATAATTTGGCTCCGTGAACATGGTTTAACGATTTTATTCATCGTGATAGCCTCGGTTATCCTGCACTACTTGCTAAGCGTCATTACCACATCGCTTAGCAAGCGTATTCAGGCGCTGGATGGCCTGGAAGACAGCGAGATGGACCGGCGCACCAAGACGATTTTCCGCGTCATCCACAGCACCGGTGCGGTTGTTATTATTGGCACGGCCATCATGATGATTTTGACAGAGCTAGGGGTGGCGGTGACGCCGGTTTTGGCCAGCGTCGGCTTTGTGGGGCTGGCCTTTGGCCTGGGAGCGCAAACCCTGGTGAAGGATGTGATAGCCGGGCTGTTTATTCTGCTTGAAAATCAGTACACGGTGAAGGATGTGGTGGAAATTGGTGGCATCACCGGCACAGTGGAGCATATGACGCTGCGGGCAACGGAAGTGCGCGATTTGTACGGCACGGTGCATATCATTCCCAATGGGGAGATTCGCATTGTGGCCAATAAATCGCGGAATTGGTCGCGGGCGATTGTGGATGTGAGCGTGACCTATGAAGAGGATGTGGATACGGCCGTTGAAACTCTGCAACAAATTGGCCACGACATGGAAGCAGACAAAATGATGGGTCTGCTGCTGCTAGAGCCACCTACCGTCACCGGGATAGAGGGGCTGGAAGAATGGTCTGTGCGGCTGCGCATCATGGTGAAAACGATGCCCAACGCCCAGTGGGAAGTGCAGCGCTATCTGCGCCGCCAGATTCGCCTCGTCTTTGCTGAAAAAGGGCTGTCGCTGGCCTTCCCCCGCCACGATGTCATGATCGTCAGCGAACCGACCCAAAAGTAGGGCAGCAGCATGCTGCCCTACTTTTGGGTGTCGCCCCAATCTATTTTTCTACCTCATAGCCTGCGGCTTCCCAGGCCAGAATGCCCCCTTCCATGTTGTGTACATTGTCGAACCCTTGCTGGCGCAAAAAGTCGGTGATTTGGCCACTGCGGTTGCCGCTGCGGCAGGTGACAATGACTTCTTTGTCGGTGGGGATTTCGGCCAGGCGGCTGGCAACTTCATTCATGGGGATGAGGGTGACGCCGGGGATGTGGCCTGCGTCGTACTCCCACTGCTCGCGCACGTCTATCAAAACGATGTCATCTCGGTTCATGACGCTGGCGACGGTTTGCACGTTGAGCGTATCGGCCAGATCAAACGTGGCGTCGAGGTCTACCACGGGGGCAGAAGCGGCGGGGGCTGTCTGGGTTTGAGCGCCACAGGCAACGGCCGTTCCCGCCATTACCAGCAAAAATAAAATCAGCGTTAATCGTTTCATCTAAAAAAACCTCCAAATTGTTGAATCAGTAAACAAAAGGAATCAGTTTGCGTACGCGCCGTTGGTAGGCGGAATAATCGGCGTATTTTTCACGCAGCCACTGCTCCTCTCGTCTCGATTTAATATCAAAAAAGATAAACAGAATCAGGGCGTACAGCAGGCTGAGCCAGCCGCCGCGCAGCAGGGCCAGGCCAACTGCCCCTAGAATGAGCCCACTGTAGATGGGATGTCGTACCCAGCGATACGCGCCGTGGGCTACCATGTGGGCATCTTCTTTGGGGTGGGGAACGGCCGTTAAATTGCTGCCCAAACTAATCACCCCACCCAACGCCAGCAGACCGCCAACGCCACCCAAAAGCAATCCAGCCATAATGGCAAAGGTGCTCCACGGATTGCTCCAGCCCGACCAGCTGGGCAGGCTGGGCGGACCAAAAGCAACCAGGCCAAACAAAATGACCTGAATCGCTACATACCACTCCCCTTTTGCCCCTTTCCACCACGGTTGTTTTGTCACTCCAATAGACTCCTCATCTTATTGACGCAAAATTCTAGCACAGGTTACACGGTGTGCTTTTCTCTTTACACAACTCTTACATTGCTATACGGCCGTTTCCAACCTCGCTACCAACGTTTGCAGCAGCGTCACCGTTTGCTGGATCGCTTCCGGTTGACCCTGAAAAAGGGTAAACGATTGGCCAAACGGCCGTCTTTCCACCACCCGCACACTGGAACACAGCTCAATTTGCAGCGCCGGCACGCCCAGCTGCTGTGACACAAAGCGGGTGATGGTGTGGTTGGCCAGGCCACCCGTGAAGCGGGAATGATTTAGCACAAACTGGTCCCAGCGCAGCTCAGAGAAGGTGTTGGCAGCGCTTTGGCTGGTTTGCTGGAACCGCTGCTGGATGGTTTGCAGAATGATTGGCTCATGATCTGGGCAGGAACGGCCGTTTATACTTCCCAGCGCCAGCCCGATTTTATGTTTGTTAGACATGCCGTGCAGGTCCAGCACAAAGCGAATATCGCTGGTTTGCACGACTTCCTGTAAAAACTGTTTGTAAGGGTTGGTGCGGTCCCAGTTGGGATCATCTGGTGAGCGGAAGTGGCTGTACAGGGCGTGAACGCCCGTCGTTTCAGCCAGAAATTGAGCCAGCGCCCCAGTAAATTCCTCTTCTCCCTTGATGTGCTGGCGGCGCTGGTGGGCGGTGGCGTGTGGGGCAGAGATAAGAATGGGTAGTTTACCCGCCTGGTAAGTAAACGGCCGTTCACCCTCAGGCGGTAATTGTTTGTAGGCAACGGCCGTTTCCAGTTCCTGCAGTCGGGTAAGCAAAAGTGACCCCATAGACCTGATTATAAGATGATGCAATCCAATTTTATCAATAGATATTATCGGAATTAACGTTATGTCAAAAAATTATCCGCAGATTGCACAGATTGACTCAGATTAAAGGCAAAAAATCTGCGAAATCTGCGTTAATCTGCGGATCAAATCTTATTTCCAATAATGTTTAATCACCTGGACGATTTACCTGAGCATTATCAAGCGTTAATCTAAAATCGCCCATCGTAAACGTCATAAATATGTCTATAATAAATAATAAGCGTGTACAAACGCTTTTTAATTTCCTCTTTCAGGCTACCCACCGATTATGAGGTGGTTTTATGAATACAAAAATCATTCTACCAGACGTCAAAAATATCATCGCTGTGGCCAGCGGCAAGGGGGGCGTGGGCAAAACCACCGTCACCGTGAATCTGGCGCTGGCCCTCCAGCGCCAGGGAGCCACCGTGGGCATTTTTGATGCCGACGTGTACGGGCCAAATGTGCCCATCATGCTGGGCATTCATCGGCGAAAATCGGCCAGCGGATTGGCCCCCATCGCCCGCCGCGCCGAAGCCGCACCCTACATCAAGCCCCTCAGCCGCTTTGGCCTCAACATCATGTCGATTGGCCTGCTGGTGGCAGAAGACCAGGTGATTGATCCGGCACGCAGCCCAGATGCGGTGGGGCAGCTGGTGGTGCAAACGTTGAAGGATGTCTTGTGGGGGCCGCTGGATTATTTACTGATCGATTTACCCCCTTCGGCAGGCCAGCCACAGGCGTCGCTCATCCAGCGAGTGCCCATGCGGGGCGTCATTATCGTCACCACGCCACAAGATTTGAGCCTGCTGGATGCGTCTCGCGCCCTGCGAATGTTTCAGGAGGCGGACGTGCCGATTTTGGGCATTGTGGAAAACATGAGTTACTTCATCTGCCCCAACTGCGACGAGAAGCACGAGATTTTTCAGCGGTCGGCCCAGTGGCGACCCGCCGCGCTGGCTGATGCCCCTTTGTTGGGTCAGATTCCCCTGACAACGGCCGTTTCTCAGGGCATCAATCAGGCCAACCCACTCATGCATGATCATCCAGACACACCCCAGGCGGCGGCGTTTTTGGCGGTAACGGCCGTTTTGCAGCAGCAGCTAGACGGGGCAAACAACCAGGCCTGAACGCAGGCTACATATCATGCCCGTCCGTATATCTTCATTATGACCGCGTGACCGAACGTAAAGTTGCGGCAGAATAGCGCCCGCGCCGTCCCGCCCCTGCCACATCACGTGATTAAATTGAGAATTGCTGCCCACCACTGCTTGAGCTTGCGCATGGCGGCCCCGTTGAGCTTGTGCCCCGTTTTATATTCGCGGTATTCCAGATAAGCGCCAGTGGCTCGAACCGCCTTGGCGCACTCTCGGGCAATTTCCAGCGGAATCCGCTCGTCTTCTGTGCCCACAGCCATGAATACCGGCAGGTCTGTCAGCCGGGCGGTATCGATGGCTTCGTCCACCCCTAGCGGCATAAAACCAACCAAACTGGCAATCCCCTGAATGCGCTCCGGTTCGCGGATGGCGATGGCAAAGGCAGTGGCTGCGCCCTGGCTAAAGCCCATCAAGTAAATCTGTTCCGGGTCGGCATCATAAAGCTGTGGCAGCGTGTCCAGGAAAGACAAAAGAGTATCTACGGCCGTATCAAACGCGCTCAGCATCGGCCATTCATCTTGCTGCCGGGGATGCCAGCTAAAACGGCCGTCTCCTTCCGCGACAATGGCCCTGGGAGCCACCACCAGCCATTCTTTGGGCAGCGTCTGCCCAAAAATCCACATGACCTCTTCATTGCCCCATTGACCATGAAGCATCACCACGGTGGGATGAGGTCCCTTGTTTTCTGGTTGCAAGACACGATGGGGAAGAACGGCCGTTTCCCCGTCAACAAAAATGGGCTTTCTTTCTTGCATAGCAGTTTCCTGAGCTTTGAAAAAGATAGTAACAGACAAAAAAAAGGAGGTGGCAAACTAACGGGCGTTAGTTTGACCACCTCTGGGGGGGGAGCCAAAGATAGTATAGCACTATCACTTTTTTTCGTCAATCATTTTGTCAATAGTTCCCAGGTCAGATGACTTTTTAGTTACATTTGCCTGATCAATGTCATTTGACAAAACTTGACAAAACCAAAAGATGTCGCTAGAATACCGACTTACCCCACCCCCAGGGGGGAGGGATAGGGCGGATATTTTATGGACGATCTAACTAAAAAAACGGTAAAACAAAGGTTAGCCAGCGCCGCTGGGCATATTAAAGGCATCGAGCGCATGGTGGATGATGATACCTACTGTATCGATGTGATTAAACAGGTTCAAGCCGTGCAGGCAGCCTTGAGCAAGGTCAGCACGCTCATCCTGGATAACCATCTGCGTACTTGTGTCACCACCGCCATTCGGGGTGATGAGCCAGATGAACGAGAGCGTGTTCTGGAAGAGATCAGCAGCGTTTTTACCGTGTCGAACAAGTTATAGGGGTGAGCAGTTGGCATTTGCCACGTACCACTTGCCCCTAATCAAACACCTTCATGAAGGAGAGATAGATGACAACAAAAACATTTACGGTACCCAATATTAGCTGTGGGCATTGCACCCACACCATTGAGATGGAGTTGAGTGATTTGGCCGGCGTGCAGAGCGTTAAAGCCGAACAGGAAACCAAAAAGGTGACGGTAGCGTGGGGAGAGCCCGCTTCCTGGGAAAAAATCCAGGCGCTGCTGCAAGAGATTAACTACCCGCCCGAAGGGCTTATCCAGATTAACTAACGAACTTTCAGGGGGCTGCTACAGCCCCCATTTTGATTCTTTAGCCACAGAGGGCACAGAGGTTTAAGAGGTTTTTCCCTAATCTCTGTTTTCTCTTTTTCCTCTGTGGCGAATTTCATTTGAGGAAGAGTATGTCCGAAGAGAAGCAAATTACGCTGCCTGTGTTGGGCATGACCTGTGCCAACTGCGTGGCGGCTGTCGAGCGAAATTCTAAAAAAGTTGAAGGCGTAACCAGCGCCAACGTCAATTTTGCCAGTGAAAAAGTGACGTTTAGCTATGATCCGGCCGTGGTGAAAGGGCAGGATGTGACAACGGCCGTTATCGAACGGGTCAAACGGGCCGGTTATGAAATTCCTACGGCAACGCTGGAACTGCCTCTACTGGGCATGACCTGTGCCAACTGCGCCACCAATATTGAACGCGCCTTGAACAAGGTAGACGGCGTGCTGTCTGCCAGTGTCAATTATGCCAGTGAGAAAGCAGCCGTTTCCTATGCCACTGGTGCTGTCAGCCGGGCCGAAATGGTCGCTGCTGTGCGCAAAGCAGGCTACAACGTGGTGGAATCCGGCAGCGACGAAGAGCTGGAAGACGCCGAGGCCAATGCTCGCGCCGCCGAAATTCGGCACCAAATGACCCGTTTGCTGGTAGGCGTTATCTTCTCGCTGCCCCTCTTTTTGTTTAGCATGAGCCGCGATTTTGGCCTGATCGGCCATTGGGCGCACGCCAACTGGGTCAACTGGCTCTTTTGGGTATTCGCGACACCGGTTCAATTTTACGTCGGTTGGGATTATTACGTGGGCGGCTACAAAAGCTTGCGCAACGGCAGCGCCAACATGGATGTGCTGGTAGCGATGGGCTCTTCTGTGGCCTACTTCTACAGCATTGCCGTGGTGCTGGCGCAAACCTTCTGGAGCAGCAACGCTGTTGGGGATCACGTCTATTTTGAAACCTCGGCGGTGATTATTACGCTGATTGTGCTGGGCAAGCTGCTAGAAGCGCGGGCCAAGGGACGCACCAGCGAAGCGATTAAGCAGCTGATCGGTTTGCAGGCCAAAACAGCCCGCGTGATTCGCAACGAGGTGGAAGTAGATATTCCTATCGCTGAAGTGGCGCAGGGGGATATTGTGCTGGTTCGCCCCGGCGAAAAAATTCCGGTCGATGGTGTGGTGGTAGACGGCCGTTCCGCCGTAGACGAATCGATGCTTACCGGGGAATCGCTGCCGGTGAACAAAAAAGTAGGCGACGAGCTGATTGGCGCTACGCTTAACAAACAGGGTCTGCTCAAGTTTGAGGCGACCAAGGTGGGCAAAGAAACCGCTCTGGCCCAAATTATCAAGCTGGTAGAGCAGGCCCAGGGCAGCAAAGCCCCCATTCAGCGCATTGTGGACCAGGTGGCGGCCTATTTTGTGCCGTTTGTCATTGGCGTGGCGGCGCTCACCTTCATTATCTGGTGGGTGGTAGATGATAACTTTGTCTCGGCGCTGATTCGGTTAACGGCCGTTCTCGTCATTGCCTGTCCGTGTGCTATGGGGTTGGCGACGCCCACTTCCATTATGGTGGGCATGGGCAAGGGGGCAGAGAAAGGCATTTTGTTCAAAAGCAGCACCGCGCTGGAGCAGGTGCATAAGCTCAACGCCATTGTCCTGGATAAAACCGGCACCATTACCAAAGGGGAACCGGCGGTGACGGATGTGGTAATCAGTGAACAGTATTCAGTAAGCAGTAATCAGTATTCAGTAAGCGGTAATCAGTTAAAAGCTACTGACCCACTGAACACTGACTACTGGCTCCAGCTGGCTGCCAGCGCCGAGCGCGGTTCGGAACACCCGCTGGGCGAGGCGATTGTGCGGGCGGCACGGGAAAAAGGGTTGGTGTTGGCTGAACCCACCAACTTTTCCGGGATTGCGGGACATGGGATTTCGGCGGAGGTAAACGGCCGTTCGATCCTCCTGGGCAATTTGCGCCTGATGGAGCAAGAAGGGGTTCATCTCAACAGTTTGGCAGCTAAAGCGCAAGCGCTGCAAGACGAAGCCAAAACCGCCATGTGGCTGGCTGTGGATGGTCAGGCCAGCGCCATCATTGGCGTGGCCGACACGATCAAAGAAGGCTCCAAAGAAGCAGTGGCCGACCTGAAAGCACGCGGCCTCACCGTGGTGATGATGACAGGGGATAACCAGGCTACCGCCAACGCCATCGCAGCCGAAGTGGGCATCGACCGGGTTTTTGCCGAAGTGCTGCCCGGCGACAAGGCCAACTATGTGAAGCAGCTGCAAGGGGAGGGGTACAGCGTGGGTATGGTAGGCGACGGCATCAACGACGCCCCAGCCCTGGCCCAGGCCGATGTGGGGCTGGCGATTGGCACCGGCACCGATGTGGCCATGGAAACGGCCGATGTTACCCTGATGCGCGGCGATTTGCGCAGCGTGCCGCAGGCGATTCATCTGTCTAAGGCCACCATGCGCAACATCAAAGAAAATCTGGTTTGGGCGTTTGGCTACAACACCGTTCTTATCCCGGTAGCGGCGGGCATTCTGGCTCCGTTTGTCTGGGCGCCAGACTTCCTGAAGCAGCTGCATCCCATTTTGGCGGCTGGGGCGATGGCTTTTTCCAGCATTAGCGTGGTGACCAATGCCCTTCGTCTGCGTCGCCTGAAGGTGTAGCATGAAGTTTTTAAGAGCAGCCAGTTTCAGAGAGCACAGAAAACTTTGAGATTTCCCCAGCGACCTCTGTGGTGAATTTAGGGTGACGTTTGTTTGCGGGCGGCCAGGGCGGCGCGGATTTGGGCATGTTTTTCGCGGGTGATTGGGTAGCGGTGCACAATGGGGAAGCTGATGAGCAGGATAATGGCGGGGACGATGCTGACAAAAATACGGAGCGCGGTAAGAACGGCCGTTGGCTGCTCAGGTAAACTGGTTAAATCCTCGGCGTTAATATATCCGGCGGCTTCAAGAGTAAAATTAGACAGTGCCAGCCCTAGCGAGATGCCCAGCTTTTGGAGAAAGACAAAAAAGCCGTAAAACACCCCTTCGCGCCGCTGCCCGGTTTCCAGCTCGTCCAGCTCGATCACGTCGGGCAGCATGCTCCAGGGGATGAGGTAGCCCACGCTGACGCCCACCCCAGCCAGAATGGCCAACCCCAACAGCAGGTTGAACTGCCCTGGCTGCACAAAAAAGAGGGCAATTTCCACCACAATCCAGAAAGACATCCCCACGTAATAGACGTTTTGCTTGCCCCACTTCTGGCTGAGCCGGGACCAGACAAGCAAAAAGATGAAGGCGGAAATTTGCAGGGCAAAGGCGAGCTGAATGAAGCGATCTTCGTCGCCCACCCAGTAGCGCACGTAGAGCAGCATGTTGGCCTGAACAAACTGAATGCAGAGCCAGGCGAGCAGGTAAATGGTCACGACGTAAAGAAACGGCCGATTTCGAAGCGCAATCTTCACCCCTTCCACAAAACCGGGATCGTTTTCCTCTTTTGCTTCCTTAAAATAGCTTTCTTCCGTGAAGGCAAAGGTGATGAAGTTGCTGAGGACAATGACACCCCCCATGACGGCGGCGCTGATAGCGTACCCCTGCGTCACGCTGGGGAAGCTGTCGATCAGCACGCTGTGCACGGCCAGGGCGGCCAATCCGCCTAAAATGGAAAAGCTGAAGCGGTAGGAGTTGAGGCTGGTGCGCTCGTCGTAATCCTGGGTGAGTTCGGGGGTGAGGGCGGTGTAGGGGACGTTTACGGCCGTAAACCCCGTGTCCAGCAGCAGGGCCACCACCAGATAATACCAAAACAGGCCGCTGGCGCTGAGATCGGGCACCAGCCATTGCAAAAACCAGGCCAGCCCAAAGGGAATTGCGCCAAAAAGCAGCCAGGGGCGGCGGCGGCCCCAACGGGTGTTGGTCTGGTCGGTCAGGCGGCCAATGATGGGATCATTTACGCTGTCCCAAATTTTAACAATAAGAAAGATGATCCCCGCTGCGCCGGGGCGAATCCCGGCAATGTCTAGCAGAAAGGCGTTGAGGAAAAAGCCCTGGATGGAGGCCACCAGCGCTGGCCCTAAATCGCCAATGCCAAAGGCGAGTTTGCGACCAAAGCTAAGTTTGGGGGCGGGTTCTGTGCTGCGAAGCGTAGGTGCGACCATCTTTATTCTCCTACAAAAAATAATTACAAAGGAACAAAGACACGAAGGCACAAAGAAGAACGGTAAGCGTTCAGGTGCGACGCACTTTTCCCAGAGTAATGCGCAACAACGATGTTGTGTGTAAGTGCGTCGCACCTCTAGAGCTCTTTGTGCGGTGGCAATTTCTATCACGCTTTGGGTGGATTGGCGAATGAATCTGGCCAGTGGGAAACGGCCGTTGCCAAACCATCATCTCCGGCAAACGTCTGGTAAAAAGCGAGCAGATCGGGCTGTAGGCGGCCCAAATCGGCCAGGGCGGCGCTGGCTGCGTCTGGCGTGAGCAGCTGGCGGGCCTGCAAAAAGTGCAGCCAGGTGGGCAGCAGGGTGTAGAGGGCGGCGGCGGGATACGGCCGTATCGGATCATAGTTCAACAGCTTGGCCAAAAAGCGCTGGAGTGAGTCGCTGTCTGGCACCAGGGGATGAAAGCTGGCGGGTGGTTTGGGGATGGGTCGCCCGCTGCGCATCAGGTCGCCCAAATCCTGCCGGGGATTGAGCTGCCCGGTGCGGCGCTCTACAAAGTAGGTGGGTAAAAGGGGGCGGATGAGGTTGGAACGGCCGTATGGCACCCCAGCTTCGCGCCAGGCATAGGCCAGAAACTCAATCATTAGTGCCGCCATATTTTGCGGCGGATGGTGTTCCAGATGTGCCAGTTCCCATTGATATTGCGTGTAGCCAGCAAGGTGGGCCAGGTAGCGGTTCAGCTCGTCGGCGTCGATGGGCACGATGGCTTGCAGCGTGGCTACCAGTTCTGGTAAAGCGGTCGCTTTATCTACCGAACCGGGTGCCAGATAGTGAAAGAGCAGCGCGTCCATGAGCAGGGAGGTGATGGTTTGCTGCTGCCATTCGCTGGCTTTGCTGCTAGCCTGTAACTGCGTGTAGCCAGTTTGCAAAAGATGAATGAGGTCGGGCAGCGCGTTGTGGTATGCTAGCATATCGGTTAGGTGTTGGAAAACGGCCGTTTCTACCACTGCCTTCCCAACCGCACCCAACGCCTCCCGCCGCGCTGCCTCGTTCATTCCCTTAAATTCTTGCCAGGCGATCAATTTACTCATAACTCAAAGCCTTTGCCTTGTCATGCTGAACGAAGTGAAGCATCCCAACCAACATCCAATCATACGTTTTTATGTCTACGAAGATCCTCTTTAATGTCTAGTTGCGATTGACAAGCTGAAGTACATTAAATCATACTTGAAGGTAAATTTTGTGGGTGCAAATACAAAGCCAATATGAATACGAACAAAAAGCCAGTGCTAACAATAATTTCTTCTTTAATGATTGCCACAGGTAATTTACTAGCTTGGGCATTTCAAATTTGGGTCATTTTAATAAGGGCAGGTTGGCCAGTGAACGAGATGCCCTTTTTCTTGGCTTTTGGTGTATTAATTTATGTCAACCTTCCTGCGTTTCTTTTGTTGCTGCTCGCAATATGGAGAAATGAGCCAAGGATTTATTTTCGTAAAATTTTATTCGGCTTTCTTCTTGTGTCATCTTTAGGGCTTTACTTGACTACTCAGGGGTTTTTCTACTCACTTGCCTCAAATTAGTGATCGCTAGAACAATGGTAAAAGATTATCGTTTTTCGATGCGCCAGCAGCGGTGGATTTTGTCGTTGCGAAAATCCTCCGGGATGGTTTGCTGGGTGATTTCGGTAGCGGTGAATGGGTGGGGCAGGGCGGATTCAGCCAGCTTGAAGCTGCGGGAATTGGTGCTAAAAATCAGCACGCCACCCCGCGCCAGCCGCTCCAGACAGGCTTGAATCAGCTCTGGATGATCCCGATCCACCGAAAAGGAGCCCCGGGCCATTCGTTTGGAGTTGCTAAAGGTGGGTGGATCGCAAATGATCAGGTCGTAGCTCCGCTTTTCCATCGCCAGATATTGCCAGCAATCCTGGGCAATCACCCGATGCTGATCGCTCTCCCGAATGCCGTTGTGCTTCAGGTTGCGGGTGGCCCAGGCGCAATAATTTTTGCTCAAATCAACGGTGGTGGTCGATTTGGCCCCACCTGCCGTGGCGTACACCGAAAATGAGCCGGTGTAGGCGAACAGATTGAGCACCCGCTTGCCACCCGCTTCGGCCCCCACCGTCGCCCGCGTGGGACGATGGTCGAGAAACAGACCGGTGTCCAGGTAGTCGCTCAGGTTGACTTCAAACGTCAGCCCATGCTCCTGCACCAGCCGGACGTGGCCCTGTTGGCCAAACCGTTCATACTGCTGCTGAAGCCCTCGCTGGCGGGCGCGGGTTTTGACAAAAATTTGGCGTGGGGAGAGTTCAAGGGCAGTTTGAATCTGGTTGAGGGCGTCTTCATGCCAAACGGCCGTTTCCGCCCCATCACTCTCCTCTTCACCCTCATGTTCATACAGCCAGACGACCGCCTCCCCGTCGTACCAATCCACAATGAGCGGGAATTGTGGAATATCTCGCTCGTAGAGGCGGTAACAGCTAATATCGAGGCGCTTGGCCCATTTGCGCAGATGGCGCATTCGTTTTTGCAGGCGATTGGCTAACATCATAGTTTTCTGAGTATAACAAAAGGCAGCAGAATGGCAGAATGGATTTTGGCGTGTGATTTTGGCGGCACAAAATTATCGGCGGCGGTGGTGGCGCGGGCGGCATTAACGGCCGTTTCCCCCACCTGGCACAACCACCAACGCCACTTGTCGCCCCCTGGCGCGACGTCCCAAACGGACATTGAAACAATGATTGCGATGGGGCAGGAGTTGTTGGGGGGGAAACGGCCGTCTACCATCGGCATCAGCTTTGGCGGCCCGGTTGATTACCAAACCGGTGTTGTGCGGCTGAGTCACCACGTGCCCGGCTGGGAAAATGTGCCGCTCCAGCAGCAGTTTGAACACATTTTCCAGGCTGCCGTTCGCGTAGACAACGACGCCAACGTGGCAGCCCTGGGCGAATGGCGCTTTGGTGCCGGTCGTGGCGTGGCCGATTTGCTGTACGTGACGGTGAGTACCGGGGTGGGCGGCGGCTGGATTTTGGACGGCCGGCCGTATCGCGGTGCAGCGAGCCTGGCGGGTGAAATTGGGCACACGGTGGTGGATCCCAACGGACCGCTCTGCCTGTGTGGCAAGCGGGGCTGCGTCGAGCGGTTGGCTTCTGGCCCGTACATGGCCCAGGACGTGGCGGCGGCGCGGGGCATTCCTGTGGCGCAAGTGTCGGGTAAGTTGGTGGCGGAATGGGCGGCGTTGGGTGAGGAAACGGCCGCAGCCATTTTGGAGCGGGGCGCGTGGGGTCTGGGTGTGGGTCTGGGCAACGCCGCCAACCTGCTCAACCCCAGCCGTATTCTGTTGGGTGGCGGTGTCACTAAATCGGGCGACCGCTGGTGGCAGCTGGTGCGTCAGACCGCTCGCGCCACCGCCCTGCCCGAAATTCAGTTTGATATTGCCCCGGCAGCCCTGGGAGATGATGCGCCGCTGTGGGGGGGTGTTGCCCTCGCGGAGTAATGATGTTGTAAGATTTCCCTTTTTCTAATATGCTATACTTCCAACTGCATTTACCCATGCTTACAATTAGCTCGCCAAACTGCTGTAATCAATTAGCAAAACCATTGCTTAATTCATTGTAATAGCTAATGTTCACTGAAAGCCATCAACTTTTTATGTATCTAAAGGCCGTTGCCAACCCATGTTTGGGTTGTACGGCTTTTTGTGTTTATAGAGCGGGGAGGTGATGTGATTCAATACAACTATTTTGTTCCTTAAATGCTGTGGGGAGCATTAGGGTGAAAGTTTGAGGCCTCTCAACTTTTATCGCCGATATCGGAGGAAAATAGAAAGTGTTTAATTTAAAAAAGTCAAAAACCCATAGAAACAAAATAATTTTTGTGCTGATTATTTCATTGTTGATGAGCTTAATCTCACTGGCGCAGGCAGATTCACAACCGGCTCGCCCGGATCGGCCATTGCCTGCCTCGGTGGCGGCTAATCAACTGGATTCGCCACTCTCTGTGTCTGATGCCAATGCCTTGCTCAAGATAAATGAGAGCCTGCAAGACGCAGAAGGAACGTTGCAGGTGGTGGTGCGTTTAAGTGAGCCGTCGGTATCCCAAACGGCCGTTAACGTCAGTCAATCTCGATTCGCTCAGGCCAGCCAGCGGGATCGCGTTCGGGCGCAGCAAGCGGCATTCATTGCCGACGCCACCAGCCGCGATGCCGACGCGCGGGTTCTGGGCAATACCCGCATTGCCCTGAATGCGGTGATGATGAGCGTAGATGCGGCCGTTCTCACCGAACTGGCTGCCAACCCAGATGTTCTTTTCATCAACCCGGTCGTCGATTACGAAATGGATTTGAGCGAAACGGTGCCGTATATTGGGGCAACGGCCGTTCAAAACCTGGGCTATGATGGCACTGGCATCAGCGTTGCCGTCCTGGATAGCGGTATTGATTATTACCATGCTGATTTAGGCGGCTCTGGCGATCCAGACGATTATGCCAACGATGATCCCTCTATTATTGAACCCGGCACGTTCCCCACGGATAAAGTCGTTGGCGGGTATGACTTTGTCGGGTCAGATTGGGTCGCTGGTCTACCGACAGTGCCAGACCCCGATCCATTGGATGACGGCCCCGGAGCCGGTCACGGAACG
Source organism: Promineifilaceae bacterium (SeqCode) (assembly GCA_041748655.1). Lineage (GTDB taxonomy): Bacteria > Chloroflexota > Anaerolineae > Promineifilales > Promineifilaceae > Leptofilum. Next base: position 19,693 of record JBGTCV010000109.1, on the reverse strand, counting down.
CATGTGGCCCACATTATCGGTGGTGTCGGTGGTGTTGCTCCCGGTGCAGATCTATACGCCCTCAAAGTCTGTTCTTCGATCTCCACCTCTTGCAGCGGTGTCGCGCTGCTTCAAGCCATGGACTTTGCCCTTGATCCCAATGGCGATGGCTTCGTTGATGATGCGGTTGATATCATCAACATGTCCCTGGGAGTCAATTATGGCATCGCTTTTGATGATGATTTGTCCTTTGCGGTAGATAACGCCACGGCCCTGGGAGTGCTAACTGTCTCCTCCGCCGGGAATGGCAGCGACAAGCCGTTTGTCACCGGATCACCATCCAACGCACCCACCGCGTTGTCGGTGGCCCAGACAAATGTACCTTCTGCCTTCCAGCCCTTGATGGAGCTAACCGCACCACCAAGTGTGGCCGGCCTTTATGGGGCCGTGTTCCAGCCCTGGTCGGCAGAGCTAACCAGCGTGATTGAAGCGCCTGTTCTGTATGGTAATGGCGCTGGCGGTAATCTGGATGGCTGTGCAGCCTTTACCACCGATCTTTCAGGTTACATCGTTCTGGTTGATCGTGGTGGTTGTAACTTCACCTTGAAGATTAAGAATATTGGAGACGCAAATGGCCTCATTGGCATCATTGGTCTCATTGCCCCTGGCGATCCGTTTTCAGGCGGCGATGGTGGCGATGCTCCAATAACCATTCCAGGTTACATGATCAGCCAGGCTGATTCCAATGTGATGAAGAGCGCTCTGCCGGATACTGTGGCTAAATTCGATCCTGATACGGGCATTCCCCTGATCGGGCACATGGTGGGTTCATCTTCTCGTGGTCCGGCCAGTGGTTCTAACCTCATCAAGCCAGAAATTGGTGCGCCAGGTGCCTCTGTTTCAGCCATTGCTGGTACGGGTACCGGTACGGGGCCGTTTGGCGGCACCTCGGGCGCATCGCCTATGGTAGCTGGTGCGGCCGCTTTGCTTATGCAAGCGTATCCAGATCGCGCACCACTGGAAATTAAAGCAGTTCTGATCAACACGGGCGATACAAACATCATCAACAATGCAGAATTAGGCGGTGGTGTGTTAGCGCCCATTACGCGCATTGGTGGTGGTGAGATTCGTGTAGACCAGGCGCTTGATTCACCAGCGGCGGCATGGGACGCCAATGCACCATCGGCTGCCCTCTCCTTTGGCTTCCATGATGTGTCCACCAATCAGTTAATATTGCGGCGCACCGTGGTGGTCCATAACTACTCGAACGCCAGAATTCTGTATGAAGTGAAGCCAACCTTCCGCTATCAAGATGATGTGGACAATGGCGCTGTGGATATTAAGGCCCCCGCTTTTGTTTCTGTACCCGCGAATGGCTCTACGAGCTTCCAGGTTAGAATGCAGATCAATGCTTCCCTGCTGCGCGATTGGACCATGAACTCTGGCTCACTCGGCGCAGATCCTGGCCCGTTGACTTCGTTGGAATACGATGGGTATATCTGGCTGGACAATGTCTTCTCCACTGCAGACGATGACAATCCGCTTCATCTGCCCTGGCAGGTATTGCCACGGGTTGCCAGTGATGTCCGGGTATTTAACAACAGCGTCAACATCAATAGTGAATATCTGGGTATTCCTGCTGGCAGCACCAAGCTGCGCAATGCGGGGGCGGCCACGGCAATGGTGGAAAGCTACTCGCTCATTGGCGTCAGCCCCAACCTGCCAGAAGGTGGCCCTGGCGAGCAAAACCCAACGCCAGATTTCCGCTACCTGGGGTATGCTACTATTCCTGTACCGGCTGGCTTCTGCAGCGGCAATGATTCTTTCCTGTTGCAGTTTGCGATCAATACCTGGGAACGCCAATCTCATGCCAATACGCCGAATTCGTTCTGGATCAATCTGGATGTGGATCAGGATCCAACAACTGGTGGTGGTCCGTTCGGCTCCGAGTATTCAATTCTTAGCCGTGACTTCTCGTTGACTAGCTTGTCAGACGGCCGTAACCTGACCTGGGTGGTAAACTGGGCGACGGGTGGCGCTGGTGCCTTCTTCTTCACCGACCACGATACCAACAGTGGCAACACTGTCTTGACTATCTGTGGTGAGCAGATCGGCATGAACGCTGCGAACTTCTTTGACCCGATGGATGTGACGGCGCAAACGACTGACTTCCTCTTTGGTGGGGCAGGCGACATTCTCAGCGGCATCACGATTTCACCGTTGGGCGAACAATATCTGGGTGTCTTCGAGTCTGGCGGCATCGGGTTTACCGAAATCCCGTCGCATGGCCTTGACCGTCTGCATGTTTTGGACTTTGGGCCAAGCACCAACAACACCGAGACCGGTTTGCTGCTGCTCTATCGTGATGGCACACCAGCTCACAACGAGGCAAACATTGTGCTCGTAAATCCGTAAGATCGAGGTAACTACTACGCCTGAGTGGTGCGAGGCACTGGCCAAACGGTTCCAACTAATTGAAACTCCTGCGGCCAGTGCCTTGCACCTGAGTAGTTAAAGCCAGTGCCATCGGGCACTGCCTGAAGGAAACTGAGATGAGGGCCAGCACGGCCCTCATCTTTTTTAGTTAAGAGGTGGGAGTTCCAGCGGGAGGTACCGGGAGCTTGTTTTGGCAAAGAACAAAGTAGCCGGTTTCAGCCGCATGGTAGTCGTAACTACGGCCGTTTACCTCCAAAACAATCCAGTACCCACTGACAAGGGCCTGGGTATACACCTGCCCCGGCTGCGGACAGCCCAAAGATCCATCACTCCAGATAATCGCTTCAGCTCTGGTGACGGTGATTATTTCCTTGGATACGTTTTGGGTGGCAGCCAGGTCTTCGTAAACGGCCGTCATGATTGCTTCCGGTACTTCACCGACAACGGCCGTACCCTCCAACGGTGGCACCCTTTCTACTTCGGGGCTGGCCGCTGGTGTTGGACGACCAGGTTGGGTGGCTTCAGGTACGGTGGAGGGAACGGCCGTATCGACAGCTAAAGTCGCTGGCGGCAGACTGGTTGAGTCTGCTTCCGTTCCGTTTCCCGCAGTGCAGCCGACAGAGATCAATAAAGCGAGTAAACTCAATAAGGTCCATAACTTCTGTTTCATAACCATCTCCTTTTATTACAACTTACCAAAGATGCGTCTCACCTGAACTAATGCTAGAACGCATTTTGGTATCAGGTTGTTCCTTTAAGCGTGTGAAAGGTAGAATTGCGATCATGGAAATAACGTATCGGGATGCGCATTTTTGCTGTTGGGGGGCAGCGTCTCAGGGGGGCGTCTATTTGCTGCGTCTGAATGTGAGCCAGCCGGTGGCGGTACAGTTCGGCCGTTTTCAAAACGGCCGTCTCTTCCTAGTTCCTCCCGGCGATTACCTCTACGTCGGTTCAGCGCTGGGGCAAAAAGGGTCGGCTTCGCTGGCGCGGCGGCTGCTGCGTCACGCCAGCCGGGGAGATGCCCACAGGCCACACCCTGTTCGGCAGGAGATGTTGACTCTGTTCCCCCAAATTGGAACACATTTGCTGCGGGTAACGGCCGTTTCCCCCTGGTGGTCAACTTTTCCGGAGCAGCTCACCTGCTTTTTGCAGGACATATTTGCATGAAACGACACACAACTTTCAGCCTGATTGGCCTGCTGGTTGGGCTAATCGCCTGCACCGCACCTCCACTGCCCGCCCAACTGCCCCTTGCGGTGGCCCCCACCAGCCTGCCAGCCGTCACCCCGACCATCCCTGCGCCAGACCCGACTGCGCCAGCGCCGACGGCCTTGCCCACAACCATTCCCTCCGCCACGCCGCCAGCTTTGCCCCAGTGGGACAATCCTCTGGATGAAGCGATGCGCGATACGGCCGTAAGCCACGCCGCCACCTTCCACCACCTCCTGCCCCAAAACAGCGGACTCTGGCAGTACGATGCGGGCAGCTTCTGGCATCCCATCGCCCTGGCCATGAACGCCACCACCGCCTTTTTGCTCGACGGTGGGCGCGTGCTAGCGCTCGATCTGGCAGCCGCTGCCCCGCCGCAGCCGCTGCTGCAAGCGGGGGATTTTGTGGACGATTTACGGGTGCAAGAGCCGCTCGATCTGGCGCTGGTGGGGCAGCAGCTGCTGGTTTTAGACCGCACCGGGGATGTGTATGCGCTGGATTTAGAAACGGCCGTCTGGCAGATCGAGCGGTACGAACGGCCGATTGGCGACACTTCCAGCCATTATTTTGTGGCCCTGGGGCACGATACGGCGGGCAGCGGGCTGCGGCTGCGGCTGGAAACCAGCTACAGCTACGCCAACTATTACCTTCCCGACGGCCGTCAGCGTCTTTGGTCGCTGCCGGTGGAGGCGCTGCCGGTAGACGTCAGCAGCGTGGGCGACCGGGTGTATGCCCTGTGGCGCAATCCGGACCGCAGCGCCACCGTCGCCCTGTTCCAGGAGACGATGCGCCTGACTGCGTTTGACCCCAATGTGACGATTACCCAGCCGCGCCAGATTGTGGCTACACAGACGGCCGTTTATGTCCTGGACATGGCGGGCAGACGGCTCCTTAGCTTGCAGCCAGAGACCGGGGCGCTTCAGGCGGTCTTCCAACTGCCGGATGTGACCACCTTTGCCACCAATTCCGTTGGGGACCAGCTTTTGTTTGCAGGGCGGGAGCGGCTCTATTTTTGGCAGCAGCCGGGCGGCAGCCGCTTTGTGGTGGGTGGCCCGGTTTTAGCCACCCCCCAGCCGCACGATACGGCCGTTTGGCACACCACCACTCCCTACGCCTGGCCCATCAGCGGCAGCGCCAGCGACCTGACCCCCCGCGATTTGCAAATGCCAGGTGCGCCGCGTCATTACCGGCTGGGCATCCATGAAGGCACCGATTTTTACTGGGCCGTGGGCACGCCAGTCTACGCCGCCGCGTCTGGCACGGTGATTCGGGCGATGGTGGATTACGAACGGCCGTCTGAAATCATCTTCAACCGCCGCCGCGCCGAGAATATTGAGCTGGGCTATACGGCCCCCAATAACCTCGATTTTTACCGGGGAATGCAAATCTGGATTTTGCAGGCGGATGGTTTTGTGGCCCGGTATGCTCATCTCAGCGGGATTGCGGCGGGGGTGGTAGTGGGAACGACCGTTACCGCCGGGCAGCAAATTGGCCTGATTGGCAACAGCGGCTCTCCCGCCTCCGTGCGCAGCGAAAGCGAAGATGGGCATCTCCACTTTGAGCTGTGGCTGGGCGACGCCTACCTGGGCCAATTCCTGCGACCCATCGAAATCCGCGAGCTGGTAGAGCAGCTCTTCTCCCCTTGATGCCCTAACCTGGACAAGCTAGAGCCAATTTCCTCGCGCAAAGGCGCAGAGCCGCAAAGGTGTCCAGAGGGAAAATCTGCGAAATCTGTGGTTTTTCAGCGGCCTGGGCATTCATGCCTTGAAATTATAGCCTGGGCATTCATGCCCCGGTTTTCGATGATATAATCCCCAACTTGATGACCGAAAAAACAAAGCGCCTTCACCTTTTGCAGCACCAGCTGGCCCGTCTAGAGCAGCGGCTGACCGTTTTGCGCCAGCGCAGCGACCAATTTTCCCGCTGGCGGCTAATTTTGTTTGGCGGGGCGGGGCTGGTCAGCGGCGGCAGTTTTTTCCAGTGGGGGCCTGTGGTCTGGTTATGGGTAACGGCCGTTTCCCTCATCCCCTTCATCGCCGTTGTACGCAGCCACCGTCGGGTCGAAAACAGTATCATCCGCTTTGCCATCTGGCACCGTATCAAGCAAAGCCACGTTGCCCGCATGACCCTTGCCTGGGATAAGCTGCCTGCAGAACGGCCGTTCCCTCTCCCGCCCGATCATCCCTTTGCCATCGATATTGATCTGGTTGGCCCCTTTTCGCTGCACCGGCTGCTGGATACGGCCGTTGCCCACGAAGGCAGCCACCGGCTGCATGAGTGGCTCATCGACCCGGCCCCAGGCACCGAAACGGCCCAACTGCGGCAGCGGCGCGTCCGTGAACTGGCCAACCAGACCCGCTTCCGCGAACGACTCACGCTGGCGGCAACTCTGGCGGTCGATAAACCCGGCGAGCAGTGGGCGGGGCAAGAATTGCTGGATTGGGTAACCCGTGACAGTGAGGGTGGATCGTTACGGCCGTTGCTCATCGGCTTGTCTGGGTTGGCACTGCTCAACTGGCTGCTTTTTGCCGGGTACCAGCTGTGGGCATGGCCGCCGCTGTGGCCTGGCAGCATCTTGCTCTACGGCATCTTGTTCATCACCTTCGGCTTTCAGCGCACGGCCACCTTGTTCAGCGACGTGATGTTCCTCACCGACCGGCTGCGGGCGCTCAACGCCGTTTTTGCCTTTTTGGAGCGATGGCGCTACGGTAAAATGCCGGAAGTAACGCTGCTTTGCCAGCCGTTTTTGGTGGACGGGAAACGTCCGTCTGCCCACATCCGCCGTATCCAGCGCGTCGTCACCGGGGTGGGGCTGCGCCAAAACTGGCTGTTGGGTTTTGTGCTCAATGCCCTGCTGCCCTGGGACATCTATTTCGCCTACCGCCTGGACCAATGCCGGGCCGATTTGACCACCCAGCTGCCCCGCTGGCTCGATGTCTGGTACGAGCTGGAGGCAAGCAGCAGTCTGGCCACTTTTGCCACCCTCAATCCCGGCGAATGGGTCTGGCCTACCTTCACTACGGCCGATTCTCCCTCGTTCAGCGCCACCCGGCTGGGGCATCCGCTCATCGCCAGCGAGCAGCGCGTCTGCAACGATGTACACCTGGATGCTCAGCACGCCATTTACCTCATTACCGGTTCCAACATGGCGGGCAAAAGCTCTTTTCTACGCACCATTGGGGTCAATCTGGCGCTGGCCTATGCGGGCGGTCCCGCCGTGGCCCAAACGTTCAGCGCCAGCTGGCTGCGCCTCTTTGCCACCATCCGCGTGGCCGATTCGCTCAGCGACGGCTTCTCCTTCTTTTATGCCGAAGTGCGCCGCCTGTCGCAGCTGCTCAACGCTTTGAATGATGACGGGGAACGGCCGTTGCTCTTCCTCATCGACGAGATTTTCCGGGGCACCAACAACCGGGAGCGGCTCATTGGCAGCCGCGCCTACATTCAGGCGCTGGCCCAGGGCAGCGGCCTGGGAGCCATTGCCACCCACGATCTGGAGCTCATCCAGCTGGCAGACGGGACAGAAAAAATTCAAAACGTCCATTTTCGGGATGCGGTTGAAAACGGCCGTATGGTCTTCGACTACAAACTGCACGATGGCCCTTGCCCCACCACCAACGCCCTGAAAATTATGGCGCTGGCTGGCCTGCCCATCCACAGTATTCACGATTGACAGTGAGACGTTTACTCGCCTTTCACCCAATTCGCCCCGAATTTTCACACCTTGCCTTTCGTCTCGCTGTTATACTGCAACCGTGTCCTGAAAAATCCCAAGGGTAAATTTTCATTAATCTGTTTTGTAAGTAAGCCCCGTCAAACTATAACACGATGGCCATAAATGCCATTCAACAATGCGTGTTATCAAGCGACAGACAAAAAAACACCTTCGTCGCCTGTTTCAAAAAATTTCTTCTGGTGGAGCCAAAATAGAATATTTGTTGACCTAAGCCAGGGTTTGAAGTAACGGCAGCACAAGTTCCTGTTTGTTCTGCATCTTGGTAATGAGAGAAAAGGTATGGACGGCGTGAATCGATCGAATCTTTGGCGTACTACTTTCTTGATCCTTGTGACCCTTTTTGTGTTATTTGTCACCACCACAGTTATGGCCAGTGGGCGTGGTACGGTCCTTTACACCGTCAATACTACCTCCGATGTAGACGATGGCGCCTGCACCAAGCCACACTGCTCCCTGCGTGAGGCGATTCAGGCAGCCAACTCCCTGCAAAGCGGCAGTGCCGTCATCCAGTTTAAGGTGGGCAACCTGAATCCGGTTATCATTGCTCCGGCTTCCCCGTTGCCGGCCATCACCCGGCCCGTTTTGCTTAAAACCAACGGGAACAACAGCATTGAGGTGATCCTGGATGGCAGTGAAGCCGGTCCTGGCGACGGGTTGCTCCTGGCTGGCGACCACAGCACCGTGCGCGATCTGACCATTCAGAATTTCAATGGCAGCGGTGTGGTCGTGGACGGCAGCCACAATACTGTTGAAGGCACCGCTATCAGCGACAATAGCGGCAGCGGCATCCAGGTCATCGGTGGCAGCGGCAATGTGCTGCATCTGAATCAAATCTCTGGCAATGGGGGCCTGGGCATCGACCTGGAAGGCGATGGGCCAACGGCTAACGATCTGGCTGATGGCGATGAGGGGGCCAACGGCCGTCAAAACACCCCAACCCTCATCCGCGCCGTCCCCACCGGTTCGAGTTTGGAAATTGAAGGGCTGATCAACAGCAAGCCCCACAGCCACTACACCATCGTTTTTTACGCCAGCGACAGCTGCCACAGCTCCGGGTTTGGCGATGGCCAGACCCTGTTGGGCAGGGCCGAGATAACCACCAACGAAAACGGTAACGCCAGCTTTACGACGGCCGTTGCCTCCACCCTCACCGACGCCAGCCTAACCGCCCTGGCCACTGGCAATGAGGGCACCTCCGAATTCAGCCGCTGCATTCGCCTGGGCCTGGGCAACGACGCCTGGCCGCGGGCGATGAACCTGGAATTGACGCCCGACAGCGTTTCCCCCGACGTGCAAACAGCCGAAATCAGCCAGCACCTCGACCTGGCCGGGCAGTCGCGCTGGTACAAATTCGCCGTGCAGCCCAACAGCCAGCTGGTGATTACCCTCACCGACCTGCCCGCCAATTACGACCTCACCGTCTACAAAGACATTGCCGCCGAGTGGGCCTCGCTGCAAACGCTGGATACGACGGCAGACCTGGTTTCGCTGACGGCCGAATTTGCCCCGGACGCCTTCAGTCCCGACGCCTTCAGCCCAGACGCTTTCTCGCCCGATGCGTTCAGCCCGGATGCGTTTAGCCCCGATGCCTTCTCGCCCGATGCGTTCAGCCCGGATGCTTTTTCGCCGGATGCGTTCAGCCCAGACGCCTTCAGTCCTGATGCCTTCAGCCCGGACGCTTTTTCGCCGGATGCTTTCTCACCCGATGCCTTTAGCCCGGATGCCTTCTCACCGGATGCCTTCTCACCCGATGCGTTTAGCCCCGATGCCTTTTCGCCGGACGCTTTCTCCAGCGCCCAAATGCGCAGCCTGATTGCCGTCTCGGCTTTCAACGGCAAGGCGGGTGAAGGGGTACGGCTGAACACCTGGGAAAACAGCGGCGACTTCTACATTCGGGTGCGCGGCCGCAACGGCGTCTTTGACCCGAACAACAGCTACACTCTGAACGTCATGCAAACGGCGGGCAATTGTGGCAGCGTGACCGCCGCCCTGCCTGCCAGCACGCATACGGCCGTGGCCAATAACACCAATACCATCATCCTGGCCGATACCAGCCGCATGTCCGGCGACCTCACCACCATGCAGGCGCGCCTGGCCACATTGGCCGCTCGTGCCGAAGTCAACGGCGTCATCGTCGACGTGAGCAGCGACGCCCGCGTGGCCGCCGCCAACGCCCAGGCCGATCTCTACACCGCCTGTCCCTTTGCCAAAAACCTGGTGGCCTACGCCATCAAAGAGATCGTCGACAGCTACCGTGCGCTCAACCCGCTGGCCTACATCGTCATCATCGGCAACGACGACGTGATTCCCTTCTTCCGCCATCCCGACCAGGCGCTGCTGGCCAACGAGCGCAACTACGTGCCGCCGGTCCTCGACGCTACGGCCTCGCAGGCCAGCCTGCGCCTGGGCTACGTGCTGGGGCAAGACCGCTACGGCGCGACCGTTGAACTGTCTAGCAAAAGCGACACGCTGCCCATTCCTGATCTGGCCGTAGGTCGCCTGGTAGAAACGCCCGCCCAGGTGGTGACAATGCTGGATGCCTACCTCAGCACCGCCAATGGCGTGGTGGCCACACCCAATTCTGCCCTGGTCACCGGCTACGACTTTCTGGAAGATGCCGCCAACGCGGTCGCCGCCGAGCTGTCCAGCGGCTTGGGCAGTCCGGCGACCACGCTCATCACCCCGCGTGATGTGGCGCCCACGGACCCCGCCTCGTGGACGGCCGCTCAGCTGGCCACCCTGCTGCTGAACAACCGCTACGACGTCAGCTTCCTGGCGGGGCACTTCAGCGCCAGCAGCGCCCTGGCCGCCGATTATTCCACCCGGCTTCTAGCCGCTGACCTGGCCGCCTCCAGCGTGGACATGACCAACACACTTGTCTTTAGTGCGGGCTGCCACTCTGGCTACAACATTGTGGACGCGCACGGCGTGCCTGACGTTACGCTGGAACCGGACTGGGCGCAGGCGTTTGCCAGCAAGGGCGTGACGCTGATTGCCGGCACCGGCTACCAATACGGCGACACCGACTTCATCGAGTACAGCGAGCGGCTGTACCTGACCTTTAGCCAGGAACTGCGGGCAGGCACCGGCCCGGTAGCCATTGGTCAGGCGCTGGCAGCGGCCAAACAGACGTATCTGGCCGAAACGCAAGAGTTACGGCCGTTGCATGAAAAATCTCTCTTGATTGCCACCCTGTTTGGCCTGCCCATGCTCAAAATCGACATGCCGAACGGCCGCGGCAACCCCTCTGGCGATACCTCCGTGGTGGGCAGCACTACCGGCTTCACCAGCAATCCTGGCCAGACGTTGGGCCTTATCTATGCGGATCTCACCATCGAGCCAGAGCTAACGCAGGTGGAACAATCGCTGGACATTGTCGGCGCAGCTGAGCCGACCAGCATCACCGCCACCTACCTTACCGGCAGCGACGGCGTGATTGTAAACCCGGCTGAACCGGTGCTGCCGCTGGAATCGCTTAACGTGGGCGTGGTCGATACCGTGCTGCGCGGCGTGGGCTTCCGCGGCGGTTCCTTCACCGATTTGCCTGGCATCCTGCCGTTGACCGGCGCGGCCACTACCGAAATTCGTGGGGTGCACCCGCCGTTTGTCAGCAGCGTGTTCTACCCGATGCAGCCATACCAGGTGAACTACTTTGGTCAGTTGGTTAACGGTTTAAATGGGGCAGTGCAGCTGAACGTGACCCCAGCTCAGTATCTGTCCGACAATGCCGCGTCGCTCACGGGCACCCTGCGCCGCTTCGATGCGCTGGATTTCCGCCTCTACTACAGTGACTACATCGCCCAATCCCAGGTGACGGGCAACGTGCCGGCGCTGGCCGCGCCACCGGCCATCACCCAGGTCGATGCCTTCCCCGGTGGGGCCAGCGTGACCATCCAGGCGCGTGTGACCGGTGACCCGGCGGCGGGCATCCAGGAAGTGTGGGTCACCTATACTGGCAGCGGCCCCCTGGCTGGCCAATGGCAGTCGATTGACCTGATCCAGAGCGAAAATGACAGCACGCTGTGGCAGGCTGCTCTACCGCTGAACGGTGTGCCTGCCAGCGAAGTGCGCTTTATGGTGCAGGCGGTGAACGGCGTGGGGCTGGTGAGCACGGCGACGAATTACGGTGCTTACTACAGCGGTGCGGGTACGGCCGAAGGTGATTTGCTGGAAACGGCCGTTACCCTCCTTGCCCCGCCCGCCTCTGGCGCCTACAGCGCTGAAATCGCGGTAACGGCCGTGTTGATGGCAGACGGTGAACCGGTGGCCGACCGCTACCTCAGCTTCCGCGTTGGGCCACAAACGCGCACGGTGATCACCAATGCCTCCGGCGAAGCCACGGCCGATCTGGCGCTGCTAGGCCTGCCGGGCAGCACGGAACTGACTGTCGCCTTTGGCGGTGATTCCGAATATGAAGCGTCGTTTGAGACCGTGCCGTTTACCATTACCAAGATGGCCACTCTTCTGACGCTGGAGCCGGCTGAAGCAACCATCGAAGTGGGCCAAGCGCCGCCCTTTGTGGTCACGTTGAAGGATGTATTGGGACGGCCGTTTGGTCAGAAAACCGTCTTCTTCATCCTCACCGGCGCTAACGGCGCCTATGCCGAAGCGGTTATCACCGATTTTGCCGGGCGCGCTTCGCTGAGCGGCGTGCCGCTGCCCGCGGGAACGTACATTGTGGCCGTCTACTTCAGCGGCACCATCCCGCTGCCTTCCGGCAGCCTGAGCTTGCCTGATGATCGCTACCTGCCTACAGCGGCCAGCGGCTTGCTGACCATCGTCGACCCGCCGGTGGGAACGGGCCAGACGCTCTACCTGAGCACCTCAGACAGCGGCAGTGTAGACGGCATTGCCTACAGCGGTGAGGATATCCTGGGCTTCGACCTGGATACCGGCGAATGGTCGCTGCTGTTCGACGGCTCCGATGTAGGATTGGCCGGGCAGAACGTGACTGCCTTTGCCTGGCTGCCCGACGGCAGCTTGCTGTTGACCTTCGCAGAAGATTTTTACCTGAGTGCCCTGAATCGGCCGGTTGATCGCGGCGGGGCCAACGTGGACAACTCCGACATCCTGCGCTTTGAACCGACCTCGCTGGGTGAGAACACGGCCGGTACCTGGTCGCTCTACTTTGACGGGTCTGATGTAGACCTGACAACGCCACAAGAAGCGATCCGGGCTCTGACGGTGTTGGGGGACGGTCGTATCGTTATCAGCACCAAGGGGCCGGTGAAGGTTGGCAGCATCAACGCCCAAAGCCGCGACCTGGTGGTGTTCACCCCCACCAGCCTGGGTGAAAACACTTCGGGCAGCTGGGCCATGTACTTTGACGGTTCCGACGTTCATTTGCTCAGCGCCAACACCAACAGCATCGAAGCCGTCCATCAGGATGAAGAAACCGGCGATCTCTACCTGGTTACCAACGGTGAGGGCAGCCGGGTGCTGGTGTGCAGCCCCGTTTCCCTGGGGGAGAATACCAACTGCACCTTGACCGATTTTTGGGATGGGGTTGACCATGGATTGAACGATGCAAAGATCGATGCCATTGCCATCCGGTAATTGCTGCTAACAATAACCTCATTACCAGTCGCGTGAAAAACTGGGGCGAGCTTTCGGCCGCCCCAGTTTTTCATTTATTTTTATAGCCTGCACAAAGCGCCAACATCCGTATAATATAGTGTCACTACTATGCAACCCAGAAAGTCCTCAGCTTGTGGAGGCCAACAACTCGTATGATGGAACGGCCGATTTCCTACATTCCTATGGATAGACGACAGGCGTTGTATCGCGGCGAGAATCTGCCCGATCCGGCGCAGGGCGCTGCTTTGTTTGCCGATGTTTCCGGTTTTACCCCCCTGACAGAGCGTTTGGTGCACGATTTGGGGCCACAGCGAGGTGCGGAAGAAGTGACTCGCCACCTGAACCGGGTGTTTGATGGGCTGGTGGATGAGCTGCACCGTTACGGCGGCAGCGTCATCAGCTTTAGTGGCGATGCGGTCACCTGCTGGTTTGAGGGGGACAACGGCTTTCGGGCCACAACGTGCGCCCTGGCGATGCAGGCGGTGATGCAGCAGGCACAAACCATCCAGACCCCTTCTGGCGAAATTACGTTGGCGATGAAAACGGCCGTTGTCACCGGCACGGTCCGACGCTTTCTGGTAGGCAACCCGGCCGTGCAGCTCATCGACGTGCTGGCGGGCAAAACCCTGGATCGTCTGGTCGAAGCGGAGCATGAGGCCGAAAAGGGGGAGGTTATTCTGGATGAAGCCACCATTGAAAACCTGGGCCCCCGCGTTGAAATAAAAGCGTGGCGACAAAACCCGATTTCCGGGGCGCGGCTGGGCGTGGTAGCCAATCTGGAAAATATGAGTATCCCGGCGTATTGGCCCCCCATTCCGGCTGATGCCCTGGATGAAGCGATTACCCGTCGCTGGCTGCTGCCCCCGGTGTATCGTCGGCTGGCCGAGGGCGGGGATGAGTTTTTGGCTGAGCTGCGCCCGACGGTAGCTCTCTTTCTGCGCTTTTCTGGCATTGATTATGATGCAGATGAGGATGCTGAGACCAAGCTGGACACCTTTGTGCAGAATGTGCAGGAGATTTTGTCCCGCTATGAAAGCAATTTGCTCCAGCTGACCATTGGCGACAAGGGCAGCGCTATGTACGCCGCGTTTGGCGCTCCCTATGCGCATGAAGATGATGCGATTCGGGCTGTCTCGGTAGCGCTGGAATTGCAGGAGCTGGCAGAACGACTGTCTTACATCTCTTCGGTGCAGATCGGTATTTGCGGGGGGCGTTCTCGTACGGGCGCTTATGGGGGCACAACTCGCCGCACCTATGGTGTGTTGGGGGATGCAGTGAATACGGCCGCACGACTGATGCAAACGGCCGTTCCCGGCCAGATCCTCGTCATAGAAGCCACCATGAAACAAACTGGCGATAAATTTTCCTGGGAACCTCTGCCCCCGCTCATGGTAAAAGGCAAATCAGAACTACTTTCTGTCTACGCCGTAACGCGCCGTCAGGCCCAGGCCACCATTCGCCTGCAAGAGCCACAATATGCCTTGCCCATGGTAGGGCGCACCGCTGAACAGGCCCTGATCCAGGAAAAAATGACCGATGTTAAAGAGGGCAAAGGGCAAATTATTACGATTAGTGGCGAGGCGGGCATTGGTAAATCCCGGCTGGTGGCCAAGATTATCCGGTTGGCCAGCGAGAGCGAACACGGCTTTTTAAGCTACGGCGGCGAATGTCAATCCTACGGTACCAGCACCAGTTACCTGGTTTGGCAGCGCATCTGGCAAGATTTTTTCGAGCTGACCCCAGAGATCTCTTCTTTAGAGCAGCAAATTGAGCATATCGGCGAGCAGCTTCGCGCCATCAATCCTGCTTTGCTGCCCCGCCTGCCGCTTTTGGGGGCGGTGCTGCGCCTGACCATTCCCGACAACGATTTGACTCAGTCGTTTGATGCCCAGCTGCGCAAGGTCTCTTTGGAATCGCTGTTGGTGGAATGTTTGCGGGCAAGGGCGGAGACGACGCCCATTTTCATGGTTTTAGAAGATTGTCACTGGCTCGATCCGCTCTCTTTCGATCTGTTGGAGGCGATTTCGCGGGCAATTGCCGATCGTCCCATCTTAACGGTGTTGGCGGTACGTGAACCAGATCTCAATCGCATCCATTCTGCATCTTTCCGCCATCTGCCCAACTTCATCGAAATTAAGCTGCACGAGTTTACGCCAGAAGAGGCTGAACATTTGATGGCGTTAAAAATGGAGCAGCTCACCCGGGCCAAAATCAAGATGCCGCGCCTGCTGCGAGAAAAAATCATGGAGCGCGCGGCGGGCAACCCGTTCTACATTGAGGAGCTGCTGAACTATTTGCAAAGTCAGTCGGCCATGGCGGCCCAGACGCTGCAAGATTTGGATTTGCCCACCAGTTTGCACAGCCTTATTTTGAGCCGTATCGACCAGCTGACGGAGACGCAGCGCAATACGATTAAGGTGGCCAGCGTGATCGGCCGTTTGTTCCGGGCGGCGATGTTATGGGGGGCTTACCCCCCACTGGGCAGGCCGCAGCAGGTGAAGTCGGACTTGGAAGCGTTGGAGCAGCTGGATTTAACGCCGCAGGATACGCCGGAACCTGAGCTGACGTATTTGTTTAAGAATGTGGTAACGCAGGAGGTGGCCTACGAGAGCTTGCCGTTTGCCACTCGGGCCATGCTGCATGATTTAATTGGCCAATATATGGAAAGCAATTATGCCCATGCGCTGTCGCAATATGTGGGGCTGCTGGCTTACCATTACGGCCGTTCCGACAACGAAACCAAAAAACGGGAATATCTGCTCAAGGCAGGCGAGGCGGCCCAGGCCGAATACGCCAACGAGGCCGCCATTGAATATTTCCGTCGGGCGCTGCCCCTGCTGCCAGATCCAGATCGAGCGGCCGTGATGCGTAAATTGGGCAATGTGTTAGAACTGGTGGGGCAGTGGGATGAAGCCAGCGCTTTATACACCCAGGGCCTGCAGCTGGCCCAAAAACATGAAAATCGCCAGGAAGAGGCATGGTGCCAGGCGGCTCAGGCAGAGCTGCTGCGCAAGCGAGGCCGCTTTGAGGAAGCGACCCGCCATCTGGAAGCTGCCCGCCTCACCTTTGAAAAGCTGGAAGATGAAGAAGGTGTAGCCCAAGCGTACCACTCGGCCGGGACGCTGACAGCGCAGCAGGGGCAGTATGAAAAAGCCCGTGCCCTGTACGAGCAAAGCATGGCCCTGCGTCGCGAGCTGGATCAGCCCGCCTTTATTGCCGCCTTGCTGAGCAACCTGGCAATTATTGCCCGCTTCCAGGGGAATTTGGCTGAAGCGCGGCGGCTGAATGAGGAGGCGCTGGAGATTCGGCGGCAGGTGGGCGACCGGCGCACCATAGCCAATTCGCTAAACAATCTGGGCAATGCGGTGCGCAATCTGGGGGATTTGGCCACGGCTCGCAGCCATCTGGAAGAAGCGTTGCAGCTCCAGCGAGAGGTGGGCGACCGCTGGGCGATTGCCAACTCGCTGAACAACCTGGGTAACGTCGTGCGGGATCAATCTGATTTTGACACGGCCCGCCAATTCTATGTCGAAAGCCTGACGATTAACTACGAATTTGGTGACCGGCGGGCGATTGCCTATGTGCTGGAGGATATGGCCGGGCTGGTGGCGATGCAGCAGCAGGCTGGGCGGGCGCTTCAGCTGGTGGGGGCGGCGCAGGCATTACGCGAGGAGCTTGGCACGCCGCTTTCGGCCGTGGAGCAGGCGCAGCTGGACGGCCGTTTAACCAAAGTCCTCAACCATGAAGAAGCCACCAGCTACCTCAACCAGGGCCGACAGCGTTCCCTGGCCGAAGCAATCGCATTTGCCCTCGGTGGCTGACCATTGGGAATAAGCGTATGAGTGAAGAGCGACAATTTTATGTGCCGTCCGGCGGTCCGCCACGGGTAGCAGCCCCCAGCCCAGAGATTTATGCGGCCATGGGGCAGGACAATATTTTTGCCATGCTGGCCGATTTTTACACTGAGCTAGAAGCGTCCGACATTCGGGGGATGTTTCCCAGGGATATGGCGCGGGCTTCGCAAAAATCGGCCGCCTTTTTTGTGGGGCTGCTGGGTGGGCCACCACTCTACCACCAAAAGTATGGCAGCCCGATGATGCGGGCGCGGCACAATCCGTTCCCGATTGATGAGGCAGCGCGGCAGGTGTGGCTGGCCTGCTTTGATGCGGTGCTGGCCGACGCGCCGGAAAAGTACAACTTCCCCGCCGAGCATTTGCCCACGTTCCGCGACTTTTTGGTTGGGTTTTCCAGCTGGATGGTCAACACGGCCTGAGTACGACCCCCTCCCTGGCCCTCCCCCTGTGAGGGGAGGGAATCGGTTGGGGTGAGGGTGGTTGCCGGGTGCGGTGCTCTGCGCCGCGAAGGGGACGCAGGAGCGTCCCGGACTTCATTCCACGCCGAGCGTGGAACGAGTAGGAATCCATGATTATGAACGAAAATCAACGGATTTCGCAGATTCAACAGATTACCTCTGTGTAACTCTGTGTCTCCTCTGCGAAACTCTGTGTTCCGTTTTTCTTGAGGAGCGTAACCAATTACCACAAAGTACGATCTCTTTTCCCCCAAATTCAAAGCCAACCCATTCCCCACGTTTGCCCAGATGCGGCAGGAGGATCCGATTTATGCCCATCGCTCACCCGGCAGGGGGACGATTTGGTACATTACGCGGCTGGCGGAGGGAACGGCTGTTCTCAAAGACAACGACCATTTTGTGAAAGATATCCGCCACACCTTGCCGCCGGGAACGGCCGTACCGCTCAAATCTGCCCTCAACCGCCTCATCAACGAAAATATGCTCTTTGCCGACCCGCCAGACCATACCCGGCTGCGGGCATTGGTGAACCAGGCCTTTACTCCCCGCCGCGTGGAGCAGCTGGCTCCGCGCGTCCAGCAAATCACCGATGAGCTGTTGGATGGAATTGCGGCGGCGGGGCAAGCGGACCTGATCGCCGACTTTGCCCTGCCGATGCCGGTGCGGATTATTGCCGAGCTGCTGGGCATCCCCCCGGCGGATCAGGCGCAGGTGGCCGATTGGTCGCAGGCAATCATCTCGCCAGGCAGCCACAATTTGAACTACAGCGCCCGCAAGCGGAAGGTGCGTGCTTTTGTGGCTTATTTGCAGCAGATGTTTGCCCTGCGCCACCGAAATCCGCAAGATGATTTGATCTCGGCGCTGGTGCAGGCGGAAGAGGCGGGCGAGCGGCTGAACGAGGCGGAGCTTTCCAGCATGGTGGCGCTGCTGCTGGTGACGGGGCACGAGACGACGGTGAACCTGCTGGGCAACGGGGCGCTGGCGCTGCTGAACCAGCCAGAGCAGTTGGCGCTTTTGCGGGAACGGCCGTGGTTGTGGGATACGGCCGTTGAAGAACTTCTCCGCTTCGATGGCCCGGTAGAAACCTCGACGACGCGCTGGGTGCGGGACGATTTTGTGTTTGAGGGGCACCCGATGCGGCGCGGCGACGTGGTGCGCGTGGTGTTAGCCTCGGCCAACCGGGATGCCTGCCACTTTGCCCAACCCGACGTGCTGGACGTGACCCGCCGCGACAACCGGCACCTGGCGTTTGGCCTGGGGATTCATTACTGTCTGGGTGCGCCGCTGGCCCGCCTGGAGGGGCAGATTGGATTGCAAACCTTGTTCGAGCGCTTCCCCAATTTGCGGCTGGCGGTGCCTGCTGAGCAGTTGGCGTGGCGCTCTGGCGTGCTCTTTCGTGGGTTGAAAGCGCTGCCTGTTAACACCACGGAGGAATATTAATTCAGATGAAAATATCACATGAGACTAGAGTAAAACAACGCCTGACAATTTTTAGAATCGGTAGGTTTTTAGTGAAAGCGGCTTTGGTTTCAGGTATGTTAGGTTTCGTTTTTACTACCCTTAATGTTACTCGATTTGGCTTGGCACTCGCAGGTTTTGCGGCTGTTACAGCCCCATTTGGAGTCGTTTTAACATTCATATTTAGTAAGATTGGATGGTCTAGCAACCTTTTAATGGATTCATTAAATCAAATAAGCATAGTTCTAGTAATTGCAGGGTTTCTAGCCATCAATTTTTATATTGGCTTTTTTACTATTTACGAAACAAATTACCCCTTTTTACTCATGACGGCCATCTTGAGTTTACCTTTGAGCGTGATTTTGGTGGTTCTTGGTTTGAGATTTTCTAGAACGAGAGAATAAGACTTGTTTTAGGCTCAGGACCAATTTTAGTTTTTTTTGCTGGGTTGATTTGTTGAGGGTGGGAACGGTGATGAAGCCGTGATTGCGTCAGGTTCTGGTTTTGCTTATACTGAACTTGGTCCAGACACAGTTATCATTTTTGTCTGGTGAGGAGATTGTCGAAAATGACTCAACAGCAGTTTTTGCAAGCGTATCGTGCTTTGCCTGACGAAGCGAAACGTCAAGTGGCTGATTTTGTCGCCTTTTTGCAGCAAAAATATCAAACAAACCAGCCTGGTCAGCAGCAGCTTGGCAAGCGTTTTGAAAATGAGCCGTTTATTGGCATATGGCAAGATTATCCTGAACTTGAAGACAGGATTGGTCGCTGACAGTTTGATTGCGGCAACGGCCGTTACCTGGCAGATGTCCCTCATTTCCAAAAACCAGCGAGATTACAAATCAGGTGTGTTACGGCAACTTTTGTTAAGCCCAACCTCAGTTTGAGTGCGCCGTCGCCTCGGCGCTTCGCGCCTGGCGACGTTAGATAAGAGGGGTTTTTTCACTTTTTGGGGGTGGGACACCCCCAAAAAGTGACAAAACCCCAAA
>JBGTCV010000108.1:0-50058 GCA_041748655.1 Promineifilaceae bacterium (SeqCode) | reverse complement strand
GCTTTGCAGAGGCAACTGCTCGCTTGGGAGCAATACAGCAACGATGTTGAACGTAAGATTCATTGGTCTTTTACCGTGGAAGATGCTCGTCGTGTTTTCAAAGAGCATTACCCCGCAATTTTAGAAATTTGATGTACTAGTGCTGGAAGATTTGGGATTAAATCACGCACCTTCCCCTAAATCTCCCTCTGAGAGAAGTGAATGTTGGTACTAAATTCAAGAAAAATTGATCGTTGTAAAGCGCGGCAGTTTCGCTATACTGCGAGCAAATTTCACACCCGTTCTCCAAAGAGAACAAGGAGCAGCACCAACAAACATATGATCCACCCGGCAACCGAATTACGCTACATCAGCCCTTCGATTGGTTTTGGCGTGTTTGCCACCGCCTTCATTCCCAAAGGCACCATTGTTTACGTCCAAGACGCTCTGGAAATCGTTCTGCCCGCCGACCATCCCCTGCTCTCCACCGAAATCTACCAACCCATTCTGGAAAAATACAGCACCGTTGAAAAAGATGGTTCCCGCCTGCTTAGTTGGGACATCGCTCGCTACGTCAACCACAGCTGCCAGAGCAACTCCCTCAGCACTGGCTACGGCTTTGAGATTGCCGTGCGCAACATCCAGTCCGGCGAAGAGATCACCGACGATTACGGCCTGTTTAATTTGCCGTACGACATGCCTTGCGCCTGTGGCCACCCGGACTGCCGCCGCAGCATACGGCCGTCTGACTTCAGCCACCTCATCGACCGCTGGGACAACCAACTCCACGCCGCCCTGGCCCAACTGATCCCCCTGGAGCAGCCGCTCTGGCGCTTATTGGATGCAGAAACACAAACGGCCGTTTACGCCGACATAGCCACCGGGCAGTACCGCTCTGTCCAGGCCCTGCGTCATCTCTAACAGGAGTTTGGGTTAAACGGCCGTTTTGGGCTAAAATTCCCTCATGCGTTGGTCAATTAAACCAGCCACAAAGCGTGGTTATTTCTTCCGAGCAGCCCTCTTTTTGCTCCTCAGCTTAACCCTGTTGCTGGGCACGCAGCAAGTCGGCTCCTTGTTTGGCAAACGGGCCCCGGCGGCCGGGAACCGGGCAGCCAGAGCCAACTACCATCTGGTTGATTGTGACCAGGACGGCAGCAGTGAACTGCGCCTGGTTCACCCGCTGCCCAAAACGCGCTACCTCTACAACGAGCGCTACGGCTGGTTTGATATGACCCACTTTGATGCAGGCAATCCCGCCAAGGTTATTGCCGATGTAAAAGCGGCCGTATCCTCTGGCGGTGGCATCATCTCCATCTCCCAATCCGTGCGCGGCGGCATTACCGGCTACACCGGCCACTACCTCGTCTCCAGCGATGTGGGTCCAGAACAAACCATCGGCGTCGCCCTGGGCATCTACATGGATTGGAGCTATCGCTTCGAGGCGTGGCAGGGGCAGCTGCCCCGCAGCCTCGTTGGCCCCTTTACCCCCTTCGCCATCGAAGATTTGCCCACGCAATACCTCGGCTTCATTGAAGATAGCACCGGCCTGGATCGCTCTGTTCTCTTCGCCTGCTTCCTGGGTGAAGTAAAAGCAGCTAAAGCCCCCCCCCATCTCTGGCCAGTGACAGAATCACACACAGTAAGCAATGGTCCCGTCCTGCCTCGGATTAAACGCCTCACCAATGAAACCTTTCAGCCCATGATCCTGACCGAAAATGATTGGGAAACTGTCAGCTGGCCTGAACCCCTGCGGCGAAACCCCATCCCCAGCGACTATTCTACCTGGCTCTTTGAAATGGAAGAAACCTGGTATCTCAACCAAACTATTCCCTAAAGAGTCCCTCTATTTTTCTCTCAAAATGGCTCTTTAGGAACTCAGGGGGTTGACAAGCCGTGATGCATGAAACTCCACGAAATCCCAAAGACCTGGAACATCTCTGCGGTAAGCAAAACGGCCGTTCCCCTGCTATAATCTGCCCATGAGCACACTAGAATCCCGCTATCACGCTGTTCTGCAAACCATTCACGACGCTGCCCATCAAGCCAACCGTAACCCAGACGAAATTACCCTGGTGGCGGTGAGCAAAACGTGGCCCGTGGAAACAATTCTGGAAGCTTACGCCGTCGGGATGCGCCATTTTGGTGAGAATCGGGCCGAAGAGCTGGCAGAAAAACGGCCGCTCGTCGAGGCAAAACTAGGCCCAGACAGCGGCATTGTCTGGCACTTCATCGGCACGGTGCAAAGCCGCAAAACCAACCTGGTGGCCGACTTTGCCGACAGCTTTCACGCGCTGGACCGGCTGAAGATTGCCAACAGGCTCTCGACACGGCTGGGGGAAAACGGCCGTCAATTACCAGCATTTCTGGAGCTAAACATCTCTGGTGAGATGAGTAAATCTGGCATAAACGCCACAGATTGGGAAAACAGCACAACCCAGCGTGCCGAAATTCGTACTTTTGCTGAAACGGTGGTGGCGCTGCCGGGTTTAACCCTCCAGGGACTGATGACGATGGCCCCCTGGGATGCGGAACTAGACTTCATCCGCACCGTTTTTCGGCGCACCCACCTGCTGGCGGAGTGGCTGCAAGGGGAGATAGGGTTGGAACGGCCGTTAGCCCTTTCCCTGGGCATGACCGACGATTACCCAATCGCCATCGCCGAAGGAGCCAGCCACGTGCGCGTGGGTCGGGCGCTGTTTGGCGAACGAGATACACAGTAATTTACAAAAAACCGGTCAGCACTTATCAAACGTACCTACCAAGGCTCACGAGAAGAAGTTCAACTTTTGGTCATCCAATTTCTCAATCAACCAGAGAAAAGTTAAACTTCTGGCCTAGCAACAACTATCAAACAAGGATTTTCCATGCTTATTATTGCCATAGCCAACACCATCAACATTATTTTACGCGCCTATACCTACCTGATCTTTGCCCGCGTTATCCTTTCCTGGATTCGGTTAGATCCGTACCACCCCATCTGGGGGCCGGTTTTGCGCTTTGTTTTTCAAGCCACAGAGCCCATCATGGAGCCAGTACGCCGCGTCATGCCCGCCATGGGTGGCCTGGACTTTACGCCAATTATTGTGTTGATTGGTTTAGATTTAATTCGGGGCTTGTTGGTCAATCTTTTATATGGACTGGCTTAAAAAGTAGGCGAGTGACGAGTTTAATGATTGGCACACTTGCTACTCGCTAAGGGTCCGTAAATTGATTACTTCCCGCACCCGCTCGACCTGCTTTGCCCAAAGTGCGGGAATTTATTTTTTTATGGACCCGAACCTGGACAAGCCAGAGAAAATTAACGCAAGGCGCAAAGTATGTAAAGATGCAAAGAAAACCCTTTGCATCTTTGCGTTAAAAATTCTTGTTCAGCGTGTAAGCATCTGACTTGTAAGGCACTTACGACTATCGCAAACCCGTCAGGCTGCGGGCGATTACCATCCGCTGAATTTCGCTGGTGCCTTCGTAGATTTCCGTAATTTTGGCATCCCGGAAGTAGCGCTCCAGCGGCATCTCCTTGCTGTACCCCATCCCCCCGTGAATCTGAATCGCTTCGGTGGTGACGTACATCGCCGTTTCGCTGGCAAACAGCTTGGCCATACTCGCTTCCATTGAGTAGCGGCCCCCATTTTTTGTGGCCGCTTTCTTGGCCAGACACGCCTGGTAGATCAGCAGGCGGCTCGCCTCCACCCGGCACTTCATATCCGCCAACTTCTGCTGGATCATCTGAAACTGTCCGATTTTCTGGCCAAACGCTTCCCGCTCCTGGGCGTACTTCACGCTGGCTTCCAGCGCCGCTTCGGCAATGCCTAAGGCCTGGGAAGCAATGCCAATACGCCCCGCATCCAGCACCGTCATGGCGATTTTGAACCCTTCGCCCTCTTTACCCAGCCGATTTTCCACCGGGCATTCGTAATTGTCGAAGATGATTTCGCTGGTGGCGCTGGCCCGAATGCCCAGCTTGGGCTCCGTTTTACCCCGCTCAAAGCCGGAATGGTCTGTTTCGACCAGAAAAGCGGTGACACCTTTGTGCTGCTGCTCCGGCTGGGTCATGGTAAAGAGGACGATGTAGTCGGCGTAAGGAGCTGAGGTGACCCACGATTTACGGCCGTTAATCACATAATGCGTCCCGGCTTTGTTCAGCACTGCCCGGCTCTTCATCGTGCCCGCATCGCTGCCTGACATTGGCTCCGTCAGGCTGTACGCCCCGATCTTTTGGCCGCTGGCGACGGGAACGACATATTTTTGAATCTGCTCTTCCGTGCCAAACTTCAAAATGCCGTGGCAGTAGAGCGAATTGTTCACCGACATGATGGTACCGTGGCTGGCATCTGCCTTGCAAATTTCGGTGAGCGCCAGGGAGTAGGCCAGCGTATCCATGCCGATGCCGCCATACTCCTCTGGCACCTCGATGCCCATGAAGCCCAATTCCCCCATTTTGCGCACGGTGTTGATGGGAAATTCGGCCGTCTGGTCGTGATGTTCCGCCACTGGAGCCACTTCGTGTTGGGCAAAGCGGCGGGCTTCCTGCTGAATCATTTTGTGTTCTTCGGTAATAAAATCAAACATGGTGGGAAATCCTCCAGGGTAATTGTAAATTTGTTTGAATGTGGTTCATAAATTGTTCAAACGCTTTGGGCGACAGCTCCAATCCTTCGGTCCAGCGGCGACGTTCAGCCAACCAATATTTGCCCATCTTTCCGGTTAGAATGGCCGACGGTATCTCTGGTCGGCTGGGGCCGGTCATGCGGGAGCCAATGGAGTTGTCATACACTTCTTTGGGAAATATCTCTTGAAACTGCCCACGGCCGCTCGCTGAACTGAGCCACTTTTCAGCACCAGACCTGGGCAAAAAAGTGTAAACGACGGCCTGCTGTTTGCCCGCCTTTAGCTCCACAGCCAGGCAAAGCCAGGTGCGCGGTATGCGCCGTTCACGGCCACCGCGCTGCCATCCCCGCAAGGAAAAATACCAAAAAAGGGGAACAACCTCGTCACTGGAAGTAAACTCAAGGTCTCGGTCTTCCTCCAAATGCAGCTCAAGCCCGCTGCTGGTAAGCGTTACAAAACGGCCGCTTGGCCAATACCGCTTCATCAATTTTTCCGCCAGCCAAACCACCGCCAGCGCCACCGGAAAGGCTCCACCACAGGCCATAATAAAAGCGTAATCCGGCGACCCGGAAGCGCTCAGGCTAAGTATCAGGGCGCGAATGCCAAAAAAGGCCACCAGCAGGGTGATGAAGAGCAGGATGAATACGGCCGTACGCAGCCCGGCATGTTCCTGATCCGCCTGTAAAACGGTGGGGTAAGTTGGTGAGGATGTCATAACGTTATTTGGTATCTTCTCCGCTTATTCGTGCACCCAATAATACACGGATTCAGCTGTTCCAACGAATGAAGATGAAGGGTCCCCCTTAACAATTAACCATTTACCATTCACAAGGCCGTATCCATTTTTTGCCGCGAATGACGCGAATGAACGCGAATAGCTCCCCATTCGTTGATTTCTTAAATTCGTTGTCGTCTTTACGGCCGTTTACAAACCCGCACCACGGAACAAAGAAGCGAAGGAACAGAGGGTACGGCCGTTTTCGATCAGAGTGATAGAGGAGTAGCCGTTTAGCCCGCCAACCCCACAACAGGGACGGGAAGCGCCACGGCGAGAACGCCGGCCACAGCTCAAAATGAAGACCTGCCCGGAGCAGGGAGCGGAGTTCGCATCCTCAGATGCGAAAGGGTCGGCATCTGAGGATGCCGACTCCTCTCATTTCGATCTACCGATAATTAATCATTCAGACGGCCGTATCCACACAGCCACCTCACTACCCAGCTCGTCCGGTTTGTCCCAGGTTTGGTTGCCCGCACCCACGATAACACCAGCCTGCTCCACCATGACTCCAGTCACTGTGTCCAGCCAGGTAAAGTCATACACTCCGGCGCTCATCCCTTGCAGGCCGAGGCTGTCGGCGCTCTCTGAATAAACAATATAGCTGTGACCAGGATTTGCAAGGACGTATTTGGTCGCCCCCAGTGCCAGTCCATTATGCGGAGCCATCTCGTGAAAATTCGTGCCCTCAAAGAAGGTTCGCAGCCGCCCCAAATCCTCTAAATCGCTGACGGGGGTGTTGACCACTTCCATCTGGTAAACCATCACGTAGGCTCCGCCCATTGCCATCCCCCAGGAGTTGCGGCGCATGGTTGCGCCAGTGCCGTGTTGACTGGATTCCGACATGTTCAGGTTGTAACGGCCGTTGGCAACATTCCAGGCTGTGACCATGCCATTGTGCAGCATCTGGCCGCCCACATTGTACTGAATGGCAAACTGGTCAATGTTCGGATCGTTAGGGAAACGGAAATTGAGACCGTTATTTTGGTGGACGGCGATGGGATGATCGTAATCATCAGTCTGTCTAATTAAGGCTGCAATATTTGACACACGTTGAGCAGTAAATGCTTCACGGAACTCCTCAGCAACTACCCAAATCAGATGGCCATACGACTCAAATTCATTGACGATAGAAGTGAGAAACGCTGCCTCCTCGGCGGGTACATTGTTGCTACCACATGACCAGATGCAGGCGCTGTCATCATAGATGAAGAGGTAGATGATAATTCCGGCCTCATCCATAGCGGTGAACCAGGTGTGCCACTGATTGATAATGTCCTGGTCCAGGCCCTGCGCCGGGTCAGAATTGATAAATGGATTGTGGTCGCTCGTTCCATCCCCACCGTGAGAGCGGATAATCTGCATATATATGCTGTTGGCGCCGGTGTCGACCAGTTTATTAATGATAGCCATCTGGTCACCATTGCGCGTGCCATCTGCGTTTCGACTGCCCCGGTAGAGAAAGTCTTCAGGGTCGCCTGGTCCAGCAATAAACAACGGCCGTCCATCGTCGTAGAAGAGCCAGGCGGGATTGTTGGGATTGACGACAATCCAAGATTTCTCCACTGTTGCCACTGGCGTCGGTGTAGCCGTAGGCGTTGTGGTTTCTGTCGGCTGCGCTGTGGCGCTGGCCGTTGGGGTGTTTGTCGCCGTTTCAGTAGGTGGCGGGACTGCTGTCGATGAGGCTGTTTCGGTTGGCGCGATAGTCGCCGTATCGGTAGGCACTACGGTTGCGGTTTCTGTCGGCTGCGCCGTGGCGGTGGCCGTGGCTGGCGGTGTTGGCAGCGGCTCGCATTCCAGATCGACGGCCGTTTCCGACACAGGAGAAACGATCAGCCGCTGGCCGTCGCAGGTAATGGTGGCCGTATCGCCGCCCGCCAGGAACCAGTTAAATTGTTCGGCCACCGATGGCTGATCTACCAACAAAACGGCCGTCAAAACAAGTAGCAGAATGCCTGCAATGCGCGGTTTCATATCTTCTCCTCGTGTCCGTTGGTCGATGATGCTGGCAATGGCTCCTCTTCGTCGACAAACAGCCATTCCAGCACCAGGGAGTCTACGGCCGAGATGAGGGTGTTACTCAGCCCATTGCATAGGCAATGCCGAGCATCCCATGCTTCAATTAGTTGCTTTCGTTTCACATTTTCCTCCTTTACTGGGCAGATGTACTAACTCGCTTTACCGCCGTTATTCTACAACACTTTGGCAAGCAACGGCCGTATCCCCATTTTTTAGCCACGGATTGCACGGATTTTCGCGGATTGCTTCCCATTCGTTGGTTACTCAAATTCGTTGTCGTCTTTACGGCCGTTTCCCATTTTTTTGCCGCGAATGACGCGAATGAACGCGAACTGGCTCCCCATTCGTTGATTTCTGAAATTCGTTGTGGCCAATTTCCACCTTGACGCAAAGCCCATTCCGCAATACGCTAGAACGGATGTTTGCTGAACTGATTATCAACGTCGAAGCGCCGCTGGAAGGCACGTTTCATTACAACATCCCCACCGATCTGCGCCCCAAACTGCGCGTAGGCCATCTGGTGGAGGTGGAATTTGGGCAGCGCCTGGCCCAGGGCGTCATCCTGCGCTTCGATGACACCGCGCCGGTGGAAGAGACCAAGCCCATCATTGCCCTGATTGATGAGAAGCCGGTTGTCTTTTGGTGGCAAATTGAGCTGGCGCAGTGGCTCAGCAAAACCTACCTGGCCCCGCTCAATGCCTGCCTGCGCCTCATGCTGCCGCCCGGCCTCACTCGCTGGGCCGACGTGACGGTGGACATCAATCCGTATTGGGACGGCAGCGGCCGTCTCACCCCACTCCAGCAGCAAATTCTCGACATCCTCAAGGAGCGCGGCGACCTGCGGGGCCGCCAGCTGCAAAAAGCGCTGCGCCAGCTGGGCGACAAGAAAAAAAAGCAGAAGGTGGATTGGAAAACGGCCGTAAACCAGCTCGCCAAACGCAAAATCGTGCGCAAAGCTACCGTGCTAGACCCGCCCCGCATCCGCCCCAAGCAAATCCGCACCGCCGAACTGATCGCCAGCGACAAGCGGGTGCAGGCCGTCGTTCCCCACCTGGGCCACGCCAACAAACAGGCCGACGTGCTGCTCTACCTGCTGGAAAGTGACGATCCGCTGCCGGAGGAAACGGCCGTTCTCGCCACCACCCACGCCAAGGAAGACCACCTGGAAAAACTCGCCGCCGCCGGACTCATCAACCGCACCCCCGCCCAAACCACCCTCCTGCCCACCACCAAAAAACCACCGCCCGAACACGCCGACCTCTTCACCCAACTTCCCAGCCCACTCGATCAATTAACCGTTAACCATTTACCATTAACCATTAACCATTTGATCGATTCCGGCCATCTCGAAACCCTCAACGAACCCGCCACCCTCAGCCTCGCCATCCCCCCCAGGCAGGTACTCAGCCACATCCTCCAACTGCGCCGGGCCACCACCTACCATGACGTGCTCACCCTGCTGGCCTGCGCCGCCCAACCCGCCAGCCTGAGCGAAATTTATGCCGAAACGAACGCCACCATCACCCATCTGCGCAAGCTGGCCAAGCTCGACCTCATCCGCTTTGGCTCCGAAGAAGTGTGGCGCGACACCCTGGCCGACCGCGATTTTGTCCCTGCCGAGCCACCTATGCTCACGGCCGATCAGGCCCGCGTTTGGGGCCGCATCAAAATGGCCATGCTCCAGGCAGAAGAAAATGAAGGTGAAGCAGACGGAGAAACGATCCAGGCGCCTATCCCTTTCTTGCTGCATGGTGTAACCGGCAGCGGCAAGACAGAAATCTATATGCGGGCCATTGATTACGCCATCAACGAAGGGCAGCAGGCGATTGTGTTGGTGCCAGAAATTGCTCTGACGCCGCAAACGGTGCGCCGCTTTGCCGCTCGCTTTCCGGGGCGGGTGGCCATCTTGCACAGCCGCCTGAGCGACGGCGAACGGTACGACACCTGGCGGCGCGCCCGGCAGGGGCTGTTCGACATTGTGGTGGGACCGCGCAGCGCCTTGTTCACGCCGCTGCCCAAACTGGGCGTCATCGTGCTGGATGAGGAGCACGATCCCAGCTACAAGCAGACGCCCCCCGTGCCGCCACCCTACTACCACACCCGCGACGCCGCCATCGCTCTGGCCAGCATCGTCGGGGCCACGGTCATCATGGGCAGCGCCACGCCGGATATTGTGACCTATCATCGCGCCCAAAGCGGCCGTTTCCAACTCCTGGAACTGCAAAAAAGGGTCATGGGCCACCGCCAGCGGCTGGAAGGGCAGGCAGAACGGCTACAGCTCCAAAACCATTATCTTCACGACGGCGAAGACCCCGACGACGCCCTCACCATCCCCCTGCCACCCATTCAAATTGTCGATCTGCGGCAGGAGCTGCGGGCGGGCAATCGCTCCATCTTCAGTCGGGCGCTGGAAAAAGCGCTGACCGAAACGCTGGAGCGTGGCGAGCAGGCCATTTTGTTCCTCAACCGACGCGGTTCGGCCACCTTTGTCATTTGCCGCGACTGTGGCTACGTGGCCACCTGCCCCCGCTGCGACATGCCGCTCACCTACCATCGCAGCGATATGCAGCTGGTTTGCCACCACTGCGGCCGTCGTGAACCGCACCAGACGGAATGTCCGGTTTGCCAATCGAAGCGGATTCGCTACTTTGGCCTGGGCACGGAAGAGATTGTGACGCGGGTGCAGCACCGCTGGCCCGAAGCCCGCATCACCCGCTGGGACCGGGACACCACCGCCGGGCGCGACAGCCACGAGACGCTGCTGGCCAGCTTCATCAACCAGGAGTCAGACATTTTGGTCGGCACGCAAATGATTGCCAAAGGGCTGGATTTACCGCTGGTGACGCTGGTGGGGGTCATTTCGGCCGACGTGTCGCTGGGGTTGCCCGATTACCGCACGGGGGAACGAGCCTTCCAGGTGCTGGCGCAGGTGGCGGGGCGCGCGGGGCGCGGCTTGCTGGGCGGCCGGGTCATCATTCAGACCTACAAGCCGGAGCATTACGCCATCCAGGCCGCCGCCGAGCATGATTTTGCCTCGTTTTATATTGATGAGATACGGTTCCGCACCCAGCACAATCTGCCGCCGTTCCGGCGCATGGCCCGGCTGCTGTACATCGATCCGGTGGATGAGCGGGGCAAGCGGGAAGCGGAGGCGCTGGCTAAGGGACTGCGCCAGCATATTCGGGAAAAAGCGCTGGCGGCGTCGGAGGTTTTGGGACCAGTGCCGCCCTTTTTTAACAGAGTAGACGGCCGTTTCCGCTGGCAAATCATCGTGCGCTCCCCAGACCCCAACCGGCTGCTGGCCGACTTCCCCATCCCGCCCAAATGGCTGGTGGACATCGACCCCGTAAGTACGCTGTAATCCAAAAATTGATTGAACCGCAAAGCTCGCAAAGTTTTTCTTTTTAAAATTTTCTAGTTCTAACAGATTTTGTTGTTTTGCCACAGTGACGATCATTCAATAGCTGATTCCTTTATGCTCACCTTTGATTATCCAGAAGCTTATCGAACCAGTAACATGGTTGACCGTCATATGGAGCTTATGGCTCGTTGGCTTTATAGCACCCGCTACTTTCAAGGTCATTACTGGCAGCCGAGTTGCACACCCGTTCTTGGGCTTTGCCCCACAACTTCTGGTCTTATTGTCCGCGTGCCAAAGTGCGCGAAACGTATCAATTGGCTGGAAAATTTACTTGTATCCACTTCATTGCAGGGTTTTCATGTCAGCAACAAAAAGCGTTAGAACCAGTTACTTCTCACTCCCTACTGCTTCGTCCCATCCGGCAGCGTGGCGCTCTTCAACGACTTCGCCTTGGCCAGCTGCTCCGGTGTCACGCGGGCTTCGGTAAGATCCGCCCCGCTGAGGTCTGCCCCAGTGAGATCGGCGTTGAACAGATATGCGCCGCGTAAATTGGTCCAGTTCAGGTACGCGCCAGACAAATTAGCTCCGTTCAAATTCGCTTTTTCCAGATTGGCTTCGCTCAGCGTGGCTCCTTTCAGATTGACAAAGTGCAGCTTGGCCCTGGGCAGCTGCGCCTTGCGCAGGCTGGATCCCCGCAGATCAAGACCGTTGATTTTGGCTTCGCTCAGGTTCACCTCATCCATATTGGCCATATTGATTTCAGCGCCAAACAAATTGACGTTGCGTAAATCCTGGCCGGTGAGCTTGACACCGGTCAAGTCGGCCCTGGCAAAGTGGGCGTCGGCCAATTTGGCCCCACGCAGATCCGCCTCTTCCATTTTGGCTCCCTCAAAGCTAACGCCGGTTAAATCAGCTTCCCGAAAATCAACCTTATTGAGCTGAGCCCGCTCAAAAATTGCCCCCACCAAAGAGGCGCCGTTGAGCACCGCGCTGTTCAAATTGGCTTCCACCAGGCTGGCACCATGCAAAGCGCCATCGACCAACCAACCTTCACTATTTAGCTCGGCCACGGCCCGCAGGGTGATGGCGTTGCTGGCGCTGCCCAGTTCGCGAATGAGCAGTTCCTTACGGCGCTGGCTTTCCCGCCGCTCGTTCAAATAGTCGATGAGCAGAACGGTAGTGGCGATGCTGAACAGCTCGGCACTGATGTTGGCGTAAAAATCCTCAACCAGATCGCTAAATCTAAAAGAACCGGGATGCTGGTTTATGAAGCCAGTCACGCCAAAAACCAGGGCGAGAAATAGAAAGAGAACGCCAACGGCACGAGTAATGTTCATCGTTTTGAGATTGGGTTTAGTCATCACTTGCACTATCCTCGTCGGATTCGTCGAAGTCATCGTCGTCAAAATCGTCGTCGAATCCCTCCCCACCCATAATCACCACGACATCAAAATTTCCAGCGCCAACAGACCGTTCCAGAGTGCGAATAATCCGAACAGGATCATCATAGGGGCCTGTTATATACAAGGGCTTGCCATTTTCTCCACCTAAAGGAACAGTTTCATTGCAGTGCTGTGGATTCGCGCCGGCCAGGAATTTGCGGGCATCTATGCTGTCCCGGTGCGGTTTAAACCCAAGCGAGACAGCGTAGTTGATGGCTTCCTCCACTACTTTAGCGGCCAGATCAAGATCGCATTTGACCATCGGCTGACGCATCATCAGTTCGTTTCGATATTCCATGCGATAGGTGGATTCATTGGCAAAACCGGCCGTGAGCGCATTTTTTATGCCCAAACAACCCAAATCAACCACAAATGCGGCTGTGCCAATATAGCCGTTTGGCGCACGGCGAGAGACGACTACCTGGGCAATTTGGTTGGTATTTCGCCAATCTTCGGCAATCAAACATTCATATACGGGCCAGTTAACGGCCTGTTTTATGAGTTGATTTCGGCTTAAGGTGTCTCTAACCACTTGAAATGGCGAACGTTTTTTTACTTTTTGAGCGCGTGTTTTTCGTTTTTTTGCCATACTTCCTCCAAGAGAGCAATTGGATTAAGCCACTTTGGCTTAGCCAATGTTTTGCCAATTATTAAGCGGATGGGATGCTTCGGCAGCCTCAGCACAGGCTCTCAGCATGACAACTGATCTTGTTTTGTCATTCTGAGCGCAGCGAAGAATCCCACAAGGAACCCATTACCAGCGCTTTGGCTTAACCGATATGCTGCTCCGTGATAAAAATCAGGGATGCAGCTCTACGGCCGAATTCGACAGCACCAGCTCATCCCGCTCCGCCACTTTGCTCTGGAAGATGATGCGGGTGTCGGATTCACGCCACATTTCGGTGACGATCGTTTCGCTGGGGAAGACGTGCTTGCTAAAGCGCACCTTGATGCTTTTGAAGCGGGCGGGGTCGTTGTTGGCAAACTGTTTCAGCACGGCACGCCCGGCAAAGCCGAAGCTGCACAGCCCGTGCAAAATGGGCTGGCGGAAGCCGCCCAGGGCGGCCATTTGCGGGTCGGCGTGCAGCGGGTTGCCGTCGCCGGAGCTGAGGCGGTAGAGCAGCGCCTGGTCGGGCCGGGTTTGCTGCCGATGTATAGCGTCTGGCGGGCGGTTGGGCGGTGCGTTTTCACCGCTGGTAGAGGGGCCACGGTCGCCGCCAAAGCCACCAATGCCGCGAATGTAGACAGAAGATTGGTTGAAGGCGACTTCGTTGCCGCGGCTGTCGCTGCTAATCACGTCGGTGACGATGACGGTACCTTTGCCTTTATCGTAGACGGCCGTAATCTGGGCGGTATTATGAATGGTGGCGGAGTTGGGAAGCGGCCGTTTCAATTCCAGATATTGCTCGCCGTGCAGCAGCATCATCGGGTTGAATTCCAGCCCCGGCACCTCGGTGATTTGCCAGAACAGCACAAAGGGAAACACGACGGCCATCGTTGGCAGCGGCGTAAAGTCGCGGCTCAGCTCATAGACAAACTTCAGCTCCTCCGGGTCCACCGGATCGGCCGCCGCCCCCACGGACAAGGCGTACAGGCTCACGTCCCGCTCGGTGTAAACATAGTCGGCCGATTTGTATTCATACCCTAACACTTGTGCTAAATCAATTGACATGCTGCATTCTCCGAAACTGAATCTCAAATGATAACTCAGCTTTAAACTTTTGCCTCGTCATGCTTTTGTCAGTTTCAGAAGGACCTTAACTTCTTGAACAGAGTAAGGCGGGTTGCGTGTATGCACAATTCGATGACAAGTAGGACACAACGAAACAAGATCTTCTAAGCTTGTTACTCTTTCACCTTTATCTGAAAAAGGGACAATATGATGGCATTCGATGATATATTTACCTGCGATTCTCAGTCTAAACCCACAAGCCTGACAAGTGAAATCATCCTGCGCTTTCCTGTTATTAACAATGTTCCGATTTCTAGCTTTGTATAGGTACGTCTGATCAGAAAAATATCCTTCAATCGCTCCTGCATCCGAAATATCAAAAAATTCCACACTATCAATATCTGCATTGGGTTCATCAACACTAACTCGTCCCTTGTTATCAGAGAAGGAAATAATACTCATATCCTCTGAATTGTAGATAAGACTATACCTACCACTGCGCTCACCACCCAGATTATCTCCCGTACCAGCCATATGATTAAAAATAGGAATACCTCTATCAAACTTTTTTTGAGGACAATAGCTCTCCAAGGTCCCCCGAATAGTTGCCTTGTAATTTGGGGTCAGCTTTTTCTTTCCTCGTTTTTTTACCCGTACGTAAATGTCTGTTAATTGGGCTTCTCCTCCAAGCTCTAATAACACCTCGATTAGTTCATCTTTCCATGTCCAAGTCATATCGACAACCTCATAAAGCTATCTTCTGAAGCTACTACATATAACTGACCCTCACTAAACCCATAATTATGAATTATGGACGAAGCTTGGGGTTGTTGGCGTGGCGATCTTTGTCGCGGGTGGTTTTTTTGGCCATGTTTTGGTGGAAAGCGGCCGTTAAATCCACGCCGGTCTGGTTGGCAATACAGGTCAGCACAAACAGCACGTCGGCCAGTTCGTCGGCCAGGTTGACCGTTTCGTCGCTTTTTTTGAAGCTTTGATCGCCGTACTGCCGGGCCATGATGCGGGCCACTTCGCCGACTTCTTCCATGAGAACGGCCGTATTCGTCAATTCCGAATAATACCGCACGCCAATCGTCTGTACCCACTCATCCACCGTTTTTTGCATCTGCCGGATTGTCATCTCGCTCATAGATTTTTCGCTTCTCTGGGACGCTCCGCCAGCCAGCGCAAATAGACACAATACTCATTGTCTTTCGAGACGGAGGCAATGTCCAGCAGCTCCTTAGGGCCAATGTACCCTTTGCGGTAAGCAATCTCCTCCACGCAGCCCACCTTCAAACCCTGCCGGTGCTCGATGGTTTGCACATAGTTGCTGGCTTCCAGCAGGCTATCGTGCGTGCCCGTGTCCATCCAGGCGTAGCCGCGCCCCAGCAGCTGCACGTTCAGCTTGCCTCGCCGCAAATATTCGTTGTTCACATCGGTAATCTCATACTCCTTGCGGGCGGAGGGCTTGAGATTTTTAGCAATCTCCACCACCTCTTTATCGTAAAAATAAAGCCCGGTAACGGCATAGTTCGATTTTGGCTCGGCCGGTTTTTCCTCGATACTGAGCGCCTTGTAACCGTCATCAAACTCCACTACGCCGTACCGTTCCGGATCGCGCACGTAGTAGGCAAAAACCAGCCCACCCTCGCTCAATTTGCCCGCATTTTGCAAAATGCCAGACAGGCCAGGGCCGTAGAGGAAGTTGTCGCCCAAAATCAGGGCACACGGCTCGCCGTTGATAAACTCCTCGCCAATGATAAATGCCTGGGCGATACCGCGCGGCTCTGGCTGGACGGCGTACTCAATTTTAAGGCCCAGCCGCGAGCCATCGCCAAACAGTTCTCGGTACAGATCGATGTGCTGCGCCGTAGAAATGATGAGGATTTCCCGGATGTCGGCCAGCATAAAGACCGAGAGCGGGTAATAAATCATCGGTTTGTTGAAAAGGGGGAGAATTTGCTTGGAGAGGGAGATGGTGAGCGGGTAAAGGCGCGTGCCCATCCCGCCAGATAAGATGATGCCTTTCATAATTTGCTTTGTCCTTGTTAAATAATGTGCTCTCTGAAAAAAGCAAACCGCAAAGACGCAAGGGCGCAGAGTTTGAAAACTTTGAGAGAAAAATCTTTGCGTTCTCTGCCGCATTTAATGCGCACTCTGCGGTGAAAATGCTTTTTTCGGCAGAGGTATTAATGGTTTGGGAAACGGCCGTTCATTACAGCACATCTCCAGTTTGAGCCAACTCGCTTAAAGTTCGGCTTCCGATTGTACCAAAACTAAAAGCCCAGCGAACGGCCGATTATTTCCTTCATGATCTCCGTCGTGCCGCCATAAATCGTTTGCACGCGAGCATCCAGATAAAATTTGGCGATGGGATATTCCAGCATATAGCCGTAACCGCCGTGCAGCTGCAAACATTGATCCATTACCTTCGTTTGGAGTTCAGTGGTCCACCATTTGGCCATAGCCGCTTCTTCAGCCGTGAGATTACCCGCGATCAGCTCCATGATGCAGCGATCCACAAAAACGCGGGCAATCTCGATTTCGGTCTTCATCTCGGCCAGCTTGAAGCGGGAGTTTTGGAACTTGCCAATCGGCTGGCCAAAGGCAGTGCGCTGCTGGCAGTAATCGATCGTCATTTCCAGAGCCGCTTCGCAGGCGGCCACGGCAATCACGGCAATGGAGAGCCGTTCTTGCGGCAAGGAGCTCATCAAATAGTAAAATCCCTTGCCTTCCTCACCCAGCAAATTTTCTACCGGCACTTTGACGTTTTCAAAAAACAGTTCGGCCGTATCCTGGGCCTTCAGGCCGATTTTTTCCAGATTGCGACCCCGTTCAAACCCTGCCATGCCGCGCTCAATCACCAGCAGGCTAATGCCCGCATGCCCCTTGTCCGGGTCGGTTTTCACCACGGTGATGACGGCATCGCTGTTGATGCCGTTGGTGATGAACGTTTTTTGGCCGTTGACGAGGTAATGATCACCCTGGCGAACGGCCGTCGTCCGTACCCCTTTCAAATCACTTCCCGCCCCTGGTTCTGTCATGGCAATCGCCGTAATCATCTCGCCAGAGATCATCGGGGGCAGCCAACGCTGCTTCTGCTCAGCGGTGGTGTATTTAAGGAAGTAGGGCATATTCACATCGTTGTGCAGGCCAAAACCGACGCCAGACGCCCCGGCACGGCTTAGCTCTTCCACCACAATGGCATTGTAGCGATAATCGTTGATTTCCAGACCGCCATACGCTTCCGGCGCATCCAGGCACAAAAAGCCCAGTTCCCCCGCCTTCAGCCACAGCTCACGGGGGACGATGCCGTCATGCTCCCACTGCTCGTGGTGGGGCGCAATTTCGTTCTGCACAAAACGGCGCACGGCGTCGCGAAACATGTTGTGTTCGTCGTTAAAAATGGTACGTTTCATGGGGTCCCCTTATTCAGTGAAAAGTGGTAAGTAAAAAGTGATAGAGTTTATTTTACCAGGGCCAGACGGGCGGCTACTGTATCAATGGCATTTTCGGGAAACTCAGCTCCTGCGCCTCTGATCTCACTCACCAATGCCTGCATCTGCTGGCAAAGTTGCCAAACGGCCGTTTTTTGTTCAGCAAGAGTGATATACAAACTTGACAAAAGGGACGGCCGTTCTGCGCCAATCAGTTGCGCCACGTAGATGAGAATTTTTTCCATCTCGCTTATGTGCACATTAAACGCGAGTGCTTGACCACGCCCAATGAACTTACCACTCACAAACGCCATCATCCAGAAAAAGGCGATCACTTCCGTTAGCTTATCTGCCAAATCAATATCTGCATCTTTTTGACGTGGAGAAGCGGCAGGTATGCCCACTTTATCAAATAGAAGCTGGCTGGGAAACGGCCGTTCCGCCTCAGCTTGTGGTAAAAGAATCCAATCCACCTCTTGCAAGCTGTCGGCATAGATCACCACCATAAAACAGCCCGCAGGTGGGGCGTTTTTGTGGTTTTCGTGAATAATTCCCGGCTGGCCAAACTGGGAAACAAATTCGAACCGCTCCTGGGTGGTTTGCCCAGCTACCTGCCAGGGCCGATAGCAAAGCTTCTCAGCAAAAGACTCTGCCACCACCACACTGATGTCAATGTCGCTAAAATTATCCGGGCTTTTACGGCCGTAACTCCCCGTAAGCCACGCTGCGACAACTCGCTCATCCTGGCGCAGCACCGTCTCAATCTCACCCAAAAGCGTCTCCCGCCGGGCCAAGCTATCCGCCATTTTCCAGTCCCGTCAGTTCAGCGCTGACCTGCCACAGTTTTTGGGCAAAGGCGGGGTCGTTGGCAACGGCCGTACTCTGCTGCACCCGGCTGTTGGCAAAATATTCCCCGCTCAACTCCGTCACCTCTGGCGCGGTGGCCAAATAAATAGAAGTTTGCGCCGAGGCCATCAAATCGGCAAAGCTGGCCCGTTCCTCGCCTTCATAACCGGCATAGTTGGTGCTGAGCTTGGTGGCGGGCACGCCGGGATGCAGTGCATAGGCCGTCACGCCGCTGCCTGCCAGCCGCCGCGCCAGCTCTTTGGTAAACAGCACGTTCATCAGCTTGGTCATGGCATAAACGCTGGTGTGATGGTAGCGGCGCTCGCTTTGCAAATCATCAAAAGGAATGGTGGCCCCGCGATGCACGCCAGAAGAAACGTTGATGATGCGCGCCGGAGCAGACTCTTTGAGACGCTCCAGCAGCAAGTTGGTCAGCAAAAATGGCGCGAGATGGTTGACCGCCAGCTGCAATTCCAGTCCATCCGCCGAAATACTGCGGCGCAGAGGAATAACGGCCGCATTGTTAATCAGCACATCCAACCGAGGAAATTGGGCCAAAATCGTATTGGCCAGCTGGCGAATTTCCGTCTGCGAGGCCAAATCAGCAATGAGCAGGTGCAAATCGCTGCTGCCGGAGCGCTCGATAATTTCCTGCCGGGCCGCTTCGCCCCGCTCCTGGCTGCGGCAAACCATGATCACGGTTGATCCTTGCTGCGCCAGACCAACGGCCGTTGCCTTGCCAATCCCCGCATTTGCTCCCGTTACAATACAAACTTTTCCGTCCATATAAAAAACCTAACGCAAAGACGCGAAGTGGGCAAAGAGGCAAAGAAATTCCTTTTTTACTTTGCCCCTTTGCGTCAAAATCGTTTTATGAGATACCCGCCTCCAGCGCCGCCGCTGCATCCAGCAAAGCCGCTTCTGCATCAGGGGCAGAGGCCAGCATCACGCCAGGGATCAGGCCAGTTTCCGGGTCTGGGTCTTGCCAGGCGGGCACGGTGATGGCGGGCAGGTTCATATAGTTGCAAAAGGTCATCGCCGTGACCGTACCGTTGACGCCGGGGCGCAGCGAGGCCCGGTTCATCTGGCCATGCTTGGGGGGCAAAATGCCCAGGGTGGGCAGCAGCAGCACGCCATCGCCACCGAGAAATTGGTATAGATCGGCGCGGGCCTCTTCGTAGCTGCGTATAATTTCCGCCAGCCGCCCCGCCTGCCGTGGCTTGATGATGGGAATAATAGCAATGAGTTGGAAGAGTCCACTGTAGATAGTGCCTCGCCCTACTGCCTGCTTCATCGTCTCAACCGCCAGATTAAACTTTTGGCCATCGACGGTGACGAGCATGTCGTAGAATGGCTTTTCCAGCTCGGTGGCCAGGAGTTGTTGCAAGTTGAGAAAGTGGGTTTTGACGTCGGGAAACGGCCGTTCCTCTCCCACCATCCCCGCCATTTCCAGAACCGTTTGGGCCATCACGTAGGCTGCTTTGATACAGTCCGCCTTGGTTTCCCAGCCAAACTGAGTGGGAATGATGAGGCGCAGCCCGCCAGGTGATTTGGCAGGCGGCAGCGGTTCGTTGGCGATGACGTTGTACACCAGCCGGGCATCCCGCACGGAGCGGGTCAGCGGCCCCACGCCCATCCAGGAATCGAGATAAAGTCCGGCCAAATCGGGCCAGATACCTTGCTTGCTAACGGCATCGGAGGCAGGCTTGAAGCCCACCACGCCACAAAAGGCAGCGGGGATGCGGATGGAGCCTAGCAGGTCGGTGCCAATGCCCAAAACGGTAGAACCAGAGCCAACCAGCGCCGCTTCACCGCCAGAAGATCCACCGGGCACGCGGGATTCGTCGAGGGGGTTGTTGGTACGGCCGTAAATAAAATTCTCCGTCTCGCCCGCCATGGCAAATTCCGGCACGTTGCTGCGGGCCAGGATAATCGCCCCGGCGGCACGCAGGCGGGCCGCCACGGGGGCATCTTCCTGCCAATGAATCGGCGGCATTCTTTTAGAGCCAGCGGTAACGCTGTAGCCGCCCAGGGCAATCGTTTCTTTGACGCTGATCGGCAGGCCAGAAAGCGGACCGGGGCGGGGGTTTTGCGCTTCGGCCAGCGCTTCCTCTTTGAAGAGATGAACGGCCGCATTCAAACGCAGCTGATTCGCTTCCAGCCGCTCAATATGCTCCGTGACGATGGAAACGGCCGTGCGCTCCCCGCTTTGCATTTGCTGCAGAAGTTCCGTGGCATCGGGTCGATTAGGTTTTGGCATGGCTTATTGCCCGGCCATGCCCAGGTTACCCAGCGACACATCGATGCGGGAGGCGGTCGGCGGGGAGTCCCAGCGCAGCTTCAGGTTGGCTTGCAGCGCGGCCGACGGCACGATGAAGACGTGGTTGGCCGAAACCGTTTCGCCCCGTTGGATCGATTCTGGCATGGTGTTCAGAGCTGCGCCAAAAGCAACGTTGGTTTGCCACGATTGATATTCGTTGAGGTATTCATCCACCAGGGAAAAGTGGCGGCTGGAAACGGCCGTTTCATTCTGATTCGTTACGTTTACCGTCGGCACCACGTACACAAAACCAGAAGCAATATTGCCGTCGCTGGCATACACCTGCACGTCTGTCACCTGAACCACCACGCCGTTCAGCGCTACGGAAAAGTTCAGCTCACCGGCGGCATAGTTGTAATCGGCGGGCAATACCTCCAGTCGAGACGGCGGCTCCTCTTTGCAGGCTGCCAAAGTCAGGAGCATTATCGCCAAAAATAGCACACTTCTTAATTTCACCGTTCTCTCTCCTTAATGCTTGCTATGGTTGTGTTAGCAATGGGGTTATTTGCCAGAATGATACCTTACTTTTAAGGAATATTGAATGAATCGTACAGGCTGTTTGCAAACTAAAAAAAAATTTCAACGCAAAGAACGCAAAGAAGCAGAAGACGCAAAGAGGGCTTTTTCTTTTCAATTCTTTGCCACTTTGCATCTTTGCGTCAATGTTTTTCCCCAACCAAATCCCGCAATCATTACAAATCCTGGGCCAGGGCAGCTGCATCAGCCGGGTCGATACGTGCGATCTGGTTAACGGCCGTTTGCCCAAAGCGGCAGGTGGCGGCACGGGGACGGCCGTCTTGCTCCACGTCCAGCGACCATTGGGCCTGCTCCACCAGTTTTGCCAGCGCCAGAGATCGCCCTAAAGTGAGGGCAAAGCGGCGAGCGCCCGCTTCGAGAGCATTTTGGTCGGCCAGGCTGGTTTGCAGCCAGTTGATGGCGTGAGAGACGGCCGTTTCCGCAACCTGACCCGCTGCGGCTAAACGGCCGTCCGTCGCCAATTTTACGCAGCGATTCACTTCTTTGGCCAGGGCCAGCAGCGGTTCGCCCGTCTTGCCCAACGCCCGCAGCGCGTCTAGCGAGAGGACGTTGGTGGTACCTTCCCAGATGGGCAGCACCTGGCTGTCCCGCAGCAGCACCGGCAGGCCGGTGTCTTCCACGTAACCCGCCCCGCCATACGCCTCCAGCACCTCGCTGGCCACAACAACCGCCTGCTTACCCGTGGTCAGCTTGGCCAATGAGGTGAGCAGCCGCAGCAGATGGGCTTCTTCCTCGCTGATGTCGCCCGCTTCATCCTTGCCAATCAGCTCTACCAGGAAAAAGGTGAGGTGGAAGGCGGCTTCCGTTTCCGCCTGCATCCAGGCGAGGGTGTCCAGGTGCAGCGGTTTTTCGGCCAACGGTGCGCCAAAAGCGACGCGCTTTTGGGCGTAGCTGCGGGCCAGGGCCATGCCGCGCCGCATAAACGACGCGGCCGAGATGCTGTTCCAGGTGCGGGTCAGGTGCAGCATGGGCACGATGTTGCGCACGCCGTTGTTGAGACCCATGACGGGAACGGCCGTTGTGCCCGTCAGCATCAGTTCGGCCGTGGGCACCTTGCGCGTGCCCAGCTTATCCTTCAGCCGCAGCACCTCGATGTTTTGCAACAGCCCATTTTCTTCGTGGGTTTCCAGGTAGAACAGCGCCAATCCTTTGCCGCCGGGCGGATTGCCTTCCGGGCGAGCCAGGGTGAGCGTCATTTGGGAAGTAGCGGCGGAGGTGAACCATTTACGGCCGTAAAGCAGCCACTCCTCGTTTTCATTCAGCCGGGCGATGGTTTCCGAGAGTCCCACATCGGAACCGCCGGTCGATTCGGTCATCCATTGGCCGCTGGTCCAAAAGTGGGCCGGGTTGCGGCTGGTAAGATGGGGGATGGCTGCGTCGATCAGCTCCTGGTTACCGGAGATGAGAAGGGTGCGGGCCGCACCGTCGGTCATGGCCAGGGGGCAGGTGTAGACATCGGTGGAGGGGTGGAAGAGGTAGGCCAGGGCAAATTGGTAGGTGCGGTCGAAACGGCCGTATTTTCCCTCATATGCCGCCGCCACCACACCATGCTCCGCCGCCAACTGCTCCGCCCTTTGCCACAGCGGCGAAACCTCAATCTGGTCGATGCGGTTGCCCCACGGATCCCACTGGGTGAGGACGGGCTCGTTGAGGCGGTCGGCCAGTTGGAGTTGATACAGTTCGCCGCCTGCCAGTTCACCCATCTCGCGCAGGGAAGGCTCTACTTCCGCCAGCACCTCAGGCGGCAGCACGCGGCGCAAATAGGATCGCAGCACGCGATCTTCGTCAAACTGGTTGCCCAGGGTGGGCGGGGGTTGGTTAAAGGGTTGGGTTTGCATATCGTCCTCGAATACCTGGGCATGAATGCCCAGGCTAAATGGGCATAATTTGCCGTTAAATGGTCGAAGACCCGGGCATGAATGCCCAGGCTAAAATGGCATGTTTTGCATTTCTTGCCACCAGGTTTGTTCATCTGACAGATATTCTACAACATCTTCGCGAACGGCCGTTACGGCAGCATCTTCATCTGAGCGCTCCAAAACGGGAATTACCGATTGGCTGGCGTGGTGTTCTTTTTGCCGATTTACGTAGCGCACGATGTACGGTAGCCGCTTTTTGTCAAAGGTAAAAACGCCATATTCTCGCTGCCAGAAAAAGGGGTCTTCGCCAGGATATTCTTTGTTAAACCGAGTTGCGGATGAACCTTTTATTTGGCCAACAAAGGTGGCTACCGCCAATTTGGGTGGCACCGTCCCCACCAAATGGACGTGCTCCTCAACTCCGTTAAGTGCATAAACCAATCCGTCCAATTCAATCGCTTTGCTGCGCAAATAGTTGTAAATGACGGGTTCAATTTTGGGTGTTATCAAGGGGCGGCGCAGCTTTGTGGTCCAAACAAAATGATAATAAAGCTGGCAATATGGCATTTTCCCTCTCCTGGGCATGAATGCCCAGGCTATTTTAGCCTGGGCGTTTTTACTTGTTACGAACTTGGCACATTTTTCCTGGTCACGAATGCCCAGCCTATATCTATATCACCTCGGC
Source organism: Promineifilaceae bacterium (SeqCode) (assembly GCA_041748655.1). Lineage (GTDB taxonomy): Bacteria > Chloroflexota > Anaerolineae > Promineifilales > Promineifilaceae > Leptofilum. Next base: position 26,518 of record JBGTCV010000108.1, on the reverse strand, counting down.
GTTTTGGTACGATTTTAGGATGGCAAATGTTTCAATAGCTAACGAATTTTAACATAGAATTCGTTTTCATTTTTAGCTTGGGCATTCATTTTTAGCCTGGGCATTCATGCCCAGGTTTTCGATTCATGCACGGCCTTCGATTACGGCCGCATTACCCCACATAACGGTGCCACCCAATCAAGCTGGCTTTGTACAGCCACAAACTGGTCAATCTGGGTGGCGATCTCGTCCGGGAACGGTGAGGTGCGGCGGGTGTCGCGGTTGGCGTGGGAGGCGATTACTTCCAGGGTAGCAGCCAGCTTGCCGGTGGTCTCGTTGAGCATGAAGTGGATAAAGTGGATGCGCTTGGCGGTACGGCCGTTTACCCGCGTATGAATCGCCACCGTTTCGCCCAAATGCACCTCTGCCAGATAGCGTACGGGATGCTCCAGGGCAAACGCCGCGCTGGTCGAGCCACGAAAAAACGCTTCCGTCATGCCAAAGGAGGCAAAAAAGCCCCAGGCGGCATCGTCAAACAGCCCCATATAGTGGCGAATGTTCATGTGCCCCATCACGTCCAGATAAGCCTCCGGGATGATGGCACGGTGGAAGCAGGGGAGTTGATGGATTTGGGTAAGCGTGAGTTCTTTCATTTTGTTGGGATTGAGTAATTGAGTAATTGGGTAATTGAGGAAAATTACTTGATTGCTCAATTACCCAATTGCTTATTTACATAATATTCCCAAACTCTATCCACAATTTCCATCCCCACTTTCCCTTCCACGTGAAGCAGATCGAGGTAGCCGATGAGCATCCACAGCCCGGCAAAGCGGAAGGCGGGCGGGTAATGGACGTACATCTCATTCATCAGGGCGTAGGCGGTGTGGTGGCCTTGCTGGATGAGCGCCAGCGCTTCTGCCTTGCGCTGGTGGATGCGGGCACGCTGCTTTTGGATAAGCTGGCGATGGTTCTGGAACGGTTCGCCGTGGCCTGGGTAAACGGTCTCGATTTCTAATGCTTCGCACCGTTTGAGCGATTCCATAAAAATGGGCAGGCTGGGCTGGCGGGGTTGGTTGGCAGACGGCCGTTCCACAATCGGCGTCGGGGTCTTAGGCAGCAGCATATCGGCCGAAAGGAATTGGCGGCTTTCTGGCTGGTAAAAGCAGGTTTGGTGGCTGGCGTGGCCCGGCATGTGCAGTGCCTGCCAGCTGGCCCCGCCCATTGCCAGCCAATCCCCCACCTGGAACGTGTGCGTCGCTTCGGCAGGTACAGGCGTGGTATCGTTACCCACCTGGGCAAAATACGCCTGAATCACCTGGGCCATCTCCTCTGGAATGCCAGCTTCGATTAAAAAATGATCTCGGTAATATGCAGCGCGTAAACCAAACATTTTTTTAGGGTCGATGAGCCAATCGTGGCCCAAATCGGCCACCCACACCTGGCAGCCGCTCAACGCGACAATTTTGGCCGCCTGGCCAGAATGGTCCACATGGGGATGGGTAATGATAATGCGGCGAATATCTGTGGGCGCGAGGCCGTGCTGGGCCAGCCCGGCTTGCAGCGCCGCCCAGCTGGCGGGCATCGCCACGCCGCAATCGACCAGGATCGGTTCTGGCCCGGTGAAAAGGTAGCAGTTCACTGGGCCAACATCAAAATCAGTCGGTAGTTCAATGCGGATCGGTTTCATGCGCGGATTGTACTCGCTTTTGAGGGGAAATTCAGGAATAAGCCACAATGGTTAATCAACGTTTGGCTGATTATCGAGCGGATGGGATGCTCCGGAGGATACTTCGGCAGCCTCAGCACAGGCTCTCAGCATGACAAGGGAACTTGAATTGTCATTCTGAACGAAGTGAAGAATCCCGCAAGGAAGCCATTGCCAGCGCTTTGGCTTCACCAATGCTGTGCCGATTATCTAGCGGGCAGGATGCTTCGGAGGACCTCAGCATGACAACTGTTCTTGAACTGTCATACCTGACAAAACTGGTGCGTTCGTGTTCAAATTTTACAGCGGGGGTTGCAGAACGGCCGTTTCCACCCACGCATCCTCCAAGAGGCGATACAGCTGCACAGCCCGTTGCAACTGCCATAAACGGGTCGATTTGTGCAGGGTGATGCTGCAATTGGCAACGGCCGTTTCCAATGCATCCAGCCCCCACCAGCGGAACGTGCTGCCAGTCATGTCGTCGCCTGGCACCACGTCGCCCCCCTCATAACGCAGCAGGTAGTTGATACCCACCATGAAGCGCACGTTGGCATCGTAGTGGAAAGTTTGGCTGTGGAGGACGGTTAACGGCCGTACCGCAATCGGGCCTGCCTCTTCCCGCACTTCACGCAGGATGCCGTCCAGCACCGTCTCACCCGCTTCCAGCCCGCCGCTGACGGTTTGCCACTCGTTTTCCCCATTGCGGCGCGGCGAGGAGAGCAGCAGGAATTGTTCTTTTTCGTTGATGATGACAGCTTGCAGGGCGATGGCCGCGGTGGCAAACGGCCGTCCACGCTGGCTCATGACAACTGGCTGGTTTCCCATGATAAAGGTTTCTACCTGGATTGCTCATGCGCCAACCACTGTAACATGGCGCGAATCTGGCTGGCGTGGCCGGTAGTTTTGTAATAATCGTGAACGGCGTGCCATTCGGGGGTGGCGGGAACGGCCGTTTCATAGGCACAATCCACCATTGCAATCAACACCGCATCATCCCCCTGATGGGCCGCCAGTGCGGGCGACAGCGCCCTTCGGCAGCTGGTCTCGATAGCATCGAAATAGGCGATGTTGTCCAGCAGCAGCTGCCGCCCGGCCGTCACGGGTGCGTGGCAGTACAACACCGTTTCGGCCGGTAAAGCAGCCAATTTTGCCAGCGATTCCCGCATCTGGGGCAGGCCATCCGGCGTGCGGGCCACCGGGTAAGGCAGTTCAGCCGCGTCGGCTGCCAGGGTAGTTTTTATTTCCGGCAGGTAGAGCGAATAATGATCGTCCGTATGGCCGGGAGTGGGCAGCAGCTCCAGAGTCAAATCGCCGCCGGCGATGACAAATTTGCCGTCGATGTGCAGCGTGGGCGGCGTAAAAACAACCTCGCCAAAAATGTCTGGCTCCAGCTCTTTCATTTTGGCCAGATAGGTTTCGGCCTCCGGCTGTTGGAATTTGGCGGGGCTGAGGTGGCTGCCGATGATGGGGGCGGGCTGAACGGCCGTTTCCCCCGCAAACAGCTGATTTCCCCAACAATGATCGTAATCGGCATGGGTGTTGATGACGAGCAGTTGACGGCCGTTTACCAGATACGGCCGCGCCCAGTCCAGCATTTGGGCCGCCGTTTGCGGATTGATCACCGTATCCACCAGCAGCACAAACCGCTCGGTAATAACGATGAACGTATCCACCAGCTTGCCGTTGCGGCAAACCAGAATGCGCTCATCCCAGCCCTCGTTTTGGATTAATTGGAGTTCGTTTGTGTGAGACATAGTAAGTAATTGGGTAATTGAGTAATTGAGTAATTGGGTAATTGCTCAATTACCCAATTACTCAATTACAGTTCTTAAGCGACAACCGGCAGCGTAAACACAAACCGACTGCCGACGCCGTCTGACCCTGGCTCTACCCAGATACGGCCGTTGTGCGCCTCTACCGCCAGTTGGCAATAAGAAAGCCCCAGGCCAAAGCCACGCGGCCGAATGCCGCCCGCTTCTGCTTGAGCAAACCGGTCGAAAATGCGTTCGCGCTCTTCGGGTAAAACGCCGGGGCCTGCATCAATAACGCTCACTTCAACAAGATTTTCGCGGGGAACGGCCGTTACCGTCAACGCGCCACCCTTTGGGGAATATTTAATGGCATTGTCTACCAAATTGGTCAGCACCCGCCGAATCTGGTCTGGTTCGGCCCAGACGTCGGGCAAATCTGGCGAAAAATTGATCGTCAGCGTCATCTCCCGTTTATCCAGGGCAAAGGCGTTCAGCTGCATGACTTCATCCATTAGCTCTGCCAATCTGGTTGGTTTTCGTTCGCCCAACGGCCGTCCCGCCTCAATCTGGGCAATGTCCAGCAGCGAATCCACCAAATCCTGCATCCGCAGGTGAGACAGGCGGGCAATCTCCAGCAGCTCACGATTTTCGGCCAACACATCAGGCGGCAGCACCAGCTCCAGCATATTCAGGGCGCTAAACAGATTGCCCAACGGATTGCGCAAATCATGCACCACCAGCTCGCTCAGCTCCTGGCGGCGCTGCTCCAACCGGCGCAGTGCCTCATTTTCCGATTGCAGCTCCTCCACCTCGGCGCTCAGCTCACGGCCAATGGCTGTGTTGACGCGGGAAAGCTCCTCAGCAGCACGTAGGCGGTTGGACAAAATTTCCATCATGTTGGTACTAAAGTTGGGGTCGATCTGAAGCAGCTCAAAAAAGTCGTGGCGCTGGATGCCCAGCAGCCGCACGTCATCCAAAGAGACGATAGATGCAGAGCGGGGCTTGTTATCGATGAGGGACATTTCCCCCACCACTTCACCTGGCCCTCGATAATGAACGCTGGTTGGGTTAGAAAATTCCCCCTGCACCACCGCCACACGCCCCGACCAAATCAGGTAAGCAATGTCGCCATGTTGCCCCTCGTACACAACAATCTCGCCGGGCGCGAAGCGATGCTCTAACATCACCTGATCCAGCACTTTGCGATCCAGTGAGGAGAGAAGGCTGACGACCGTAGAACCTGCGGCCGTTTCTGAGGGGTCAACCGGGGTTGGCTGAGCCGCTCGAATAATCTCAAATTCTTGATCGGACAATCGGCTTGTCATCATCTGCCTACCTACGGTGGATGCCAAAATTGGACTCTGGCATCGATTTCTGAACCAGCTTTACGGCCGTAATTATGCCGCATTCAACCCAGGTGTGCATCCCAATATTAAACTTCAAACCCATTATACGGCTCAGGCGCATTGTCGTGCGGCTCAATTTCCCAAGTTTTGCGCCAGAGCGAGCTGGCGCCATCGATGCGAATCGATTCGCCGCTGATATAGTTAGCTCCGGGAGAAAGTAGAAAAACGATGGCAGCGGCCGTTTCGCTTTCCGTCCCCATGCGCTTGAAGGGAATATCCTGCACCACAGTCTGAATAAACTGCTGCGCCGCTTCCGGGTAATTGTCCAACCCGCTGGACTCAATCAGCCCCGGAGCCACGGCGTTGACGCGCACGCCTGACCTGGCCCACTCCACCGCCAACGTTTTGGTGAGGTTCTCAATGCCCGCCCGCGCCGCCGCCGAGTGAGCCATGCCGGGAAAGCCGCGCCAATTTTCTATCAGCATATTGACGATAACGCCGCCGTGGTTCCGCATCGCCTGGTTGTATGCCTCGCGGCACATCAAAAAGGTGCCGGTAAGATTGGTCTCCACCACGGCGTGGAACCCTTTTTTGCTGATAAATTCGGCCGGGCTTAAAAATTGGCCGCCCGCGTTGTTCACCAGGCCATGAATCCGGCCCCGCACCGCCAAAACAGCGGCAAACAGCGCCTGCACCTGCTCTTCTTCGCGGATATTGCAGGTGAAGGTGGAAGCTTCACCTCCCATCGCGGTGATTTCTTGCTGAACGGCCGTTAACTTCTCCACCGTCCGCCCCACCAACGCCACATGCGCCCCTAAACTGGCCAGCTCAACGGCCGTTGCCCGGCCAATGCCGCTGCCACCTCCCGTCACAATAATCGTCTGCCCGGCGAATAAATCCGCTCTAAAAATGGATCGATAGTTCATAAAATGCCCACCCGCTCATAAAAACCACGCATCGCCTCAGCCACCGCTCGCGGTTTTTCAATTGGGGAAGAGTGGCCCGCATCGGCAATGACACGCAGCCGCGTATCGTGCATCCGATCGACCATTGTTTGGGCATAGGTGGTTGGCGTCGCCGCATCATGCTTACCCACAATTACCACGGCGGGGGTTTTGATGTTCGCCAGCTGGTCTACCACGCTGTCGCGAGCGAAAATGGCATTGGCAAAAGCCGTCATCGCTTTGGTGTTGTGCCCGGTGATGATGTTGCGCCACTTAACGACCTCTGCCTGGCGCTGCGGGTCTTTCAAGAATACCTCGTAAAACAGAATCTGCATGACCCGACCAATGACAAGCCGCCAGCCGAACAAATTAACCGTTTTGAGGAGTAAATTGTACTGGGTCAACTTTTCTTTTGCTTCGGGGTCGGCCGAGGTGTCGATGAGTACCAGCGACCGCAGCAGGTCTGGCCTGCGCAGAGCAATCCGCAGCCCAACAAAGCCCCCGGTAGACATGCCCACAAAATGGACCGGACCAATTTCCAGCGCTTCAATCAGGCCAATGGCGTCGTCAACCAGGGCATTGGTATCGTAACTGCTGGTGATTGCTTCGGAACGGCCGTGTCCACGCTGATCATAGGCAATACAGCGAAACTGCTCCTTAAACACCTCAATTTGGCCGTCGAACATGGTGTGGTCCATCAAATAGCCATGAGAAAACAGCATCGCTTCCGGGCCTGACCCGGTTTCTTCATAAAACAAATCTACGTTGTTAACTCGAATTTGCGACATGAGAATCCTCCTTCTCACTTTGCGGAGCGCCATCTTGGCGGGCCTCAACAACCTTTGTAGCCAATATTCTACCCTACGGACCCGGAACGGCCGTTCATCACCTCAACCGCCGCCCGTGCCATCAGCGGAATCATCGGGCCAAAGGCGGCAAACCGCGCATCCCGTGTCTGACCCCGCGCATACCTTATGTAAATCTGGGCGATAATCACCACCAGCCGGAACAAGCCCAATGTGTGGTAAAAGTTGATGTTTTGGATGGAACGGCCGCTTTTCGCCGCATACCGTTCCACCAATTCCCGCCGGGTCAAAAAGCCCAAATCGCCCGTCGGCATCATCGCCATCTGCTGCAAATAGGGCGGGTCCGATGGCTCCGTCCAGTAGCAGAGCAGCGCCCCCAAATCAGACATCGGATCGCCCAGCGTACACATATCCCAATCAAAAATCGCCACCATCTGCCCCGGATCATCCCCCGCCAACATGACATTGTCCAACTTGTAATCGTTATGCACCAGCGAAAATTCAAGCGAAGGCGGCAAATTTTCTTTCAGCCACTGGTAGATCGCCTCCATTTCTGGCAAATCTGCTTCTTTGGCCGCGTGCCACCGCTTGTACCAACCCGCCACCTGCCGCTCGATAAACCCTTCCGGCTTGCCCAGATCAGCCAAACCCAGCGCGACATAATCGACCGCATGAAGCTGCGCCAGCGCATCCACCATCGCCTCGCTCATTCGTCGCGCCGCATCCGGCAGAGTAACAAATGCCGCTGGCATTTTCCGCCGCACCACCACCCCATCCTGCCGCGCCATCACAAAAAAGTCTGCCCCGATTACATCCGGGTCCTGGCAGTACAAAAAGGCGCGTGGCGCATAGGGGAACGCCTGATGCAGCACGGAAAGCACCCGGTACTCCCGCGCCATATCGTGGGCCGATTTGGCCACCGGCCCCAGCGGCGGACGGCGCAAAACGTATTCGTGGCTGCCAAAATCCAGCAGGTAGGTCAGATTAGCCGCCCCACCGCCAAACTGCCGCACGGTCAGCGGGTTTTCGCTGCCCGGCAGCTGGCCGCGCAGGTAATCTGCCAACTGTGCCTCATCAAACTGTTCATCCGGCCGAACTTCAATGGTGTCTTTCATCGCTCAATTTCCCGCCAAGCGCTGGTAGTAAACGCCTGGACCTCGTCCCTTCCGTTCTATCAACCCCAGTTCCAGCAGGAACTTAAAATCAAGGGCACGGGTAGCTTTAGCCCGCTCGGTAATCCGGGCATACTCTTTATCGGTAATGAAGCCGTGTTCATTAATATGCGCCAAAATGGCTTCATGATACGGCTTCAAGGTTGTGTCCGGCGCTGCCAGGTTGTTTTCTATTTGCTTTTGCACCCGCAGCAGTTCGTCTAAAATGCCCTCCGAAAAGTATTCGAGCCACTGTGTAAAATCCAGGTCATCTACCAAATCATAATAGTTGCCAGACAGTCCCACATTTTGAAAGTAGCGGGTTACATTTTGGTTGTAGTAGTTCTCGAAGCTAAACAGGTTGAACGTGTTAATACCCAGCTCTGCCAGGAGTATTTTGGTAGCCAGGCGGGTGGTACGGCCGTTTCCATCCACAAATGGGTGAATCACCACCAACTGCTTGTGCAAAAGCCCCGCCAACAAGATTGGATCCAACACGCCCTGATGGGCTTGAATAAACGTCAGCAAATCCGCCATTAACTGTGGTACATCCCCATGATCCGGCGGCAAATAGACGACATCCCCAGTGCGTGGTTCATACACCACCACCGGCTCCTGCCGCAGCCGTCCTCTCTGATGGGCAGGCAGCAAACCATTTACCACATCATTATGAATTTTTAACAGCAAATCCAGCGTCAACACCTTATCTGTCTCAGCATTGAGCCAGGTGAGCGCCCGGTTGTAATTGACCACTTCACGCTCGCTGTCGCGGAGCTGCTTCGGCTGGCTTTTTAGCAATCGCCTCACCTGCGTCAGCGGCAGCGGATTGCCTTCGATGCTGGTAGAGGCAAACGTAGAAACAGCCCGCGCCTCCGCCTGCATTTGCACCAGCACCACGTCTGAAACCAGCCGCTGATTCAGAATATGTACCAGCAGCGAGATTTCTTTAATGCACTGCAAAAGCAAAGGTGAAATACGATAGTTCGGTTCAAACATAATTATCGTCTAATTATAGACCATTTTTAGACGATTTGAACAGTGAACAGTTATCAGTAACCGGTGAAGCCAGTAATCAGTTTCTGACCCACTGACTACTGATTACTGATTACTGGTTACCGATTACCGATTACCGGTAACTCGCAAAAATACGCCGCGCCACCGACCATTTGTGCACCTCATCGGGCCCGTCGTAGATGCGGGCGGCGCGCTCGTGGCGGAACCAGTAGGCGATGGGCGTGTCGTCGGTCATGCCCAGGCCGCCGTGTACCTGTAAGGCGCGGTCCAGCACCGTTTGCAGCACCCCCGCCACGTGGAACTTGATCAGCGAAATGTCGTCGCGGGCGGCGTACTGCCCCGCTTCGTCGATCCGTTTGGCCGTGGCCAATACCATCAGGCGGGCGGCGTTGATCTCGGCCCGGCTTTCGGCCACCCAATTTTGGATGGTTTGCTGCCCGGCCAACGGCCGTCCCGGAGCCACCTCTCGTTTCAGCGCATAACGGCACATCAGCTCAAAGCTGCGCTCGCAAATGCCCAGCCAGCGCATACAGTGATGAATGCGCCCCGGCCCCAACCGCTCCTGAGCAATGGCAAACCCTTCCCCTTCCTTGCCCAGCAGATTAGTTTGCGGCACGCGCACCTCGTTGTAGCGCACCTCGGCATGGCTGGCCCAGCCATCACCTGCCTCCCCCATCACAGAGATGTTGCGCACCAGCGAGTAACCGGGCGTATCCAGCGGCACGATGATCTGGCTGGCCTGACCGTGGCGGCTGGCCTCTGGATTGGTGATGGCCATGACCACGGCAAACGCCGCCCCGTCGGCCGAGCTGGTAAACCATTTGTGGCCGTCGATGATGTAGCTGTCGCCTTCGCGAACGGCCGTACTGCTCATCATCGTCGGGTTAGAGCCAGCATGTTCCGGTTCCGTCATCGAAAAGCAGCTGCGAATGTCGCCACACAGCAGCGGCATCAGAAACTTTTCCTTCTGCTCCGGCGTGCCGTGCTCGATGAGAATTTCCATGTTGCCTGCGTCCGGAGCCTGGCAGTTAAAGACGTAATGCCCAATAGGCGTCTGGCCCAGCTCCTGGCTCATCAGGCCATGCTCAAACAGGTTCAGCCCCAGCCCACCATATGCCTGAGGCACCTGCGGCAGCCAGAGGCCAAGCTCCTTTACCATTTGCCGCTTCTGCTGCAAAACTGGCTCCAGGGCGTTAAACCCTTTGGCCAGAAATTCTCTTTCCAACGGAATCAACTCTTCACGCACAAATGCGCGCGCCTTGGCTAAAATTTTCTTGAGTTCAGGGGTGAGATCGAACACTGTTGTTACTCCATTGCTGGAGTAATTAGGTAATTGGAAGTTGCTTAATTACTCAATTACCCAATTACCCAATTACGTTCCCAATAAACTGCCCGCCATCAATCAACATCGTCGCGCCGGTGGTGAAGCTGGAAGCGCCAGAAGCCAGGTAGAGGGCGATGCCGGTCAGCTCTTCCGGCTCGGCCATACGGCCTTGGGGAATTTGCTTCATGACGGCTTCGTTAATGTGCGGGTTGCCCCAGATGGCGGCGCTGAATTTGGTTTTGATGAAGCCGGGGGCAATGGCATTCACCTGAATGTTATCGCTGGCCAGTTCCGCCGCCAAAACTTGCGTGAGCATGAGAACGGCCGCTTTGCTCACGCAGTACACCCCCATGCCTGGCTGCGGAGCCAACCCGGCAATCGAGGCCATATTGATGATTTTACCACCGCCGCGTGCCTTCATGCTGGGCACACATCCTTTGGCTACGCGAAAATAACCCTTGACGTTTACATCCAGAATTTTGTCCCAATGGCTTTCTTCGGCCGTCATCACCGGGCCAAAGTGGGGATTGGTGGCCGCGTTGTTCACCACAATGTCGATGCCGCCAAACGCTTCGGTCGCCTGGGCAACCAGGGCGTTTACGGCAGCATCATCCCCGGTGTGGGCCGCCACCGCCAGCGCCTCACCGCCGCTGCCCCGAATGATTGCCGCCACCTCGTCCAGCGCTTCCTGCTTGCGGCTGGCCAGCACCACTTTGGCACCAGCAGCGGCATACGCCTCGGCAATCGCCTGCCCAATGCCTCGCGACGCGCCGGTGATCAGGGCAACTTTTCCGGTTAGATCAAAATCTGGCTGCTTGCTCATCTTGCCTCTTAATTTTTGGTTCATGGAAAGTCTGGATAAATTCTGCGTGGCTCCCACCAAACTATAATCGGCAGTTGGCATTTGTGCAAAACGGCCGTTCCCGACAAAAGGTGTCAGGAATTATGCGCTAAACTCTCTAGCAAAACATTTCCCCGGAAACTGTCCAATCCAAAAGATGGTTCACACGTATGGCAGTTTCCGGGGAAATCAAGGAGTGAACACCTATGAAATATGGCTTTATCATTCCCAGCGGCGACGCCCGGACCGTGGCCAATCTGGCCAAAACGGCCGAATCCGCCGGTTGGGACACAATCTTTGTTTGGGAGCCGGTCTGGGGCATTGACGCCTGGATCAGTCTGACGGCCGCGGCCATGGTAACCGAACGCATTCGCCTGGGCACGATGATCACCCCCATTTCCCGGATGCGCCCCTGGAAGCTGGCCAGCGAAACGGCCACGCTGGACAATCTCTCCGGCGGGCGCGTCATTCTAGGCGTGGGGCTGGGAGCAGTGGACACCGGCTTCACCGCTTTCGGCGAGGTGGCTAACCGCAAAACCCGCGCTGAACTGCTGGATGAAGGGCTGGACATCCTGACGGGGCTGTGGCGCGGCCAACCGTTCCGCTACAGCGGCAAGCATTACCAGGTGCAAGAGTGCGACTTTTTCCCCCCGCCGCCGCCCGTCCAGCAGCCGCGTATTCCCATCTGGGTGGTCGGCGCGTGGAACTGGCCCAAAAGCATGGCCCGCGTTTTGCGCTACGACGGACTGCTGCCCAATGTGGTCGATGCGCAAAAGCAGCACCAGCCGCTCACACCAGAAGCCGTGGCTGAAATGGCCGCTTTTGTCCGGGAAAACCGGCCAGAAAACGAACCTTTCGATATTGTGGTGGAAGGGGAAACGCCGGGCGACAAACCGGAAGAGGCGGCGGAAAAAGTACGGCCGTTTGCCCAAGCTGGCGCAACATGGTGGCTAGAAGCCCGCTGGCAGATCCCCCGCGATGCAGCAGGCTTGCAAATTGTCGAGGAGCGCATTAAGCAAGGTCCGCCGATTTTTAGTGAAAAGTAAAAAGTGATAAGTGAAAAGAAAGGGGCACTTTTTACTTTTCACTTATCACTTTTTACTCGTCTTCAGCCGCTTTTTCTGCCACCTGAACCAGCAGCTCATACGGCTGTGCGCCGCTGACCAGGTATTTGTTGTTGTACACCAGCGCCGGGACGCCGCTGAGGCCGTATTGGAACGCCTGCTGCACGTCGGCCATCATGGCCTGTTGGTAAGTGGGATCATTTAGAGCAGCTAAAAACTGGTCGCGATCCAGGCCAACGGCCGTTGCCAACTCCGCCAGCACGTCCAAATCCTCAATATTTTTAGCATCCTGCCAGTAGGCACGGAAAACGGCATCGTGAAACGCCGCGCCTACGCCCTGCGCCTCGGCAAACTTGGCCCCCACCAGCGCCGGGCGGCTGTTGATGCCAAACGGCCCGGAATTGATTTCTAAGCCGTACCGGTCACGGGCCATCGCTTCCATTTGCGGCCGTCCCGCCTCAATGCGAGCGCGGTATTCTGGCGGCATGGGTGGCGAGCCTTCAGGTCGCAGCTCGTAAGAGCGCCAGCGAATTTGTACGTTGTGTGTCTGCTTGAGCTTCTCCAAACTGGAGGAGACCAGAAAGCAAAACGGTCAAACAAAGTCTGACCAGACGTCGATGGTGACTTGATTTTGGGTCATGATGTTCCTCTTCAAGTAGCCGCGGATTCCAATCCGCGCTTTTCGCGCTAAGAAAGCGCGGCTACAGCATTTTTAATGGGACGCAGATTTACCTGATTTTCCTGATCATGGGAATCAGGTAAATCTGCGTCTTATTTTCGATTGGCAAGTTGGGCAGTAGTAGAGCCGTCGCCCACCGATACTGTCTTTGATGATGGGCGTGCCGCAGTGGTAGCAGGCACGGCCGTCTCGATCAAACACCCAGAAGCGATAGTCGCGGTAACGCTGCCCTTCTGCCTTCAATTTCTCAGCCAGCGCCAGGTTGTTGGTGATGCCCCGGGTCTGGTACGATTGGCGCGTGAGGGAAACGGCCGCTTCCGCCAACGCCTCAATCTGCGCATCCGTACAATCGATTGGCCGCAGCGAGGGATGCACGCACGCTACAAACAGCACCTCGCTGCGCAAATAGTTGCCCAACCCGGCCAAAAAGCCCTGGTCCAGCAGCAGCGAGGTCAACCGCCGCCGCCGGAATTCGTCGGCCATGAATCGTTTGCCCACCTGGGGGACGGTAACGGATTCATCTAGCAAATCCGGCCCCAGCCTGCGTAGAAATGGGTGGCTGTCCAGCTCGACGTCCTGCAAAACGGCAATCTCCGAGGCGCTGTACAGCAGGGCCGATTTGTCCTCGTTGTGGATGGCCAGGCGCAGCTGCCGGTTGGTGTCGGGGAAGTCGTAGGCGTCGCGCACGATCCATTTGCCGTAAAGCTGGTTGTGGCTGTAGATGTTCCAGCCGTTGGCAAAGCGGGTCAGCATCGCTTTGCCCCGGGCCTGAACGGCCGTTACCACCACCCCCGTCAATTGTTCTTCATACTTTTTCAGCGAATCGAACGTGAAAGAAACGGCCGTTGTCGGTCGCCCCGCAAGCGCCGCCGCCACCGCATCCGCCGCCAGCTGAATTTCTGGCCCTTCAGGCATACGTTTACTCCATTGTGCAAAGTTGTTGGGATTGATCTTACCAAAAAACGTGCGTTTTGCCGTCCCTTTAGGATTCGGCCGTTTTAGGGGATGGCGTATCGAGGAAGAGGTTTAGCTCGGTTTCGGTGAGTGGTCCGGTGGATTCGGTGGCGTAGAAGCCTGTTTCCCACAAATTTCCGCTCAGTTCAAACTCCTGATGAATGGTCTGCTCGGAGCCGTTTTTGAACAGATAGGCCGCCCAGGCGGCATCCCGACCCGGCGGCACGGTGACAACCAGCTGCACCAAATCGGCCTGCACCTGCACATGGGTGAGCACGCAGGCATTGGCCACCGCCAACCGGGTGATGGCCCGCCGCAGTGGAATGTGCAGCTGACCGGGCAGCAGCAGTTCTGGTCGCCAAACAATGACGTAAGACAGCCGTTGCCCCATCCCAAAACCATTGCCCAACAAGCCTGTGTGGGTCAAAATACGCCCTTCCACAACCGCCTTCAGTTTTTTGGCCATGCGCCGCGCCTGCTCTCGCACTTCAGTGAGAGGCGCTTCCGGCAGGGCCACCAGCGTTACCAAAAAATCATCGGCAACTTTGTGGGTGAACAGCAGTAAATCCCCGGCGCGGGCGGGCAGATGGACAAATTGCAAGCGCGAGGGCATCTGGTTTCCTACCCAGCCTTCGCCGACATGGGCAGCCACAGTTGCAGCTTCATTCTCGTTTAGCTCTCCCCAGTAGGCCAATAATTTGTTGCTCCGGGTAAAAACAATCGTTTGCAGCAGGCGTCCCAGCCGGGCTTCTTGCAGGGTGGCAATGAGCGTGGCTGTATCCAGCGAACGGATAGCGTCTTGGGTAACGGCCGTATCTCGCCGCAGCGGCACCATCGGCTGACGGGCTACATTTTCCACCAGCGTTTCCAGCTCCACATCCACCAGTGACTTGATCAGCACCCCCTGTACATTGCCAGAATACGTTACCGGAATCTCCTCATCGCCAGAAGACATTACCAAAATGAGGCGTAAACCGGGCTGCACCGCCCGCAGGGAGCGAATAATTTTGGCCCCTTCCACAACAGGAATAAAGGCCAGATCCTGATCGTTTTGCACCAGCTGCAGGCAGGCATCTTTTAACGTAGGCGTCAGAGAAACGGAAAATGTGCCAATGCGGCTGAGGGCATGCAGCAGGCGTAGGGCAAAGGCTCTGTCCGGTTCCAAAACAAGAATATGTTTAATCTCTGATCGCATGGTTTGATTCTACTGCATGGCAAAAAGTAAAATCAATCCCCCATTGGCTAATAGTCATGAACCTGCCGTGAATATTTTTTTGCGTGTCAGGAAAACGGCCGTTCCGCCCACCCCCACAACCAATCCAGCCCCCAGCCACCAAAACCAGCCTCCGGCAGCAGCTTGTTCTGTAGATTCGGTGTGGCTGGGCGTCGAGATGGTGCCAACCATAACGGCTGCCTCCGATTCCGGCGCGGGCAAGTCATCCAGCTGCAAAATGAGCAGCGGCAAATCATGATCCGTCGTCTTGAACGGCAGTGCCTCCAGCGACACGTCTACTCCCAATGCGTCGGGGAAATCGGCATTGACGTGCAAAATCAGCACCTCGACCACGTTGTCTTGCAGGGCAGGCGTTACAAAAATGGCGTCGATGAGCTGGGCGACGCCGCCAAAAATGTAGCTGTACCGGGTTTCGTCCGGCAGGCGCAGCAGCACGTTTTCCATATTGCCGTTTTCTGCCAAAGCCAGCAGCGGCGGGGCTTGCTCGTAATCGTTGAAATCGCCGAGCACAATGACGTTCGCTGCTGGGTCATCGGCCAAAACGGCCGTAACCAGATCAGCCACATGGTTAGCCTGCGCCAGCCGCCACGGCGCGGTGACCGCCTCGCCACCCAGCTTCGATTTGAAATGGTTGACGATAATGGTGAACGGCCGTTCCGCCACCAAAACCTCTACCAGCAAGGGTGGCCGCGAAAACAACATCGCCTGTCCCGCCGGGCAATCAAACCGTGCATCAGACACACCGGTTTCCAGCAGCGTGCAGCCTTGCCTCAGCTCCGCCGACTGCACCGTCACTCGATCTGGCTGGCTGAGCAGCGCCAGGTCAATACCGCGCATGTCGGGGCTTTCCAGATGGGTGACGGTGTAGGTAAAGCCACAGCCCGGCGCGGCCAGCTGCGCCAATTCCTCCAGCAGTACCTCCTTTTCCACCTCTTGAATCGCCACCAGAGTGGGACAGCCCAGCGTTTGTGTCAGGGCAGCGGCTAATTTTTGCTGCTTCAGCCTCAATTCCAGCGCCAGCGGCTTCGGTTCAGCGTCGCGGCCGGTGTCGTCGATCAGATCGAAATAGTTTTCCACGTTGAAGCTGGCAATGCTGATCTGGTTTTCGGCCAAAGCCGGGGCCGCGGGGAGTTCGGGAAGCGCACCAGCCGCCACCGTCAAGGCATCCTGCGCCTGCTGCACGATTTTGAACTGATCAAAGTTGTAGGTGAGTGGCCCCACCAGCCCGCTGACCAAATCGCCCGTTTTTACGTGGGGAAAGCCGTCACAAAACTGGTCCGACTGATACAAAATCGGCACCACTTCCCCAATGGGATCGGCCAAAACGCGGCGAAAAATACGCGGCGTGTTCACCGATGGCGAAACGACGGCAAAACCACAGCTGCTAAAGGTAGCCCCCACTACCCGCGCCGGATCGGCCAGCCGCACGCGCATCCCTTCCAATGGCTCAAAATAGGCGGCCAATGCCGCTGCTTCAGCGGGCGGATCGATCAAAATGGGTTCCGGCAGCGGCTGGTCGCTCAACTCCACCCGAATTTCCAGGGCGTTGTCGTCGATTTCGGTCAGGCCAAAGAACTCCGTTACCAGCCCGGAGATCCGCACCTGATCGCCAATTCGGAAAGACGGCCGTCTTCGCCCCAAAAAGATCGCAATGCCGTCAGACGTAGCTGGATCACCATCTTCATAGCCAGGAATATCCTGCACAAAAGCGGTGTAGAAGGTGGTGCCGCTGGCGTTGCGGTCTTCATAGACGCCCGTCACGATGCCGCGAAAGGTGACATTTTGGTTAATCGCCGCCGCCACCTCGCCCACCCCCTGAATGGCACCGATGGGAGGTAAATCTTCCAGCTCGGCGGGATTGAGCGGGGCGCGGCAGGCGTCGTCGAACTGCACGGTGCCGGGAGTTGGTCGGGGCTGGGGTCGCCAGTCGGTGGCGGTATCGGTGTCACAGTTGGCAGGGTGACGCTCGATGCTTTGGCCTTCAAAAACGGCCGTTACCGCCGGGCTAAAAAAGGTCTCCTTGTCCCCGTAATTCACGCTGTCGATGATGAGATTGCGCTCGTTGAGCAGCAGCACCTCATCCCCACCGTTGGCCAGGGCAATATCCCCCGTAGACCAGAGGGCATAGCGGCGCATGTCCGGCACGTCGGGGTCAGAATCAGTCAGTTCAAAGTCTGGGTTTGTGCCAAAGAGGGTGCGGAAGCCAACGGCCGTTTGGGCCACCACCACCACCTGCCCTGGCTCGATGACCGTCCCGGCTGGAAAACGGCGCATACCCTCGCCACCACCGCTCTGCTCCTCGTCGCCAATTTTGATGTCGCTGAGGTCGAGAACGGCCGTGCCCACATTGGCAATCTCAATCCATTCCCGCTCATCCTCTGCGCCGGGCGGGTTGTAGTAAATTTCGGTGATAAGCAGCCCAGGGTTAGGAATTTGGGCGTGGGTGGGTCGAAAACTGGTGGTGAGAAGAAGTACGGCCGTTGCCCCCAGCAGCAGCCATCGCCAAACAAACTTTTGATACATAATTCTGTTTCCTCCAAACTGGCAAAGCAAAAAAACTATCCGCAGATTACACAGATTGACGCAGATTATAAGGCAAAATCCAAAAAAATCTGCGCTAATCTGTGTAATCTGCGGATTATTTTACTGCAGCGGGAGGGGAGGCTGCCAGATTTTGCTGGTGCGGTTGAGCCGGAGGTGAGTGATCCACTTGACCCACTCGACGCCGCGCTGGTCAGGGGCGGCGAGGCGGAGAGGGAAGCCGTGGCCGTGGGAAAGCGGCACGTCGGCTACATCGAGCGCCAGGAAGTAGTGGTTGGCCTGTGCCAGCGTAAACCGCCGCTGGTAGCCCGTGACGGAAATGACGGAGAGGCTGGCTGCCGCGTCGTCCAGATCAGCCATTTCCAGCAGGCGGGCCAGGGAGACGCCGCGCCACACCTGTTCGGCATACCAGCCGCCGGTGCAATCGACGACGGCCGTTTCTTCCCGGTCAATCAGTTCGCGCAGCTGATCGTAGATGAGGGTGTACGGCCGTTTCACCGCCCCATCCACCACCAACTGCCAGCTGGCAACGTCAAGAGGCGGGGGATTGTCGTTGATCCAGCTGACCACGGGGAAGCGGTTGGAAAAGCTACCATTTTCGTAGGAACCCGTGAAGCGGCGGGCGGCACCGGGCAATGGCAGTTCGTCTTTGCTCCATTCGGCGGTGCGCCAGAAAATGAGGCCGAGGAGGGTGGAAACGGCCGTTCCCATAAACAATCGCCGCCCCACCGTGCCCGGCACGCGCCAGATGAAGCGCATCTGCCAGGCGTGCCAGGCCATGAGCAGCAGCAGCGGCAGCGCCAGGTAGATGTGCAGGCTGACCAAACTAAAACCGCCCAAATAAATCGGCCCGTTAAACGTCCACAGGAGGCCAGAGAAAATGACGACGAGCAGCAGAACAAACATCCCGGCAAAGGCGATGCGGCGGCGGGTCCACACCGTTTTACGGCGGATGGCGTCCAGCACGATACCCCCTTTCCAGTAAAGCAGCACCAGCAGGGCATATGCCCCAATGCCATGGGCCCACAAAATCCAGGCGCGGGAGAAACGGCCGTTCACCATGCCAAAATAACCGGTGACGGCCTGCACCAGAAGCAAAATGAGCAAAACCACGTTGGCCCAGGGTGTTTTCATGAGGATAGTTTAGCAGAGGAACGGCCGTCCCTCATCCCCCACCCCAGCCAACCCTCATCTTTTGTTTGAAGTGGCGACTATATTTTGTATACTATTTGGGCGCGTTTTTTTCAGTCTGGCAGATTTATTATGCGCTTGTGCAGGCTAGACTACTTTAATCACTCTTAAAATCACAGAGGCCAAAATGGAAAATCCTAACATTGATGATATTACCCCAGATGAAGTCGCCGAGGCTAAAGTATCTTCTGAGCTTGAAGAAGCTAAAAGCTTTGCCAAAACGCTGAATATAGAAGATGTCAAAAGCGGACAATGGTTTATCGCGCTCTTACAGAAAGTTGTTCAAAGTTATAACCGTAATGCCAGTGCTGAATACCTTCAACAAAAATATCCTGGGCTACCGCCGGATGAAATTGCAGATATATTGACTTCTGTTACAGTCAGATATGCCACTATCGCCGGGGCAATTACAGGGGTAGGGGTAACTGCAAATCAAATCGCGGCTTTGAGTTCTGCGGGAATGACGATTGCCGTGATGGCCGGCGCGATTGGTGCGGAGATGGTTTACTTGGCTCGTATCCAAATGCGATTGATACTTGATCTCTCGGTTATGTTTGATTTACAACTTGATCCAGACGACCCGGAAGATATATTGATGGTTTTTGGGTATGCGCTGGGGGTTGCTCCCGTCGAGATGGTGGGAAAAGGGCTGCAAGTGGCTGCACGAGGTGGAACACAATATGCGGTCAAGAAATACGTTAGCAAGGGGACCCTCAAAGCCATTCAAGATTTTGGCAAACGCATCGGCATTAGAATACTGCAAAAGTCCCTTCTAAAATATACGGTGCCTTTTGTTTCGGCGGTAGTGGGGAGTAGCTATAACTATGTTGCAACCAAATCCGTTGGCGGAATTGCCAAAAATCACCTCAAGAATCGGGGAAAAGTTACAGAAGAATTACGCCAACTTGTATCTCGGCAAAACACCTACGACATCGCTTTCCCTGCGGCGGCGATGTATATGGCCCAGATAGATGGTGAATATTCTGCCAAAGAAAAGGAATTTTACCGAGCGATATTATCCCGAATGTCGTTTGATGAACATACCCAAGCCGAGTTTAAAAAGCTGATGGCGGATGAAGGCAATATTATTGCTGCTATTGCCCAAATAGAGGATGATGAGATTAGAAGCAGTTTGGTTGAAGTGCTGGTGTTGATGGCTATTTATGATGGTGAATTGGTTGAAAAAGAGCGTGATTTTTTGATTAAGGCAGCGGCAGAACTGAATGTCCCTTTGGATATTAATGATGTCGAACGACAAACCGGAGACTACAGGATTGTAATGGAAAAGAATATTTTTCAAAAAGCCGCAGGTAGTACGAAGGAAGGTTTAACCAAAGCAGCGGGTATTGCTGGACAAGCCGCTGGTAATGTAAAAGGGGCTGCCGCAACAGCCGGGGGTAAAGTTTCAGGGGCTTTTGGCAATATTTTTCAACGGAAGAAAGATAAAGGATCAAATACAGGAGCGGATGCTTCTGTCGTTATTTGTGTCAACTGCAACAATGAAGTTGCTGCCGGATTCAAATTTTGTCCTGCTTGTGGACAATCAGTAGCCACGTAGAAAAATCATTCCGCATCGAGGGTGTGGTGTTGACCGTGCTGGCGCAAGAGCATTTTTGGGTCAATCAGCCGAGGCAAATCGGCATTTCAACGTACGCCGCCCGGCAGCACACACCCTCGTTAGGCTGACAAGAGGAGTTAAGGAAAGCGGGTCAGTCTGTTTTTGGCAACGGCCGTTTCCCCACCCCCCACATTCCCCCTCCACCAACCCGGCCAGAAAAATTGACACGCCTGGCCCACCCCAGTTAAACTGCGGCAACCGCCCACAAAAGGACAGCCACCGTGAAACTGAACGTGATCACCGTCAATGTCTCAGCCGATTTTACGAACCCGCCAGGCGTGCCGCCGTGGGATGAACGCAAAGCGCTGCTCGTCCAGGCGTTGCAAGCCGCACAGCCGTGTTTGAACTGCTGGATTCTGGCCACTGGTGGCTGTCGCCTACGCCAGAACGGCCGTCTATCGGATTGGGCAACGTGGCCCCACGCGCTGTGCCGCCAACGCTTTGCTGACTTTCTGCCGCTGAATCTGCCGCTCATCTTCCTGGGCGATTTCAACTTTGATCCGTCCAGTGCCAGCTACGCCCTGCTGCGCCAGGATGGCTGGCAAGATCCGCACGCAGCAGCCGCTGAGCCGAACAGCCCACCTTTCCGTACGACACGCCGCACCTGATGCCCGGTGGGCGCATTGACCATATTCTCTATCGCAGCAGCGGGCTACTCCCACAGCTTTGGACGCGCCTGGTCTCGCCCCACCCGACGCAGCGGCTGTCGGATCATGATCCGGTGCTGGTGCAGTTTGCTGTGATACGGCCGTTCCCCCCATAATCTCCCCAAATTCAAAAGTGGCCAACAAGTACGTTTTTATCGTGCTTTAGCACGTTTTCCATCACACATAGCCTGGGGATTTATCCCTAGGTTTTCGAATTGCAGGCATGAAATAATGAAATATTCGGGATTTGTAATGTCTTTCGTTTAGGCTATAATCTCGGATGGCTTGGAGGTGCGACGAAATCGGCCCGGCGGCCTACAGGCTAAATAACAATATTCTTGGAGGAATATCACATGCCATTAAATGGTACAGAAAAAGCCGAATTAATTACCGATTTTGCGGTACATGAAGGCGATACAGGTTCGGCTGAAGTGCAAATCGCCATTTTTGACCGGCGCATTAAGCAGTTACAGGAGCATTTACGCCTGCACAAGCACGACGAAAGCTCACGCAGGGGTCTGCTGAAGCTGGTTGGGAAGCGTCGCCGCTTTCTAGCCTACTTGCGCAAACGCCATCCAGAACGGTATCGCGAGATTTTGAGCCGTTTGGGTCTGCGTCGTTAATAAAAAAAGGCTTTAACATTGAAGAGGGGCGCATAGGCTGCCCCTCTCTTTTATTCATTTTGGAGCGGATCTGGCGGTTTAGGAATTGGGTATTGTTACATACGGGATCATTTCCGGGTGTATGTGCCAATCCCCAGTCCCTAACCCATCCCCTCCAACTCACAGCGAACGGAAAAGCGTTTCCTGAACCGCACACATCACTGCCTGAAACGCTGGTAGATTGCTGATTGCAATCTATCCGGCAGTTTGTGCTTTAGGCATTCTGCTTTCCCCAAGCTAACAACCTTTTATGGAGGTTTATCCAATGTATTCTGAAAAAAGTTTTACCACCCGTATCGGCAATGAAGAAATCACGGTTGCCACGGGCAAGCTGGCCCCCCAGGCTGGCGGTGCAGTCACCATTCGCGTGGGCGACTGTATGCTGCTGTCTACGGCCACGATGTCTAAATCAATCCGCGAAGGGCTCGATTTTTTCCCGTTGAGCGTAGATTTTGAAGAAAAGATGTACGCTGGCGGCCGTATCCCCGGTGGCTACTTCAAACGCGAAGGCCGCCCCACCACGGAAGCAGTTTTGGTCTCTCGGTTGACGGATCGACCATTACGGCCGTTATTCCCCGATGGCATGCGCAATGAAGTCCAAATTATCACCAGCACGCTCTCGGCCGACGGGATTCATAACCTGGACATTATGGCAGTCAACGCTGCCAGCGCCGCACTGCACATCTCCAATATTCCCTGGAATGGCCCCATCGGAGCCGTGCGTGTCGGCTACATCGACGGCCAATTTGTGGCCAACCCCACCAAGCAAGATATGGAGTACAGCTCCCTGGATTTGCGCATGGCAGCCTCCAAAGACGCCATCATCATGGTTGAAGCCGGAGCCGACGAAGTCACGGAAGAAGTGCTCGTCGAGGCGCTGGAATTTGGTCATGCCGCCATGCAGCCCTTCATCGAGATGCTGAATGAGATGCGGGCTGAAGTAGGCAAGGAAAAAGATGAGGTGGTTATTAAATCGGTGGATGCGGGGTTAGAAACGGCCGTTAAAGACCGCATCGGCAGCCGCATTCAACAGATCGTAGCCAGCACCACCGACCGCCACGAGCGCAACGACGAAATGGGCGACCTGCGCGAAGAGATCGTCAACGACTTCTTCGAGATGGATGAAACAACCGACCTCAAAGAGGTGCGCGAAGTCATTACCAGCGTCCAGAAAAAAGCAATCCGTGACCGCATCTTGTATGAAGGGATTCGCCCAGACGGCCGTGATTATACGACGGTACGGCCGCTTTCTTCCGAAATCCGCATCGTTCCCCGCACCCACGGCTCCGGCCTGTTCAAGCGCGGCGAAACCCAGGTGTTATCCCTGGCCACCCTGGGCACCCCCCGCGAAGCTCAAAAGGTCGAAGGGCTCACCAGCGACGACACCCGCCGCTACATGCACCATTACAACTTCCCCCCCTTCTCCACCGGGGAAACCTGGTTCCTGCGCGGCCCCAAGCGGCGCGAAATTGGTCACGGTGCCCTGGCGGAAGCTGCCCTGCGACCCATGATTCCTTCCGAAGACGAGTTCCCCTACACCATTCGCGTCGTGTCTGAAGTGCTTTCCTCCAATGGCAGCACCAGCCAGGCCAGCGTCTGCGCCTCCACTCTGGCGCTGATGGATTGCGGTGTACCCATCAAACGCCCCGTAGCGGGTGTGGCCATGGGCCTGGTTACCGATGGCGAAAAATTTGCGGTTCTGACCGACATCCAGGGCATGGAAGACCATCTCGGCGACATGGATTTCAAAGTGGCCGGTACCAGTCAAGGGATTACCGCCCTACAAATGGACATCAAAATTGCCGGTCTCACTAAAGACCTCATGGCACAAGCGCTGGAGCAAGCTCACGCGGGCCGTTTGCACATCCTGGCCAACATGCTGGAAACCATCGCCGAACCACGCGAGCAGCTGAGCGATTTTGCGCCCCGTATGCTCACTGTCAAGATCGACCCCGAAAAGATTGGGGCCGTTATTGGCAAAGGTGGCTCCACCATTCGCAGCCTGGAAGAAACATTTGATGTTTCCATCGACATTCAAGAAGATGGCACCATCTTTGTGGCTGGTGTTGACGGGCTGAAGGCAGAAATGGCGGTCAAGCAGATTGATGGCATGACCAAATCACCGGAACCGGGTTCGATCTATCCCGGCAAGGTAGTCCGCATCACCGATTTTGGCGCATTCATCGAGTTCCTGCCCGGTACCGATGGTCTGGTTCACATCTCCCAAATCTCCTCCGAGCATATCAAGAGCGTTGAAGACGCCCTACAGCTGGGGGATGAGGTGATGGTAATGGTGACAGACGTTACGCCCGATGGCAAAGTACGGCTCTCGCGCAAGGCAGTTTTGGAAGGGCTCACCCTGGAAGAAGCGCGTGAAGACGACAAGCCGAAGCCACGTCCTAGCGGCGGCAGCGGTGGTCGCGGTCGCGATAATCGCGGTGGTGGTGGACGTGATAGTCGTGGCGGGCGCGGAGGCGGCGGTCGTCGCTAAACTCTGGGTAAGCAGCGCTTAACTTTTCTGACCAACAACGAAGCCCAGGCTATGATAGCCTGGGCTTTTTCGTAGGGAAAACGTCATACTCAATGTCAGGTTTTTTTCAGTACAATAGTAAGGTATGGGTGTGTCCTACCCAATAATTTTTACAACGGCAAGTAATTTACAGGATTTGATATCATAACCATGAAGCGTATTGTTCAATCTACTTCCCCACAGTGGAGCGCCAATAACAAACGACTTGTTATCTTGATTCTGCTCCTTTTGCTCTCGCTGGCTCTTTACCGCTTCCGCCTGCTGCTGCTGCCACTCAGCATGGCGATGATTCTGGCCTATCTCCTCGAGCCGTTGGTAACCCAGCTAACCAACCGCACCCCACTCAGCCGCAATGTGTCGATTGGCCTGGTTTATCTACTGCTGATAACCGCGCTGGTCTCTATTCCGGTCAGCACCATCAACCCGATCATCACCCAGGTGAATAATTTCATCCATCGCACGCCGCAATACATCCGCAACATTGGCGAATTCTTCAAGGATCCAATTGTTTTGGCCGACGACATTATCATCCCAGTCGATCAGCTGTCGTTAAACCAGCTCTTTACGTCATTGAGCAGCAATCTTGTGGAAGTTGTGCAAACGTTGGGCGGGCAAACTTTAACTATTTTTGGGAGTCTGGCGACCGCAACAATTTCAACCGTGGGCTGGACCATCCTGGTATTGTTTCTCTCTTTTTATCTGGTAAAAGATCATGAAATTCTGTTTGAGTCAATCATCAAGCTGGCGCCTCGCTCTTATCGGGAAGATATTATTGAGCTAAGTGAAGCGATCAGCATTACCTGGAATGCGTTTCTGCGGGGGCAGCTGTTGCTGTGTGTGGTCGTGGGCCTTATTATTTTTGTACTTGCGCTTATTATTGGCCTGCCCAATGCCATAACGTTGGCGATCATCGGCGGGTTGATGGAACTTATTCCTACTGTTGGTCCTGTTTTAGCGGCAATTCCTGCCGTACTGATTGCGGCGTTTCAGTCAGATGCCAGTTGGTTAGGCCAGTTGATGTCTCCATTCTGGTTTTCTATGCTGGTCTTGGGAATTTACGTTTTTGTTTACCATTTTGAAAGTTATTACCTGGTGCCACGCATTATCGGGCATCATTTAAAACTGCATCCTTTGGCCGTAGTGCTAGCCGTGTTAGGTGGGGCCAGCGTGGCTGGCATCCTGGGTATTTTCCTGGCGGCCCCGGTATTGGCCAGTATTCGGTTGATCTGGATTTATATCTATTGCAAGTTAACGGATCGGGACCCATT
Source organism: Promineifilaceae bacterium (SeqCode) (assembly GCA_041748655.1). Taxonomy (GTDB): domain Bacteria; phylum Chloroflexota; class Anaerolineae; order Promineifilales; family Promineifilaceae; genus Leptofilum. The sequence goes on along the minus strand of JBGTCV010000108.1, from coordinate 1,269 downwards.
TTCCGATGAGTTTAATCCGTTTGCCAAGATAAAGAAGCAGACCCAAACGGCCGTTCCCCCACCCCCTGCTGCTCCGCTACCCAACACCCCAGACAAACCAGATCACACCGCCCCGACCTCGTAGGATCTTCGTAAAACCATTGGTACTTTCAGGCAAGCAGACATACAATTATGAATAAATACGGCCGTTTACGCCGTGCCAATCTTCACCTAAAAAGGAAATCTAAACCATGAGCAAAGATGAAAAACTTGAAGTCGATATGGTAGCCGAAACTGAAAATTTTGCCGTCTGGCGCAGCCCGGAGGAGGATGGCTTCATCTACCACGTCGAGCTAGGCAGCATTACCCTGCACCTGGCTTCCGACGAGTGGGAAGAATTGCTGGAGCTGCTGGGCGACCTGGATGAGTAGCGAAGAGAACGGGCAGCGGAGCGAGCTCACCCCCTCTGCCAGCTACAGCCTGATGATTCGGGACATGGCCGAAGCCAATCGCCCGCGTGAACGGCTGCTGCAAGTGGGTGAACGAGCCGTCTCCACGGCCGAACTGCTGGCCATCATTTTGCGCGTTGGTGCACCCGGCGAAAACGTGCTGCGCCTGGCCGAACGGCTGCTCATCACCTTTAAGGATTTGCCCGGCCTGGCCCGCGCCTCCATTGCCGAACTCATCGAGGTGAAAGGGGTGGGGCCGGCTAAAGCTGTGGAAATCAAGGCGGCGCTGGAAATCGGCCGTCGGCTGCTGACCACGGCCCCGGAGGAAAAACCGCGCATCACCTCCCCAGCCGACGCGGCCAACCTGCTCATGTCGGAGATGTGTTTCCTGGAAAAGGAGCATCTTCGGCTTATTTTGATGGATACACGCAGCCGCGTGTTGAGTACCCCCACCATTTATATCGGCAGCCTGAACACCTCTGTCGTTCGCATTGGCGAGCTGTTCCGGGCGGCGATTAAGGAAAATGCCGCCGCCTTCATTGTGGCCCACAACCATCCCTCCGGCGACCCGTCCCCCAGCCCCGAAGATGTTTCCGTGACGCGGCAAATTGTGCAGGCGGGGGCGCTGCTTAATATTGAAGTGCTGGATCATATCGTCATTGGCCATAATCGCTTTGTTTCGTTAAAGGAGCGGGGATTGGGTGCGCTGTGAAACGGTATAAGGAATTCCCCATCAAATGGGGCTTGGCAAGGAAAGGATAGGCAAGAGTCGAACCCAGTTAGGTCAAACCGAAAGGAATGGCTGAACAGAGCATCTGGGTAAAGCGGATTGAGAAAGGCC
>JBGTCV010000107.1:0-234066 GCA_041748655.1 Promineifilaceae bacterium (SeqCode) | reverse complement strand
ATCAACCTGAGCAATATCCAGGGGAAAACTAATTTTGGCAGGGATAGATATAGGCATTGGTTTCACTCCGTTTTTGAAAATAACTGCCATTCTACATCACCACCAAATCTGGGTGTACCCCATGTATTCCCAAAGAACCATCAAATCCTATGTCAGCCATCATTTACATGAAATATTCTAGGATAACTATACCTATTACCCAGTTTCTACATAGTAAGTTCCTACTAAAATAAGCCGTATCTTTGTGATTTAATGAAACAATCACTTTATGGTTTTTCATTCACGAAACTATTCAAAGCAGGTTGAATTTGGGTCTCGTGGACCACTCGTTGGAAAAATAGATTTGGGATTTGCCAAGTATCGAATTCCTCTGCAAAAACTAAACACCCATATGTATGTTGTGGGTCGAAGCGGCAAGGGGAAAAGCAAATTCCTGGAAGGCTTCCTTTGGCAGCTCATCAATCATGGTCAAGGCTGCGGCCTGATTGATCCCCACGGCGATTTAGCCAATAACATCCTCAAGCTCCTGGCCTTTCAGCCATCAGGTTCAAACAAACAACCCTGGCTGGCCAATCCTGAAAATGCTTCAAAGCTCATTTACTGTGAACCTGGTCACAAAGATTACTTCATGCCCATGAATGTGCTGGCCAGTTCAGACCCTCCTTACACCATCGTCAGCAATATCATTGAAGCGTTCCAAAGAACCTGGAGTCAGGAATTAGCCGCTGCGCCCCAGTTTAAAAATGTGGCGCTTCATGGCCTCCTCCTCCTCATTGAACAGCGGCTTTCCTTGGTAGAACTGCCGCGCCTGTTCATGTATAAAGATTTTCGCGATGCCTTGCTTGAGAAAAGCCAAAACGAGGATGTCAAAGGCTTTTTCTACGAACGATTTGAAAAATGGGGACGAGAGCAATCCTTACGAATCGAGAGCTTGCTGAATAAAGTCACCGCCTTGACGCTCAATCCCTCCCTCAAGCTGATGCTGGGTGCCTCAGAAAACAGGCTCAACCTCAGGCAATTTATGGATGAAGGCAAGATACTCATTTTCAATCTGGGCACCTGTGATCATGAAACCAGAAACCTGCTCGGCAGCCTGCTTGCCGTTCGCCTGGAACAAGCAGCCCTTTCCAGAGTGGAGCTGGAAGAAGATAAGCGCCAAAGATGGTATTGCGTTTTGGACGAATTTCAGCGGTTTGTGGCCAACGAAGGTTCGGCCCAGGCACTGGCTGAAATGCTCTCAGAGGCTCGTAAATTTGGCTTGTTTCTGTGTCTGGCCCATCAGGGCTGGCATCAGCTGGCCAATGCCCGACTCGAAGGCGCACTTGACCAGGCACAAATCAAGGTGATTTTCGGCAGCGGGACCAAAACCGGCCGGATCGTGGCTGAAGAACTATTTGTGCCAGACCCGCAAAAGACAAAAAATGAAGGGGCAAACGAAAACGCAAATCCAGTCTACGAAAATCTCCTGGAACAGAAAGAGATGTTTGTCCAAACAATTCGCAGGCAAAGGCATCGAGAAATCTTTGTCCTCCCGCCTGAAAGCGATCAGGTTGTCGCCCTCAAAACACTCAATGTCCCCCGACCAGCGGTGAATCAAGACGCTTTCGAAAGAATAAAAATGGAGCTGCTGCAAAATGTTGGGCTGCCAGTGAGTTCAGCAGAAAATGATCGTCGAAGTGCAAAATTCTCAAAGGGGCAAAATCGCTTGTCGGTAATACGGGCTGGTCACGTTGTTCAAGACCCCAGCCTCAACGGGCGACAAGGGCATGTTTTCTAGGCTGAACACGTACTCTGATCCGGCAAGTAACCAAATGGGTTTGGTCAAAACAGACTCTTTTGCAATGGCATCCCTGGTGGAGAGATAGAAAAGCCCTTCTCCCCCATTCTCCTCTATCGCCTGCTTGAGATTGTAAAGCCTTTTTTCTGAAGACGTAACGATCAAACAAGCACCTTCCCGAACCCCAAAATGATGGGCATAGGCATCCGTGCCAAAGAATTTCAGAATGGGCTTAACCTTGCGTTTGACGAACCGCTTGATTGAGTGATTGCCGGTATCAATTTCCAAGTGCAAGGCAAGCTGTTCAACAAAGCCTGGCTGGTTTTGCCGGTCTCTTTGCAGCAGGAAAAAGCTGTCTAATCGGCCAGGAATACGCTTGCTGGCCTGGCTTAATTCATATTCCGAAACCCACTTTTGCACAGAAAATGAGGGATATTTCCGACAGGCTTCAACAATCGACAGACGCACATCATTGATGGTCAAATCGTGAATCAGGGTAAGCCAGCGCGGGCTGCTGCGCCACTTAAAATCTGACCACGCCGTCTTTTTGTACCTGGCGGCCATATACGCACCAAACTTATCCAAGGTGTAAAGTATCTCACCGAGAAAATGGCCGTTAACGTTGTAAGCATCCAGCTTCTTGATGAGTTTGTGGTCAAAATAATGCTGCATTCGCTCCATTGGCCAGGTGCTGGTGCATCCGGGAAAACAAAGTCGGGTGAGCTGAGAATGCGTCATCACGCCTTCAAAAGAATGAATAGCCGCCATCACCTCCCCGGTGTTTTTGTTAGGATAAAGTTTACGCGGGTTCTTGTTTCTGGTGAATGGTTTGCGTCGTTTCGGCATTTTCTTGGTTACAGTTGTTATTTCACCTCCTTAATCATCTCAGCCACGGTTTTGCCAAACTCAATAGCGTCTTTGGGGAAAATATAGATGCTGCTTCTTTCAAACTCATCGCCAGCCGCTTTACGGTTTTGGGTGATTTTCAAGTAGGTGCTGCCTGTTTTGGCTTTCTCCACATCCAAAAAGCAAGTGCTCCTGCTGTCATTAATTTGGGCGCTCTTTTGTGTCTTTGCCACGTTTATTATCATCCCCTTTCGAATTGCCAGGGGGTATTTTCTCTGACTCAGCTCTTTCAGAATAATGGCCAGCTTTTCTAATCCCGGCACCATTTCCAGGGCATCGTCAATCGTTGTAAAAACTCTTCTTTCGGGATCACTCCCTGACTGAACTATTTTGTTTTTTGGCATAGGCTTTGATGGCCGCATCAATAATTTTCCAGATAGGCAAAGCGTGGCGGGTTTGGATGCGGTGTTGTCGTTGTATTTGGGCAATAGCATCATAGGCATCCAGGCTTAGGCGCGCCGTAAGCGCCACTCGCTGTTCCTTTGTCTCAAGCTTATCCTTAGATTGTTTTGACATCTTGGGAATGGCACCATGGTTCAATTGCATCTTGGTGCATTTGCACCAAATCAGGTTAGCAAGCGAAACCCAGAGCTGTCAATAAGCAAAATAAGCGGTTTAGCAACCAGTGTTAAAACAGGCTCTCTCGCTTTCTGAGAGCCAATTAGAGCCACTTTTTGGGGGAAAACGGTATTGGCTACGAGAATATCTTTCTGTTACCTAAAAACCGTTTAGGCGATTTCTAATTTCTTTCCTTTTGAATGATGCGATTGAAATAATGGTGCCATATCAATTATTCAGGCACGCTTTCCAGAGCACGCACCAACTCTTCAGCACGCATTGGCTTGCTGAGGTAATCATCCATACCACTGGCCATGTATTTTTCTCTATCGCCGCTCAGTGCATTGGCTGTCAGGGCAATGATGTACGGTTGACGTTGGATCGGCCACCTCCGCCGGATACGTCGAGTGGCTTCTTCCCCATCCATTTCCGGCATCTGTATATCCATTAAAATCACATCGTAGGGCTGGCGACTGTAAGCCTCCAGCGCTTCAGTACCATTGCCGACAGCGTCAGCTTGATAGCCCATGCGTTCCAGCATTCGCAAGGCAACGGCTTGATTCACGCGGTTGTCTTCTGCCAGTAAGATGCGCAACGGCCGTTTTTTCGCCATCTGCAAGTCAAAGGGGGAAAGTGTTGTTGGCGAGGCGACTGGCACCGTACCAGCTAAAACTGTGGCCAGCCTATCATATAGTTGCGAGGATTTTACCGGTTTGACAAGGCATTTTTCAAAAAGGTGTTCAACTTCTCTACCGGTTTGCATACCAAGTGAGGTTAACAGTAACAGAGGGAAAGACGGTTGAGTATGGTGTTGTCGGATAGCCTTAGCCAGTTCAATGCCATCCATTTCCGGCATTTGCATATCAAGAATCGCCAGTTCAAAAGAATTTCCAGCTTCTATCAATTGCAGCGCCTCGATGCCGGAAGCAGCTGTTGTTGGGATCATATCCCAACTGGCTAACTGTCGTGAAAGGATAAAGCAGTTCGTCTCATTATCGTCTACAACCAGGACCCGTTGTTGGGCTAATTCAGGCAAGCGCTGGACAGGAGTAGTCAAGGCAAATGAATCAGGGGCTTTCTCAACCTCAAATATGAAGGAAAATGTAGATCCCACTCCTACTTCGCTTTCTACCCACATAGTACCGCCCATCAATTCGGCTAATCGCTTGCTGATGGCTAGCCCTAGCCCGGTGCCCCCGTAGCGGCGCGTTGTTGAGGCGTCAACCTGGCTAAATGATTTGAACAGGCGGTCTATCACCTCAATTGGAATGCCAATACCCGTGTCTTGAACAGAAAATTGAAGCTGAAAACGGCCGTCAGGCAGTGATTGGCTGCTGACCCGAGTAATGATCTCTCCCTTCTCCGTAAACTTAATGGCATTGCCTATCAGATTCATCAATATCTGGCTCAATCGGGTGACGTCACCCACAACAGCTGACGGGGTGTGCGGCTCGATGTAGTAGAGAAGCTCCAGACCCTTGGACACTGCCTTCACAGCCAGTAGATCCAATATGCCCTCCAGGCAAAGGGGTAAGTCAAAGGGCTGCGCTTCCACCTCAATTTTCCCCGCTTCTACCTTGGAGAAATCCAGAATATCGTTGATAACCGCCAATAGCGCATCCCCACTGTGGCGAATCGTGCGAGTAAATTCTTCTTGTTCAGCCGTCAGCGGCGTGTCCATCAGCAGGCTGGTCATGCCAATAACTCCGTTAAGCGGTGTTCGTATCTCGTGGCTCATTCCAGCCAGAAATTCACTCTTCGCCCGAGCGGCTGCCTGAGCCTCGTCCCTGGCAACGGCCACCTGCGCCAGCGAGCTCTGCCGGGATGCTTCGTAAAGCCAGGAAATGAAAACCAGGTTGCCTAAAGTAGCAAGATAAGTCACAAATCTGAGCTGATCTTGATCCGCTGCCGGTATTATTTGTGGAAATATATAGCCGGATTGATCAAGGCTGTAAAAAACGGTGATCGTCAGGCCAATGACAGCAGAGAACACTAGCGTCGCCTTGCTGCCAATGATAAACATCATAAAAACAGGCAAGATTAGGTAGAAAACAATATTAGAGGCCTCGAAGCCACCTGTTTGATAGGCAAAAAATGTGAGCGACAAGTAGCCACAAACCGACACAATAGCGCCAATATAGCGTATATCTTTTCCTAGCCCCAGCGCAATGATGGCACCGAATTCAGCTAGACCGACGATCAGCAGAATAACCACATTGTAATTCAACCAGCCAGTAACGGCGGCGAATTGATAGCTGAAAATCAGGCATGACAGGACCCCAGTGGCCAGAGCACCCGTCATCAAATAATGTTTCCGCTTTTTTTCTGGGGAATCGACAGCGGGATCGATGCCGCAAATTGAATCAGCTATTTGTGGCAAACGATCAAAAATATGCAAAATCTTTTTTTTCATAAAACAAGACAGCTCCCAAATTTAATTCGTGCCTATCATCATAACGTTTTCGGAGGAAGGACCACAACAGGTAATCTAGCCTACAAGAGGTGGGTATCTGAATGATTTACTTATTTTTATCCGTGTCGGTTCGATTGATATATAAAAAATGGCCAGGCACAGCCTGGCTTCCGCTTCCGGAGGGGCTGACAAAAGGTCTGGAAAACGTCAGCCCCGCAGGTGTCGGCCGTAGGCCGACTGCCTCGGCTGTAGCCAGGTCGCTGGTGTGGGAACACCAGTGGGCGCAGCGTCCCGCCGCAGCGAATGAACAGTGGTCGTAGACCTCGTGAAGCAGCCAGGGAACCCTTAGAATTTTATTTTGCGTAAGCGAAAGAAAATACCTAAGGGCGGAGCCGAGGCAGTCGGGCTTTGACGGACGAGTGTGAAACACCGGCAGGCAAAGGCTGACACCATTGGCTTGGTGAGTGGGGGTTATCGGGGAAATCTCTTTTTCATCCTGAAAGGATGGGAAAAAGAGGATGAAACGATGACTCCCCGAGGCAAGGCAACATTCCAGTCGCAAACCAAGGCTCGATGCCGCAGGTTTGTGAAATGTACCGGTTGCCAAAACGGTACGATAGTTGTTACTCATATTTGCGACAAATGATGAGTACAATTTATTAGCGTTCAAAAAAAATACTCAGGCGAGCATTTTCAAACTGAAAAATCTTAAAATGCCTAAAAACTGAGTATTTTTCAGCTGAATATGTTTATCTGTATATTATTTGTATTAGCCCGCTAATAACCAGGGATCAGTCGGCTAATATCTTGATATCAGCATACTAATATCAGCTTCACTTTTGGCTTTTTTCTCCCTTCACTTGATAAGATAAAGCATAAATATTGGTTTTCCCTTGCCCGCGTCTTGTGATTTCCAGAAAACCTTGCTCCTCCAATTCCTTCATTTGCTGGCTAACCCAGCCCTGTGACTTGCCACAATCGTTGGCCACTCGCTCTTGCCCTGGAAAGCAGCTGTCATTGTGCCAGGCGTAGCTTAAAAGCAAAGCGTATACCAGCTTGGCCCCAGCGCTGATCTCTTTGTTTTTTAAAACCAGATTGGGTACCTGGGTGAATCCCCCAGCGGACACAGGATCAAACCCCTTCAACAGAATGGTTCGCTCTTTTTCTTGGATGAGGCTTTTGATTGGTTCCATAGGCAGTGGGCGAGTCTAGGACGGCCGTTTTCGTTTGACCTTGCCTAGAAATTCGCCAAAGATAAAGCGGTACAACTCCAATTTTTTGACATCCAGGTTTCTGGCTACCTCTTCCAGCTCCTTCTGCCAGGTGTGCGGTACTTCCGCCTGCACTTTCACCTTGAGCTCATCGCGCAAGCGAAAGCTGAATTCCTGGACTTCGTCCCGTATCGGTAAAGATAATACCGGTTCAAGTAATTTCTCACGTGGCTTTTGACGTGGCATATCACTTGATACCTCACGTGCGTTATCACGTTGTCGCGTGATATTTGACGTGGATTTTGACTTGATTTTCTTTGGCACAGGCGGGGCTGGTCTGAAATGGGCAGACCCCTCGCGCAACTCCGTTGCGATGGCTAATTCATTAATTTTCTTTTTCATGGCCAAATAGTTCATTGATGAGCTTCATGTAAGCGGCTGCGCTGGTGGATTTCGGATTGTAGGTGAAAATATCTTGCTTGCTGAAATGCGCATCCCGAATATCTGTGTTGCGAGGAATAATGGTTGACAGGACATCGTCGGTATACGTTTGGCGCAGCAGCTTGAGACTGGTTTTACTATTGACCGTGGGATCACTCATGGTGAAAAGGTAGCCAAGCAGCCTCAACGAGGGGTTAAAAAGATCTTTGACTTCATAAATGGTTTTGTTGAGCGCAACCAGGGAATCCAGTTCAAAGTAACCAGGGGAGACGACAATCAAGATACCCTCGGCGGCCGTAAATGCATTAACAGTTAGCCAGGAAAGGGCGGGGGGACAATCTATGATGATGTGGTCAAACTCTCCTTTCACCTTTTCAAGCTGGTTCTTTAAGCGTGCCTCTCGGTGGTCTTTGGCTGTGGTTAGCTCAATATCGGTATTTGAAAGGAGGATGTGAGAGGGGACAATGCTGACCCCCTGGGTAGGTGTCTGGTGAATAGGGAGCGGCTTGCGATCAAGAATGGTAGCGAAGATGGTTTCGTCTTTAGGGATTTTGAGGTAATTGGGCAGTAACGTTTTTGAGGAATTGGCCTGGCTGTCAATGTCGATGAGGAGAACCTTTTTGCCAATTTTGCCCAATCCCGCAGCCAATGTAATTGACGTTGTGCTTTTGCCGGTTCCGCCTTTTTGTGAGGCTACAGTGATTACCATAGATGTTTAATTATCTGAAAAGTCGAACTGACTTTTTTCAGGTAATTACAATCCTTTCTAAACTCATCCTACAGGGTCTAGAAACGCATTTCAAGAGGGGATTAGCGGCATTTCAAATAAGCAAGCCGGGAGCAAAATAACATGGGGCATACACTTTAGGCCACTTCATATTGGCTCCCACAAGCATTACAGACGGCCCCCGGCCATTCTTTTTTGCCCACCCTGATATTCTGACCACACTCACAAGCAAATTTCATGAGTGTGCTTCTCCCTTTCATTTCTCTGTCTTTAAAATGTTCTCTAAACCAATGAATGTCAAAATCATCCTGCGGCACATTCTCTGGTGGTTTGATGCCCCATTCCTTCATGAGTTGCCCGAAAGGGGAGTCGCTATCTGCTATTTGGGTGTGATAACCTTCCGATGCACATTGAATGCCCAGCTGTGCCATCTTGTCACAAAACTCTTTATTGTGGGTTACTCTGGAACCGATCTTGTAGGGATTCTCACCTAACATCTGCTGCCAATGGTGGCCAATTTCATGCACCAGCGTTTCCATTTGGGCCCACTCATCAAACCGCCAAACTTTAATATTATTTCCTTCGTCATCCTGGCCATTAATGTAATGCTGTCTGTTCATGTTGATTTTGAAAGACAACCCGTATTCATCAGGCACCAGACTATAACTTGCCAGTACCTTTCTATTTCTTTCTGAATCAATGGCTATCAAAACTGAGGGGAGTCTTCCCTGAAAATGGGGAGTATGTATGACCGGATAAAATCTATCAATAATGACATCAGCCCGCCTGTAGAGCTTGATGGCTTCTTGCTGGAAATCCCATTTGGCTGTCTCTGCAACTCTCCTTATTTCTGGTTGTGGGTTCGGCTGCTCAAGTGGGATTCCACCCCTTGCTATGTCTGGTAAATCACGTTCCATCTGCCTTTGTGTTTTTAAAACACCTTGTAGCTTATGTTATAATGAGATAGCACGGATGTTCAACAGAAATTGGTATTGTTCATCACTTCAGCTTGTAACGGGCGTCACCGTCGAACTTACGAAGCCAGAAAGCGCGTTTTGGTTAAGGGTATAGGTACTGTAATGTCTCAAAAACGTTCTAATGGTGAAGGATCGATTTATTTTTCGGAAAGCGAAAATACCTGGGTTGCTGAAATCACGCTGCCGGATGGCAAGCGCAAGAAAAAGCGATCCAAGAAACAACAAGTAGTTAAGGATTGGTTGTTCGAGTATAGAAAACAAATCAAAGAAAACGGCCGCTTAATAGATGAGCGGATGGCACTTTCGCAGTTTTTAGTAAAGTTCCTCGAAGATACGGCCAAACACACCTTGAAACCCAAAACTTTTTCCTCGTACAAATGGATAATTGAAACACACGTGATTCCCGAAATAGGGAAGATGAAACTGGCTAACTTGAAGCCTCATCACCTTCAAAAGCTCTACAGTGACAAAGTAAACTCAGGTTTATCAAAGAAAACTGTGCTTCATATCCATTCTGTGATCAGACGCGCATTAAATGAGGCAGTAAAGTGGGGCCTGATTAACAACAATCCATGTAGTTCGGTGACACCCCCACGTCCCGACAAAAGCCTCCCTGAAATTTGGAGTGTCGTCCAAGCCCAGACGTTTTTGAATGCAGTAAGGGAACACCGTTGGTATGCAATCTATTTGATCGCGTTAACAACTGGTGCCAGGCGCGGCGAGATTTTAGGACTTGAATGGGAGAATATAGATTTAGCGGGAAAATCGGCGAGTATTCAAAAAACCATATCTGAGATAGGGGGCAAGGCGATTATCGGCGAACCAAAAACCAAACGTTCGCGCAGAACGATCTCACTGCCTGACATTGTAATTGCTGCATTGAAGGATATGGAAAGTAATAATGGTTTTGTCTTTACCACCTCGAACGACACTCCCATTATTCCAAGGAATTTATTGAGGCACTACTACAGTGTTCTAGACAGGCTGGATATTCCCAAAATACGATTCCACGATTTAAGACATACAGCAGCAACCATTTTATTAACTCAGGATGTACACCCAAAGAAGGTGCAAGAGTTATTGGGTCACAGCAGCATCACGCTGACATTGGATACTTACAGCCACGTCATGAAAGGGATGCACGCAGAAGCGGCTGAGAAGATGGATGGCCTATTTAAATCCTAAACCGTAGCGACAACCGTAGCTACCAGCATCAAAAACAATGGAAATAATGGAAAATCCTCATTTAAATGACCCCCAAATATAGTTTAAATCCCCTTTAAACCCTTTAAATTGCCCGTATATTGGCTATTATATTTAGCCGAACCCCATCCTACGAACCAGAAGGTCGCAGGTTCGAGTCCCTCAGGGCGTACTAAAAACCGCCATATCATCAGATATGGCGGTTTTTTTTGATTACCACGCTTAGCCAATTAGCAGCGTTGCTTCAGGATACTCCACCAGCTGCTTCTCGGATCGGGGTTGCAGCAGCGCCACCGCAATTGTTAGCGCCCCCAACCGCCCCCAAAACATCATCAAAATAATAATAAAACGGCCGAATATATTCAATTCCCCCGTAACGCCCATCGAAAGGCCGCACGTTGCCAAAGCCGACACCACCTCAAACAGCGCATCGCTAAACTGTATCTCATGCGTTAGCAAGATGAGCCAAGTGGCCACAAAGACCAAAACCAGGCTAATGCTTAAAACGGCCGCTGCCCGCCGTATTGTTTCATTAGATACAGAACGCCGCCTAAACCGAACCGCGCTGCGCCCCTGTACCGAACTCCAAAAAGCCAGGCCCAACACCCCAAACGTACCGGTCGTAATACCGCCACCCATCGACGCCGGGGCACAGCCAATAAACATCAACGCCATCACCAGCAGACGGCTTTCTGGTCCAAGCTGGGTAAAATCGCGCAAACCAGGAAAACCAGCCGTCCGGGCCGAGACAGATTGAAACCAGGTATGAACCAGACGCTCACTCAGCGGAGACATCTCTAAAACGCCGCCTGACTTCGTTTCGGCCACAAAAAGCCCAACCCAGCCCACAATCGTCAGCAAAACAACCACCATCAAGGTTAGTTGGGTATGGGAGGTTAGCCGTTTGCGACGCCATAATTGGGAAAAATCGACAAAAACCGGAATGCCCAACCCACCCAAAACGAGAAGCACCCCCATAATCACCAGCGTCACATTATCGCCGGGAATACCGCGTGGATATTGTGGCAGCCCCACAAACAGATCGAACCCAGCATTGCAGAAAGCCGAAATGGCATGGAAGACGGCATAAAAAACCGCCTGATCAGGTGCGACAATGCCGCTGGTACGCCAATGTAAATAAAGCAGCAAGGAACCTATACCCTCAATCAAAAAAATTCCAACAGCCACTTGCCGCAGCAGGCGCAAAATAGCAGCCGGTTTGTCTAATCCCAACGAAGTTGAAACTGCCAGCCGATCCAGTAAAGAAACCCGCCGCCCTAGCAGCTGCAGCGCCAGAGCAACCAGAAACATGTAGCCTACACCGCCTAATTGGATCAATAAAAGCAGGGAGATCTGGCCCAATTGTGTGAACTCGGTGCTGGTCGTTAGCACAGTCAAACCGGTAACGGTAGCAGCGGAGGTCGTGGTAAAAAATGCGTCGGAAAGGGTGATAGAGCGCGTTGTCATACCCGGTAACAGCAAGATAAGGCTGCCCACGCTGATCAGCAGTATCAGGCCAAGCACCAGGCGCATCGCAACAGGCAGCGGCCTTCGACGGCGAGGATTGCTGTCTAAAGGGTCTAACCTAACGATGTTTTCTCTGGATGGTGGAAGTTGTCTCATACCAGACTGCTGAATTGGATGATGTATCTATTTTCACCAAATACGATCAAAATATCGCCTTGCTGCAAAATCGTATCGGCCCTGGGTGAAATGTGAACCTGATCTCCTCGCTTGACCAACAAAACCGTTACGTGGTGTTTATTACGCATATCGCTTTGAGCCAGGCTTTGCCAGGCCAGCGAGTCTGGCAAGATAATTTCGGCGATGCTGTAGTTCTGACCCAGGTTGAAATGTTCAATCATCGCCGGGGTACTGAGCTCCTCAGCCAGACGACGAGCGCTGCTGTGCTCTGGCTGGATTACCTTGTCGGCTCCCAAACGCAGCAAAATATCGCATTGGCGGCGAGTTTGGGTTTTGCAAATAATCTGACGAACACCCAGGTTTTTCAAGTTGACGGTAGTCAACAGATTTGCCTCAAAATCATTACCAATCGCTACGATAACTGTATCGAATGAGCTGATATCGATGGCTCGCAGGGCATCTTCGTTGCTGCCATCCAGGGCAGCGGCGTGCGTCACCCGATCAACCACTTTTTGAACCAAATTGGGATCGATATCGATGGCCATGACGGTGTGGCCATGTTCCTCAAGGGCAATGGCCAGGTTGGAGCCAAACCGCCCCAGGCCAATAACGACAAATTCTTGATGGCTTTTTCTGCTCATCCTGCTCCTTTTCATGCGACCTTAATACGCTTCTAACAAATATTAAACAGTCTTACATTATTATGAAATATGTCTGATTAAGCCAATTTTTGGCCTGGTTCATTTGGATCATAAGTAACTGCTCAGGCTTTTGAAGTTTGCACCTCTAGGAACATCATCAATTGGTGCTTCAAACTTCAAAAGTCTCCAAAAAGTGTAGAATGCTTACCCAAAAAGGAAGTACATTATGAACAGCTCTTTGAAACTGTTTTCTGTACGTGGTATCGATATACGTGTTCACCTGACGTTTCCGCTCATTTTGATCTGGGCGGCGTTTCAGTTTGGCGTGCTTGGTGGCGGTCTGTCTGGGGCGCTGTTTGGCGTCATTGTCATCTTGCTGCTTTTTGTGCTGGTAACGCTGCATGAGCTGGGGCACAGTTTTGCCGCGCTTTATTATGACGTACCGGTAGAGCGGATTGTGCTGCTGCCCATTGGCGGGGTGGCGCAGCTGCGCCATATGCCAGACAATCCGAAACAGGAGTTTGTCATTGCGCTGGCTGGCCCGGCCGTGAATGTTGTTCTGGCGGCGCTAATGTTTGTCATCGCGCAGCTGTTTGGATTGCCGTTAAACAATCCGTTAACCAGCGGTGTGTCGTTAACGTTTACAGCTATTTTTGCCTATATCTTTTTCTACAACGTCATTTTGGCTGTTTTTAACATGATTCCAGCTTTTCCTATGGACGGTGGGCGTGTCTTGCGCTCGGCGTTGGCAATGTGGCTGGAGTATGGTCGAGCCACTCAAATTGCCGTGGGGATAGGGCGCAGCCTGGCGATATTGTTTGGCCTGTACGGGCTGTTAAACGCCCAATTTTTCACGGTGCTCATTGCCATCTTCATTTTTTCTGGAGCAACTCAGGAGGGGCAAATGGTGCAGTTCCGCCAGCGGCTGCGCGGTTATACTGTGCAGCAAGCGTATTCCAACCAGGTACCCGTTCTGCAGCCTGTAGACAGCCTGCGTGAGGCGGCAAACTGGACGGCTCGGGGCATCACCGATTTCCCGGTGTCCCAGTTTGGTGACTACGTCGGCTTTTTGAGCAATGAGCAGTTGATGACAGCGTTGCAGGAGGGTGATGTAGACCGGACCGTGGCCTCGGTAATGGTTCGTGACGTGGAGCCGGTAACGCTTACGGCCGATTTATACGATGTCCAGCAGCGATTGAGTCATGAGGGGTTAAGTGCGCTGCCGGTGGTGGAATACGGCCGTATCGTGGGCATCATCTCGCTCCGGCATATCCGGCAGATGCTGCGCCTGGCGGCGATGCAGCCGGAGCTGTTCCCACGAGTGCGGTCGGCTTGAAGGCAGTAATCAGCGAGGCAGTAATCAGTAAACAGTAATCGGTAATCGGTAAACGGAAAAGGTAAAGGTTCGCATCGGGAAATGGGTGCGGGCCTTTTTTATTGGGAAACCTGAGGTTTGTGAAACAGTCGAATTTCCTCATCAATCTGAAACTGAAGGTAGGCATGGGCCTGCCGTAGGGCGTCTTCTACCTCGGCGGGGGTGTCGCCCGCGGCGAAAATGAAGCCGAGATAGCTTGCCCCTTCTGGTAAGGGAACCAGGCGATTGTTGAACGGGGCGGTAATCGTTACCTGGCTGACGCCAGGAACGGCGCGGGCGGCTTCCACCCCGCTAGCGGTGCGCAAAATGCCGCCGTGCGGAATCGGGATCATCATCACGCCGCTGGCCTGCTGCTCCCGCCGCAGGTGGCTGACGGGCAGCCCCGTTGCCTGCCGCAGGATCAACTCTTCGAGCGATAACCCCATATCAAAGCGCAGCGTTTGGGAACAGAGGCCGCCAATGGAACGGCCGTTTACCTCCACAATCCACGCCCCCGCCTCATTTACCCGCAGCTCTGCATGAACCGAACCCAGCTGTAGGCCCAGGGCAGCCGCCCCGGCAGCGGCCGTGGCCATAATTTGACGCTGCACCGCTTCTGGCAAGCGAGAGGGCGTCACGTAGATCGTTTCCTCAAAAAATGGCCCTTCCAGCGGGTCTGGCTTGTCGAAAAGGGCCAGGGGAAGGAGACGGCCGTTTTCCAATACCGCTTCCAAAGCCACTTCCACCCCCGGCAAATAGGATTCCACCAAAAAATAGCCGTCACCGGACAGCATCCCCCGCAAGCGAGTCACGGCAGCGTCTAACTCCGCCACATCGTTGGCCCGCATGACGCCGCGACTGCCGTTCAGGTGCAGCGGCTTCACCACGCAGGGGAAGCCAATCTGGGCAGTTACCTGGGCCAGCACCGTTTCGGCTAGCTCATTCAGCGCAAAGCGGCAAAATTTGGGGGAGGGCACGCCCGCTGCGGCCAACATTTGCCGCATCTGGTATTTGTCTCGCGCTGCCTCTGCGGCGATTGGATCGTTGTGGGGCAGCCCAAGCAGCCGGCTGGCCTGCGCCGCCAGCACCGCCCCGGCATCGTCTACCGGCACCACGGCGGCCAACGGCCGTTCCCTGGCAAAATGTATGATGTGGGAAACGGCCGTTTCTGGCTGGCTAAAGTCCAGGCTCAACTGCACCCCCCACTGCTGCGCCAGCGCCTCTGGTAAATCCACCCCCTGCACCACCTCAACCCCCAGCTTTTGGGCAGCCGCCAAAAACGGTTCTACCCGGTAACTTTGTGGGGTGGTCAGCAGCAAAACACGCTTTTTCTTGTTCTCGTTTCCCATCACACCATTGTAACCAAAAGAACGGCCAGAACGAAACCAGGGTATCTTAACCAGATTCTTAATTTAAACCAGGGGCAGGTGGTACAAAACGGCGGCGAAATTACGAATAATACGGCCGTAAATCTCGGCGGCGCAATGGAAGTGCGCTTTGGCGGCTTCACCATGAACGGCGGCCTCATCGCTGGCAACAGCGCCGGAAGCTGGGGTGGCGCCATCTACAACGACGGCGGCAGCGTCACGATCAACAGCGGCACCCTGGCCAACAACAGCAGCGCCAGCAGTGGCGGCGCACTCGCCACCGGCAGCGCCAGCGTCAACACGCTCAGCAACGCCACCCTCAGCGGCAACAGCGCCGCAGACGGCGGTGGGGTATACAACACCGGCAGCGCCACGCTCAACAACGCCACCATTTTTGGCAACAGCGGCGGCGGGCTTAGCCAGCAGGCTGGTTCGCTCAGCCTGGGCAACAGCATCGTGGCGGGCAACGGCAGCGACTGCACCAGCACGCTCCATTCGCTGGGCTACAACCTCATCCAAAACGGCGCGGGCTGCACCTTCACCGGCAGCACCACGGGCCATATCGGCGGCGATCCGCAGCTTGGCCCGCTGGCCAACAACGGCGGCAGCAGCCATACCCACGCCATCGCCTACGGCAGCCCGGCGCTGGATGCGGCCAACAACGGCACCTGCGCCGCCACCGATCAGCGCGGCATCGTCCGCCCGCAAGACGGCAACGGCGACAGCAGCAGCCTCTGCGACATCGGCGCGTTTGAGCTGGAAGCGTTCACAGGCCCGACCTCCACGGCGACCTCCACGGCGACCCCAACCAATACGGCTACAGCCACCAGCACGAAGCCACCTACCGAAACACCAACTGTAGGCCCCAGCCCAACGGCAACGCAAACGGCCGTTCCCACCCATACCGCCACGGCAACCAGCACAACACCACCCACCGATACACCAGCGCCCAACACCAGCTTCACCTTTACCGCCGAAGCGGACAGTACGCTGCTGAGTAATCGACCCACCAGCAATTTTGGCCTCTCCACGCAGCTGAGCCTGGATGCCTCGCCAGACATCTGGTCGCTGCTGCGCTTTGACGTGGCGGGCTTACCGGGCAGCGTCACCAGCGCCACGCTGCGCCTCTTCACCAACAATGAGTCTACCCAAGGGATAGCTGCGCTGGCGGTAGCAGATAATGGCTGGGTGGAAACGGCCGTTACCTACAACAACGCTCCCACCATCGGCAGCCTGCTCAACAGCTCCGGCAGCATCAGCGCCGGAACCTGGGTGGAAATTGACGTCACCAGCTACATTTCTGGGAATGGGCAGTTTAGCCTGGCCCTCACCAGCACAGACAGCAACCGGATCAGCCTGAACAGCCGGGAAACGATCAATCCGCCGCAGCTGCTGGTCAACGTCGCACTTGGCCCCACACCGACGGCAACAAATACGGCCGTTCCCACCAATACCCCAACAGCAACCCATACACCGCTGCCAACCGATACGCCAACCGTCGGCCCCAGCCCCACGCCGACAGCGACGCTAACGCCGTCGCCCACGGCCACGCCGTCG
Source organism: Promineifilaceae bacterium (SeqCode) (assembly GCA_041748655.1). Classification (GTDB taxonomy): domain Bacteria; phylum Chloroflexota; class Anaerolineae; order Promineifilales; family Promineifilaceae; genus Leptofilum. Next base: position 217,290 of record JBGTCV010000107.1, on the reverse strand, counting down.
CCCACGCCAGCGCCAACAAACACGCCGGTTCCCGGCAGCTTCAGCACCCTCTACCTCAGCCTCAGCGAAGACGCCATCATCGCGGGCATCCCTGTGGCGGATGAAGATGTGCTGGCCTACGACCTGGACACTGGTCTCTGGTCCCTGGTCATCGACGGCTCCGACCTGGGCTTTGGCCCAAACGACATCGACGCCCTGCATCGCCTGAGCGACGGCAGCTTCCTGATCAGCCTGGAGCGGGCTCAATCGCTAGGCAGTCTGGGCCAGGTGAGGGATTCAGAGCTGCTCCAGTTCATCCCCAGCAGCCTGGGGACCACCTACCAGCGGTACGCTGCTGCGCTACCTGGACGGCACCGATGTGGGACTGTCTGCCGGGAGTGAAGATGTGGACGGGGCGACCTTTACGCCAGACGGCCGTCCCGTGGTCAGCACCCTCAGCGGCTACTCGGTGGGCATTAGCGGCGGCGGCAGCGACCTGCTGGTACTGAACGAGGCCACCCTGGGCGACCCTACCAGCGGCACCTGGGCGCTCTACTTCAACGGCTCCGCTGTGGAGCTGACCAGCAGCACCGAGAACATCAGCGCCACCTGGATCGACCCCAGCAATGGCGATATCTACCTCACCACCAGCGGCGCGTTTAGCGTCACCGGAGCCAGCGGCAGCGCCAGCGACATCTTCGTCTGTACCCCGCTCAGCCTGGGCGAAACTACCAGCTGCACCTACACCCTCTTCTGGAGCGGTGCAACTTTTGGTTTAACCGGTTTGGCAATTGATGCGATGATGATTGAATAATTGAGAAATTGGGCGTTTAGAGTGCAATCTCCCTAATTGAAAGACCAGCGGAAACACCACGGCAATGCCGATCAGCTAAAAAGGCTCTTTAGGAACTCAGGGGTTGACAAGCCGTGATGCGTGAAACGTGACCAGAGAGGCCTCACGTATCACGCTTCACAGCCTGCCCTGAGGCTGCCGAAGGGTTTCACGCCAAAATATGACATGTATCATTTGCTCGATGTATACTCTCGCTATGCAAACATCCCAACGTCTGACCCTATTTCGTGAATCCGTTATTCGAGACATGACCCGGCTGGCGCTGAAGCACAACGCCATCAACCTCAGCCAGGGCTTCCCCGACTTTGATACCCCGGCACCGGTGAAAGAAGCGGCCGTTCGCGCCATCGAAAGTGGTCTCAATCAGTACGCCATCACCTGGGGCTACCCACCGCTGCGGGAGAAGCTGGCCGAGCTGTACAGCAGCCGCCTGGGCTGGTCGGTCCATCCCGACAAACACGTCACCGTCACCTGCGGCGTCAGCGAAGGAATCATCACCTCAGTACTGTCGATTTTGAACCCAGGGGATGAGATTCTTATTCTGGAACCGGCACACGACAATTTTCGGCCGTCGGCCTTTATGGCCAACGCCACGCCGGTTTCGGTGGCGCTGGAGGCCCCGGAGTACCGGCTGGATGCAGCCCGTCTTCGCGCTGCCATCACCCCCAAAACAAAGGCGATGCTGCTCAACACGCCGCACAACCCCACCGGGCGCGTCTTCGACAGCGAAGAAATCGGTGCCGTCATCGACATTGTGCTGGAACATGATCTGGTTTTGATTACGGACGAGATTTACGACCGCATTTTATACGACGGCCGTATCCATCAATCCCCCGGCAGCTTAGCCCCTCTTAAAGATCGCACCATCACCATCGGCGGGCTGGGTAAAACGTTTGCCATGACCGGCTGGCGGCTGGGCTACGTTATCGCCCCGGAGCAGTTTGCCGAGGGCATCCGCACCCTGCACGACTTCACCACCATCTGCGCCGCCACGCCGCTGCAAGCCGCTGCCGTCGCCGCGCTCGCCATGCCGGAAAGCTTCTACGAAGAAACCACCAGCACCTACCACCAGCGCCGCGCCCTGATGATGGAGATTTTGACCGCAGCTGGCTTCCAGGCCAGCACGCCGCAAGGTGCCTACTACATCATGGCCGATTACAGCCAGCTGCCCATCCCGCAGGCCAGCCTGCCCCCGATGGAATTTGCCCATTTCATGGCGGCTGAAGTGGGTGTGGCCGTGGTGCCGGGGGATAGTTTTTACTCGTTGGCAGGATACGGCCGTTCCACCATCCGCTTCGCCTACCCCAAAAAGATCACCACCCTGGAGCAAGCCGGGGAACGCCTCATTAGCCACCTGTCATCCTGAGCGCAGCGAAGGATCCCGCATATCATCTGGTATTGCGCAGCCAGATGCGCCAGCGGCGGCGGCGCGGGATGCGGCCCAGCCGCTGCACCGCCAGCATGGCACTCAGCAAAATCAAGCCACTCCCCACAAACTGCAACGGAAATAGCCGCTCACCCAAAAACAAAAACGACCACAAAATCGCCAGCAGCGTCTCCACCGGCAGCAGCAGGGCATACTGCCCACTGCCAATCGTCTGCACTCCCCTGAACATCGCCCACCAACCGAAATAGGTGCTCACCACGGAAATGATGAGCAGCATGGCCCAGCCCTGCCAGCTTGGCTGGGTCCACGGCAGCCCCTGCAACAGCCACAGCCCGGTAATCGACAGCCACATGCCGCCCAGCACGTACAGCGTCACCGTACGGGTGTCGTAAACTGGCAGGAACCACTGCACCAGCGTAATTTCCAGCGTAAAGCCCACAATCCCGCCCAGCACCAACAGCACCCCAACGAAATCGACTTCCCCACCCGGCCCGATGAGCAAATAAACCCCCAGCAAGCCCAACCCCAGCCGAATCCACTGCTTGTAGCTGAACTTTTCGCCACGCAGCGCCAGCGCAGCCAGCACAAAGAGTGGGCTCAAGGCAAACAGCATCGTCGCCACGGAAGCGTCCAGGCGGCGCAGCGACCAAAAAAAGCCAACAGCGCCCAGTCCATTTATAATTCCAGCCAGACCCGCCACTAGCAGCCCTCGCCGGTCGGTGCGCAGCGTTTTGGGGGCGGTGCGGGCCATCGTCAGGGCCAGCAGCAGGGCGGCCAGGCCAAAGCGCAGGCTGAGGATGGCCGTCGGGTGAAAGCCACCGTCCAGGGCCAGTTTGCCCAACGGGGTTACTAAACTAAATACGGCGGTTGAAGCAATCGCCAACAGCCAGCCAAGCCAGCGGGAAGAATCGGGATTTGTTTGGGTCATAGCAGAATGGGGATGAGAATGGTTAATGGTTAATTTTTAATGGTAAGTAGCGGGTCAACCATTAACCATTTACCATTTACAATTTACCATTAACTATTAAAAGGTTTCGCGGTACAGCATCTCCATCTGGTCACGGGTGATGGCGCGTGGGTTGGTGGTCCAGTTGAGGTCGATGATGGCGTTATCGGCCAGTTCGGAGATCATCGCTTCGGTAACGCCCACGTCGCGCAGGCGCAGCGGCAGGTTGAGGTCGGTCATGAGCTGGCGTACGGCCATTACCCCCCTTTCCGCCTCCTGCCGCACCGAACCAACCACGGGCACCGGGTCCAACGCCTGAGCTACCTGGGCATACCGCTCCAGCGCACCGGGCAGGCTGAACTGCATCTGCGCCGGCAGCATCAGGGCGCAGGCCAGACCGTGATGCACCTGCGCCACCCCAGAAAGCTGGTGCGCCAGCGAATGGGTCGCCCCCAGCCAGCGGGAGCTAATCGCAATGCCGCCCAGCATGGAGGCCAGCATCATCTCTTCCCGCGCCTGCCGATGGCCTGGTTGAGCCACTGCCAGCCGTAAAAAACGGCCGATTCGCCTAATGCCATCCAAAATAAGCGCATCCAGGGCAATGGGAGCCATGTTGGTGGACACATACGCCTCGATGAGGTGCGTCAGGGCGTCCATGCCGGTGGCGGCGGTGAGGTGAGGCGGCAGCGTCAGCGTCAGGCCGGGGTCGATGAGCGCGACGGTGGGGATGGTGGCGGGACCCCCCACGCCCATCTTCAGCTTACGCGCCTCATCGGTGACCAGGCCCCAAGGGGTGACTTCTGCGCCGGTTCCAGCGGTGGTGGGAATGGCGATCATCGGCGGCATTTGGGGTACCGTGGGCAGCGGCCGGGCTTTATCCCGCAGCATCAGGGCATACTCCGCGATTTTGGCCGAAGGCGGCCCACCGGCCAAAATGCGCACCCCCTTTGCGGCGTCAATCGGGCTGCCTCCACCCAAAGCGATGATCAATTCGGCCTCACTTTCCCGGAATTGAGCGGCGGCGGCGTCAACGGCCGTTGTCGTCGGGTTGGGCGGCGTCTGGTCAAACAGCGCCACGGCTAAACCGGCGGCGGCCAGATTGTCCAGCACCGGCTGAACCAGCCCAGCGGCCACAATCCCGGCGTCGGTGACAACAAAAACCTGCTTTGTTGCCCCTAAATTATTCGCTTCTGCGCCGACCAAACTGGCGGCACCGTAACCAAATTGCGTTTGCCCAGGCCAGTAATATGTTGCAATGGATGACATTTTTACTCCTCGTGAAAATAAAAAGCGGAACACAGAGTTACACAGAGAAGACACAGAGTTACACAGAGAAATCTGTTGAATCTGCGAAATCTGTTGATTTTCATTTGCGGGATTCTTCACTTCGTTCAGAATGACAATTCAAGATCAGCTGTCATGCTGAGGTCCTCCGAAGCATCCCGCCCGCTTGATAACCAGGGAAACTTTATTATTTTCTTAAACTCCAAAAGGGCCGGGTCAGCCACCTGCCACTTGCCACTTGCTCACCTATCTTTCACGTAAACGATAAACGGCCGTTTACCAATATTGGCCCGAAAGCGCTGCACCGGCACAAAGCCGTGCTGCTCCCACACCTTTTGCGCCCGCCGGTTAAATTCGGCAATGGTCACGCGCAGCCGGGGCGGGGCAAACGTCTTCACAGCGTAATCAATCGCCAAAGCGGCAAACATGCCGCCCAGGCCGCGCCCCGTGTACTGGGGATGCACCCCCATGCCAATGTCGGTGCCCGGCGCGCTGTAATCGCCGCCAGCCACCTGACCATCGAGGCCAAAGCTGCAAAAAGCGGCCAGTTCAGCCGCTGGTTGGCGCAGCACCGCCCGAAAATGGTACTCAGGCTGGGTAAAGTAATCGATTGCTTCGATGAGTTCAATGGGATCGGCCGTGCCCTGACCCATGTTGTACAAATCGTAGGGCGGCTCATACCGCCAGGTGAGGATCTGGCTCACGTCATCGGCAGTGATGGGACGCAGCAGCAGCTGCCACGTTTGCGACAAGCTAGACATACGCCTCCAGGCCACTTTGAAACGCCTGTTGGTCCCCGTTTTCAATACCGTACAGGGCTTCAAAGAGAGCAAAAGTGCCTTTGTAAAACCAGATGCGCGGCCAAAAATCATGAATGGCCGGGTAGTGGGCGGCTACGGCCTGGACAAACGGTTCGCCGTAGGTGAGCAAACCGGCCACGTCGAAGGCGGGATCGCCCAACACGGTAAAGCCGAAGTCGATAATGCCGCTCATTTGCTGAGTGTCTGGATTGTGCAGCAAGTTTCCGGTACCAAAATCGCCGTGGCGCAGCACCGGCTCAAACTGATACTGGTTGGGGTCATCCAGCACGCTTTCAAAATGATGCGCCACACTTTTGCAGGCATCCAGCCGCATATAGGGGAACAGTTTGGCTTGGATACGGCCGTACACGTCCCACCACTCTTCCTCGGTGTCGCTCACCGGCAATGGCTCATCAATGAGATCACGAATGGGTACGGCGTGCAGCGCCTGCAAAAAGTGGGCGATTTGGGCTGCTACGGCCGTCTTGTCGGTGATTTTGGCAAAAGCTTTGGGCAGCAGCGGCTCGCCAGGAATTTGCCGGTAGCCCATAAACGCCTGACCAACGGCTGGGTTCTGGAACTGCACGTAGCGTGGATTGGGGACTGGTAAAGGGAGGTAGGGTTGAACGGCCGTTAAAATTTTCGTCTCCAGAGCCAACTGCTCCACCCCACCGGCAAAACGAGGAAAGCGAAAAATGGTTTCGTCATTCACCAGCAGGACGTGATTGTACTGCCCCTCCTGGTTGAAGACGGCCGTTTCTATCACAAAATCGGGGTAAGCGGCCTGAATGGCCTGGCGGAAGGGCTGCGTGGTATCCATAAGCACCCAAGTTTGCCACGACTTTGCATTTTCGCAATGGGCAAAAGTTGGCGCTCAGTCGCCCAGGTGAGCCGAAGCCAGCGGTGCGGCATCTGCGGCGGGCAGGCGCAAAAATGAGAGCGCCGCCACCAGCAAAAAGACAACGGCCGTTGCCACAAACGTCATCCGTAAATCAAACCAGAAAGCGATCATTGAGCCAACCAGCGGCGCGGCAGCCCTGGCACTCGCTACAATCGAGTTGTCGAGGCCGTAGACGCTGCCCTCTTCGCCGGGCTGAGTGTAGCGAGCCAGCAGGGCGCTGAGTGCCGGAATAATGCCGCCAACCGCCGCGCCAGTGAGCGCCTGCAATAAAAGGAGCTGCCAGGCAGTCGTTACCATGCTTTGCGGTAAAAAGAGCAAGCCGGCTGCCAACGCACTCCATTTGAGTACGCGACCATGCCCAATGCGATCTCCCAGACGGCCCAGGTAAACGGCCGTAATCGTCCCTGCCCCCGCCGATACGCCAATCACCAGGCCGGTGATGGTATTCAGGCGGCTGCTGTCTACCAGCAGCGTGGCAATAAAAAGCGGCGCAAACGGCGTCAGCATCACCTGCCCCAGGTGGGTCAAAAAGCGCAAAGTGTAGGCCAGAATAACGCCATCTGCCTGAAAAACGTGCTGCCAGTCGGCCCAAAAGCTCGGCTTGCTGGTTGACGATTTGGGACGCGGGGTGAACGTTTCCTCTACCCCCCAAAAAACCAGAATGCCGCCGAGCAGCAGCAGCACTGAGGTGAGGATAAAGGTTTGGCGGTAACCAAACGCATCGGCCAGCAGACCACCAATCAGCGGGCCAATAGCAATGCCGGTGGTTTGGCCCATCAGCAGCAGCCCCATGGCGTAGCCGCTGCGCTGGCGCGGGGCAACGGCGGCGACCAGGGCATTGGCCGCCGCCACCGTGCCGGTGACCATGCCTTGCAGGGCGCGCAGCAGCACCAGCTCTTCGCCGGAGCGCACAAAGCCCATCAGCAGCATGATGACCGCGCCGCCAAACATGGCCCGTTCTACCATGAGTTTACGGCCGTATCGATCCGCCACCGTCCCCCAAATCGGGGAAGCAATCATCATGGTCACGGCCTGTGCCGAAAAGACCGCTCCGGCCAAAAATTCTACGCTCAGCCCCGTGCTGCTGCCCAACTCGGTGACATACAGCGACAAAAAGGGGAAGATGACGGAAAAGCCAACGGCCGTTAACAGTTGGGCAATAAACATGACGGCCAGGGTACGCTGCCACGGTTCAACAGCACGGAGTTTTTGGAGGAAGTTTGAGAACATAGGAGGGGAAGTAATTTGGTAATTTGGTAATTAGGTAATTGGGTATGCCCTTATTACTCATTTACTCAATTACTCAATTTATCGTCACGGGATTATTGTAATAGTGGGGCAGCACCTGGAACCAGCTGTTGCCGATTTGCAGCGGCACGGGGCTGCCGTCGACATCGATAAAGGTGAACATATCGCTGCGGTTTTGGCGCAGCCAGGTGGCGGGGAACTGCTGGCCATCTCGCAAAATAATCGCCTGCCCTTCCCCCCAGATTTGAATTTGCAGGGGCCAGCCGGTGCAAACGCCGTTGCTGTGGGTGAGGCAGATCGATTTGTCTTGTTCGTGAACGGCCGTTAGCAAAATCACGTTCGCCGCGCTGATCTGCTCCCCATTGTTGGCATCTATGGTTGGCTCCCCATCGGCCCAGCGCCAGTAACGGCCGTTTACCGGATCATAGCGCCACTCCACCAGCGTGTAGGTGTCATACGCAATTTGCACCTGGTTGGCAGCTTCGCCCCCTGGCGGCGGCAGGCTGCTAAAGGTCAGCCACGCCGTAAATTCAGGCGGCCGATTTTCCTCGTGCGCATCCAAGGCCCGCCAGAGGCCAGCCGGATCGGCGTGCAGGGTATGTTCCCACGGTTTGTCTTCCCCGGTGCGATAAAAACCAGTCTCGTGCGAGCGCAAAATGCGGCTGCGAAACTCGGTCCGGTGCAGCCGCTGCGACACAATCGGATGCGCCCCAGACATCGCCAGGGCGGCGTCGTACATGGCGGGCAGCTCCATATCGATCAGGCGAGCGCTGCGCACCGGGCCGATGTCTGGCGGGGTCTGGCTGTAGAAAACGGCCGTAAACCGGGTAATGTCGGTCTCCGTTACATGTTCAAACACCAAGTCCGCCTGGCTGAGACCGTTTTGAGGCCGGGCGTAATGCGGCGGGCTGTTGGACACTTTAATAGTTAACGGCCGTCGCAGCAAATTCTCCGGTTCGGCCACAACCTCCCCGGTCAGCGGATTGCGATCCAGGCCAAAATCATCTGGGCCAGCCAGCAGCAGGGCGACCAGGGGCAGTGGCTCTGTGGTGGAAACGGCCGTCACCGTGGCAAATGGGGTGGCGGTAGCGGCGGCCTCAGCGACTGGTTCCAGAGTAAAGGTGGCTACGATGGTGGGGGTGGCGATGGTGGCATCGTTGACGCTGGTTGGGATGAGGGTGGGTAACGGCTGTTCTTCATCTCCGCCACAAGCTGTTAAAACGAGCGTCAAAGCCAACCAACCGCATAAAAAAAGAAAGGGGCAACGTTTTGCAACCATCGGCATATTGTACTCGATCTTACAGTTTGGCACGGTGATTGTGGTGTCATTGCAGCAATTCCAATTATGGTGTAGGGGCGGGACGGCGCGGGATGGCCTTGGGAAAAACAAATGGCCTCACTGCCGCGCCGTCTCGCCCCAGACCCGATGTGCCCCAAACAGGGCGAGACGGGCGGGATGGAAGGCCGTCAGTTTAGCGCACATCATGGCCCGCCCGTCCCGCCCCTACCGCAGAAATTTCATAATTGGAATTGCTGGTGTCATTGCCGTTGCTTATGATATATCTCTGATATATTAAGCATTTGGCAGTAACTCTTGACCATGTTATTATTTAATTATACTATCTTGTGGGAAGATAAACACAACTCGTAATCAAGCCTCTTGCTACTCAAAGAACATCCAAAATTCTTCGCTTAAGGTAGCTTGCTTGACAAAAAATAGGCAAACATGGCTCTCATGGCTATTTTCCACAATTCACCCATTTATCCTTGCAAATTCCCCTTACGTCTTACCAGACGTGCCATTTCAACCAATCCCCAAAGTTACAACGCTGCATTGACGCATTGATTTTTGTAAGATGAAACCGCTCCCAAATCAAGATTAACCAACGAGGAGGTGAGGCAAATAGAAAAATAAAAAAAAAACTCCTGATTTATCAACATTAAACGTTGTTGTATAGTAAATAGTGCCTCAATCAGATAACAACCTCGCTCACTGTTTGCTTTACGTCACCACCAAGTTCTGGAGGAGAACCGTGAAACAACCACAACAAATATCTAAACAAGAGATGGAAAAAATCCATCCTGCAATTCCTAATGCATACGAACAATTAGAACAAGGGCGCATCAGCCGCCGCGAATTTATGCGGTTTGCCACCTTACTCGGCATGTCTGCTGGTGTGGCTACCATTGCTGCCGCCTGTGGCAGTGGCGGAACAGCCGATGAACCCGTTGTCGAAACCGGTGGCAGCACCGACACCACCACCGAAACCACCACCGAAACCGTCGCTGGCGGCCCCAAGCGCGGCGGCACCTGGCGCAGTTCCATGAACCTGCAAGGTCTGGACCATCCCGCCCGCCTTTCCTGGGTTGAAGGTGCCAATATCGTGCGGCAGTTTGGTGAATATCTCACCGAAACTGGCGTCGATAACATTACCCGCCCCTACCTGCTTGAGAGCTGGGAAGCCAACGATACCGTCGATGTCTGGACCCTGAATCTTCGCCGAGGCATTACCTTCAACAATGGTGATGAATTAACGGCCGATGACGTCATGTTTACCTTTGGCGAATGGCTCAACCCCGATGTTGGCTCTTCGATGCTGGGCTTGTTAGCCCCCGTCCTTAGCGGCATGAATGATATCGAAAAAGTGGATGATTACACCATTCGCCTGAATTTGACGCAGCCGAATATCGCTATTCCTGAATTTCTGTTCCACTATCCGGCTATCATTTTGCACCGTGACTTTGAAGGAGACATCATCCGTCAACCGGTTGGCACGGGCGCCTTTACGCTGGAAGAGTATGCTGAGGGTGAACGAGCCGTCTTCAAGCGCCGCGAAGATTACTGGCGCATGGGTGAAGATGGTCTGCCACTGCCATATCTCGACGAACTGATTTATGTCTCCAGCGATAAAGACGCTGGCGTTGCTGCGCTCGCTTCTGGCCAGGTAGATACGCTGTATGATCCACGGCCGTCTGACTGGCTGGCCTTAAGGGATGCCAGCAATCTTATTGTTCGGCCGGTTACAACCTCCCAATGTCTGATTTTGCGCATGCGCGTTGATCTGGAACCGTGGGACGACAATCGCGTTCGCACAGCCCTGAAGATGTGTCAAAATCGGGAGCAAATCTTCCAGCTAGCTTACTTTAGCGAAGGTGAACTCTCCATTGATGCCCACGTAGCTCCCATTCAGCCCGATTATGCCCCCAAACCCATCCCCGCCTATGATCCGGAAGGAGCTCTCGCCCTTCTGGAAGAGTACGCGGCCGAAAAAGGCATCTCGCTGCCCCTACAGGTTACGTTAGCCACCAAGAATGATCAGGCTGAGCCAGAAATTGCCCAAGCTTTAAAAGAGCAAGCCCTCCCTGGCGGATTCGATATCACCCTAGATATTACGGAACCAAACGGCTATTGGTCTCGCTGGACTGAAGTTGATCTCGGTATTACTTCCTGGACCCATCGCCCAGTCTCTGTGATGCTGCTGCCGCTGGCCTACACGGCAGAAGCCATTGGCAACTGGAACGAAACGCGTTGGGTTGATGATGAGTTTGAACAGATATTGCGGGAAGCTCAGGCAACGCTGGATGTTGAAGAGCGTCGCAGCTTAATGTCGCGAATTGAAGACATTATGCAAGAGCGTGGCCCCATTGGAAACAGCTTCTGGAAAAACATCTGGAATATTACGTCTGCTGATTTCCAGAATGTACAGGCTCATCCCACGGCATACGATCTTCTTTATGAAGTCTGGAAAGATGCCTAAAGTCAACAACAGACGCTAGAGTATAGTTCTTGGGGCCGAGTTTTTCTCAACCAAAAACTCGGCTCCTATTTCTCACAGGGGAAGAGGCGAATGGCTCGTTTCTTAATACGCAGCATAATTTCTACCATCGTTACTATTTTAATCGTTTCAATTGTTCTATTTGGCCTGCTTGATGCCATTGGTTCAGAACGAGTGATTAATCGTGTCCTGGGCGTATTTGCCACGGCAGAACAGAAAGCCTCATTCAAAAACCAGCTTGCTTTGGACGAACCCATCTGGATACGTTACTCCGATTGGCTGTTGGGCAATGATTGGCGCGCAGAGCGCGAGGTGGGCTATTCTCTGGTAACGGTCCCTAACCCGAATACTGGTGAAGCGCAGTGGTGGGCAGAAGTAGATGACCAACTGATGCGCTGGCGGCTTGAAGGGGAAGATTTAGTCGCTCTGGTTCGTCAGGAAAATGGCTCTACCGTGCCACAGCCAGCCAATGAATTTTGGCAAACAGAAGGGGATGTTGAAATCTTCTGGGGCGTAGATACCCAAAATCGGGTCGTCCAGTGGCAACGAGGGGGTGGGGAACCCGTTTATGTCATTACCGCAGCTGGTTTACGGCAAGAAGGAGACGGCCCCCGCGACTATATTCCTTTACGCAAAGGAATCGTACGATTGGACCCGGGGATTTCTTCGGAAACACGCCGCCCGGTGGCAATGACGCTTTTGCCACGTTTACGCAACACGCTCATTTTAGCTGGGCTGGCCTTTCTTTTTGTTATGCCAATTGCGCTCCTGCTAGGCATTATTGCTGGCATTAATGAAGGCAAAATGCTGGATCGAATTATATCGATCACCAGTTTGGCAGCGACTGCAACGCCAGAGTTTGTCACGGGAATATTTTTAATCTTAATCTTGGGCATTTGGCTAGAGCTGGTACCTGCTACGGCGCTTTTTACCAGTGCTGACGCTATTTTTGAAAAACCCTCTCTGCTGATATTGCCGCTGTTGACATTAACGGCCGTTGAGCTTGGCTACATTGTTCGCATGACTCGCGCCAGCATGGTTGAAGTCATGGGTACATCTTACATTCGCACCGCCATTATCAAGGGAATGCCCTACCGGCGCGTTGTCTTTCGTCATGCCATTCGCAATGCCCTGATGGCTCCCATCACCATTATGATGCTCCATGTTAACTATCTCGTCGGGGGTGTGGTTGTGGTTGAAGCTATCTTCGGTTACCCTGGTCTGGGTAAATATATCTATGATTCAGCTATAGCCAGCGATACCAATGCCGTCATCGCGGCTGCAATGGTGACAGTCATCATCGCTATTATCACCCGTTTAATTGGCGATCTGGCTTATATCTATCTGAATCCGCGGATACGTTACGCATAGTATTGCGCGGCATTAGTTTGTGTGCAGAAATAGCTTGAGCGCAATACTTAAACAGTCCGGCGGGTACTCTATAATTATTGCTCACGAACTTCCGCCGGACTGTAATAGGAGCATTTATGGCAGCTGTTCAACCCATTGCGAAAGCAGGCAAGCCATCTCGATGGCAAAAAACCTGGCAAAGCGTTTCAATTATATTTGAATCACGTGTGGCAACTGTTGGTCTGGCGATGATTCTGTTTTGGCTTTTGCTAGGTTTTGTTTCCCTTTTCTGGACGCCTTATCCACCCAATGCCTCTTCTTTCAGCCAAAACCTGGCCCCCAACACCACCAATTGGCTGGGAACTGACCATCTTGGCCGAGATATTTTGTCGCGACTAATGCAAGGGACCCAGGTTATCTTGCTAAAAACCCGGCTTCCGGGCACGACCTGGTTCCTTCCTGGCGGCGTGGCGCTTTGGGGCGTTTTTGGCTCTTTGCTGCTTGGTACCTTTTTTGGTCTGAATGCCGGGTATCGTGGGGGTTGGGCTGACCAGATCATCATGCAAATTTTAGATGCATTGATTGCCTTTCCGGTCATTGTGCTCTATCTCGTTATTATTGCGGCGTTAGGTCCAGGTGATCTGGTTGTGATTTTGGCCATCACCATCACCGGTGCGCCGGGCATTGCCCGGTTGGTGCGTAGTCTGGCGCTGGATATTAAGACCCGTGACTATATTCGGGCGGCCGAAACGCGCGGTGAAAGCGCCTGGTACATCATGTACCGGGAGATTTTACCCAATGCACGTGGACCCATTTTGGTAGACGCCATGCTGCGGGTTGGCTACGCCATTTTTGCCATCGGTACACTCGGATTTTTGGGCATTGGGCTGCCACCGCCCGATCCTGATTGGGGCAATATGGTCAATGAAGCCCGCAAGTTCATCTTTAGCAATCAATGGGCCGTTGTGTGGCCAGCGCTGGCAATTTCCACGCTGGTTATTGGTCTGAACCTGTTCGCCGATGGCCTGCGCGAAGAGCTAACACGATTTCATAAATAGGATATGGCGATGGAATGGAAGGTCGACGATAAAAAAGCTTCAGTTTTAAAAGTAGAGGATGTCGCGGTTGCCTACAAGGTGCGCGGCGGTGAAATAGAAGCGGTGCAAAACGTTTCGTTTGATATTCGCCGGGGTGAATCTTTTGGCATTGTGGGAGAGTCTGGCTGTGGCAAAAGCACCATGGCGTGGGCAATTGTCAATTTTCTGGGAGCCAATGGGTATGTGAAGCGGGGCAGCATCACGTTCCAGGGGCAGGAGCTTGTGGGCAGAAGCGGCGAAGAGCTGCGCCAGCTGCGCGGTGATCAAATTGCGATGGTGTTCCAGGATCCGATGCAGGCGCTGAATCCGTCCATGACCTTAGGCGACCAGATGAAAGAAGTGCTGACGGTGCATCGCGGCATTCGCGATAGGGAAGCTGGCGAGCGGTGCGTGGATATGCTAGAGCGCGTCTACATGCCTGATGCGGCTAACATGATGAAGCGATATCCGCACCAGATTTCTGGTGGGCAGCAGCAGCGTGTGGTGATTGCCATGGCGCTGCTGAACAATCCGGCGCTGTTGATCATGGATGAGCCTACGACGGCTTTGGATGTAACGGTGGAAGCGGCCGTTTTAGACCTCATAGCGGAACTGCGGCGTGATTTTGACACGGCTATCATGTACATTACCCATAATCTGGGGGTGGTGGCCCGGGTTTGTACGCGCGTCGGGGTAATGTATGCCGGGGAAATGGTAGAACGGGCGGAAATTGAACAGTTGTTTGCAGAACCCCAGCATCCGTATACGCAGGGATTGATGCGCTGTGTGCCAAAGTTAGGGGCCGATAAGTCCGGCAGCATGTTGTACCCGATTCGGGGTCGAGTGCCAGCGCCAAATAATCGGCCACTGGGCTGTATGTATACGCCTCGTTGTGATTATGCCCAGGACCGCTGCGCTGAGGAACGGCCGAAATTACGCACTATGATAAACGGTACGGCCGTTCGCTGCCACTTCGCCGAAGAGATTGACCCCGCCAACTGGATACCCACTGAAGATATCAAGCTATCTGTAGACATTACCCAACGGATCGACAGTGATGAAAATCTGCTGGACGTCAAAAATCTGCAAAAATATTATGAAGTGAAAGGCAGTTCCATCCGCGATATATTGGGCCTAAGCAAGCCGCGCTATGTAAAAGCAGTAGAAAACGCCACGTTCAACGTGAAAAAAGGGAAGACGTTGGGCATCGTGGGCGAATCTGGCTGCGGCAAAAGCACGCTCATCAAAACCATCATCGGCCTGGAAGACAGCACCGGTGGCGAAGCCAAGTTTATGGGCTTCGACATTACCGGCGACCTGGACACCCGCAGTGAGAAATTGATTCAGGAGCTGCAAATGGTGTTCCAAAACCCAGATTCCACCATGAATCCATCCTACACGGTGGGGCAGCAAATTGGTCGCCCCATGGAACGGTTTGGCACAGTGCCCAAAAATCAGGTTCGGCGTGAGGTCATCAAGCTGCTGGAAGCCATGCGTTTGGGTGAAAATTATTATAATCGCCTGCCGCGCCAGCTGAGCGGCGGCGAAAAACAGCGGGTGGGCATTGCCCGCGCCCTGGCCAGCCGCCCAGACCTGGTACTGTGCGATGAGCCGGTCAGCGCCCTGGACGTCTCGGTGCAGGCCGCTTTACTCAACCTGCTGCTGGAAGTGCAGCAAGAGTACAATACCACCATGGTCTTCATCGCCCATGACCTGTCTGTGGTTCGTTTTTTCTCGGATGAGGTGGCGGTGATGTATTTGGGGCAGATTATGGAGATTGGTCCGGCCGAGGCGATTTATGCGCCGCCTTACCATCCATATACCGAGGCGCTGCTTTCGGCCGTACCCATTCCCGACCCCACCGCCAAACAGAAACATATTCGTCTGGATGGTTCCGTGCCTAGCGCCATCAACCCGCCCAGCGGCTGTCGTTTCCACACCCGCTGCCCGCGTCGCAGCCAGCTGCCAGACGGAGGTAAAATTTGTGAGCAGGAAATTCCACCCTGGCGTGAGTTAGAAAATGGTCACAGAATTTTCTGCCACATTCCAGAAGAAACATTGCGCACATTTGATCCGGTTATATCAACAGCCAATGGCGTTGTTCCTCAATAATTTCATCTGGCATGCGGCTAGAGAAACCTAAAACAGAATTATGGACCGCCGATTAACACGGATTTTCAAAGAAAACAAAGCCTAACCTACAGGAAGGGAACAAAACATGCTTGTTAAAGATCGTATGACCCGACACCCAATTATTATTGCACCATCTACCAAGGCAACAAAAGCACAGCAGATTATCGCAGAAAATCAGATTCGTCATTTGCCGGTTGCCTCGGATGGGAAAAGGCTGGAAGGGCTTGTAACCCGCACCCGACTCACCTTCAAGCCAGATTTGCTCGGCAGCCTGAATATGTGGGAAATTTCCCGGCAGTTAAGCAACCTGACCGTGAAAGATGTGATGGTTAAGCAAGCAAATGTATTCACCATTACTGCTAACCGCACTATCGAGCGAGCTGCCAAGATTATGGCCGACCAAAAGATTGGCTGCCTGCCCGTTATTGATGACGATGGCGTAATTGAAGGAATTATCACAGAGGTAGATGTGCTGCGTTCTTACCAGGAGATGCTGGGCTTGCCGATGGCTGGCCTGCGCGTCACGGTACGAATGCCCAACAAAAAAGGTGAGTTCACCAAGCTGATGAAGGTGCTGGGTGAGAATGAGTGGGGCGTCATGGGCATAGGTACCTTTCCCTCGCATCGCCGGAAAGGGTTTTATGATGTGGTGTTGAAGATTCCGCACGTTACGGCCGTACAGGTTCAGGAAGCGTTTAGCCAGATTGAAGCGCAGGAAGTGGTGGATATTCGTGACGATGTGTAACCCCCGGCGTTCCAACTGAAACGGCAGATTTCACTATAAAACGCAAAGAATGTAAAGAGAAGGAGTCACGCCTTCTCTTTTTATTTAAAGGTGGTGGTGCGCGAAACAAAAACCATCTGTCCCTGTGGCGTGCCGCAAATAAAAACGGTAATAAAGCGCTCAAAACGGAAAAACCGATCGTCGGCTTCCAGTAAAATGCAGGAACCATTGGCGCGGGATTCAGCCCCCATGTTAAATTTAAGGGAGTACCATTCATACACGGCGCGAAACTCATCGTTGGTACGGAAGGAGTCGTCCCACCGATAGGAACGAGGCAAACTTTTGTAATTGCTGTGGGCGGAGATGGGCGTAGAGCCGGGATATTGGACCTGCTGCCGATCTCGGTTGATGAGGGAGATCAGGCCAAACGCAGCGATAAAAAAGAGCAGCGTAAGCAGTAAGCTGCAGCCAGCCAGCAGACGCTTGTTGGTGGTTTTCCCAGCAGATTCAGGATGTAAACCATTCATGACAGATCGTCCCACTATTTCAACATTGCTAACGGTGCCTACGCTAACGGCCAACGGCCGTTCCCAACTCACAGTCGGATTGCAGCTAAGCGACGGGCAGCGGTTTTGGGCCGATTGCGTAGAGGTGGCGGCGGCTTCGCGAATGGGGGAAACGGCCGTTTTCGACCCCATTCAAGCCGCCAGCCATGTCCAAACTATTGTTGCCCCGCTGTGGCAGGGCCAACCTGCCAGCCAGTTTCGCCCGCTGGCGCAGCAGCTTATGACCCTAACGGAGCCATTTACCTACCGTCCCGCCCCCCCAGCCAGACCAGAGTCCGCCAGCGGCACGGTTTCGCGCCGCAGCCTCATTACCGGCTTTCTAACCGAAGAGCCGCCCCCGCCCCACCCGGAACAGGTGACGATTGAACGGCCGTTGCATCCAACCTTGCACTATGGTTTAACAGCAGCCCTGCTGCAAGCGGCAGCCGGAGTGAATCGGGTTTCTGTGGCTGAGTGGGTTGCCAGGGAGTATGCGTTGAGTTTGCCAGATACGGCCGTACCGCTTCAAATCGAGCTAAACGAGGCCAACATCCAAACCGCTCAAACCATTTTGGCCAGCCACGTTGCCTCAGTGGGTTATACCACAAGCAAAAATAAGCACAAAGCGATGTTAGGCGCTCAGGGAGAGCGGTTACAGCAGCACGTACGGCAAATCGCTGCCTGGTTGTCTGGCCTGGATGCCGCCTTTCAACCCACGGTTCATCTCGATGTTCAGGGTGGATTGGGCGATCTGTTTGACAACAACAGCGGCAAGGTGCTGGGCGCTTTATACGGCCTGGAGCAGGCCGCCAAACCCTATCTGCTGCTGGTGCAAAATCCGGTCTGGCAAGACAGCCGCGAGGCGCAGCTGGCGCAGCTCCAGCAGCTAACCAGCTATGTGGCTATGCGCAAAATGAAGCTACAGCTGGCAGCCGACGCCTGGGTCGATTCATTGGCCGATGCCAAACTGTTTGCCGACCCAAAAGTGTGCCAGATGGTTCACATTTCGCTGCCTCGGTTGGGTAATTTGGATGTGGGGATTACGGCCGTTTTACACCTCCTCACCCAAAACCAGCCAGTTCTCCTCTCTGGCGAACCGCACGCCCTCACCACCCAACTCGCCCTGGCCACCCGCCCTACCCTCCTCAGCGGCTCGCCACAGCTGCATTACAACATCATGCAGCAGATTCTTTATATAGCTGGACACCTCAAGGGCTTTGCCACAGCCAATTTTGTGCTTCTGTCACGTCAGAAAAGGCCTTGACGATAGGGTTCCCTGAGATTCCTCTTTCAGTTGATAAGGCGATTAAATTAGAGATGGTTGAATGACCTACTTCAGTATTCAGTATCGCCACACGCCCCGAAAATTTAGACGCCAATTGTTGAATCATTATTGAAATAATTGATATTTCGACATCAGTTGGGGAATTGGTTACGTCATATACATCAATTAAGATATTACATTGAGGCGGAAGAGAACGGTCTTTAAGAATACGATCCATGCAATCAATTCTTTCTGCCGTCGTTACGTATCCGGCACCCGTAATCATGAGAAAGTAATCATTAGGCTCAAACGAGTAGGTAAATGCCATTGGTATTGACTCTCAAACACAGAAGATGGATTCAAGTTAAGAAATAAGCTCCTTGCTCGCTATTGGACGTGAATCCTATCACGAGCCGGTAGGCAGCTTGTCGGGTAAGACCGGAAGGCAAGCGGGGGGTTTGGAAATACCCTGGCCAGACTGAGCTTGTTAGGCTGCGGTGCTAACACAAGGGTTAGCCACACTCGTGCCATTTGGGAGAGGAGTTTTTGCCTGCTTCCCTAAAGCTCAATCAAGTTGGGCGGAGAATACCATAAGTAAAGCTTATCAGGCAAGAAATGGCCGATTCTTCACATCTGCATAACGACCCATCGACCTTCCCTTAATTATAAGAATCTTCCAAAACTTCCTGGATGGTCTCGACCAACAAAGTAGGGGGAACAGGCTTCGTCAAATAGGCGCTTGCGCCTGATTCTTGACTCTTATCCTTATAATGCCTTGCAGACAGGGCGCTCAGCAAAATGACGGGGATATGGGCCGTGCTTTTGGTGCTGCGTATCACCTCACAAGCGGTGAACCCATCCATATTGGGCATCATCACATCCATCAAAACCAGATGTGGTGGTGAAGCAAACACCTGTTCTAAAGCAGCTCTCCCATCAGAGGCTTCGGTTACGTCGAACCCTTTGCGTATCAGAGTTGTCCGCAAAAGAAAGAGCATATCTTTGTCATCATCGACTGCAAGAATATTCCAGGTCATACCCGGCTCCTTTGCTATCCGTGATACTTCATCTCTCTCAACAAAAAAGTAAGCTAGTATAGTGGATTGCCATAGAACAGCCTGCAAAATAACTACAAAATGACTGCAAAATGACTGCAAAAAGAAAAAGCCATCTGTCTATTCAAGAGCAAAATGGTTACCGCATGTAGACGACGCTTGACGCATTTATCGATCCCCAGTATACTTTTTTGACCCGTATATCACAACATAGTTTCATAATACGCAACAAATTAGCATGACTCAATCAGCCAACAGTTTAACCGCCCCTGTACAATCCATTCAGCGCGCCGTCACTATTTTGCGCAGCTTTACCGAAGCTGAACCGGAATTGGGCGTCACTGAATTGAGCCGCCGGTTAGGCCTGCATAAAAGCACCGTCTCGCGCATGATCGCCACGCTGCAATCCGAGGGCCTGATTGACCAAAATCAGGAAACGGGCAAATATCGGCTGGGTGTGGGATTGGTGAGCCTGGCGGGCGTGGCGCTGGGACGGCTGAACGCTCGCGCCGCCGCTCTGCCCCACCTGGCCAGTCTGGTAGACATCTCGCAAGAAACAGTGAATGTCACGGTACGAGACGGCGCTGAATGTGTCAATATTGAGCGCGCCGCCAGCCCGCAGCCCATTCAATACATCGGCTGGATTGGCCGCCGCTCGCCGCTGCACTGCACCGCCAGCGGCAAGCTGATCTTGGCCCATATGACGACGGAAGAGCGTACGGCCGTTCTCCCCACCCCGCTCAAGCAGTACACCGACAAAACCATTACCGACCCTTACCAGCTAACACGCCAGCTGAACCAGATTTGCCAACAAAAATACGCCATTGTTCACGAGGAGTATGAAGCTGGCTTTAGCTCCCTGGCCGCACCACTTTACAACCATTTGGGCAGCTTATTGGCCACGATTTCCATCTCTGGCCCTACATACCGGCTCAGTGACGCCATTTTTCAGGAACATTTACCAACCTTGCTGGCTACTTGCCAAGCAATTTCGGCTGAATTAGGTTTTGTTCCGGCCGCCACCAAATCATGACATAACAAGGAGGATCACAACATCATGGAAAACGTCGTTCAATTAAGCCCCGAGGACATTGTTGCTGAACGGCCGTTTACCCACCCCAATCACATCCCCGGCGATCTGGCTACCTTGCGCTATATGGCTCGCCAACTTTGCCTCACCCTGGAAAATCCTCACATGATGACAGATGTTCCCCAAACGATTTTGGTCAGCCTGCCAGGGAAAACAAGCTGGCAGCACCGCCTGGTGCTGGCCAATCCACACCATTTTCAGCGACCAGACCCCATTCAGGTAGTTGGTTTTTTTGGCCAAAGCCGCTCGCAGGCCAACATTGAGCTGGCCCAGGAATTTGATCAAACATTGATGCAAGAGATTCCCCAACACGAGGGGCTGATCAGCTACTGCACCATGGCGCTGCGCGATGGCAATTACGCCAATCTGGTGCTGTTTACCAATGAAGAAGCGCAAATGGGCTGGAGCCGCAGCGAGGCCCACGCCAAAGCAGTATTTGAGCTGTCACCTGGTTTTTATCATTCGGTGCGGATTTATAACGGCCGTTTACCCCACGGCATTCAGCCAGACGACACGCTTCACCTGCTCAAAGCCCGCTACTTCGACTACGACCAAAGCCCGATGTGGCGCGGCGTACGCAGTTTACTAAATAATTGAGCAGGCTGGTGTAAGTTGTTAAATTCGCGTTCCTCAAGGGATGATAAGCTGCTGACCGGGGTTGATATTGTTGCCGACCAGGCCGTTGGCCGCCTTCACGGCGTCTACGGTACAGCCATAGCGGCGGGCAATCGAGAAGAGCGTATCCCCCCGCTGGACCGTGTGGATGGTCACGCTGGGCGTGGCTGTTGCCTCCGGGGCAAGGAGGGATTGCAGCCCCAATTCTGCCTCACCCCCGTCGGGGAAGAGAGCCAGGGCCAGCTCAAACTGTTCGGCGGCTGCGGCCGTTTCACCCACACCAGCCAGCTGATAACCATAGTTCACCCGTGCCGCATACAATTTTTCCGCCATTTCTGGCTCATTGGGCGCTTGCTGGCGAATCTCCTGAATGAGGCGAATGACTTCTGGCCAATTTTCGGCCGCCCACGGCTCATCTAGCTGGGCCGACAGGCTGGCCACATCGGGGGTGGGAGGCACAGCAGCCGTAGGTGTCGGCAACGGTATTGGCGGCGGTGATGACGCATCCTCATCCGGCAGCTGCGCCACCGCTTCACCTGTGGCAAAGGGGGAGGTGTAGAGCAGTAAATCGAGGGACAGCAGATCAGCAAAGTCGGCTTCGCCCCGGGTAATACGCAGGTTTTTCACGGTGACGCTGGGAACAGGCGTCGTCTCCATGCGCCCCACAAACTGATTGAGTTGGGGCAAATCCCCTTCAACGACCAGGCGAAACAGGCGCGTATCATACACTGGCTTTTCGCCACCGGCGGAGAGTGCTTGTGGCACCACCTGCGCCTGTAAATCCACAATAGTTACGCCAACCACGTTGGCGCTGTTGTATAGATCGGCCAAATAGGCGGCAGCCTGGGTTTCGGTTAAGAAACGGTTAGCCGTCTGGTTAAAATCTACCTGGGCTGCTTCGATTTGCTGACTAATCTGCCCGGCAACCGCTTGCTGCTGGAGGGTGCGGTTGGCGTAGGCAGCCTCTACCGCAGCCGCCTGCGCGGTCAATGCCGTGCGCGCTTGCCAACGGGGCATGATGGTGCGCAGAGCAAAAACAAGGTAGCCAACCAGCAGCAGCGCCATGATAACCACGGCCAGCACGACGAATAGGTTTTCGCGTACGTAATCGAGAATACCCTCTAGATCGAAGTCAAAGTCCATTACGGTTCCACCGGTTTTAACGTCACCAGGATGACAAATTCTACAGTTTCAGCTTGAAGCAGCATGATTGGTTTGGCGGCAAAGAGGATACGGCCGTTGCCAGCAGGCAGTTCACTCTGTACCGGATCAATTTGCAGCATCACTGGAATCGTCAGGCGGCAAGAATCGACCCAGCCCAGCGTAATTTCGCCTTCGTGCAGCCCAGGAGCCAGCCCAGCGATGTTGGGAGTCAGGCTTAAAGTAGAGGGCGTGGTGCCGGTAATGACATCGGTACTGAGCCAGGGCGTTTCGGTTGTGACCTGCCAATCCAGCGGCTCGGTGCCTTCAATTTGAATCATCTGGGCGGGTGGGTTACTGTCCCCTGCCGGAACCGGGCCAAAGCTGGCTTCTTCCAGGTCTATGATGAGAAAGGGCACTTCCTTGACCGAAACAACATAGGTTTTGCTGGGATCAAACTGCTGCGCCACGTTGCTGATGGTGGCAATGGCGGTGCCATCTGCCTCGGCGGGGAAGCAGACAGATGAGGCAAAGTTGCCGGAGCCAGGCAGGTCGTAATCATCATTGCTCCAGCTTTCGCCATTGAAGTCGATGGTTACGGCCGTATCCACCCCCACCCCTAATTGAGAAGTGAGGAGCTGGTAGAAACGGCCGTTCTTCACCAAAAAGCCAACCTTATCAATATCCCCAAAGGGGTAAAAGTTGTGAATCTGCGCTTCCCCAACGGCAATGGGGCTCGGGTTGATGTCGTTTGGCTCGTGGATGTCGCGTAAATCAACCGTGGGGGCAGGTGTATGGGTGGGCAGAGAGGTTGCCGACGGCGTTGGAGTCATCGGTACCAGCTCCAATACTTGCAGCTGGTACCATTTATCTGGCCCAAATACGCCCCGGTTGCTCACCTGCACCAACACCGCTATGTCGCTGTCTGGTGGCGCTTGCAAAATAACGCTGGAGCTGAGGACACCTATGGTCGCATCGTCATTCGTCAGCGTGGTGCCGCCAACCGTCACGGTAAGAAAAGTATCCACGCCCGGTGACAACAAGTCGGTACGCACTTCGTACGTACGCCCGGCCTTGGCCAGAAACGTGACCATATCAATATCAAAGTCGGGGTAAAAGTTATGCAGCTGCGGCGGGGCTCCTACAAAGATCGGTTTAGGCGTGGTGTCGTCCGGCTCAAATTCATCGGTTAGTTTGGGGGTGGCCGTTTTGGTTGGTTGGGGTGTGACGGGGACGGTGGTAGGAACGGCCGCTTGCGTTGGCGCGGTGGTTGCGGTGGATGTGAGGGTGGGCAAAACGGGTGCCGGCGTAGGCGAAAGGAATGGTTCTGGCAGCACAGCAATCGATTGCACCACCACCTGGGCAAACTGCCCAGAGGTTTCTAGCTGGCGAACATAATTCGTGACAAACCCTTCATTGCTGGCCCGGCCACGAATAAGCAGTTGGTTGCCAGCCTGCTCAATGCCGGTTAGCTCCATCCCATCATTATCCAGATCGTTAATGGCAGCCATTACCTGCTGCCAAGCCACATTTTCGGCTGCCAGCGTGGGCAGGATGGCTTCCATTTGGTTGGCTTGGTTGTGAACGGCCGTTAACGTCACAATCAGCGCCTGGGCCTGGGGCGGCGGACCGGGTGTAGAAGCCAGCGCCGTTTGCAGCGGCATCATCTCGGTTTCTAACCGCACCAGTTCACCAGACAGCGTATTCGCCGCAAGATAAAGGGGAATAAACAAAATAGCCAGACCCAGTACGCCCAACCACAGCGTTATAGGCTGAAACGGCCGTGACCCTTCTGGCTCTTCCATCGTATCAAACGTATCAAACGCTTCTACATCAAACGGGCTCTCTGTTTGCACTTCATCTTTTAGCCTGACTGTTCTCCAGTCAAACTCTCCATACTGTTTGTGGGCCAGACAACCCAGGCTGTCTTCGTAGGTAAAAAACAATCTTAAGCTGAATTATGTCATATCGAGTTGACCCATACTGTGAAAATCTCGAACTATCGCCGTGAAAAAACCGTTTGTGGTCTCAATACAGGTGCGACGCACTTGTCCTGGTGTAAAGCACAGCAAAACTTGCAAAGTAAGTGCGTCGCACCTCTGAGACCTGAATAGTTACCGTTTGTGTACCAAAAAAGAGCTTTTTTCCTGGCATGGTGTCATCTAAAAGGTGAACAAAGGACTTTTTACCTGCTTTGGGCTTCGCCTTTGATACATGATGGCTATTGTCTTGGTCTTTAGAGGTGTCTTATCATTCGTCAAAGGCGTAAATTCTGCGTAAATTCGCGGTAATCTGTAATGGTCAACAATTGGATGGAGTCAGATACAAGCAGCATCATGAAAGCATTATGTCAATAAAAACTGAGCCGCAAAAAAAACCAACCACCGCCTACACCCAATCGGCGTTACAACAAGACAGCGAAAAGCTGTGCCTTTCCAATGACCCGTCCCATGCCCCGTTTGTTGAGAAATACGGCAGGCAAACGGCCGTCTTAACCCCAAAAGAACAGCTAGAAAAAGAAATTGCTGAACGGGAAAAAACGGAAATACAGCTACAAAACCGCATCAAATTTGACCGTCTTCTCACCACAATTTCGATGCGGTTTATTAATTTAACAACTGATGAAATTGATGAGAGCATTGACCAGGCGCTAAAAGAGGTCGCAGATTTTACTGGCTATGATCGGGCCTACATCTACTTATTAGAGGAAAACGGCCGTTCCCTAAAAAACACACATAGCTGGTGCCAGCAACCTGACCAGGCAAACCAAAATGATTTCAAAACGCTGCCCACAAATCTGTTTCAGACCTGGCTGCCACAGCTGCTTCAGCAGGAAAGCGTTCAGGTGCAAAACATTGCCGAAGCCGAGCAAGAAACTGACAACGCCAAAAAAGTGCTGGCGCTCCAGAGCATTCACTCCGCGCTAATTATTCCCCTGGTTTCTGGTAAAGCAGCCATTGGCTACTTTGTTTTAGGCTCAAGCCAAGCAGATCCTCCCTGGCAAAACGAACTGCCTGACCCATTCAAAGTTATGGGCACTATCTTTGTCAATGCCCTCATGCGCAAAAAAACCGAAGAAGCCCTGCAAGAGGAGCGCAATCTGGCCCAAAAAATAATGACCACCATGGGGCAAGGGCTTATGCTGGCAAACGTTGACGGGGCTTTGGAATATGTTAACCCGCAATTTGCCGAAATGCTCGGTTACGAAATAGCCGAACTATTAGGCAAAACGCCCCTGGATTTCGTCCATCCCGATGACCATGCCACATTAATTCAGGCCCACACCAACCGCTTAGCCGGTATGGCTACCCGTTATGAATACCGCGTAGTTCGGGCAGATGGCTCGCTTTTGTACGTACTAGTTAGCGGCGTGCCCCATTTTGATCATCAAGGTAAGCTGATTGGCTCCATTGCCACCATCACTGATTTAACAGAACGGCGCAAAGCAGAAGCCAAAATTGAAGCCAACGCCGAAGAAATAAAGATGATTTACAAGGCGGCCATTCAGCTGTTTAAGCCTAGCAGTGTCCAAAAATTGGCTGAACAAATAGCAGCCATCGCCAGAGACGAGCTGGGTTTTGACGCTTGCGGCGTTTTGCTTTTACACGAACCGATCAAGCTTAACACAGACCGGCTCACGCTGAAGTCGCAGAATACGGCTAATTACCTGACGTGGCTGGCCCGTTTAGACAGCGGCAGCGATAACGGCACAACCGTGCCGCTGATGGATGATGGACTGGTAGCAACGGCCGTTCGCCACGCAGAAATCATGTACGCCCCAGATATTACCCAGGACCACAGCTGCCCGGCAGACAACACCCACACCCAGTCCGAACTGGTCGTTCCGCTGCGAGCGTACAACTTCATTATTGGGGCCATCGACCTGCACTCGCCCCATAAAAACGGTTTCGACGAACGCGCCCAACGAATCATCGCCGTTTTTGCTGAACATGCTGGCTTGGCGCTAGAAACCATGCGGCTTTACGAGGAGCTGTATAAACACAGCAACGAACTAAATGCGTTAAACGCCAAATTGGCCAAGGCGCTGCGCACCAAAGATGAATTTTTGGCCAACATGAGCCATGAACTGCGTACACCCCTCAGCGCCATATTGGGCAAGTCAGAAATTATGCTGGAAGGCATCCCTGGCCCACTCACAGACAAACAAACTGCTTCGCTGCGCGTTATTGAGGAAAGCGGCCGTCATTTGCTGGATCTAATTAATGATATTTTAGATATTGCCAAAATTGAGGCGGGAAAGATTGCACTGGATATTCAAAAAGTTCCCCTGCGAAACGTGAGTGAAATCAGCTTGCAGGTTGTGCGGCAAATGGCGCACAAAAAGCAGATCAAGCTCCAGGTTAATGTTCCCCCTTCGTTAAAAAGCGTCCGGGCAGATGAGCGCCGCCTGAAGCAGATTTTGATCAATTTATTGAGCAACGCCGTGAAGTTCACCGCCAACGGCGGCGAAGTTGGGCTTAATATTTCTAACGATCCAGAAAAAGAGAGCATTCAATTTCAGGTGTGGGATACGGGCATTGGCATTTCGCCAGAAAATATGACGCTGTTGTTTAAGCCGTTTGTACAGCTAGACAGCAGCCTGGCCCGTTTGCATGAGGGTACCGGGCTGGGGCTTTCTTTAGTTTACCGGCTGACGGAGATGCACGGCGGCAGCGTTTCGCTGGAAAGCCAGGTGGGGGTAGGCAGCTGCTTTACCGTAACGCTGCCCCAAAACCCTCAGCCTGATTCAGCCAGCTTACAGGAACAGGCCAAAACGGAGCGCTTACAGTGCGGGGATTTGCTAACCAACAAACTGTCTCAAGGTTCCAGCGAAGGGCCGCTCATTTTACTGGTTGAAGATAATGAAATGAGCATTGAAATGGTGTCGGAATATTTGCCAATTTGGGGGTATCGTTTAATTGTGGCCCGCACAGGCCTGGAGGCGGTGGCACGGGCGCAGCAAGAAAAACCAGACCTTATCTTGATGGATATTCAAATTTCAGAGATAGATGGGTTAACGGCCGTTCAAGAGTTACGCCAGGACACGACAACCAGCTCAATTCCCATTGTGGCGCTGACGGCCCTGGCCATACACGGGGATCAGGAGCGATGCCTGGCCGCCGGTGTCAATAAATATTTAAGTAAGCCCATTCAGCTGCGCCAGCTTGCGCTGCTGATAGACCAGCTGTTAACAGGAGCTCGCCTTAAACAGGCGCGCCAGCCAAAAGTGAAGCCAACCTATGTTTAAATTAACGGCCGTATTACCGCAACCCAGCCTGCTAGATAACCAGCCCACATCCAAAAAATTACCGGCAGGCCATTTGCTCATCAACGATGTAGACGAAATTATCTATGCCAACAAACAGGCCCGGCACTTTTTAGGGCTGCTCAGCGAAGAGTCGCTGCCACCCCGGCAAAAATTCCTGTCGCTGGTGCGATCTGGTTACCAATGTTACCCAGGAACCGCCTGGCAGAGCTGGCCACAACGGCCGTCTGGCCACATCTCGCGCTACCTGATTTATACGCCCCCTAACCAGACCGCTTTTCTGCTGCTAAAGGTGGAAATTATGGAACAGATGATTCTGGATGGCCAAACCATTTGGGTTGTAGCTATACACAATGTGGAAGGGAAGGAAACGGCCGTTACCCACCTACCCATCTGTTAATCAACCCCCTACCCTGGCTGCTGGCGCTTATCCCATAAGTTTAAGGTTACAGCTCAACCGTAAATATGGAGCCTCTGGGCTGGTTGGCCGAAACAGAAATACGGCCGTTATGCGCCTCTATCACCATTTTGCAGAAGGCCAGCCCCAGGCCCACCTGCTTCACATCTCGCCGACCGGTGGCCACAATCTGAAATTTATCAAAAATAGTCTCGAAATACTCGGTGGCAATACCAGGCCCTTCATCAATCACCTGCAAAAGGAGATGTTGCACGCTGCCGTTACTGCCGCCGCCCTCATAACGTATCTTCATTGTAATATGGCCGCCGGTGGGGGAGAACTTCACGGCATTAGAAAGCAAATTATCCAGCACGCGCCGCCACAGGTTGGCATCCAGCGACAGCTTGTTGCTCTCCTCCGGCAAATCAAGCCTGAGTTTGATATCCTTTAACCTGGCCATCGGTTCGTAACTGTCGCAAACGTCCGTTGCCAACTCATTTACATCAACCGGAGAATGGCTCAGCAGAAGACGGCCGTGTTCCATTTTGGCCATCATCAACATATCGGTCAAAAACGAGCTCAACCGGTTGGCCTCCCCCCGGATCGTCTCCAGCGTCGGCACATGACCACCCAATTCCGCCTCCAATAAATCACAATAAATGAGGATGGTCGAAAGCGGGCTGCGAATATCGTGCACAATCATGTTGGCCAAATCCTGGCGCATTTGCAGGGCTGCTTGCAGCTCATCGTGCCGCAGCTTAATGCGCAGCATGGAGCGCACCCTTGCCCGCAGCTCTAACCCGTTGATCGGTTTGTGCAAAAAGTCGTCTGCGCCAGCTTCCAGACCCCGCGCCAAATCTTGCTTGCTGTCTAGCGCCGTTACCAGAATGATAGGCACATGGTTCCATTTGGGGTTCCGCTTGATGCGCTGACACAGCTCAAAACCGTCCATGTTGGGCATCATCACGTCAGACAAAATGACGTCGGGAATTTCATCATCCAGCTGGGCCAATGCTTCATGGGCATCCTCGGCAAAAAAGAGCTCGTAAGATTCCTTAAGCAGCAGCATTTCAATCGTTTGCCGGGCATACGGTTCGTCATCAACAATTAGTATCTGGGGTTTCTTGTTCATATTCATCAATTATACAGCAGCCGAGTTTTTCTGCTGTGCCAGGGCTAAATGGGTTTCAACAGACTCCACCAGACGGCGCAGGCTAATGGGCTTGCTCAGGTAGCCATTGGCACCCGCTTCCAGACAAGCCTCTTTGTCGCCTGGCATAGCCAGTGCAGTAACGGCAATGATGGGGATATGGGCAACGGCCGTATCCGAATCCTGCCGAATTTTGCGAATGGCATCCAGCCCATTCATCTGCGGCATCTGAATATCCATCAAAATCAGGTCTGGTTTGTCAGATTGGGCACGGGCAACCGCTTCCAGGCCGTTACGGGCCAAAAGCAAGTCGAAACCTTTGGCAATAAGATAACTAGAGAAGGTGTTGATATTCGCTTCATGATCTTCAGCTAATAAGATGACAGGTTGAGAAACGGCCGTATCCTGCCGCACAAATCCATGCCGTTTAGCTGCCACCCTCTGCAAAGCCATATACATCTGTGACCTGGTAAATGGTTTCACCAGGCAATCATCTGCCCCTGCCGCCAATGCCTTGGCCTTGTCATCCATCACAGAAGCAATCAAAACCGGCACTTCTGCCGTGTGTGGATTTGCCCGAATTTCAGCCAAAATATCCAAACCAGAGCTGTCTGGCAAAAATATGTCCAGCACAATCAAATCAGGCGGCTGAGCCAAAATCGAGGCCAGCGCCTCCTTGCCCTCCGCAAACGCCCGGATGGCAACGCCACCTTCGTCAAAGTAGCGCTTAAGCTGCACTTGCGTCGAAGGTGAATCTTCCACAATCACAACCGTGTGCCAGGGTGCCAGATACGGCGGATTGTCAAAAATTTCCTGCTCCGTCAACTGCTCAACCATTGTATCGGTCCCATGCCAGGGAAAAGAGACTGTAAAACGGCTGCCTTGCCCCACTTCGCTGTGTACCGCCACGCTGCCACCATGCAGCTCCACCATGCGCAAAACCAGCGAAAGCCCCAAACCAGTACCGGCATATTCACGCGACAGGCGGCTGTCTAGCTGCACAAACGGCTGAAAAAGCTGCCTCAATTGCTCATCGGCAATACCAATGCCCGTATCCCACACCGTAATCAAAACGGCCCGTGATTCCTCATCCCCCACTACCTGAATGCCAATTTCACCACCTTCTGGCGTAAACTTAACGGCATTGCTCAACAGATTTACCAACACCTGCTTTACCCGTCGTTCATCCGCCACAATCATGGTCACATTGCTGTCGTAGGAAGAGTTGATGCGCAGACGCTTTTTGTGGGCGTTTTGCTTAATCATGCGCAGGCTGGCCTGACACACTGCGTCCAACGACGTGGGAGCCAGCTCCAGCTCCAGCTTGCCCGCTTCCACCTTGGACAAATCCAAAATGTCGTTGATCAGCGCCAGCAAATGACGGCCGCTTTCTTCAATACTGCGCAAAGAACCGATCTGCTTTTCATTCATCTCGCCAAACACGCCTTCCTGCAGGGCTTCAGAAATGCCCAAAACGGCGTTGAGCGGCGTGCGCAGCTCATGGCTCACGCTGGCTAAAAACTCATCCTTCATGCGGGCAGCGCGAGCCAGTTCCGCATTGGCGCTGCGCAAATCGGCCGTACGCTCCTCCACCCGACGCGCCAGCTGTGCCCGCTCGACTTCCAGGGCAGCTTCTGCCCGCTTTCGCTCCATAATTTCCTGCTGAGATTGGGCAAAGAGCTGGGCATTTTCAATGGCAGTAGCCGCCGGCACGGCCAGGCGGGTGAGTAAGCGCAAATCTTCCTCATCGAAAGTGCCGTGCAGTTTGTTGATGGCTTCAATTGCACCAATGGGCTGCCCCTTCACCAGCAGCGGTACGCATAAAATAGAACGGGCCTGGAACCCGCTTTGGGCATCAAAATCACCAAAGTGACGCACATCGGTGGCGGTGTCTGGCACCAGCAGCGGCTCGCCATGCTGGGTTACCCAACCCAAAATACCCTGACCCAAAGCCAGCCGCTTGCCCTGCACAAATTCAGACGCCTCACCAGAAGCGGCAGCGAACCATAAATCATTGGCTTCTTTGTCGTGCAGCACCACAGAGGCGGCGTCTACGTGCAGCAGTTTGGTCGTGTTTTCGGTGATGATGGTGAGCGTTTCAGTAAGGTCCAGCGTTGAGGTGATGGCCTGGCTGATGCGGTTCAGCGTGGTGAGTTCGGCCACCCGCTTTTGCAGCTGCTGATACAAATCGGCATTTTCAAAGGCAATAGCAGCTTGAACGGCAAAATCTTTTAGGCGGGCGGCATTTTCTGGCTGGTAAAAGCCGGGTTCGCTGTAATTCAGCGCCAAAAAGGCAACCACTTGGCCTTCCACAATGATCGGTGCCCCAGCCCAGGAACGAACATGGGGCGAGAGTTCGGCATCTACCCACAGATCCCCGGCATCATAGGTATCGGGCACAATAAGCGGTTCGGCCGTTTCTACCATTCTAATCAGGCTGGGGCGGGACTCTATGTGGAAGTGGCGCGGTAGGCGCAGCTCTTTGTTGGGGTCATACCCCCGCGTAACAACAATTTCAATCTCGTCTTTGTGAACCAGCATGATATTGGCGGTGTCGTAACGCAGCACCGGGCCAATCTGATCTAGCAAATTATCCAGCAGGCGATCAAAGTCCAGGGTGGAATTGAGAGCCAACCCAACCTGCCGCAGCGCATCAGCCAGGTTGCGCTGTTCCTGCTCAGAGGCTTCAGCACGCTTCCGTTCAACAATCTCTCGTTGCAGGGCCAGGTTGGCGCTGCGCTGGCTGGCAGCTACCTGTTCTGCCTCTTTGAAGATGGTATACATGCTGATGAGGAGCCCAATGAGAACGCAAAGGTAGCTGGCTTGTTTAAGGAAAACGGCCGTATCAAACAGTGCATCGAATGGCGTACGGGCAAAAAACATAAACAGCCCCTGGGCCAGCACATTGATAATCAGGGCGATGACCAGCCAGTTTTCAAAGGTATCTTGCTGCCATGCACCCTTGTACAGGTAGCCGATGAGGGCAATGAGGAAAAATATTGTGGTTAAAACGGCCGTTATTCGCCCCGGCAAAAAGTTTGAAGAAGCAAGAGGCGGTTGCGGTATCAGGATAAAAATGATGAGGCTTATCAGCGCCACCAAACCCACAACCAAATAATCTTGTTTGGTTTCAGTGCTCCGCCGATCTCGGCGCCAGATGAGCCAGCTGCCAGCCATCAGCACCGCCAGGAAGGTAGAGGAGGGGTTCCACTGCCACATTTCCTGGGAAACGGCCGTTGACGACAATAAATCACCCAACGAAACGGTTTGCATGGCGTGGTACGCATCCAGTAAACCGGCCCCAATAAAGCCCGTTCCCACAAAAAAGTAAGCGCTGCTCTGCTTGGTATAAAATCGCACCAAAGCCAACGCCCCCACAAACAGCCCCAGGCTGGCAGCAGAAAACTCCATCAGCACGTGCAAATTGGCCGTGCCAGACCAGCTGGATTGACCCATCACAATTCGGCCGATGATCAGCAGCAGCACAACGGCCGTATAAACACCAATTCTTTTATATGTTGAATGAGGAGGGCTGGATAACATCATTCTTTTCTTTGGCAAGAAATCCACTGCCCCAAAATGTCCATCTCAACAAGATTTTTTCCGAGCAAATAAATCTTGTTTGGAAAATTGGGTTCAGATTAGTCAATACAAGGACACTCAAATACACACTTATTATCATCAGAATCATGAACACGGCAACGTTCAAAAGCATAGTAGCTATATAGTACTAGTGTACCCAAAATCCCCAATTGTCCCTATGGTACTATTGGCCTGCCATTTGCAAGCAGCGCAGCAAAGCTGTACTTAGCCAACTTTCCCCCACTTATTCAGCAACGCAGCTGCCCACAAACTCGCCAGATTTCAGGAACTGGCTAAGATTAGGGCATGGTAAAACGATGGCCGCTGTTACGACCACTCCTGCTCATTTTGTTTAGCTATCTGCTGGTAGGCGCGCTGTATGCTTCCCAGGTACCCGCCTGGCAAGCGCCAGATGAGCCTGCCCATTACAACTACATTCGCCAACTGGCAGACGGCCGTTTACCCATCATGGCCCCCGGTGATTACGATCAGGCATATCTGGACGAAATTCGCGGCGCTCGTTTTGCCCCGGAATATTCCATAGAACAAATTGAGTATGAAGATTGGCAGCCACCGCTCTATTATCTGCTGCTAACCCCAATTTTCCTTTTAACCAATGGCTCCCTGCTGCCATTACGCCTGGCTTCGCTGCTGCTGGGAGCGGGGGTCATTGTGCTGGCGTATCTCATAGCCCGGCTGCTGTTTCCCCAGGCGGAATGGGTGGCGTGGTCAACGGCCGTATTCGTCGCCTTCATTCCCCAACATATCGCCATGCTTGCCTCTGTCAACAACGACAGCCTCTCTGAACTGATCATCGCCCTGCTCATCTACTTCACCCTGCGCTGGGTCACCCGCGATGGCATCCGCAAGCTGGGGGATGACCGCCGCTGGCTGATTGGACTGGGCGTACTGCTGGGACTGGGCTTTTTAACCAAGCCCACGGTTTATTTCATGGCTCCG
Source organism: Promineifilaceae bacterium (SeqCode) (assembly GCA_041748655.1). GTDB lineage: Bacteria > Chloroflexota > Anaerolineae > Promineifilales > Promineifilaceae > Leptofilum. Next base: position 183,769 of record JBGTCV010000107.1, on the reverse strand, counting down.
GTGCTGGGGATTGTGCTGCTGTGGCAATATTGGCGCACCTGGCAGCGGCTGTTCCAGGCCGGGGTGCTGCTGTTTGTCCCGGCGTTTATGCTGGGGGCCATCTGGTGGGTGCGCAACATTGTGGTCTACGGCGGCCTGGATATCCTGGGTAAGGCGGCCCATGATACCGTGGTGGTGGGGCAGCCCCGCACGGTGGAATGGATAAACCTTTATGGGTTGGATGGTACCCTCCAGCGCTTCTTCCAGACGACGTTTAACAGTTTTTGGGGGCAGTTTGGCTGGATGGCGGTGCCGATGAACCAGCCACGAGCGATTTATATGCTGCTTTTAGCGCTCTGTGTTGCGGCCGTTCTTGGCCTGTTCCTTTACCGGTTTACCACCACCCAGATTCCCGTACAGTTTCGCTCGCGGCTGCCGGTGTTGATCTTGTGGCTGGTCTTTTTGTTTACCCTGGCCATTCACGTCGGGTACAACCTGACGTTTGTCCAGCATCAGGGGCGCTACCTCTTTCCTGCCCTCATCCCTATTTCATTGGGGTTTTCGTTGGGGTTGGGAACGTGGCTGCTGCTGCTGGAACGGCCGTTTCGCCTGGAACGGCCGTTGTTGGTCAACTATTTCCCCCTGGGGCTGGGCACAGCCCTGGTACTGCTAGACATCTTCGCCCTGTTCCGCCTTATCTTGCCCAACCTGAGGCTGTAATTGGCTCATTCCTTAGCCGCGCCACAGCTCAAACTTCTCCAAAATCGAACCACCCATAAACTCGCGTAAAATCGAATCGCTGGCAATCAGCTCTACCCCTTCCTCAGGAATGGGATCGAACCATTGCAAAAAGGCCAGCAGCCGATTCGCTTCAATGCGTTCCGGCGTGCCTGGCTCCACTTGCAGCAGCAAAGGTTCCGCCAGCCGCTTCAGCGCAGACAGCTCATACACCAGCGCTGAGTTAAAAAAGAGGTTGGCATTGTTCTGGTAAGGGAAGATGTGCCGCTTTTCGCCCCGGCGTACGCTGGGCCAGCGGGCAATGGTATCGGCGGCGGAGTAGCCGCGATGCGCCGCATCGCGCACAATGCGGCGCAGCAGGCGGGTGTCTGTGGTGGGCACCCGGTTGTGTTTGTCCAGGTTCAGCTGGGTAAAAGCCGAAATGAACACGCGGTACATTGCCTCCGGCGGAATGCCTTCCACCAGCTTGGGGTTCAGTCCATGAATGCCTTCAATCAGCAGCACATGTTCTGGTCCAATTTGCAATTTTTTTCCTATTTCGCGCAGCCCGGTATGAAAATTGTAGATGGGCTGCTCAATCACCTGGCCCTGCATCAGCAGCTTGAGATGTTCCCGAAACAGCGTGACATCAACGGCTTCCAACGCTTCAAAATCATAATCGCCATTATGATCTCGGGGGGTAATGTCTCGGTTGACGAAGTAGTTGTCCATACCGATGGTCACGGGAAAGACGCCGTGGGCCATCAGCTGAATGGAAAGCCGCTTGCTGAAGGTGGTTTTACCCGCTGAAGTTGGGCCAGAGATGAGCACAATTTTGATCTCATGGCGACGACTGGCAATTTCGGCCGTAATCTGGGCCAACTGCTGATGATGAAATGCTTCGGCCACCAAAATAACTTGCTGCATACGGCCGTTGGCCAACGCATTGTTCAACGCCGCTACACTGGGCAAACCGATGATGCGCAGCCAATCATCATACTCCTGAAAAACGCGGGCCAGGCGGGGTTCATCTTCAAACGGCTGTAAATGGTGTGGATCGTGCCGCCGGGGAAATTGCAAAATAAAGCCATCGTTATACGGCCGTAAATCAAAAAATTCCAGGTAACTGGTTCGCGGCACCATGAAACCATGAAAATAATCCCGCACCCCGTTCAGCTCATACATTGTCAGGTAATCTTTGCGCCGCTTGGCAAACAGATTGGCTTTTTCCAGGTCGCCACTTTGTCGGAAGATGTCTAGCGCTTCATCCAACGGCACGCGCACCGAGTAGATGGGTAAATCGGCATCCACCAACGCCTGCATCCGCTGCTTGAGCGCCTGCAAATTAGCCAGGCTCAGGCAGCTGGCATCATCACATTCACAGAAGTAACCGCCAAACGGCATGGAATGTTGAACGGTGATAATTTTTTCTGGCCACAGTTCGGCCGCCGCCGCAATCATTAAAAAGCTAAGAGACCGGCGATAAATACGCCCGCCGTCTGAATCGGCGGAAGTGACGGGAATAAGCATGGCATCTTCCGTGAGCGGGTGCGAAAGTTCACGCAGACGGCCGTTTTTAAGGGCTGCCACAATACGGCCGTTTACTACCGGCTGGGCAGCATCCATAAACGCTTCTAACGTGGTACCGATGGGGGCATCGAAGGCGCGACCGTCTGGGAAACGGGCCTGCACTGTGCTGCGAATTGGGGAAAGTGTGGGAATGTTGGTCATCAGGTTTATTTGTCCTTCAAACAATATTGGTTATTGGGGGATTTCTATCGTCAACAAGCTGCGAGGCGTCATGCCTGAGAAAAAGCCGGACGCATCACATTTTATCCCCCGGCAAAATTTCCAGAGAATCAGAAATTTTCAGATAATTGATAATCAGATCGAGACTTTTGGGAACGGCCGTTTGCAAGATTTGCTGCACCTGGTCAACCGGTATCTTGTCAAACACCTGCGCCTGCATCCAAACCGGATCTTGTAAATTGGCAGCAAACTGTGCGGCCGAAATACCTAAGCGCTCGGCGTAAATCTCTACCGTTTTCACGGGCGAGCCAGGGGATAGTTGAGCCACCAGCATCGCCTGCCACTCAACCAAAACTGAATCCTCAATGAACGGCAGCCATTGGTTAAAATTTGCAGCAGCCAGGGTAGAAACGGCCGTTGCTGGCAGCGCGTTCAGAGCAATCGTGTCCAGGTACGTTAACAAAATGAAGTGGGTCAACCGCCGCTGCTGCCGGTCGCCTAAACTTTTAGGCAGGTGAAAAAATGGGTGAACCACCTCACGCAGCCAGATCAGATCAAGCATGAGATGGGCGCTATACGCCGCCACAAACATCGCCTGCGCAGGTGGTATGTTTGCCGGGTTGCCCAGCTGTGGGTACCGGGCCAGCATCGTCGGATAGGCCATCTCTTCCCAGGCGGGCAGCATCTTGTAAAAATGAGTCGCTTCGCGTGGAATTGCTGAAATGGCGTTGACATCCGGGGCGACGCTGCCCAAATAAAATGCGGGCCATTCAGCAGAGAGGGAGGTTTGTAAACGGCCGTTCCCCGCCAGGCCAGCCAGCGTATAAATTTGTTCAGCAACGTGCAGATGCATAAATGGTGTAGGCATAGATCAACAAGTAAAAAGTGAAAGTGAAGATTGCTCCATTACCGTAATGGTAATAGAAATCGGCAAACCAGAAACGATTACGTTTGTCCTAAAAAAGGAGTAATCTTGCGGATTAACGGTGCCAGGAGGGGCAGCCAGAAGGGGCAAACCAGCGCGTGCTGGCAATACCGCGAAGGCGGCTTAAGCTAGGCAAACAGGCCAAAATAATGCGAGGATTACTGGAGTTCATTTTCACATCACCACCACTCAAACGCGCCTGTAAATGTAGATCGATCTCATCCCCGCTGCCAAACGTTGTGTTGTTAGCGTTAGGGGCTGCCGGTACCACCAGCGCAACCGGCACAGCATAGCCATCTATGAAATAGGAACGGCCGAAATCATCAATGTAATCATAAACCCGGTGCGGAGCATAGGTATGGAGCCCGGAAACAGGCTGCGCCCCCAGCACCAACAGCCGCTCATTTGGCACATATCCCTTATTAATTTCGACAGCAATCGTCCATTGGGTAGCAATATCGGGTGAAACACCCGTACGAATGAGCACGGCTCGGGCATAATTATCCAGCACCGTAGTCGCATACGCCTGGGGCACATTGCTGCTGGCATATTCCCAGCCCCCGCTGTAAGCTGCCAATGCCGAAGCCAAATCACCCCCGGCTTGCCGCACAATTTCAGCCAAAATAGCGACGCCCCAGCGCAAATTTACGGCCGGATTCAACAGCTCCTCGGTGGTGGGTCGCCATTCCAGCCCAGGGCCACGAGGCATAACGCCCATCAAACCAACTGCGCCAGCTGAACTCACGCCATCGAGACGGCCGTTTGACTCTTCCTGTACCACTGCGGCAATAAAATCTGGGTCAAGTCCATGGGTTTTAGCCAGTACGCCAATATAGGTAGACCATTGGCGAATGGTTGGTCCCCACATGGGCGAAAGCACAAACGTTTCCGCTTGGCTGTGCGACCGGTGCAGCCCCTGCCTGCCAGAAGCGTCCAATTGGTTGGGACTCAACAGCACAAGCACCAAAACCAGCGCAAGACCGACGGCTACAAAACGGCCGTATCGCTGGCAACCATGCTTCACCTTACCCAACCAAACCATGAAAAACATAGCGAAATTTTAGCATAAGTTAAGAAAATATGTCAATGTATTATGTAAACTTGTATCGATTCCTTCATTTATGCAGCCAAACGGTGAGGCGGAATTAGAAACGGCCGTTGCCGAAAGAAAACCAACAGCTAAAATAGTCTAAACGTACGCCAGAACAACAGTTTACCACTCAAACCAAACAGCAGAGGATTTATATGCCCGTCATTCTCGTCGTAGACGATAACCCACAAATGGCCAAATTGATGCAAGACATGGTTGAGCTCGCGGGCTATGAAACAGAGATTGCCTACAGCGGGCTGGAAGGGCTAGACAAAGCCCGTGAAGGCATGCCAGACCTCATTTTGGTGGATTTAATGATGCCCGAGCTAGATGGTTGGGAGCTTTACCACCGCCTGCGAGAATTTACCACCATCCCCATTATCTTTGTCACCGCGTACGATACGCCCCAAAATGAAGCCAAAGCCATTGCCCTGGGCGCCGAAGGCTTCATTGGCAAAGACCTCACGCCAATACAGCTGGTGCAGCACATTAAATTTGTGCTGGACTCTGGCAGCCTGCCCAGCAAACATGAGATTTTGCATTGAGGTGTGGGGAGGAAAGAAAGAAAGAAGAAGGTTGAAGGCAGAAGGTGGGGAATTTTGGCTACGGCTGGATCTCTGGTGATTCGCTTGCTAGTTCGGGCAGTTGGGTTGGCAAGGGTGTGGGGGTTGGCACAAATTCAAAGTTCGTCGAGATAATTTCAAAGCTGGTCTGCCCCGGATAGATTTCCACCACCCGCTCATAGAGGTGAACGCCATCGTTGGCATCCAGCGTCAGTCGGTAGCGACCTGCAGGCAAATCGGCAAACACGAAATTTTCGCGCCACACGTCATCAGAACGAACGGTGGGATAATAGGTGCGCTGTTTACGTACGGCCGTATCCACATTCAGCGGCGTTAGCGTTAACGAGGCGCTGGAAATCATCTGGCTGCGTTTATCCACAAACCGCCCCGCTAAAGTGCCCCATCCCTCAAACGGAGCCAGCCACAGCGCCGGATTGCGCGTATCGCTGTAATTGTTGCTGCCCACGCGCACCTCAAAATGCAAATGGGGGCCGCTCACCTCGCCGGAACTGCCCACCCCGGCAATCAGCTGCCCCTGCTGCACAAGATCCCCCGCCTGCACAAACAGCTCCAGCGTATGAGCATACAGCGTGTACACATCTTTGCCCTGCCACTGCCAATCGTGCCAAATCACCACGGTATTACCGTAATAGTTCACCCCATTAAGCGGACTGGGCAGCACCCCGGCATGAATCACCGTACCGCTGCCAGCCGCCAGCACCGGCGTGCCTGTGGTGTTGGGAAAATCCAAACCGTGGTGAATACGGTAAGATGGCAGTTCCGGCAGCAGCACATCATTGCCATAGGGGTACCATTCCAGATCATAATTGCGGCTGCCAGAAGGGAGCGGGCGGGCCAGCCAGTAATGATCATCATAATGGAGCGAGAGGGGCACGTCATACGGAGGTGGACGCCACCCTTCAGGCGGTTCTGGCCCGGCATCGGGCACCCAAAGCTGCTGGGCTTCATTCGGGCGAATGCCGGCCCCCACCGGAGTGGGTACCGCGTTGTCCAGCCGGGTTCCAGCAGTGCGCCCGCCAGGCAGAATGCGGGCTTCACCGGCCGATTCGGCCGTCACGGCAATCTCGGTTTGCTGAGCAGGGGGCAAAGAAAGCAGAGGAACCAGGGTTGGGGGCGCAAAAGGATCGCTGGCGCAGCCCGCCAGCAGCCAGATCAGGCAAATTCCGGTGAGAAGGGGGCGTTTACGGCCGTTCCAGCAAAGGAGCCAGTTCATCATCGGTATAAAGCTGCCGCATGGCCGCTTCCCAGGTTAAGCCATCTCGTTTTTCATAATGCCAAAAGCGAATATCGGGGAAATAAGTGCGCCAATTGGGGTTAGCAGGCACCCATTGCCAGCCATAATCGGCGGCCAAATCTGTAAAATCAATGTAGTAGCCACTGGGAACAGCATCGCGCCATTTGCCACCCTGCTCATAATAGCTCGGATCATCGCCGCTGCGTGCCTGGAAGTCCCAGGTATGCATGCGCAATGGTTCACCCTGGCTGCCGTCTTGAACGGCCGTTTTCACAAACACCCGCCAATACGTCTCGCCATTGATCTCCAGCTTCACCAGCTCTACCCTCGGTTCAAAACCCAGTGCCTCGCGGAAGTAAAAGTCAAAAGCGCGGCCTGCCTTGTTCCAGGATTGAACCGATTGCCCCGGGAGGGGACGCACATCGAGCGCCTCAAACATATTGTCCAGCCGCCCTAAAAAGTCCCAACCAGCCTCGGCAATCACCCGCAGGCGCAGCGCCTCAAACGATTGATCCACCGCGTCGCTGAGATAAGGTGACGGGGCATTGACCGCCACGGGGAACAGCAGGGCGGGCGGTTGACCCGGCTGGGCATCGGCCACGGCCTCAATAAAAAGCGGCTCGGCGGCGGGCAGTCGGTCTATATTTTGCAGCTGGTTGCTCATATCGGGCGTCAGGCGAACGGCCGTCCAGGATGGGTTGTCGATACGGCCGTCCCCCACAAACATCTGCGGCACCACACCCCACGCCTCCAGGCTGCCAGAGAGTAAGAAGCTGCGTCCACCCTGGTCATAGACAAACAGCACCGAGCGCCGGTCGGGCGACCAGGCAGGCGAGCGGCCCTGCTGACCCAGCCCATACGGCACAGCGGCTGGTTCATACCGGTCGTTCAGCGGCAAAGCATACATCACCGGGAAGCCGGCGCTGTGTTCCGCGTAAACCAGGAAACGGCCGTCTGGCGAAAACGCCGCCTCATCTTCCTGCAAACTGGATGATTGGGTTAAGTTGATCACGCCATCGTTAATACCCGCATCCAGCGATCGAACATAAATATCCCGACTGCCACCACGCAGGCTGGTAAAGGCGATGTGCCGCCCACCAGGCGACCAGGCGGGAGCATAATCCGGGGCAGGATTATCTGTCAGTCGAAACGGCCCTTGACTACCGTCTGCCTTAATGAGGTAAATGTCCAGGTTGCCATCCCGGTACGATTCATAGGCCAACCATTGGCCATCTGGCGACCAGGTCGGCGCGGCAGAATAGCTCAAGTCGCTCGTTACCCGCCGCAGTTCCCGGTTGGGAACGTTGTAGACGTACAGCTCCATATGGCCGCTGCGCCGCGAAGCGAAGGCGATTTCGGTGCCGTCTGGCCCCCAGGCCGGATCACGGTCTTCGGCAGGATGGGTTGTCAGGCGGATCGGTTCTGCCTGGCCCACGGGCAAAATGTAAATATCGCTGTTCCCCTCCATCCGCTGGGTGAAAATAACCGCCCCACCCCCATCCAGCGGATTGGGCGTGGCCCACGGAGTCAGCTTGACTGAAACAGTAGGCAAAGGCGTGGGCGAAGGGGGCAGTGGCGTGGGGGTCAATACAATGGTAACAGGTGTGGCGGCTTCAAACGGCCGATCGTCGGCGATGGCGGTATTGCCGGTCTGTGGTTCGCGCATACTGAGCACGCCCACCAGTGTAATGAGCGCCAGGGTGGCAACGGCCGTTGCCAGACGAAACGTGCGCAAAGCCCGCAAATTTTCACGAGGATGCCGGGGAACCACAATGGCGGCCACGGGTGGTTTGGGTCGCCGCCAAAGCAGACGCAAACGAGCTGTGAGCAAGCGCCAGCGCGAGCTAAAACGACGACCATACACAGCACGCTGCGGGGCGCTTAGCTGCCAAATCGTCAGGGCCGACCGCTTGAACTGCCAGCCAATCCAGCGCAGCAGCCACAAGGCTGCCGGTTTAAGCGCGTGCTGGTAGCTCCAGATGAACGGCCGTATCACCAAAAACAAAAACGGCCGCCACAGGTAGGCCGTTAGCAAATGGCGCAGCGCCAACCCCATGCGGCCCAGAAAGCGCCAGGTGGGTGGGGCCACCGCCAAAAATGTATCCCACAGCAGCCAGCGCAGCGGCAGCCAGATGGGCATGGTCACGTAAAAAATTGGTTTCCAAACAATCCAGGTGATAAGCTTGCGGAACGCCAAACCGAGTCGGCCTAAAAAACGCCAGACAAAGGAAAGAACTGCTAAGAGGAGCTGCCAGACCCGCTTTGGAGCCTGCCGAAATCTTGCGCGCATGTTGCTGCCAGTTTAGCACGGCTTAAGACTATGTCAAGTTAACATTTACCTATGTCAAGTTGATTTGGGCTAAACAAAAAACGGTTTGTAGCCGTTTGTGAATGTTGTTACAATAATTTAACGAAGTAAACAATCATCCCATTCGGAGATCGAATGTCACTTTCTGAAACAACCCAGCAAACGCCAGGAGCAATGGCAACGGCCGTTTCCTCTACCTGGCGCAGCAAATTACAGCTGATCGTCGTCTTATTCAAGCTGCGCATCGTCTTCTTGCTGCTGATGGCGGCCACAGGCGGCGCGTTTTTGGCCGCAGGCGGCTGGCCCGGCATCGGCAACTTACTGCTGCTTTGGCTTACTGGCGGCATGGCGGCGGCAGGCGCTTCGGCGCTGAACCAATATTGGGAGCGAGAATCTGACGGAGCGATGGGGCGTACCAGTCAACGGCCGTTGGTCATCGGAGCCATCGCCAAACCAGCCTGGGTTCCGTATGTGGCCACCGGGCTGGTCGTGGTCCCCTCACTGGCCGTATTACCGTTTAATCCTTCCCTCACCTTCTTTTTGCTGCTGGGCGCACTGATCTATGTGGGTATTTACACTATCTGGCTAAAACCACGCACCCTGCTAAACATTGTCATTGGCGGGGCGGCTGGCAGTGCGGCCGTTCTAAGCGGCAGCGCTGTTGTGGGCAACTGGAGCGATCCAGGCGCGTTGGTTTTATCGCTGCTCCTCTTCCTCTGGACACCGTTTCATTTCTGGAGTCTGGCCCTGCTTTACCGGGACGATTACGCCCGGTCCGATGTGCCGATGCTGCCAGTACACACCACGCCACGTCAGGCCGCCTGGTGGGTGTTGTCGCATACGCTGCCCACTGGCTTGGGAGGGTTGCTGCTGGTTGTTTTGCCGACGCTGGGCTGGGTCTACCTCATCCCCGTCACCTGGGTAACGGCCGATCTGTTCTGGCGCAACATCAAGCTGATTCAAACGCCAACAGCCCCTAATGCCAAGGGGTTGTTTATGTCTTCCAACATTTATCTATTGGTGCTGCTGCTGGCCATTTGTGCCGGCACGGTTGCCGCCTCTTTTGCTGGCTGATGCTTACCGTTACCTTGTTCACCAAAGCGGGCTGCGGCTTGTGCGATGAGGTTAAGGCCAGCCTGGAGGCGCTGCGATCCACCTACCCACACCAGCTCATCGAAGTAGACATCACCCAAGACCGCAGCCTTTTTGCCCAATACCATTACACCATTCCGGTTGTACACATTGGGCTTGTGGAATTGGCCGCGCCGATTACGGCCGTTCACCTCCGACAAGCCCTGCAAAACGATGTTAGCGGCTAATTTGTGAAGAGGCTCACAACCTTGTCATCCGTTTCTGACTGTGTTAGTATCCCGTTAACCCTGCTGTGTACGTGATGAGCTTGCCAGTGTTGAGCCAACGCTTCACAAATGGGGGTCGAAAATACGCTGAGGGGATGTAGTAGCTCACGGCAGATGTCGTTCGGCCAGGCAGATACTCGCGAAAAGGCTCCCACCTGCATACGCAGGTTCAAGCAACGGGGCTCACACGGCATGGCGGGGCCACAAAAACGTGCCCTTGATCTGAATCAAGGGTCTTTTTGTTTTTTCATAGTTTTCAGACATCACAAACAAGGACAAGCTGTCCAACAGTCGTCCATGAGCAGAAGGAAATAGCAGCTTTATGGTGCGTGAGCGAATTGCTGACGACATCTATGTATTTACAAGTCAGTCGTATGCCCAGGTTACAGCGGGGGCCATCCTTACCAAAGATGGCGTCATTTTGATCGATACGCTGTACTTCCCCGAAGAAACAAAGGCAATCAAAGAGTTTCTGGAAGAGCGGCAAGGCTTGAAGATTCGGTATGTCATCAACACCCATTACCATGCGGACCATACGCAAGGTACCTATCTCTTCCCTGAAGCCCAAATTGTAAGCCACGCTTTATGCCGCCAGCTGCTAGACAGCGTTGGTCGAGCTGGTCTGGCAGAAGCCCAGACTCAAATGCCGGAACTCGAAGAAGTCCAGATCGTTTTGCCAGAGCTGGTATTTAAAGAAGGGGTATTGAATTTGTATCTGGGCGGTAAAACGCTCCAGCTGCACCATATGCCAGGGCACAGCATGGATTTGGTGGGCGTGTACGTAACCAACAACCAAATTTTATTTGCCTCCGACAACTCCATGCCCGTACCGACTATTTTCGACGGCAGCTACAAATCACTGACAGCCTCTATGCAAAAAATGTTGGATTTGGAGCCAGACACGATTGTGCAGGGTCATGGGGAAGTCATCTTGCGGGGTGAGGTTCAATCTGTCATTCAAGATGATCTGGATTATTTGTCGAAGATTAAAGACAAAGTCGCCAAGGTGCTAAGTAAAAACCAGCCAGTTGAGGCGTTGGACAAGATTGACATTGAAAGCTGCGGCAAGTCACGCATTCCGCTAAATGGATTGGTATCTGATCTACATCGAGCTAATTTATACCGACTGTATGAGGAAATTCAGGAAGAGGCAGCGGTTCATGCAGCAGGGTAAGCTTGCCGGGTAGGATTTGGTACTCAATCTGGGTGGCGGCTTCGGCGATGATTTCGCCGTCGACATGGATGGGGGTACCTGGGCTGCTGGTAATGGTGATGCGGCGAGTACGGCCGTATACAACCTGCGGATGATAAATGTGGGTCTTGCGAAACAGCTTCGCCAAAATCGAAAGCACCGTCAACTTTGATACTTCCGGGGTAAAGACAAAATCAAACAGCCCATCGTCTAGCAACGCATCTGGAGCCATATAAAATCCCCCCGTGCGCGGCCCATTGCACACTGAAAGCAGATAGGTGGGGCCATCGTAGCCGCCATCGTCCCAACGCACCTGCATATCCCACGCCTTTAGCTTCACCAACCCGCGCAGCAAAGCCACCACGTAGCGCAGTTCCCCAGACAGCCGCTTCATGCGAATATTTTCCAGGGTGATCATGGGCTCCATGGCCACGGCGCAGTTGTTGATGAAGAAATGATCGTTAATGCGCCCGGCGTCGATCTGGCGCGTTTGACCCGCCGCGATGATTTGGGCCGCTTCTGTCAGGCTGCGGGGCAGGCCTACCATGTCGCTAAAATCGTTGGCGGTGCCAATGGGCAAGATGCCAAACGGAATCGTCAGCCCTTCGCCCGCTGCCCGCAGCAGGCCGTTGGCTACTTCGTTTAAAGTGCCATCCCCACCAGCGGCAACCACGGCATCGTACCCCTCGGCAACGGCCGTTTCTGCCAAAGCAATCGCCTCTCTCGGTTTTGCGGTCTGGATCATGTCGGGCTGGAGGGAAACGGCCGTAAATGCCGCCTGCACCTCAGCCACACGAGACCCGGCCCGCCACCGATTGGCGTAAGGATTCAAGATCACCTTAATTTTCATGGCTAAACAACGTTTCACGCAGAAGTCTGGGTTTGTTGGTGATGATGCCGTGGATGCCTAAATCGGCCAACCGCTGCGCCTCCGCTGGATCATCTACCGTCCAGACGTGAACACGCCAGCCCATTTTTTTGGCCCAGGCCATGTAAGCGGCATCAACCATGCGGTAATGGGGATGAATCGCCTGGCTGGGTGAGAGCCTGTATTTTAAGGCCAGGCCAGGTTTGTAGCTGAGATGGGCCACCCAGGTGGATTGGGTGAGGTGGCGGCGAGCCCAGCGCACCGCCAGTGGATTAAACGAAGAGACCACCGTCTGCCGCTCCAGATGGTGCGCCTGAATGCGGTCGGCAACGGCCGCAGCCAAACCCGTGTCGCGTAAAGCGGCCGTTTTCAACTCCACATTGTATAAAAAGTTGGGGCCAAGCGTCTCAAACAGTTCATCCAGCGTGGGAATCGGCTGCCCGTCCCCTGCGTCCAACGCTTGAAGCTGCGCCAGGGTATGATCCTGCACCCGGCCTTGCCCGTTTGTGGTTCGCGCCAGATTAGCGTCGTGGATGATCACCGGCCAGCCATCGGCCGAAAGCTGTACGTCGAACTCGATGCCGTCGGCACCCTGGGCCTGGGCCAGGGCAAAGGCAGCCAGGGTATTTTCTGGCGCATCGGCGCTGGCTCCCCGATGACCGATGATTAACGGCCGTTGTGCAGAAGACCAATCCCTCATCATTTACAGCTGCACAAAATAAGAATCGGCGGCCTGGTCCAGCAGCTCTTTGGTCAGCTGCGGCTTCACTCCCTGGTAATCGGCAATATCCATCAGCTGATCTAAAAGATCACGGGGATGGTTTGCCCGCAGCTTCTGATTGCGCTTGATGTAATACTCTTGCAGCAAATAACGCACCCCCTGCTCGTCGTACTCCACCCGCCGCCGCTCACACATCCGCTTGAAGATTTCCCGGTAGCCATCGAACGTTGGCGAAGTCACTTCAATTTTATGCCGAATGCGGCGTAAAAACGCCTCATCTACCAGATCGCGCGGCGGCAAGTTGGTGGAAAAAACAATCAATACCTCAAACGGCACCTCCACCTTGCGCCCCGTGTGCAGTGCCAGGAAGTCAATCTGCTTCTCCATCGGCACAATCCATCGATTCAGCAGATCGCGCGGGCGCACCTGCTGCCGCCCGAAATCATCTATTAAGAACATGCCACCGTTGGCTTTCATTTGGAAGGGGGCTTCGTAATATTTATTAGTAGGATCGTAGATCAGCTCCAGGCCATCCAGCGTCAGTTCACCACCGACCATGATCACGGGCCGCCTGATGCGCACCCAGCGGGTATCTCCCCGGCGCGGCCCCAGCTGACCCGTAGACATCTTGCGTTCAATGTCTGGCACGGCTACATGGTTGATCTCATCAAACACCTTGACAATTTGCCCATCCACCTCAACGGCGTAAGGAATATACATGTCGTTGGTCAGGATCATACGGCCGATACTTTCGGCAATAGTCGTCTTGCCATTACCGGGTGGGCCATACAAAAAGATTGATTTGCCGGAATTGGCCGCCGGCCCAATCTTGTTAAAAACCGACTCTTCCAAAACCAGATGAGACAGCGATTGTTTCATCATCTTAGGAGTAACTTTTAGCCGGTTACCTCCTTGCGCCTTGATGGCCGCCACATAATTTTCCCAAGGGACCGGTGCTGCACCAACATAGGCAGTACGCTCCAGCTGCTCACGCGCCCGTTCAGAACCTTTGATGGTAATGGAATATTGATAGGTAGCCGAGCCAAGACCACCAGAACCTTTGACTTCACACATTTGCTCCCGTTTGAGAAAATCCATTACGGTATTCACCACGGTAGCAAAAGGCAGGTGCATGTATTCAGCAATATCGTGCCCAGATAATTGACCCCGAAAATACATGATTTTCAGGGCTAAATCTTGCAAGAAGCCTTGAGATAAGCCTGTATCTTCTATCCCTTTTATTGCTGGCGGCTCCCAATTGAGTCTGTGTGGGCTTGTTCCTGATGTGCTCATCTATTTTTCTCCATGAAACCCTAAAACTACGGCGAACGATTGGAAACAGTATTGTAATTCGCCCGGTATATTTTCACAAGCAGTTTGGAGGCTTGTACGCTTTCTGAGGATATGATCAGGTCATTTCATGAACCTGAATGAGGTTTGTTTGACCCGTAAGGCCAAAAGGAACGCCGGCGGTGATGACAAGTTTGTCGCCGGGATTCAGGTTATAGCGCTGCATGGCAACGGCCGTTTGCGCCAACATCCCATCCGTGTGGGTAAAATCAGGCACCAGCACGCATTCCACCCCCCACACCAGCGTTAGCTTGCGCTGTGTCCGCTCTAGCGGGGAGACGGCCATCACCGGCGTGGGTGGCCGGTGGCGGGCAATTTGCGTCGCCGTATAGCCAGACATCGTAGCGCTGACAATGGCACGCGCCCCCACCTGTTCGGCAATGTCGCAACACGCCGCGCTGATCGCCTGAGCTACATTGGTTGACTGCGCTACTTCAGCCTGTCGTCGATTGCGCCACTCAATGTAGGGAAAAGCCCCCTCCATAATTTCGCTAATTTGCTTCATCATCAACACCGACTCTACAGGAAAGCTGCCAGAGGCGGTTTCGCCAGACAGCATCACGGCGTCGGTGCCGTCCAGGATGGCGTTGGCCACGTCGCTGGCTTCGGCGCGGGTGGGACGAGGATGCTCCACCATAGATTGCAGCATCTGGGTAGCGGTGATCACCGGCTTTCCTACCTCGTTACAGGCGCGGATGATGCGCTTTTGCAGCAGCGGCACCTCTTGCGGCTGCACCTCAATACCCAGGTCGCCACGCGCTACCATCATGCCATCCGCCGCATCTCGAATCTCCAACAGATGGGCGATGGCCTCGCTCTTCTCAATTTTGGCAATGATGGGGATGTTGACCCCTTCTGCGGCCATTAAACCGCGTAATTCTTCAATGTCTGCGGCCGTACGCACAAACGAAAGCGCCACGTAATCTAGCTCCAGAGCACAGACCAGTTTTAAATCTTCCTTGTCCTTGTCGGTAATACTGGAAATAGGCAGATCGGTACCGGGCGCATTGACTCCTTTGCGTGATTCCAGCAGACCAGCCACAGTGGTCATGCAGCGCAGGGCATCGCCTATTTTTTCGGCCACGGTAAATTCCACTTCGCCATCGCCAATCACCAGACGGGCACCAGGCTCAATCACTGCGATGAGATCTGGATGGGGCATGTGGATCATGGCAGGCTGGCCACGGTGCGGCGTAAGCACCACTTCTTCACCCAGCGAGAGCTGGATACCGCCTGTTTTTACGTGCCCCAGGCGAATTTTGGGACCTTGCAGATCGCCCAGGATACCCATGACCTTGTTTTCGCTGGCGGCCACTTCGCGCAGCATGTTAACGGTTTTGGTGTGCTGTTCATGGTTGCCGTGGGAGAAGTTAATGCGAGCCACGCGCATCCCGGCGGCAATCATGCGCCGAATGGTTTCCGGGTTGTCGGATGCGGGGCCAATAGTGGCCACAATTTTTGTGCGTGCCATACGATTTCCTTGCTAATTTCGTCAGTAGATGTTTGCGTAATGGTATCCCAAGCAGATAACCCTTACAAACGAAAATAGTTGTGGCTTTGGCATTCATGGGCACAAACCAGGGACGCTGCCGTAGTGTACAACAGCGCCCCAATCACGAAATCTATTACTCAGCGACAGCTCGTTTCATTTTTGACAGCGCCTCAACCTGTTTGTCGGCGTGGTAGCTGCTGCGCACCAGGGGGCCGCTTTCAACCCACTTAAAGCCCATTTCCAGGCCAATCTGCTTGAGCTGAGCGAACTCTTCCGGCGTGTAGTAACGCTCGATGGGATGGTGCTGCCTGGTGGGCTGCAAATATTGGCCGATGGTCAGAATATCCACACCCCAGCTGTGCAAATCTTGCATTGTTTCCAGCAGCTCGTCCCACGTTTCGCCCAAACCGACCATGATGCCGCTTTTGGTGAGCACGTCTGGGGCCATTTGCCGGGCGTTGGTCAGGGTCGCCTGGGCCCATTCGTAGCGGTCCTGCGGCTGGATAGCGCGGAAGAGCCGTCGCACGGTTTCTACGTTGTGGTTCAAGATTTCAGGGCGGGCATCCATGACAATTTTTAGCGCGTCGCGGCTGCCTTTGAAGTCGGGGATGAGCACCTCGATAGAGCAGCCGGGCTGCACCTCACGGATGCGGTTGATGCAGGCGGCAAAGATAGGGGCGCCACCATCTGCCCGTTCATCCCGGTTGACGGAGGTGATGACGACGTGCTTGAGGTTCATGGTTTTGACGGCCTGGGCGACGCGCTCTGGCTCGGCCCAATCCATCGGCAACGGCCGTCCCGTTTTCACGTCACAAAAGCGGCAGCTGCGGGTACAAATGTCGCCCATGATGAGGAACGTGGCGGTACGCGCCCCCCAGCATTCGCCGATGTTGGGGCAGCGGGCTTCTTCGCAGACGGTATGCAGCGATTCGCTGCGCATCAGCCCTTTAAGAAAGTGGTAGTTTTCGTTGGTGTCGTGAATTTGACGAACTTTAATCCAGGACGGCCGTCTTTGTGGCCGGGCTGTTTCTTGAATACTATCTAGAGGAATACGAGACATAGTTCACCTTTTTATGCTTAGATGGGCATTGGTTCGGCCCGCTGAACGTTGGTTTGGACCTTAAAAACAGCGGCAAAGGCGTTAATGACATGGGGCAGCACCTGGGCAATGGTGACAGGCTCTGGCAAAAGCTGGGCCATGCTCACCACCCCATGATCCTGAATGCCGCAAGGAATGATATGGTTAAAATAGGTTAAATCGGGGTTAACATTAAGCGCAAAGCCGTGGCTGGTCACGCCATCCTTTTGAATGCGAACGCCCACGGCGGCAATCTTGTTGAGACCGGTCGGCGTTTCTACCCAGACGCCGCGATGCCCCTCAAAGCGCTGGGCGACAATGCCAAACTGAGCCACGGTCTGGATAATCATCTCTTCCAAATCGGTGACGTAGCGCTGCACCATGCCCAGCCCCTGCTGCACGTAGACGCGCTTGAGGGAGAGAATGGGGTAGCCCACCAACTGCCCAGGGCCGTGGTAGGTGATGTCCCCGCCCCGATCTACCTGGTAAAAGGCAATGCCGCGCTGGGCCAGTTGGTCTTCGCTGAGGAGGAGGTTTTGCAGACGGCCGTTTCGTCCCAATGTGTAGGTGGGTGGATGTTCCAGCAATAAAAATTTACTCGCTGCGTCTGGTTGGGCAATTTGCTCAGCCACCAGCTCTTTTTGCCGCTCCCAGGCAGCCAGATAATCGACCTGCCCCGCCCATTCAACATCAATTTGCATAGCGAACCCCTGTCTTTGGGTTTGTTGTATGGTTTGTCCAGATACCCGAAGACGGCCGTATTTTAACACACTTTTCGGGGGGCGAGACGGCCGTTTCCCCCAATAAAAAAGGCGCTGCTGCCCATGCAACAACGCCCTGATTATACAGTTATAGCTCTGGTCGCTACTCGGCAGCTTTCAGAGAAATCTGGATGTCATCATTATCGAGCTTGGTAACGCTGACCTGAACTTCATCATTCTCGTTGAAGTTTTCTTCAAACCAATGACGCACAGCGGGGCTTAGCACCACGCGGGCCATGTCGTTGGGCAACATGCGCCAGACGGCGCTGTCTTTGTCGTAGACGCCATCGTAGTAGATGGTGACGGGGCGCGTTTCGGTGCGGGAGTTGAGGGCAAAGAAGGGCCAATGGGCTGGGGTCAGGTTAATGAAGCCCCGGCGCAGATGCAGCGGTTTAATTTGGGCCACGTGGGTAAAGCCATCTTCAGGCTTAAGGATAGTTTCAAGGGAAACGGCCGTTTCCTCGTCTGCCTTGCCTCCCATCATCGGTTTTACCGTACGCGCTTTTGGTTTTGGCTTGCGCTTGCCAGTTGCCCGTCGCCCTGTCAGAAAATGAATCAGCGGCAGCATATCTTCGATCTGGTCACGCAGCACATCGGTGATCCTCAAACCCATCGCCGCTGCCTGCTCAGCCGGGAACCGGCGGCTCAGATAGATCGGCGTCACCCATTTGTCTTCGCTGTTCAGGTAAGCTGCCTTACTCATCACATCGACAGAGGTTTCAGGCGAAAGCGCCGTAATGCTATCTTTAAACAAGTCCAGATAATGCACCTTCTCGCCGCTTTCCTCATCTACCTGCATTTGCTGTAGGCGAAAAGACCATTCGGCCCCTAACTCTGTTATGAGGCGATGGGCCATAACCGGCTGTGCTTCTGCATTTTTAAGCGCTTTAACCAACGCTTTGGTATCGGTGATGGCGATCTGCATTTCCAGGCTCAGGGGACGGACAAAAAAGGCGATGTGTAAATCTTCTTCTGGGGATTCGCTGGATGAAATGAAGGCGGATTGATTCGCCCGGCTGAGTCCAGCAAAAGGCAAATCACCTTTGGCCTGACGAGACAAATTGTTGTGCAGCGCGCGAGCGAACAGCTCCAGCTGATCCAACGCATAATTGATAGCTGTTTCTTCGCCCGCCCAGCCAAAAGCGGTAAAAACGGGCATCGATAAGCCCGTGAACGTTGATAATGATGCCATTTGTAAATCCTCGCTTAGTCAGAAAAAAATGTGGTTGCTTAACGAACAACTACCTGACGATGTGTTATATTGGGGATCATAATAAAAGAGGATGATTCCTGCTCCCTCTTATTTATAGCCTACGTTTAATTCTTGTCAAATTTATTTGATACGGTGCCCCTGGTAATCGTTGTTGAAAAGCCAGGCAACGACAGAGCCGATTTCGATGGTTTCGGGCAGGTAGGTTTTCATGGTGACGGAAGAGGTGCCCCGCGTGTGGAGCATATGCTGGGTGCGGCGCATCCGCTCGAACCGTTCTTGCCACGTTTTGCAGTTAGACGGCCGTAAATCCACCCACCCCTTCTGCGCCCAGGCATCCAAACTTTCATCGGTCAGATCGATCTCGTGGTAGATGCTTTCCGGGATGTTGAGGCGGGGGCCGCGAATGAGCGAACGGCCGTCTGGCGCCAGAATCGGCACGCCAATGGAGGTAATCTGGGTGCGCAGCAGCTCGTTTTCCATGAGGAAGCTGTACAACGTTTCCGAAAGCTCGCTGGCGGGCGCTGCCAGCACGTTGCGCAGGGTGTGGTAGTTGAGCCGCAGCAGGTGGGCCTCGTAGAGCAATTTAGACAGCTCCGGCGGCCCCAACTGCCCCAGGGCGACGCTGTGGCTGTGGGTCTCTTCCTCGATGCGGGCCAGCTTGTCCAGCGCCGTCTGGCGCAGCACCCCGGCGCGATAGCTGGGGTTGATGATACTGCTGTCTATCCCGGCAATCACGTCGTAACCGGTGTTGCTGCCCTTAATTTCCAGCAGGGTTTGCTGAGCAATCTCTTCCGGCGTCACAAACTCCATCTGGTTGATGTGGGTGATCGCTTCAAATTCGCCCCGGGCAAAGAAGCCGTTTTCGCCAGTATCCACCCCAGCCATGTGCAGCTTGCCCAGGCGGGTGTACTGATTTTCATCGCCGCGCAGGGTGAGACGGCCGTTTAACCCCTGCACCTGGCTCTCGTAGCGAAACTGGGGTATGCCCCGCACCTTCACCGATTTGTAGGCCACGCGCCGATAGCCAATCATCGCCCCCGGCTTGAGTTCTTTGACAAGCGGGCCGTTGGGAGTGCGGGCCATCAGAAACATCAGGCCGGTGTGGGCAAAGGCAACGGCCGTTTTGCTCATCAATTTGGCGCTGGGGCGGTCTTCGCTGTGGGTGTAGGGGATATTCAGCCCCATGCCGCCGGTGCCAGTGGTACCAATCTTCAGGTAGAGCCGGGTGCCCACCTCGCGCATCGCCCGGTGGATCATCTGTACGTGGCGGATAAGCTGGGGCAGCGACTGGGAGATGAGCAGGGTGCTGACGTTTTGCTCCAGCGATTTACCCAGCGCGTCCAGCCCTGCCAAATCCTGGTGGTCCACAATCTGGCGCAGCTGCTGCAAAATGTCGTAGGTTTGCTGGCTCAGACTTTCGATATCCTGGTAGCTGATGGCCGTGGCGGTGTTGATACTGTCGATGATGACATCCGGTTTGTACTGCTGGATAAGCTGGACGAGGGCGGAACGGCCGTATGCCTCCTCCAGCGAGCCAAACAGGTCCGAATAGAGCATGTCCCGATTGGGTCGGCTTTGCAGCAAACGGCGGCGGCGCTCCAGGCTGAACTCGTCCCGCACAAAGACATCGCCCCACGCCCCAATGAACTCGATGTGGGGAAACTCTTTGCGCACGTCGTACAAAAATTCACGCACCTCACCCCGGAACAGGCTGGCGACGACGATGCGCCCCGGCTCTAGCGCCCGCGCCACGGTACGCACAATCTGCGAACCGACCAGGCCGGAGCCACCCAAAACTAAAAAGCTGCGGTCAGACATAATGCCTCCAAAATTAGGAATAGTGGTTAGTGGTTGGTGGCTAGTATAACGCAGACACAACATTGTTTGCATGATCGCGCCCAAAAAAGATGAGGTGCTGATAGATTATTTCTCACGCGAAGCCACAAAGGTTGAAATTCTTTTTCTTTGCGATTTTGCGTGAGTTAATTTAAACAGCCAAAATGACGCCTTCGTTGGGGCGCAGCGGGAGGACGTCACCGGTGAGGGTTGGCGGGGTTGGGGCGGTGGTGAGGAGAACGGCCGTTGCCCCACTACCCTCCGGCAACCGCCACATTTTAGCCTCACCGGTGAGGTTCAGCACCACCCAGCGGGCTTGATGGCCGTGGCGGCGCTCATAAGCCAGCACGCCGTCGGGCGCAGGCAGGCTGCGGTAGCTGCCCCGGTGCAATGCGGCCGTTTCGCGGCGCAGCTGAATCAACTTCTGGGTAAAAACCAGCATCGAATCGGGATTTTGGCTTTGGCTGGCAACGTTAACCAGCGCTGAATCGGCGTTGAGCGGAAGCCAGGGGATGACGTCTGGGGGGCAGAATCCGGCGTGAGGAACGGCCGTCCACGGCATCGGCGTCCGTTCCGGGTCGCGCCCCAGACCCAGCCCCGGTACCTTCTTCTCCCACGGATCCTGCACCTGTTCCGGGGCGATGTCGCCATCCAGCAGCCCCAGCTCGTCGCCATAATAGAGCGTGGGCGTGCCGCGCAGCGTCAGCAGCAGCATGGCCAGCCGCGCCTGCGCTGAACCCACCCGGCTGGCGACGCGGTGCTGGTCGTGGTTGCCCAGCACCCAGTTGGGCCAGGCCCAATCCGGCAGCGCGGCTTCGTACGTTTCGATCAGGTCACGAATGGCAGCCGCCTGCCACTCGGTAAAAATGAGGTTGAAGTTGAAGGGAAGATGGAAGCCGTTTTGGGAACGGCCGTAATGCAGCACCAACTCATGCGGCGGTAAATTAATCTCCCCAATCAGCACCCGCTCCGGGTATTCGTCGGCCACCTGGCGCAGCCAGCCGTTAAATTCGTAGATGTCTGGCCTGTTTTTGGTGTACGTCTCAATCAGCCGCTTCGATGGGTCCATCCCTTCACGCCAATGGGGATTGGGTGGATTGTCCCGGAACTGCACATCCTTGAATACCCGGTAGCTCACATCGACACGAAAACCATCCACCCCCTTATCAAACCAGAAGCGCAACACGTCCAGCATCGCTGCCCGCACTGCTGGATTGCGCCAGTTCAAATCGGGCTGCTCGGCCAGGAAGGAGTGCAGGTAATATTGCCCCGTCTGTGCGTCCCACTCCCAGGCAGATTCGCCGTCGAAGCGGCTGAGCCAGCTGGTGGGCGGACGGCCGTCCGGAGCGGGATCGCGCCAGATGTACCAATCTCGTCGGGGATTGTCCCGCGAACTGCGCGATTCTAGGAACCAGGGATGTTGGTTTGAAGTGTGGTTGGGCACAAAATCAAGGATGAGCTTGAGATTATGGCTGTGCGCCGCGTCGATGAGGCGATCCATGTCGGCCATCGTGCCAAACAGGGGGTGGATATTGCGGTAGTCGCTCACGTCGTAGCCAAAATCGGCCATCGGCGAGGGGTAAATGGGCGAAATCCAGAGGGCATCCACGCCTAAATCGCGCAAATAGCCCAGCCGTTGTTCGATGCCCGGCAGGTCGCCCACGCCGTCCCCGTTGCTGTCCTGAAAACTGCGCGGGTAAATCTGGTACACAATCCCGGTTTGCCACCAACTGCTCATGAAACCTCCATTTACCTGGGGATAAATCCCCCAGGCCATTATGCCATTATACCGTAGCCGCGGTTTCTTACCGCGTTTGGGGGTGCGGGAACAAACCGCAGCTACGGCGAGCAAAGAGATAAAAAAAGAGCACCTTCTGCGATTTGAAGGTGCTCTTTTCGCTTTTGTTAACAGCTAACTCACTCCAGCTCAACAGCCAGGGCCACCGCTTCGCCGCCGCCGAGACAGAGGGAGGCGATGCCCCGCTTGAGACTGCGCTGCTGCAAAGCGTGAATGAGCGTCACCAAAATGCGCGTGCCGCTGGCCCCGATGGGATGCCCCAGGGCAATCGCGCCACCGTTGACGTTCACTTTTTCCCAATCCCATTGGTACCCTTTTTGCACCAGCTCCACCCCGTTGGCCAACACCTGTGCCGCAAACGCCTCGTTTAGCTCGAACAGGTCCACATCAGCCATGCCCCAGCCGATTTTGTCCAGCAAACGCGGGACGGCACGGGCGGGCGCGGCAAAGAGCCATTTTGGCTCGACGGCAAAGTGGGTGTAGCCGACAATTCGGGCGATGGGAGCGGTGCCCTGCCGCTCCGCCTCGGCGCGATGGGTAAGCACCAGGGCGGCGCCGCCATCGTTGAGGCCGGGAGCGTTGCCTGCGGTTACCTGGCCATCTTTCTCGAAGGCGGGGGGCAGCTTGGCCAGCCCGTCGATGCTGGTCTCCATGGTGTAGCCGCCGTTGCTGAAGCTGGCCCGGATTGATTCATCTTTATCTACCACCTCGCTGCCTTTGCGGCTTTTGAGTTCGATGGGGACGATTTCGGTTTGGAAACGGCCGTTCACTGTCGCCTCAGCCGCTTTTTCATGGCTGCGGTAAGCAAATTCGTCCATCTCCTGGCGGGTGATCTCATACTGTTTGGCAATAAATTCGGCGGCGTTGCCCATCGGCCACTCCTGGAAGCTGCACCAGAGGCCGTCGGCCAGCAGCGAATCCTGCATCTCCACATGGCCGTAGCGCAGCCCCTGCCGCGCCTTGGGCAGCAAGTAGGGGGCGTTGGACATGCTCTCCATGCCGCCCGCCACGTAGACATCCCCCTCGCCCGCAATGATGCCGTTGGACGCCAGCATCACCGCCTTGAGGCCGGAGCCACATACCTTGTTGACGCTGGCCGCGCCCACGGTATTAGGCAAGCCACCGCGCAAGGCCGCCTGCCGCGCCGGGGCCTGCCCCACGCCAGCGGCCACCACGTTGCCCATAATGACTTCATACACGGTATTGGGATCGATGCCGGAACGGGAAACGGCCGCTTTTACCGCCGCCGCCCCTAAATCCGTCGCCTTCTGGCTGGTCAGGCTGCCAGACATTTTGCCCGTGGGTGTACGGGCCGCCCCTAAAATCACAACATCTTGCTTGCTTTTATCACTCATGTTCACGCTCCTCAGTGGGTGAGAATTTGTTATTGGTTCTAGGCGACTATTGTACATGATGGGGGTTACAATTGGGGAACGGCCGTTTCAGAAGTAAAGCTAAATCGCAAATTACTGTTCAAACCATTCTCCGCGAAAGAACTTACTGTAGTAAAATTCGACAACGACGATAGTAACGCAGCATAATACAGCGTTAGCGGGCAAGCAGCCTTTGTTGGCCTGAATCAGGATATTTCGCAGGTTTATACAGGATGTCTATTTCATGCCATCTTTTGGTCAATATGATTTGGTGAGGTAAGTGCTGGATGTGGTATCTAAGGCGTTTTAGTGGTTTGTTGTTTGTTGTATTATTGATTTCAGGCTGCCGTGAACCTGCCTCTCCTTTAGTTATGGCCGTGCCGCGTGTTACTTTATCACCCATTAGGGAAGCGCTGCCCACTGCGCAGCCTATCCCCAGTGTTGCAGATTTACCTCATGGTCCAGATGATGATCCTTTGATGGTTAGCCTACCGCAGGGAAAAGTCGTTGATGGCATTGCCTACATTACCCGTAATCGGGATTTGTGGTTGATTGATGTCCAGAACCGGGAACGGCCGTTTGTCCTGACGCATATTACCCTACCCACCAAAGCTTCTGATTTAGCAGTGGCTGATAACCGGCTGTTTTTGGCTCTCTATGCTCCATATAGCATGTTGGGTGATCGCATTCGCAGCAGCGGAGTGGTGCAGTTTGACATCACCAATCCCACAAATCTGGTTGAAGTGGGATTTTTTCATGCGCCAGAAATGACTGGAAGTATATCTGTAGTGGGTAATGAGTTGTATGTGTACGAGCATCACCATCGCGATCCATTGGGGCGGCAAAGCGGATTTCATCATGTTAATTCTGCTAACATGATGCCGCTCACCTTTACATCAGCGCTGTTTCGCGACGATAACTGGCAATTTATTCAGAATCAGGATTGGCTGTACACGTTTGTGACGAGATATCAGAAGGAAATAACCTGGAATAATATTAATATTCATGTTTATAATGCGGCTGCTGAAGAAGTGAACGAGGTACTTGTAGAAAATAAATTCAGTCAACGCTCTTTTTTTTCGTTTTCTGCATTGCTGGAGGGAGAGACACTTTATCTGCTGGGAGTAGGGTTGAATGAGTCGGATGTTTTGGAGACGGGATTGATTGTGTTTGACGTGTCGCAGCCAATGGAACCCGTTCAGGTGAACGATGTGTCGTTCAAAGATTGGCAGGATGTGGGCGGGCACTATCTTGCTGTAGAGGGGGATATATTGGTTATGGCAGCGATTGATACATTATGGTTGCTGGATATTCGCCAGAGGGAAGAGCCAAAATTAACGGCCGTTTACCAAACCGACAACACGAGCTACATAGCCGATATGGGCTTTGATAACGATCAACTTTATCTCGTTCGGGAAGATGGGCTGCAACTTTATCGGTTGGATGGATTTCAGTTGACCGAGAGTGTGTTTGTGCCACTGCCATCTGAATAAACCGTCATTATGCTAATGCTTACCCCACCCTGTGTTAAACCTGCGGCATGAGCAAGCCGTGGCAAGCCATCCGCACAATGATTGAGCGCACCGCCACCGCCAAGGGGCGGGCGGCGAGCGGTTATTTTTCCATTGAGGGCACCCGACTGCATGAGCGGGCGCTGCGGGCAGGCGTGTGGCCTACGGCCGTTCTCACCAGCCACACCCTCTGGCAAAACCCGGCAGAACGGGAAACGGCCGTTCTCCACCAACTCGCCCAGCACAACATCCCCATCCACCCCATCCCCGACGCGGAAATGGAAACGCTCACCCAGAGCCGCCAGCTGGGCGGGCTCATCGGGCTGGTGCCGCTTCTCACACCGATCCAGCTGGCCGACTGGCTAGCAGCCCAGCCCGCCCCCACCCTGCTGGTAGCGGTCGATGTGGTTGATCCGGGCAACGTGGGCGGCATGATGCGCACGGCCCACGCCCTGGGAGCCGATCTGTTCGTAGCTGTGGGGGGCAGCGACCCGTACCATCCTCGCGCGGTACGCACCTCGATGGGCAGCATTTTCAAGCTGCCAATTGTCACAATCACCTTGCCAGACCTGTTTGCGGCGCTGCGGCCGTTTCCCATCCAAACCATCGGCACGGTGGCGGAAAATGGCATCGCGTTGCCAAAATTGACGGTGGGTGGAGGTGGAACGGCCGTTTTCATGGGCAGCGAATATTGGGGGTTACCAGACGATCTGCTCAACCAGCTCGATCAGCTCGTCACCATCCCCATGGCTCCCGGCATCGACTCTTTCTCCGTCAATGCCGCCGCTGCCATTGTGCTCTACGAACTCCAGCGGCAGCAAAAGAGCTGACAGTTTTTTGCCGTAAACGCTTTTTACGCCGCCAGATAATCCCGCACTTTTTCGGTTTCAATTTGCCAAATAGTCTGAGACAGATGGGGTTTAAAACCCAGCTCGCGATTAATTTTGAGCATGGCGGCGTTGGAATCCGCGTTGCCAGTGCGGATGAACTGGACAGACGGCCGTTCCGCCAAAATCTTCGCCGACATCGCCCCCTTTAACCAGCGCCCCATCCCACGCCCGCGATACGCCGGGAACACCCCTGTGTCCCCCTGGCTGGCCACGGCAGGCCGCTCTGGTAAAAACATTACCTCCGTGTAGCCAGCCAGCTTGCCTGTCGCCTTTTCCTGCACGTAAAACGTCCAGCGCTCGATCCCCTGAGCCATCAGATTCGCTTCAATCTGGCGCAGCTGTTCCCCGGTCAGGCAAAAATCTTCCACATCCAGATCGTCATGTGGCTGCTGGTTCATCACCTCGTGCAGCGCCACAATCTCTGCCAGCTGCTCTTCCGGATACGCCCCAACCCACAAACCAAGTGTAAATTCGGCCGATTGACCCTGACCCGCTTCCAGCCATCGGTCAAGCAGCGAAGGGTCCAGCTCAGCCAGGGCCAGTTGATTGATATGGGTCGCCAATCCCCGACTGCCACCCAGCCGCTCCATAAACTGCTCACCGGCAGGCACACGGCCGTTTGTATTCCCCACCAGCAGCCGCCGATTTGCCTTATCCGCCTGGGCCACAATCAACGCCAGCAGTTGGCGGGCAATGCCCTGCTGCCGGTAGGCAGGCAGCACGCCAATGGTCATCTGGGCCAGATGCTGGTTTTCTTCACTGTCCATGTAGGCAAAGATGGCCTGAGCAATGACGGCCGTTTCCGCCGCATCCCACACCAGCCATACCCGCATCTTCAAAAACGGCGGTATTGACTGCCAATCGGCCTTGACAGCTGCCAGCGATTTGGGTGGATCTTCTGGCAGCCGCTCCGCCCGAATGACATTTTCATACTGCTGCAAAGCCACAAATTCTGCCTCAGCTGCCTCAGCTGCTCTAAATTCCCGAATTTTATAATCATTACTCATCGCTCAATTCCTTATCAATCTCTGGGCCTTCTGTGGCAAAAATATCCTACAGAATGCGATCCGCCAGCGCATTTTTAACTTTGGCACTCGCTTTCAAAACGCCGTACACCTTGATCGACTCAATCGTATCCAGCGCCAGCTCGGCGGATACGTCATCGGCAATGATCACGCTGCCCACCACCAGGGCAGAGACACGTTCCCCCGCCTGGCGACGTGCTTCGAGGGATTTACGGCCGTACGACACCACCCCCACCGCCATCGTCTTGCGCGTCACCGTCTGCCGTACCTCTTCCGTATGCTTGTCCAGCTGATTGCGAATGCCGGTGCGAATAAAATCGGTCCTGTTTGAATAAAAACCTTCCTCCACCAGCAAATCAATCTTGCCCAAATCGACCACGCTCATATTAATTGTAATTTTTTCACTGTCTGCCATTTCGCCCCCAAAAACATCTATATACCATCCATATAGATGGTAAAGGGCGTATTTTATAGTTCTTCATCCGCTTTGTCAAGCATTAAACATCCAGGGAGATGGTCGTCAGCAAAAGTAAGGAACGCGAATTTGACAACTTACACCAGAAAAGAAGCAAAAAGAAATAAAGATCCTTTGCCCCTTTTCCGCTTTGCATCTTTGCGTTAAAAATTCTTGCTCTTTGGGCAAGAACCTGACTGATAAGGTACGAGGTGGCATCTGTGACATCTTGACACGTCAGGCTGCCATTTGCTAAAATCTATTTGTGAAATAGTTCACAACTCGCTAGATAATTCACTACTCGGAGCAAACAGCTCCATTCAGGACAACTGCTGCCTAACCTTGGAGTAACACATGACAACTACATCTGTGAAAACCGGGCAAAACAGACTACCCCATCCATCCGGCCCTATGGGCAAATGGCCTCTGGGCATGCTCAAGCCGTTCCAGGATGCCCCGCTGGAAACAATGGTGACGATGTTCCAGGAGTATGGCGATGCCATCCGCTTCCGGGCCGCGCTGAACTTTTACGGCTATCTTTTCTTCCATCCCGATCATTACCGGCATATTTTGCAGGACAACAATCGTAACTATACGAAAATCCCCCACCCTTCGCTGAGCCTGCTGCGGCCCGTGCTGGGCAATGGCCTGCTTACCAGCGACGGCGACTTTTGGCGGCGGCAGCGGCGGCTGGCGGCCCCCGCCTTCCACCATAAGCGGCTTGCC
This sequence comes from Promineifilaceae bacterium (SeqCode), assembly GCA_041748655.1. Taxonomy (GTDB): domain Bacteria; phylum Chloroflexota; class Anaerolineae; order Promineifilales; family Promineifilaceae; genus Leptofilum. The sequence continues at coordinate 155,537 of JBGTCV010000107.1, read as the reverse complement.
TCATTCGCCACCACCATGACCGCCGCCACCAACGCGATGCTGGACGGTTGGCATGCGGTGGCCAAAGACGGCCGTTCCCTGGACATCAACGCCGCTATGATGCACCTGACCCTGGAAATCGTGGGCAAAACGCTGTTCAGCATCGACCTGACGCGGGAAGCAGACACGGTAGGGGAAGCGTTTGCCCTGGTCAACGAAGAGATCGGCCGCCTGACCAGCATTCCTTTTTCTGAAATTGGCTTAAAGATTCCTTTTCTACCCAGCACCCGAATCGTGAACAAAAACAAAGCGATTCTCACCAACATCGTCAACGGCATCATCCAGGAGCGCCGCCGGGCTGAGCTGGAGGGGGAGGACTTGCTGGGGATGCTCATGGCCGCTCGCGACGAGGAGACGGGCGAAGGGATGAGCGATCAGCAGCTGCACGACGAGGTGATGACCATCATGCTGGCGGGGCATGAAACAACGGCCGTTTCCCTGGCCTGGACCTTTTACCTGCTCTCCGAACATCCAGCCGTGCTGGAACAGTTGGAAGCAGAGGTGGATGGCGTGTTAAACGGCCGTCTGCCCACCATCGCCGACGTGCCAAACTTGACCTACACCACCATGATGTTAGAAGAAAGTATGCGCCTCTACCCGCCCGCCTACGCCATTGCCCGTTATGGCAACGAACCGGATGAAGTCGGCGGCTACTACCTCCCTAAAGACGCTATCGTCACCATGAGCCCCTACATCACCCACCGCCATCCCGACTTTTGGGACGATCCCGAACGGTTCGACCCGCAGCGATTCACCCCGGAGCGCAAGGCCGAACGGCCGCGCTACGCCTACCTGCCCTTCGGCGGCGGGCCGCGCATCTGCATCGGCAACAGCTTTGCCATGACCGAGGCGATTTTGCTGCTGGCCTGCATCGTGCAGCGCTACCGGCTGACGCTGGTGCCGGGAACGGCCGTTGAACTGGAACCCCTCATCACCCTGCGCCCCAAAGGCAAGCTGCTGATGACGCTGACGCCAAGATAAGCAGTTCATAACGCGATACTCCTATTTGCTTCATTGTTTTGCGCTTCCCCCTTATAATCTGCAAGGCAAATGCGCCATTCCTACAGGCCAGGTCTCAAATATTCTTTGTGCCTTCGTGCCTTTGTTTCTTTGTATTTTTTATTTTCAGCGGAGTTAACATATCGTTCAACGCCACCACGTCGGATGAAAACACCCAATAATTCGTGGAAATTCGTGTTAATTCGTGGCTATTTTCAGGACAGACGACATGAGCGCAGGCTCAACACCATGAATGAAAATCAACAGATTTCTTCTAATTTCTCTGTGTAACTCTGTGTCTTCTCTGTGTAACTCTGTGTTCCGTTTTTTATTTTTGAAGGAGAGCTTCATGCACAATTGGAAACGTTGGCTAACCCTGGCGCTGCTGCTTATTTTGGCAGCCGCCTGCACCCAGGACATTGAACCCAGCCCTACTGCGGCCCCGGACACGGCAGAACCGCCTACGGCCGTTCCCGCCACCAACACCGCCGAACCGGCAACGGCCGTTCCCACAGAAGAAGTTGTCGTGGCAGAAGAAACGGCCGTACCCACCGCCGAACCAGAACCCACTGCCGAACCCGCGCCGGTCGGTTTTAGCTGGCCCGCCCCCCCCGCCGCCTACGACCTGCTCAGCCGTGCCCCGGTGACGGCCGCCGAGCAAACCACTTTCGCCGATCTGGAAGCCAACTACCCGCCGGAACGAGACGACCTCGCCCTGGCCATCGCCTATCGCGGACTCACCGAACTGCCTTCGGCAACGCCGCCAGCACCCAAAAATTACGCTGTGGGCGCTCGCGAATCCCTCTTCATCCTCAACACCGACCTCAACACGATCTCTGCCCCCACCTTTGTGCTGCGGCACATCAGCGAACATGCCTACTTCTGGTTCGATACCACCGCCGGGCTTTCCGAGCCATCCGAAACCGCCCTGGCCAACACCGGCGCAGCCTTCGACCAGATTTATGAGCAGGATATTGCCATCTTCGGCCCGGAAAATAACCCCGGCATCGACGGCGATCCGCGCATCCACATTGTCAATGCCTCGCCGCTGTCGGTGTGCGACGTGACCGAAGGCAATTCCCATCTGTGTGGACTGGGCGGCTACTTTGGCTCCAGCGACATCCTGCCCCAAAGCGTCGATCCCAACTCCAACGAGCGAGAAATGTTTGTCATGAACGGCAGCTTTTTTGGCTCCAACAGCTACCTGGACATTCTGGCCCACGAATTTCGCCACATGATCGAAGCCAACTACGATCTCAACGATTGGGATTGGGAGGTAGAAGGCTCCGCCATGCTGGCCGAAGATTTGCTCGGCTTTCCCAGCGACCCCATTGCACGCGGCAACATGTTCCTGGCCAACCCGGACCAGCAGCTCAACCGATGGACCGACGGCAACTCCCTGCCCTACTACGGCCAGGGGTACGTCATCAACCGGTACATCTACAACCGGCTGGGGCCAGAGCTGTACCGCGATTTTGCCATGCATCCCGACCCCGGCTTCGACGCCCTGGACGCCATCGCCTCTGAAAATGAGCTGCAATTTAACGGCATGACGATTTTCCTGGATTGGCTGGCGGCTTTGGTGATTCACAGCGATGAAAACGCGCCCGAAATTTACCGGCTGCGCGACGGGCTGAATACGGCCGCTTCCACCGGCATCAACAACTATCCCACCACGGTCGAAACCACCGTCAACCAATACGCCGCCGACTACTACCGTCTCTTTGGCGATGGCCCCGCCACCTTCACCTTTACCGGCAGCAACCACGCCCGCCTCCTCAAAGTGCTGCCCCCGTCTGGCGAGCATATGTGGCTGGCCAACCGGGCCAACTACAGCAGCACGCGCCTCACCCGCGAATTTGACCTGACTGGCGTCGAGAGCGCCACCCTGGAATACGCCGTCTTCCACGAAATTGAAGTGGGCTACGACTTTGCCTACGTCTCCGTTTCCACCGACGGCGGGCAAACCTGGCAAGGGTTGGTTGGCGAGCAAATGCAAGGGCTGGATGCCAGAGATGATCCATCGAACGCAGCCTTCACCGAGCGGTTCTACACCGGCCGCAGCAATCACTGGGTGAAGGAAACGGCCGATCTCTCCCCATACACCGGGCAGGTGGTGCAGCTACGGTTTGAATACGTCACCGACCCCATCCTCACCTTTGGCGGCATCGCCATCGACAACATCGCCATCCCGGAAATTGAGTTCTACGACGATACGGAAAGCGACAACGGCTGGCTGGCTGAAGGGTTCGTGCGGGCTACCGGCTACATACCGCAGCGCTGGCATCTCATCCTGATTACCTACGAAAACAACACGCCCATTGTCACCCCCATTGAGCTGGCGGCGGACAACACGGCTACGGTTGAATTTTCATTAAGCAATGCGGGAGGCGGACGGCCGTATCTCATCATCGCCGCCACATCCCCTATGACCCTGGAACCGGCCCATTACCAGCTTGAACTAACGCAGTAACAAAGACAGGGACACAGATGAACGCAGATAAAATCTGTGTTACTCTATGTCCTATTTTTACAGGAATTTTCGGTTCTTTAGGAATTCAGGGGATTGACACCATTTGTAGGGGCGACCCTTGTGGTCGCCCTCGACTGGACGGGCACAAGACCCGCCCCTACATTTTCACAGGAGACATCATGAAACAGCTGCGCCTACTCTTGCTCTTGCCCATCAGCTTTGCCCTGCTGGCGACCGCCTGCACCGAAGCAGACCCCACCCCCACCCCTCGCCCCAGTGATCCAACGCCCGTGGTGGTAGAGGTCACGGTGGTGGTAACGGCCACCCCAGACGCAGCTGTGCCTACAGCAACGGCCGTTCCCGCCACATCAGACGAAGAACCCAGCCCCAACCGGCCCGGCCCGCCTGCCCCCATCACCAATGACGAAGGCGGTACGGTAGGCATCACCGGGGAAGTCGCCTACACCAACCCGTTCTTCAACGTCGGCGTGGCCGCGCCTGTCGTCATTTTGGAAGACCAGGCGGGCTTTGTCGATCGGAATCAAAGCTACCTCTTCCCTGTCGAATCCCAAACGCTGGGTCAAATTACCAGCGACTTCTACACCTCGCCATTTAGCTACTCCATCGCCCTGCCCATCGAACCCAAAGGGGCGTTTCGCGACGTGGACAACGACGGCGAAGACGATACCGGCGTACAAATTTTTGCCATCGCCTACTGGAACAACGTCTTTGGCGATCCGTTCCTGGAAGAGCGCGACCTGAGCGGCGGCGGCTGGTCTACCGCCTACGCTTCCACTATCGTCAGCGACAATCCCGATTTGGAGCGGGAAATTGTGGGCGGCAAATTCCTGGTCTATGCTCAGGATGGGCAGCAGGGTTTCCCCAGCGGCTTCGGCGACGACGGCCTGCTCTTCACCGAGGACGATCCCATCGTGACGCTGCCGCCAGGGTACACCATTGTCGATATGGACAGCGAACCGTTCACTTTCGACCGGTCGCGCAACCCGGTCATCGACCTGATCGAGCCGGAAGGGGCGGCGCTGGTCGATTACTCCGACCTGAGCTACACCGAGGCGTTTGACGCGCTTGTGGATCAGCTAAAAAACGAATACGCCTTCACCGAATATAAAGGGATCGACTGGGAAGCGCTGCGCGACGAATTCCGCCCCCGCTTTGTAGAGGCCGACGCCAGTAATGATGAGCTGGCATACCGGCGGGCGCTGCGCGACTTCTCCTGGCAGATTCCCGACGGGCATATTTCTGGCCCGTTCATTGGTGAAGATTTCCGGGCAGCGGCGATTGGCGGCATTGGCATCGCCATTCGGGAGCTGGACGACGGCCGTGTTCTCGTCAACTTCCTGCTGGAAAACGGCCCAGCAGCTGAGGCGGGCCTGGAGCTACGCGCTGAGGTTCTGGCCATGAATGGCCAGGCTATTGGGGATTATATTGACAATACCGTTAGTTACTTTGCCCCGTACGGCACGCCGCACAATTTGCGGCTGGATCAGCTGCTCTTTGCCACCCGCTTCCCCATCGGTGAAGCGGTGGAAGTGACCTTCCAAAATCCTGGTGGCTCCCCGGAAACAGTGACGCTAACGGCCGTTAGCGAGGTAGACAGCTTCAACTTCTGGCTGCAAGATGAAACCCGCGACGGCTTCGAGCTGCCGCTGGCGTATGAATTCCTGGCCGATGAAGGGGTGGGCTACGTGCAGATTTTCAGCTTTTTTGACAACGATCTGCTCACGGTGCAGCTGTGGGAGCGGATGATTCAGTCGATGAACGACAACAACGTCCCGGCCATCATCATCGACATGCGCAAGAATGGCGGCGGGCGCGGCTTTTTGGCCGACCAGATGGCAGCCTACTTCTTCAACGAGCCGCTGGTGACGGGCAACACTGGCTTTTATGACAAAGAGCGCGGCGAATTTTACACCAATCCCGATTATGAAGATATGTTTTTCTTGCCCAGCGAGGAGTTTCGCTATAACGGCCGTATCGTCGTTCTCATCGGCCCAGATTGCGCCTCTGCCTGCGAATTTTTCTCCTACAACCTGACGCTGCAAGATCGGGGCACCATCGTCGGCTTCTACCCCACCGCCGGGCTGGGCGGCAGCGTCGATGATGTGGCAATGCCGGGCGACGAGACGTTCCGCTTTACCCAGGGGCGTGCCGTAGACCCAGACGGCAATATCCACATCGAAGGCATCGGCGTGGTGCCAGACATCCGCGTGCCGCTGACGGAAGAAACGCTATTCAGCGCGGGCGACCCGGTGCTGGAAGCGGCGCTGGCGTTTTTGAACGGCCGTATCACAGCCGGTGGCAGCCTGGGATTGGGGGAGTCGGTTATGGCCGTACTCACCCCCGGCGAACGCATCCGCTACACCGTCACCCTGCTCAGCGGTGACGTGGCCGGGCTGCTGTTGGAAAGCAGCAGCAGCCAGCCGTTCATCCTCACCGTCTACGATGAAGACGGCACCCGCCTCGCCGCCACCGACCCAGACACCCTCACCGGCTTTGATGGTCTGGAACTGACAGCCGATGTCACCTTCATTCTGGAAATCTCCACGGAGGATGATGCGGCCGGTGGGGCGTATACGCTGACGATTGAGGATCAGGGGTGAGGGAAGTGAAAAGTAAAAAGTGATCTGCTTTTCACTTTTAACTTATCACTTTTCACTGTTGCTTTGCCGTACACATTCATGCTAAACTGTACGGCAAAGGAGTTAAATCATGACGATGCACGAAAAAAAGAAGTTGACGCTTCGTTTGAAAAAGCAGCTTATTGAGCAGGCCAAACAGTATGCGGCCAGGCACAATCTCTCAGTTTCCGAACTGGTAGAGACTTACTTTCTTAACTTAAAGGATATTAAAGCAGCCGACCACACGCCACTTGTCCGCCAGCTAACAGGCATTTTACCGGAATCAGTTGACGTGGAGCAGCTTCACGGAGATTACCTGGTGGAAAAGTATGGCCAATAAACCGACAATCCTGGTGGACCTAAACGTAATTATAGACGTAGTACAGCAGCGACAACCATTTTACGAGGCATCGGCACAGGTAGTCGATGCCGTTGCACGGGGGCAAGCGGTGGGCTGGCTGGCGGCGCACAGCATCACCACTTTGTTTTACGTCATTAACCGGGTGAGGAATCGGGAAACGGCCGTTACCGCCATAACCGGTTTGCTGGATGTCTTTACCGTTGCGGCCGTTGACGATCAAGGCATTCGCCAGGCCCTGGCCTGGGGCTGGCCGGACTTTGAAGATGCGGTACAAATGGCAGCGGCCGTACGTGCCCAGGCCGACTACCTCATCACTCGCAACCCGCACGATTTTCAATCAGGAATTCTCCCCGTCGTCCAACCTGCCGCTTTTCTCACCCTGCTCAAGCAGTAAAAAGTGAAAAGTAAAAAGTAGACCACTTTTCACTTATCACTTATCACTGCAATTCCTCAGCTGGAACAGACGGATGCGGCCGCAAATTGGGGCAAGTTTGGCGGTACGGTTCCCCTGGTAAATAGCGCTGCCACTCCTCCCAACTTAAATTGCGCCCCATATTCTGACAGCCAATCTCTACCAACTTTTCCAAAATGGCCCGCAACTGAATCGTTTGGTTAGGACTGCCACTAATTTGAGGGTTACCATCCGGCGAGAATGCCTCCGACCAAATCAAATCCTCGTGTCCCGGAAACACTGTCTGCTCAATAAATGAAATGCTCAAGTCCCACAACCGAATCGTTTGGTCATCACTGGCACTAGCCAGGGAAAGACCATCTGGCGAGAACGCCACCGACCAAACCCCGTTTTCGTGCCCCTGTAGTACCGTCGGCTCGACGGTTGGATGGCGTAAATCCCACAACCGAATCGTTTGGTCAGTACTGGCACTGGCCAGCGTATGGCTATCTGACAAGAACCCCACTGACCTAACCACACTTCCGTGTCCCCGAAGCACTGTTGGCTCGGCGGCTGGATCGCTCAAATCCCACAACCGAATCGTTCTGTCAGCACTGGCACTGGCTAAGGCACGACCGTCCGGTGAGAATGCCACCGAACTCACCCAGTTCCCATGCCCCTCAAGAACCTTTGGCTCGGCGACTGGATCGCTCAAATCCCAAAGTCGAATCGTTTGATCATCACTACCACTGGCCAGAGTATTTCCATCCGGCGAAAACGCTACCGACAAAACCCTTTTCTCGTGTCCCCGAAGAACCTTTGGCTCGGCGGCTGGATCGCTCAAATCCCACAGCCGAATCGTTTGGTCATAACCACCGCTGGCCAGAGTATTTCCATCCGGCGAAAACGCTACCGACAAGACCAAGTCCTCATGCCCCCTCAGTACCGTTGGTTCGGTAACTGGATCACGCAAGTCCCACAGCCGAATCGTCCGGTCATAACCGCCGCTGGCTAGGGTGAGACCATCCGGCGAGAACGCCACCGACCTGACAACGTCCTCGTGTCCCGGAAGAACCTTTGGCTCGGCGGTTGGATCGCTTAAATCCCACAACCGAATCGTTTGGTCAGCACTGGCACTGGCCAGGGTAAGACCGTCCGGCGAGAACGCCACTGATCTGATCCAATCCTCATGCCCCCGTAGTATGTTATTAAAATTAATTTGTATATCCCAGAAGGAAGTTATGTCATTACCAGTGAACCAATCCACGCTGCCTTTGCTCTCCCAATTTAATCGTGCGCCCTCAAGGGCTAACAAGGTAGCCAATTCAGTATCGTTACGTTGTCCGAGTACCAAGATGGATAACGCAGCGACGGATTGTGCCAATGTGATCTGTCGTTGATTTTCCGTTTCCTTTGCCTGTTTCTGTGTCAAAATAACAGCCACCGATAAAACAACAACGACAAGCATTACCACGCCAAATAAACCTAGGCGAAAAAACTGTTGTTGACGTGTCTGTCTAGTTTGCTTCTTTTGGCTGCATTCAAGAAAGAGCTTTTCCTGTTCATTTAATGGCGCTACTCGGCTGGTTCTCAACCAATCATGGACCCGCTGCAAACGGGCACCTGTAAATAGATAACTTTCGTCTTGGGTGTTAATTGACCAAATCAAGGTTGCTTCCGTGAGCTGGCGGTGCAGGCGCAGGCCTTCGCGGTCTTCGTCCAGCCAGCTTTGCAGCGTGGGCCATTGGCGTATCAACGCTTCATGGGCTACTTCGGCGCCGTCGTCACTGGTGGTTAACAGGCGAGCGTCGGCCAGGGTTTTCAGTACCTGCTCTACGGTGGCGCGGCTGTCGTTTTGCGGCAGCAGTTCGGCCAGGGCGGCGCGTCGGCGGGTGTCCTGGGTACCTTCGCCCAGCTCCGTCAGCCGCAAAAAGATGCTGCGGGCTATTTTTTGCCGATCGGCGGACAGCCGTTGGAAGGTGCTTTCGGCGGTTTTGGCAATCGCGCCCTGCACGCCGCCTGCGGCTTGATAGCCCGCCAGCGTCAGCTGGTTTTCGCTCGGGTCGCGCCGCTGCCACGTTTCCAGCAGGGCATGGCTTAGCAAGGGCAGCGCCCCCGGTTCTGGTGTCTGGTTGTCTGCCGCCCCCACGTCCCGCAGCAAAATATCCACCAGGCCACCCTCAAAGGTGAGGTTGGCTTGCTGGGCAGGCAGCTCAATCGCCGCCCGCAGCTCGGCGCGGCCCATTTGCGGCACAATTTTTTGCTGCTGCTCCAGCAGGCGGTGCAGCGGTTCAAATTGCAGGCAGTGGTGGTAAAAATCGGCCCGCAGGGTGAGCAAAATGGCGATCTGGTTTTCGTCGGCAACAGCATCTACCAGATTTTCGACAAAAGCGGTGCGCTCCGCCTCATCCTTGCACAGGGTGAACAGCTCCTCAAACTGGTCAATCACCAGCAGCAGGCGTTCGGCTTTACTGTTCTGCAACAATCGGATGGCGTACAGGCGCAGGGCGCGGGGTTCTTTGTGCAAATCATCCATCAGCGTCGCCGTGGCCGTCACCGATTCACTGTCGCGGGTGAGGCTGGCGGCTAACGCTTGCAGTGGGTGGGCCGTGGGGGTGATGAGGTGAATGGGCCAGTTCGTCTGGCGGCGCAGTTGGGGAATCATTCCGGCGCGCATTACGGAAGATTTGCCACTGCCAGAGGCTCCGACGATTGCTAAGAAGTTGGTTGGCTCGTGATCAACCTCCCGGAGGTTTGTTGATAGGTCAGGTTGGCGGGAGGAACCTCCGGGAGGTTGATACACACGTGCCACTAGTTCGGCGGTGAGCGCTTCACGGCCGAAAAATATCTCTTCGTCCGCTTCTTCAAAAGCGGGCAGCCCCTTGAAAGGGGCATCGCCATTGGCAATGTCGCGCAGGAATTGATTGGCCGGCAGATTGGGACGAAATGCCACGACAGCTTCGGCCAGTGGCACCAGCCGTCGCTGTCGCTGGCACATTTCTATCAGACCGCGCACCCTAGCCGATTTGCCACCGGGCGGCAGCTCTTCAAAATCCAGGGCCAGGTCAAGGCAAAGCTCATGTAACTCATCGAGACTGAAATAGGTCACGATGGTTTTGTGCAGCTTGGGTGGGTCGATTTGAACGGCCGTAATCCTCATCATAGCAAGCACGGGTGAATGGGTAAAAAATCGTGCTCACATTGTAAAGCCGTCGGGGAAAATGGCAACCCCATGAGGAGAGTGAAAAGTAAAAAGTAAAGCACCTCTCACTCCACAAAATCTTTGATGAAAGAAAAGATAAACTTTTCCGCTTCATACCGCCCCTGCACCACGTCCCACAACCCCTTGGCCAGCGGAATGGCGATGTGCAGCTTTTCCGCCACATAAAGCATCACCTTGAGCGTGTTGTACCCTTCCGGCAGCACCCCCATCTGCGCCCGGATTTCGGCCCGCGACAGCCCTTGCGCCAGCAGCACGCCCATCTGCCGGTTGTGGCTGTGCTCGCTGAGCGAGGTCGCCAGCAAATCCCCCATACCGGAAAGATAGAAGAAGGTTTCGATCTCCGCACCCATCGCCACCCCCATGCGGGCAATCTCTTCCATGGCAATGGTCAGATAAACGGCGCGAAAATTGATGCTGTTGATTCCCCGGCCATCAAACAGCCCCAGGCCAATCGCATAGATATTTTTGAGGATGCCCCCCAGCTCCACGCCGACCGCGTCGTGGGAAAAGCGGGTGCGGAAATGATCGTTGTCCAACAGTTTGGCCACTTTAAGCAGGTACCGACGGCCGTTTCCGGCCAAAACCACCACCGTCGGCATCCCACGGGCAAACTCGTTGGCAACCGACGGGCCAGACAACATCACCCGTGGCTGCTCTGGGAATCGGGCGCTTAACGACTGGAACGAGGTCAGCCCCGTTTTCGGGTCAATCCCTTTGGCCATGTTCACCAAAACAGTGTCTGGTTTAATCTGCTGGCGCACGGGCAGCAGCGTGCTCTCGATAAAGACAGACGGGATAGCGATAAAAACCACTTCGCTCTGCTGAAAAACGGCCGTTATCTCCCCTGTCGCCCGCAAATCAGGATGCAGCGGCACGCCAGACAAAAAGCGGCTGTTGCTGTGCGTCTCATTGATTTCACTCACCACCGTCTGGTGATATTCCCAACCCAGCACCTGGTGCCCGTTTTGGGCAATAAGATTGCCAACGGCCGTTCCAAAATTCCCTAACCCAATCAAACCAACCTGCATTAGAACTATCCTTATCCCAAAGACCCCGTTTTATTCCGGCAGATGCTGCTCAAAAAAAGCCGACGCAATGCCCGGATTGTCAATCAAATATTGGTAGCCACTGTACCGATCTGTGCCTACTACCAGCAGCGGCCCGCTCACGTTCGGCGTGGCCGCCGCCATCTGCTGCACATCTTCAACACTGCCCCATGGATCGCCCATCCCCTGCACGTACAGCACCGGGGTTTTGCCCGCCTGGGAAGCGGCCGTTGCCGGATGATATGCCTTAAACGGCCGTCCCCCCGCCTGTTTGTAGATCAGCTCCGCCAGCGACACCACCACCTTGCCCAGCGGTCCCAGCAAATGCTCCCCAAAACGGTCGGCATAAAGGGCTGGTGTGGTTGGCTGCACCGCAATCGCCGCCTGAATCTGGCTGGTTTGGGGCAAAGCATACAGCACCGCATTCGCCCCCGCCGAAAAGCCAATCGCACCGAGTCGGTTGGGCGCTACCTCAGGCCGTCCTTGCAGATAAGCCACCGCCCCCAGCAGATCCTGTGCTTCCGCTTCGCCAAACTGCATGGGGGGCTGGCTGCCGCTTTCCCCATGATTGCGGATGTCGTACAGCAGCAGGGCGAAGCCGTCTTTATGTAAACTATAAGCCAGCCGCAGCAAATCGATCTGTGGCGCAGCCGTCAGGTTGGCCACCAGATCGGTAGCGGCTTCGCCCAGCCGGTTCCAGCTCCAGCCATGCACCAAAATCAGCGTGGCGCCTCGCCGGGTCGATTGGGCCGGGGCCGGAATAAACCAGCCGCTCAGCCGCACGCCGTCGGTGGCGGGGAAAGCCACCGACTCATACGGCATCTCCAGGTTGGCGGGGGTGCCCCACAGCGGCTGGCGCAAGGGGCGAATGAGGCGTTGGGCAAACAGGGCGGCAATGGTGACGACAAGCCCGGCTGCAAAACCACCCAAAATAAACAGCCAGCGCAAAACGCGGCGAAAAATATCCATAACAAACTCCTTCATATAAGGTAAGGCCAAAAGTCAGGCGAAAAATTAGCTCTATTTTCACGCGCTGAGAGGGGTTATTATACCTGAACGTCATTGCCGCCGTAAGTAATTCCGGCTACGCTTGGTAAAAAGGCAACGGAGCCCCCTGTATGATTGATTCAACCCATGAACAACAGATAGCACAAGCCCAGATCGCCGCGCAAGACGGCCGTTTCTGGGACGCTGTCAATCAATATACCGAAATTCTGGCCACCACCGATCCCCAAACCAGCGACCCGGCCATCAAAGACACCCGCCTCACCAGCCTGAAAGAGCGCGGGGACCTGCTCAGTGAACTGGGCGAACAGATTGCCGCCCTGGCAGCCTACGAGCAATATTATCTGGAAGCAGGCACCAGCCAGCACGCAGTCGAAGCGCTAACACTCATTGCCAGTCGGTCGCGGGGCTTGGGGCAGTACGGCCGTTCCCTCACCGCCTGCCAGGAAGCCCTGGACCTGTCTATGGCCCTCAACTACACGCCCGGCCGGGCCAAAGCGCTCACCGGGCTGGGCAGCGCCCACCTACTTCAGGGTGAAGTCACGCTGGCAGTCAACTACCTGAACCAGGCCAACGCCCTCTTTGAGCAGCTCAACGACAGCTATGGCCAGGCCCAATCCAGCAACCATATCGGTATTGCCTACGCGACCACCGGCCACTTTCATAAAGCGATTCAGGCATTTCAAAAGAGCCTGACGCTGACGCGACAGATGAAACGTCGCAGCGGCTTGATCTCTGTTTTGAACAATTTAGGCGAATGTTACCAGCTGCTCTACGCTACCGAGCAGGCGCTGGCCTGCCACCGCGAAGGGTTGGCACTGGCAGAAGCAAACAATTTACGCATGTTGGAGGCTGATTTGTGCCGCAATCTGGGGCTAGACCTGGCCCAGCAGCAAAATTGGGCAGAAAGCCTGGCCTATTTGCAGCGAGCCCACAATATTTCTCAGGAAATTCAGGCCCCGGAGATTTATTTCCACACCCTGTACGCTCTGGCACGGGTAGAGCTGGCGCGTGGCGAGGCCAGCGGCCAAACCTATGCCCACACCCTGCTGGCCGCAACCGAACCAGGAAATTCCCGCTGGCATCAGGCCAATGGACTGTACGTTCTGGGTCGATTTGAACAGCTAATGGGCCACACGTCTACCGCAGAAGAGCTGTGGCAGCGGGCGCTTTTCCTGGCGCACGAAACGGAAAATCGGGTGCTTTTATGGCGGCTGCACGCGGCCCTGGCCCAAATTGCCAGCCAGCCCAACCTGGCGGCCGTTCACAACCGCATTGCAGCCGAAGTAATTCTACAAATTGCCGAACCGTTTACAGATGAAGCGTTGAAGGCGACATTTTTAGGGGCAGAATCGGTAACGGCCGTTCTCTCCCAACTCCCCAGCGAAAGATAGAAGTGGCAAGTGGTTAGTGGCTGGTGGCTGGTGGCACTTCTCAACTCTCACTCCCCAAACAAATCCTTTTCCCGATAACCATCCGGCACCGGTGGATAAGCGCGAATGAACGAGTCTCGCGCCAACAGCAGCTTTTGTACTGCCTGCGGCAGCCAGCTAAACGCGCCCCCACCCCCCTGGCTGGCGTGCGCCGCGCTGGCCTGGCGCTTCGCCTCCCAATATTTGCGGTAATTGATGAAGGCGTGCAGGCTGCCGCGTGCCACCCCCACACGGGTCATATCGATGTCCTGATTGCGTCCAAATTTGGTGGGGTCTTGCCCACGCAAGCGAAACATCAAGATGAAAAACTTGACCCAGGTGTTGGGGAAAGCGGTAAAGTAAAGCCGCTCTGGCTGGTAAGGGGCGGGGCCAATTTCCGGGAACTGGGCCGGATCACCAGCGGCGTAGAAGGCAGGTACGGTAATCTGCCAACATTTGATGTGGTCGGGGTGAAAGTAGCCGCCCGTTTCGTCGTGGGTAATGATCACTTGCGGCCGTAATTCCCGAATGAGCTGCACGATACGACCGACTGCTTCCTGCTGGTCGGCCTGGACAAAGGCGTCTGGGTGCTCATTGGCTGGGTCGCCAATGTAGCCAGAATCCCGGTAGCCCAGCGTGTGCAGGGTGCCGCCGAGGAGGGAAACGGCCGTTTCCAACTCCTTCGCCCGCACCTCCGCCAGCTTTTCACGGGCATCTTCATACCCAGCCGCCACCGAGCCAGCCGCGCCATCCGTGGCAATGGCGATATGCACATCTACCCCCTCAGCCGCATACCGAGCAAACGTGCCGCCAGGACCAAAGGATTCATCATCAGGATGCGCCAGAACGGCGAGTAGGGTTCGTTTTGTCATAGTTTCTTGGGGGAGTGGCAAGTAAAAAGTGATAAGTGAAAAGTAAAAAGTGATAAGACTTTTCACTTTTCACTTATCACTCAAATTATTCAGCATGGAAAACCTGCATCATCGGCAGCAGCGGCACCAGACGCACGGTTTGCAGGGGATGGCGGGTGTTGGGCAGTACCAGCAGTTCACCGTGGGGCAGGGCACGACTCAAGCGGTATGCCTCAGGCAGCAATACCAGCTCATCCCGGTCGCCCACGCTCACCAAAACGGGCAGCTGCGCGTTTTGCAACTGCCGCTCCGAGATGCCATTCTCGACCAGGCTGGCGGTGAGTTCTGCCGCCTGCCGCACCAAAACACGCCACTGCCGCCCACCATGTTCTTTAACGAGCTGATCCGCGTAGGTGGGCACTTTTTGGGCCATCACATCCGGGTCTAGCTGCTGCTGCATCTTGGCAGCGGCGTCTGGCGTCCAGTAAAATTTGGTGGCGTGTATCAATAGGGTGGCGATGCGCCGGGGCTGGTTCATGGCCAGCAGCAAGCCCAAATAGCCGCCCAGGCTGTACCCGGCAATGTGCAATCGTTCGATTCTTAGATGATCCAGCAGGCCAGTGAGATCATCCACCATTTGGGTAATGTTGAGGGTAGAGGCGTTGTTTTGGGAACGGCCGTGTCCGCGCAAATCGACCACTGTGATCCGATACTGTTCTGACAATGGCTTGAGAAACGGCCGCCACTGGCTGCTAATCGCGCCTAGCAAGCCCGGCAGCAGCAGCAGATGAGGCTGGTGGGCATCGCTGCCGCCATATTGTTCAAAATTAATGTCGGAGCCGTCGGGGGCTTTCCAGATTGTCATGATACGAGTCCTCCTGCAAGAACCCTCACCCCAGCCCTCTCCCTGAGGGAGAGGGCTGGGGTGAGGGCTAAATTTTAACTACCCAACGCCACCACAAAACCAATGGCGTGGCTGTCGGTGTGGGAAAGGCTGATCTGCCACTGGGTCCAGCCGCGTTCGGCGGCCAGGGCGCTGGCCCGATTGTGCAGCAGCAGCTCCGGCTTGCCACGGCCGTCGCACACTACTTCCACATCGGTCCAGCTAATATCGCCAATACCCGTGCCCAGCGCCTTGCCCACCGCTTCTTTGATGGCAAACCGTCCGGCGAGGCTGG
Source organism: Promineifilaceae bacterium (SeqCode) (assembly GCA_041748655.1). GTDB lineage: Bacteria > Chloroflexota > Anaerolineae > Promineifilales > Promineifilaceae > Leptofilum. Next base: position 139,920 of record JBGTCV010000107.1, on the reverse strand, counting down.
AGATACGGCCGTTGCAATACCCAATCTCCTGCTCCGTAAAAAAGCGCCGCAAAAAGCGGTCGCCATGCCGGGCAATGCCCCGCTCGATACGGGCTGTTTCAATCATGTCTACGCCAACGGCTAACATAGTTTACCCAATTTCGTTGAATGCAATTGGGTAATTGGGTAATTAGGTAATTAGGCAATTGTTTCAATTACTCAATTACTCAGTTACCCAATTACTCAATCTTCGGTCCGGCAACAGCGATGCCCAAATGCTCCGTGCTGAGGTATTTTTGGGCAGCAGCCTGCACTTTGGCGGGGGTGACAGCCCGCACCAGGTCGGGATAGTTTAGCAGGTAATCCAGTCCCCAATCGTACAGCTCCATGTCGGTGATGACGTTGGCGATGCCATTATTGGTTTCCAGCCCCACGGGCAGGGAGCCGATGCGGTACGCCTGGCTGTCGGCCAGCTCTGCGGCGGGCACGGGTTCGTTTTGGATGCGGATAATCTCGTCCAAAATGCTGCTGATGGCCTGCTCCACTTTATCTGGCGCCACACCCGCAGCGGCCGACCAGGCACCGGGGCCTAGCCCGCCTTGCAAGCTGCTGTAGGCGTAGTAGGCCAGCCCTTGCGCCTCGCGCACCGTTTTGCCGATGCGCCCCATCATGCCAAAAACGCCCAGAACGGTGTTCATGAGGCTGGCATCCATATAGTCGGGGGCAAAACGGCTGGGGCCGGGCCGACCCAGGGTGATGTCGCTCTGGTATTTGTCTGGCATGAGGTGGTGGGTGTGGAGACGGCCGTTTGGCATCACCAACTCCGGCAGGGCGGGCAGCGACTGCTGCGCCGGGTTTTGCCAATCACCTAAAATGGCGCTGACTTTGGCCACGGCCTGGGCCGGTTTTAACGCGCCCACAAAGCAGATGACCAGCCCCTGCGGCCCGTAATGGCTGGTGTGGAACTGCTTCACGTCGGCCACGCTGAGGCTGGGGACGGTCTGCAGGGAGCCGTTTTGAGAACGGCCGTAGGGATGATTGGGGTAAATCAGCTCACGGAAGGCCAGGCTGGCCATCTGTTGGGTATCATTGGCCCGCATTTGCAGGCCGGTGATGATTTGCCCCTTGAGTTGGTTGAGCAGCGGCTCCGGGAAGATGGGCTGACGGATGACATCGGCCAGCAGACTCAGTGCCAAATCGGCATCTTCGGTCAGCGATTGGGCCGAAAAGGAGGTGAGGTGATAGCCGCTGCTAAAGCCGAGTTCGGCCCCAACCGATTCCAGCTTCTCGTAAATCTCGTCGAAGCTGAACTGTTGGCTGCCGCGCATGAGGGAAACGGCCGTGTAATTGGCCAATCCGCCCTGCTCTGCCGTTTCAGCCAGCGCCCCCGTGCGCAAATACCCCTCAATCACCACCGATTGGGAGCCTGGGCGTTCGTAAACCAGCACCGTAATGCCGTTGGGCAGCGTTTCGCGATGAATAGTGGCGCTGCTGGGATAGTTGTGAGAATTGGTCATAGTTTTAGTTTGCTAGTTTGCTGGTTTGTTAGTTTGCTGGTTTGTTAGTGGCAAGCTTGCCAGTTTGCGAATGCGCTTGTGGACTTTTCACTTTTTACTTATCACTTATCACTCGCTCGCTCACTGGATAATAACATTCACACCGTTCCCCACCAAATACCGGTGCATTCGGGCAGGATGGTCATCTGGTTGGCCAGAATGCGGTCGGCCAGCTCGTCGCCGAAGAAGAAGCGGGTGAGGTAGGCACCCTCTTCAGGCGAGGCAAACTGGTAGTCGGTGCGAATCCAGGTGTGGTTGAGCTGGTAGGTTTCGGTCCACCAGGCGTACAGCTCGGCCAGATGGGCGGCGGGGGGTGTGGGCGTTTCAACACCGGTGCCCAGCGTCTCCAGCAGGATGAACGTGCCGCCCGGCCTGAGGATGCGCTTCATCTCGTTGATCATCTGGCCCACTTCGTGCCGCCAGCTGTCTGGGTACCAGCCGCAGGCGTGGGCAAAGCTCCAGCCCTCGATGGCGATGTCGGCGCTGTGGTTGGGCAGGGGCAGGTGGGCGTTGTCGGCGTGGTGCAGCCGCCAGTTTTGCCAGCCGTCCGCCCGCAGCTTGCGCTCGGCGACGGTGAGCATGTGGGCGGAACCGTCGCAGGCGTCGATCTGGGCAACGAAGGGGGCCAGCAGACAGGTGAGCCGCCCGGTGCCTGCGCCAAATTCGACGACGTGCTGGTGGGGAAACGGCCGTATCCGTTCCAGCGCCGGTAACAAATTCCCCAAATAATCTTCCGGGCCGATCATCGCTTCGTACGCTTCTGCTTTGGTGTTGTAAATTGTCTTAAAATCCATGCGTTGGGTAACTGAGTAATTGGGTAATTGTGCCAGTCAGCGTGCTGCCGCTGGATTTCAAACCGGCTCATACCAGCCGATTGTGCGTTGAGACGGCCGTAAATAAGCGTCTCGCACTCGTTCAATATCCACCAGCGTGATTGATTTCAATCGTTCCAGCACCGTTTCGTACCATTCGTAATCGCCAATTACCGCTTCCGTCATACCCAACAGCTGCGCCTGCCCGGTGATGCTTTCCCCGGCCAGCACAAATTCCGCCTTGGCCCGCTTGAGCGCCTTGGCCAGCTCTTTTTCGGTAATGGGCGTATTTTCCAGCCGGGCCAGCTCCGCGTCCAGCGCCGCTTCCACCTCGGACAGCGTGTGGCCCACCTGCACCACGGCATTGATTGTGTATAAAAACGGGTCACTGGTGGGGGTAAGGCTGCCGTAGGCACTTGCCGCCAATTCGGTGTTGACCAGCGCTTTGTACAGCCGCGAGCTTTTGTTGCTGCCACCGCCGCCAAACATCCCCAGGCTGCTGCCGCCCGCAAAGGCGGCGTTCAGCAGGACCAGTGGCAAATAGTCGGGATGGGCAGCGGCTGGGGCACGGTACGCCACGGTGAGATAGGCGGTGTCGCCTGGCCCTTGCACCACGATGCGGCGCTCCCCTTTTTGCAGCGGTTCCTGCCGGGTGACGGGGTCGGCCGGTTCGCCAGCGGGCAGGCTGCCAAACTGGGCCTCGATTTTTTGCAGCATCTCGCTGGCGGCAAAATCGCCCACAGCGACGATGATGGCGTTGTTGGGCACGTAATGCCGTCGGTAATGGCCGACTAAATCGTCGCGGGTCATAGTGGTTAAATCGACCATATCGCCAATCACTTCATGATGGTAAGGATGGACGCGAAAAGCGGCGGAAGTCAGCTCTTCGTTGAGCTGAAAGGAGGGGTCGTTTTCGTACATTTGCCGCTCAGACATGATGACGGTGCGCTCCGATTCAACCGCTTCCGGGGTCATGAGGGTGTTGACCATGCGGTCGGCTTCCAGCTGAAGCGCGAGATCGATCTTACCAGAAGGCATCGTTTCGTAATAGGCGGTGAAATCAACCCAGGTGAAGGCGTTCCAGTAGCCTCCTTCGCGGGAAACCAGGCCGTCGAGTGCGCCATCGGGGAAGGTGGGCGTGCCTTTAAACATCATATGCTCCACCCAGTGGGAAATGCCGGTGACGCCTGGCTTTTCGTGCCGGCTGCCGACGCGATACCAGATCATGAAGCTGGCAACGGGGGCGTGGTGCATCTCTTTGAGGACAACGGTAAGGCCGTTGTTGAGGGTTGTTTTGTGAACCGAATTTGTCATGAACCGTCCTTTACCGTAACTACTAAGCCTCTCTGGAGATTGGGCCAATTTATGGCCGCCACTGCTCCCATTACCAGAAAAAAAATTGGCCCAATCTGGCTGAGTAGTTATCCTTTACCATGTTGAATACAAGGGTTGGGATTATAGCAATGGATGGGGGAATGGGGAAACGGCCGTTTTAAGTGGAGAAAAAACAAAACCCCGGCGCATTTGCAGCACACCGGGGTTTTTATTTCAAGAAATGATTCGGTTTATAGCTGTTTTTCCAATACCTTTTCAGCTACCTGGCCATTGGGGGAGGGAACGGCCGTTTCCACCTCACTCTCCATTAAAGCACCACCCACCGCCAGATATTGGTACCCTTTTTCCACCAGGCTGGTGTAGTCGGGAATCATACGACGGCCGTCGATGACCAGATAGGGTGGTTTGACCGCCTTCTCGATGGTGCGCGACAGGCCACGGAACTCTTCCCAATCGGTGGAAATGTAAACCACATCCGTGCCTTCCAGCGCATCCTGCACCGTGTCGTGGTAGCTGATGCGCTCAAACAGATGGTTTTTCTCCGGATTAAACCAATATTGCTGAGCCGCATCCATCGCCAATGGGTCGTAGGCGCGGATCGATTTAACGCCTTTGCTCAGCAGCGCTTCCACCGCTTTCAATGCGGCCGAATCACGCATGTCGTTGGTACGCTTTTTGAAGGCCAGCCCCAAAATAGCCACCGTCTTCTGGTTAAAGTTGAAATCCGCTTCGTGAATAGCCCGGTCGATGAGATACGTTTTCTGGTACTCGTTGATATTGTAAACCGCTTGCAGCAAATCGGTGGAGCAGCCCGCCTGGTTGAGCTGGTAGATAAGCGACTGAATATCCTTGCCAAAGCAGCTGCCACCCGCGCCGTTGCTCACATAAGAGCCCCAGGTGCTGATGCGGGTATCGGCCGTGACGCCAATCTTCAAATCTTCCATGCGTACGTTGGGCAGCGATTCCGCCACGCGAGCGCCCACCCCATTCCAGAAGGAGATGTAGGTGAGCAGCAGGGTATTGCCCATATATTTGATCGCTTCGGCCGTTTCTGGCGTGGTCTCAACATACTTAATGCGCACATGGTTCACAAATTGGGAATAAACCCGGCGCAAAATCTGGAAATCTTCATCAGTGTCGGCACCGACAACCACGCGGTCGGGACGGCGGGAGCCTTCCACGGCGTTGCCCTGGGCCAGGAATTCTGGGTTGGAAGCAACGCCAAAGTTTTCGACGTCATGCTCGTGCAGGATTTGCTCCAGCAGGCGGGCGGTACCCACAGGCACAGTGCTTTTGTTCACCAGCACCACGCGGTTTTTATTTTTGCGCTTGGCCAGAAGGGTGGCAATGTCATGGGCCGCTTTGAGGTAGAAGGTGAGATCGGTAGAGCCATCCCGGTTGGGCGGCGTGTTGATGCACATGTAGAAAACGTCGGTTTCTTCATACACTTCGCTGATGTCTGAAGTGAAGAACAGGTAGCGTCCAGCGGTATCGGCAATGGCGGCAGGCAGCCCTGGTTCATTGACAAAACGCTCAATTTGGGTCGCGTCGCCGCTCCGGTAGGCAGCTATTTTCTTGGGGTCGATGTCGTAGGCATACACTTCATGGCCCGCTTCAGATAAAACGGCCGCATGGGGCAAGCCCACAAAACCAGTACCAACAACAATAATTTTCATAATATTTGCTCCTTCAACTAGCTAATGTTGTTTTTCTTGATATAGACAAAGTTTTACGATAAAAGGGCTGTTTGGAAAAAGTGATGTATTGATAAAACTTTGAGGTATTTTTTTAATGTTTCGCAATTTTTGCGTGCCTGAACAGATGCAGACCGAGGTGAAACATACCATAGTTCACAGTACCGGGACACACTTACATTTGTACTTTCTGCTACCAATTACCTACGTTTATCAGTCGCTATCATGGCAGCTGCGCGACGGCCGATTTCCACAGCAAAATTTGTGCCCCGATCCCAGGGATAGACCTGGCTCATGCTGGCAAAATAGAGGCCGGGAATAGGCGTCTGGATCGCAGGAATATTCTGTGAATGATTAACAAAAGGCACCGGCTGGGCATAGCTGGCGCGGAACAACCAGCTTTTGCGCACCCAGTCAGGCTGGAATTCTGGATTTATTTTACACAGGGCCTCGGTAAACAGCTGCGTGAGCTCGTCCTGGCTCATTGTCATGTAGGGATGGTCCGGGTTAACATAATCGCCACAGTAAATGATGTGATCCCCGCCGTAATGTTTGCGATCGATATAGTTGGTATGCTCTACCAGGGCAAGGAAAGGCAGCTCGTTTTCGCTTTTGTTGGTGGAGGTGGCGGGGATGTTAAGCCAGTAGGTGTTGCTGTCGGCCATGAGCGGCCGTTTCAAAGCCAAGGTCAACACCACCGCCCCCATACTTTTGAGGTTGAGCAGTTGGCCCAGGTAATCGGCTGGCAGGCTGGGGGCCATTTTGCTCAACAAGGCGGGAGACGTGGTCACCAGGCAAGCGTCGAACGTTTGGTCCTGGCCATGAATGGCCAGGCTAAGCTGGGTGCTGCTGGTGGGGGCGATTTGTTGGACGGGGCTGTTGAGATGGATCTGGCCACCACGTTGGGTTACGGCCGTTTCCAACCGGTCAATAAACGCCTGAAAACCCCCTTCAAAATAGCCCAGCTTAAAGCTGCGGGCGTGCAGACGGGCCCACAGCCAGGCCATGTTTACCTGGTCATAGTACGCTCCAAACTTGCCAATCAGCAGCGGCTTCCAGGAAACTTCATAGATTTTTTGGCCATAAAAGCGTCGAATCCAGGAAACGGCCGTATGCCGTTCCAAATAGCGCCAAAATCGGGTGTACCGAATAAACGCCCCCACCACGCCAAAGCGGAAAAAATTTACCAGGTTGAAACCGGGAAACTTAAACCAATCGACCGGATTGCTGAACGGGTAAATCTGCCCTTCATATAAAATAGAGGTGCGCGGCGCAGGGAAAAACAGCTTGTCGCTAAAGCCCAACTCCTCTACCAACTTAATCATCGAAGCATCGGAGGCAAACAGGTGATGATAAAACTTTTCCAGCGGCCACTCCCACGCTTCGTCCTGAAAGCCGGTGGCCAAACCGCCAACCTGCCCGTTGGCCTCAAACAGGGTGACGCTGTGCCCCGCCTGGAGCAAATCATAAGCCGCCGAAAGACCGGCCAACCCGGCCCCTACAATGGCAATTTTCATACGCTGGCCTCCTGTTCGGCCACCTGCACGGCCCGGCCAAAATCGGACCAGCCCAGCCCTTGCTGAATCATGTAGTAGCCGCCTAGCAGGGTGATGGGCAGCCAGAGCGCGGCGTGCAGCACCAGGGTATACGCTGTGGCCAGCCCCTGCTCGATGCCGTACAGCGTCAGCACGGCAATGCCGGGGCCGTCGAAGGTGCCCACGTAGCCGGGAGCGGAGGGCAGGGTGGTGGCCAGATTAACGATGCCGTTCATCAGCATCAGGGCAAAGAAGCTGACCTCGAAGTTGAAGGCGTGCATGACAAACCAATATTTCACCGTTTCCAACAGCCAGATAATGACCGAAGTGAAGAAAATCATGAGGACGTTTCGGAAGCTGCGCAAGGATTCTAAACCGGTAAGAAAACGGGCGAGGAACTCTAGCAACGGCCGATCCACCCGCTCCGGCAGCAATCTATCCCCAAACCATTTGGCCAGCGCATAAAAACGGTCTGGCATCGCCGCCAGAGCAAAAAAGATGACCATCGCCACAAAAAAGAGCGCGCTGGCCGTCACCACAATGGCCCGAATAGAGCCATTGTCGCCTGGGATGGGGCTGAAAGGGAGGGCGACGAAGACAAAGACCAGCATCACCAATCCGTCAAACACGCGCTCCACGATGACGGTAGCCAGACTGGCACCCATCGGCACGGCTTCCCGCTGGCGCAGGACGTAAGAGCGCAGCACTTCCCCGGCGCGGAATGGGTAAATATTGTTGCCCATATAGCCAATGACCACAACGGGGAACAAGCGGCGGAGGGGGATATGTTTTAACGGCCGTAACATATAATCCCAGCGCCACGTCCGCGCCCAAACTGCTACAAAATAGACCGCCACACCGGGCAGCAGCCACCAATAGTTGGCTGCCTGCAAATCGCGCCAGACCTCACTCAGTTCCAGCCCGCGCAGCGCCCACCAAAGAAAAACGGCGCTGATCGCAACGCCGACCCAGAAATAGATTCGTTTCAAAGAATAATGACCTCAACAAATAATACACGGTGCCACAGCACAAACCGCAATTGTACCATGCAGCCTGCCTCTGTCATCTCGAATTACAACATTTCCAGCAATTCTCAATCTGGTAATGAGTTGACAGCACTTGCTCATTTCAGGTGTGTTACGCCAACTTTTGTTAAGCCCACCCTCAGCCCGAGTGCGCCGTCGCCTCGGCGCTTCGCGCCTGGCGACGTTAGCTGGGAGGGGTTTTTTCACTTTTTGGGGTGTCCCACCCCAAAAAGTGAAAAAACCCCAAAAAAGTTCCCCGCACGGGGTGCGAAGCACCCTCGTGCGGGCTAGAGGCTTTAGCGACACAACGCATCGTGGCGAAAAAATCTGGAAAGGAAAGCCGTGTTATTTTGACCCAGGCCCAAATTGAGATTTGCTGGATTTCTGGGTTTCAGGACTGCTTTGACAAGCTTTTAAAATTATGATAGCTTTTAACAAGTTTTCATAATGACAGTTTTCTTAATGGTAAAGAAGATTGTCCGGTTTAATTTTTAGGAGGTTGGTAATTGTGGCAGAACGTGAATCAGGCACTGTAAAGTGGTTCAATAATGATAAAGGTTTTGGTTTTATTGAGCGAGACGCAGGTGGCGACATCTTCGTCCATTACAGCGCCATCCAGGGCAGTGGCGGCTATCGTTCTTTGGAAGATGGCCAGCGGGTGGAATTTGTGGTAGCGGAAGGCCCTCGTGGACTTCAGGCCCAAGAGGTTAGCCGGCTCGCAGAATAGCAGCTCTAACTTGCAATCTGAAAGAGCAGATCATCTGATCTGCTCTTTTTTTGCCTGCTAACCGAACCATAGACGGCACACAAAAGAAAAATCCCCAGCACTAGCGTGTGGGGATTATCGAAATTATTAAGTTGGGGTCATTGGTCGGAAGTTTGTTGATTTACCGGCCAAAGTGCATGGGCATGATGATGTGCACAAAATCATTATCGCCCACCGGCTTGATGACGCCCGGCTCCATCGGATTGGTCGTTTCCAGCGCCACCTGTGGCGTGTCGATGACGTTGAGCACGTCGGTCATATATTTCACGTTGAACGCGATTTCAATCGCTTCGCCATCCACGTTAGCGTCGATGGGAGCCACGGAGTCGCCGGTTTCGGTGCTGGTAGCGGCGATAATGGCCGAACCTGGACTCAGTTCATCCCCCGGCTCGATGCGCACGCGGGCGGTGTGGCTGCTTTCGCGGGCAAAAATTTCGGCCCGCTTACAGGCGCTGCGGAATTCGGCCGTGCTCAATACGGTCCGCGTCAGGTTTTTCTTGGGGATGATGGGGGTGTAGTCGGGGAACGTTTCGTTGATAAGCTGGGAAACCAGCACCACGTTGTCCATGTCGAACACAATCTGGTTGCGCCCTTCTGGCATGGAGATGTAAATGGCGTCGTTGTCGTCGCTGGCGATGCGGGCCAGCTCCATCAGTGCCCGCGCCGGGATGATGATGTCAATCGGTTTTTCGACATAGCCGGGGATGTGGGCAGAGCGCAAAGAGAGGCGGAAGCCATCGGTGGCAGCCATGAGCATTTTGCTTTCTTCAAAATGGGTCGAAACGCCAGTGAGGGTTGGCCGGGTGTCGTCGGTAGCGGCGGCCATGGCAACCTGGCTGATCATTTGTTTGAGAACGGCCGTTTCTACCCGAATCCGATTATTTTGGTCTGGCTGCGGCACCAGCGGGAACTCCTGCGCATCGATCCCCTTAATATTCGCTTCGGTCCGGCCACAGGTAACGTGAATCGTCTGGTTTTGCTCATTCAGGGCCAAATCGACCCGATTTTGCGGCAGCGCCCCAACCAGATCGCTAAAGGTGCGGGCCGGAATCGTGACGGAGCCTTCTTCTTCCACCTTCGCCCCAATCCAGGCGGTGATGACAATTTCCAAATTGGTGGCGGATAGTTTGAGACGGCCGTTATCGGTCTCCAGCAGTACGTTGGCCAATACGGGCAGCATAGAGCGCGTGCTCACCGCCCGACTGACAATATTTAACCCTTTTGCCAAATTTTCTTGCAGACAGGAAACCTTCATTGCGACCTCTCTCTAAAAGTTTTGTTGTATTATCCCGCATGTGAACTGTGAATAGTATACAGGAACGAGGCGCACAGGGCAAGACGAGGGTGCGCCTAAAATTGGTCCAATCTTTGCAGCCGTACGTGCCACAAACTCCGCGAAAGATTGGACCAATTTATTTGCGACGAAGCCAGTTCAACGCCCCTACCCCAGCGGCGCGGCCCGAGGCAAAGCAGGCGGTGAGCAGATAGCCGCCCGTGGGCGCCTCCCAGTCCAGCATCTCGCCCGCGCAGAAGACGCCGGGCAGGCTGCGCAGCATCAGCTGCTCGTCCACGGCCGTAAAGGTGACGCCGCCCGCGCTGCTTATCGCTTCCGCCAGCGGGCGCGGTGTGATGAGCGAAATCGGCAGCGCCTTGATGGCCGCTGCCAGCCGGGCCGGATCAGCAAAGTCGGCGGCGGGCACGATTTCGCGCAGCAGGCCAACTTTTACCCCCTTCAGGCCCGTGCGGCTTTGCAGATGGCTGGCCATCGAACGAGAGCCGCGTGGGTGGCCCAGGCGTTGGGCAGTCTCGGCGGTGGTTTTATCGGGGAGTAAATCAAGGGTGAAGGTGGCACGGCCGTTTTCTGCAATCGCATCACGCAGCAGGACAGAAGCGGCGTAAATCAGGCTGCCCTCCACCCCGGTTTCGGTGATAACAAATTCGCCCCGCTGCTGGAACTGGTTGTGATAGAGAACGGCCGTTTTCACCGCATCACCCGCAAAACGTTGGCGAAAATGGTCGCTCCAGCCCACGTCGAAGCCGCAGTTGGCGGGTTGGAGCGGCGCAACGGCCACGCCACGCGCTTGCAGCAGCGGCACCCAGCCGCCATCGGAGCCAAGTTTGGGCCAACTGCCGCCGCCCAGCGCCAGAATCACGGCATCCGCCACAACGCTTTTTTCGCCGTCGGGCGTAACGAAGCGGAGTGCGCCATCATCGGCCCAGCCGAGCCAGCGATGCTGCATCTGAAAGGCGACACCCGCCGCCCGCAGCCGCTTGAGCCAGGCCCGCAGCAGCGGCGCGGCCTTCATCTCGGTGGGAAAAACGCGGCCAGAGGTGCCCACAAAGGTGTCGATGCCCAGGTGATGTACCCAGGCGCGGAGATCATCCGGGCCAAAAGCAGCCAGCAGCGGTTCGATATGGGGGCGATGTGGGCCATACCGGTTGAGGAACGGTTCCAGCGGTTCTGAGTGAGTGATGTTAAGCCCGCCACGTCCGGCGAGTAGAAATTTACGGCCAACGGTGCGCATCCCGTCGTAGACGGTGACGGCCACGCCACCCTGGCTGAGCTGCTCGGCAGCCATGAGACCAGCCGGACCACCGCCAATGACAACGGCCGTTTGTGGAATAGGTGAAATAGACATAGCAGCAGATTCTAACCAACAATGAGAAGCCAGGCACGGCTTCGCCTGGGATAAATCCCCAGGCAATTTTGCCAGGCCATACCTAATTTGAGAACTGCTGGAAGAGTCATTACTTTAGAGAACCATCCTGATAGTTGCCCCATATCGCTGCCATCATTAGAATTCAGGTCTGATTCTTGAAAATGCAACCTCCCGGAAGTTTTCAAGAGCGTGAGACGTATAAGCAAATCACAAAAAGTTACTTAAAATAGGCGAGCCAACTTAATTGTGATTTGCTCAAGTAAAAGCCAAATACGCTCTCACTCTAATTCAAATTTCTTTTTGGCTTTTACATATGAAGTTGTTTTTGATAACCTACAAAACAATTGGCAAAATCGTTTTACAATCTGTGAGGCTGTTCGTTTTTGTCAGGTTCGCTTTTATCAATGGAACAGACTAATATTTCAAAATCTACCAACCCCTGGTGTGTAAAATAGGGAAAAAGTAATCAATGCGCTTAAACCATCTCTCCATTTTATTTTTCGGCTTAATTGTTGCGCTATTTTTGGCGAGCTGTAATCAGGAATCGTCGGTAGTGGAACAGGCAACGGCCGTTTCCCCCAGCACCACGGTCGCCATCGCCCAGGAAACGCCAGCGCCAACGGCCGTTCCCCCCACAGCCACTCCCCCACCGGCAGCAAGCGTCGCCACCGAAGCAGTGGCCGTTCCTGCCCCCGCCGAACCAGAATCGACCGTCACGCCGGAAGAAAGTGTGGGGACGCTGCAACCGCTGACCGACCCGATGCCCGCCGCGCCGCTGGCCGTGCGCCTGACGCCAGTCGCCGACGGTTTCACCGCGCCCGTGGCTATGGTGGCCCCGAATGATGAGAGCCGCCGCCTTTTTGTGGCGGACCAAACCGGCCTTATTTACATCGTCACCATACGGCCCCGCGTGCTGGAAGAGCCGTTTCTGGACATCAGCGAACGGCTGATAAGCCTGCTGCCAGAAAACGAAACGCGGGGTTTGTTGGGGCTGGCGCTCCATCCCAACTATGCGGAAAACGGCCGTTTCTTCGTCCATTACAGCGCTCCCCTGCGCCCCGACGGGCCAGAAGGGTGGGACCATACCAGCCAGATTGCAGAATTTACGGCCGTTCGCCCCATCAGCGATCTGGCCAACCCCGACTCCGAACGACTTATCCTGCAAATTGACCAGCCCATGCCCATTCACAACGGCGGCCAAATCGCTTTTGGCCCAGATGGCTACCTCTACATCAGCCTGGGAGATGGGGGCGTCAGCGAAAACGCCCAGGATACCTCGACCCTGTTGGGCAGCATTTTGCGCATCGACGTAGACGCGGCAGACGCGCCTTATGCCATCCCAGCCGACAACCCCTTCGTTGGCCACCCAGGCCTGGACGAGATTTTTGCTTACGGCTTCCGCAATCCGGCACACATCACCTTCGACAGCCAGGGACGGCTGCTGGTAACTGATTCTGGCCAGGCGTCATGGCAAGAAGTAAACACGGTTGTAGCCGGAGGCAACTATGGCTGGCCCTTGCTCGACGGGGGCGAATGTACAGACCAGGCCGAGGTTGGCCTGCAATTAGCCGGGCCGCTGCCAGCAGGCAGCAGCAGTGCGAACTGTGGTCTTGGGGAGAGTGTGCCATTGGCCACGCCAGTGGTGGTATATGCCCAGAACAACATGCCCGATGGTTTGGGAACGGCCGTTGTCGGCGGGGCCATTTACCGGGGCAGAGCAATTCCCACCTTCCAGGAGCATTACATTTTTGGCAATTCAGGCCAATCGCCAGAGGAGGCGGGGGGACGGTTATTCATTGCACCGCCGCCGCTGACAGAACAAACCAGCTGGGATGTGCAGGAGTTGGTCATCTTAGATGGGGAAAACGGCCGTTTGACGGACTATCTGCGGGCGATTGCTTATGACGTAGCGGGTGAAATTTACCTGCTCACCAGCCAACAGCCTGGGCCAACGGGGCGCAGTGGGGCGCTTTACCGGCTCGGCCCGGAAATCATGGCCAAACCCCAACTGGTAGAAGATGCCGCCGATTATTTCCCCTTACCGCAGCAGTACGCCCGCATATTTGAGCGCGTGCCGGTTTACCGCACCGCAGAAGATGCTGCCGCCAACAATCCGTTTGGCACCCACGGCGAAGGCCACACCTGGGTGACCGTATTTGAAGAGGTGGAGTTAAACGGCCGTAAATTCCGGCGCGTCTTTTGGGATTGGGGCACATACGCCTGGGTAGAATCAAAGGCACTTCATTTCACCTCGCCCATGTCGCGCTTGCAGGGGCTGCAACTGGAGCCTGGAGCTCTAACAGTGCAGCAGCTGGCGATGGCGTACCGCCCCGTCTGGGTGCGCTCCGAACCGGGCGTGATGGTGGATGAAACGATTGCCGGGTACCTCGAACCGTGGGATTTGATCACCATCTATGAAGAAACCGAAGTAGACGGCGACATCTGGTACCGGTTAGGGCCGGATCAATGGGTTAATTGGGACTATGTGCGCCTTTTCTATGAAACCGAACGGCCGGCCGAGATTGGCCCGGATGATAAATGGGTTCACATCAACCTGAGCGAACAGACGGTGGTGGCTTATGAGGGGGATACGGCCGTATACGCCAGTCTGGCGGCAACTGGTCGGCGGGCCTATCCCACCTTTACCGGTTTGTACCGCATCTACGCCAAGCTGCGCGTTGGCCCCATGCGCTGGCAAGATTCCATCCCCCCCTACAGCCTGGCCAATGTTCCCTGGATTATGTACTTCAACCAGGATCAGGCGCTGCACGGCTCGTACTGGCACGATCTGTTTGGCTCGGTGCGCAGCGCGGGCTGCGTCAACCTGAGCCCGCACGACGCGAACTGGTTCTTTAACTGGGCCGATCCGTTCTTTGAAGAGGGGGCGCGTATCGCAGACGCCACCGACGAAAATCCTGGCACCTGGGTTTTTGTTGAGGAATAGAGCACATCGCTTGCCATCCCTGCGGCTTACCCGTAAAATCCCGCAGGCTACACATTACAAATTCGTGGGTCTATTTTTAAAAATAGACCCACAGCTTTCTTAAGGACTATTTCATGGACGCAGACGTTGTCAAACGCGCCGAGCAAAAAAAGGCGCTGGAAAATATCAGAAATGGGCTGGCCACCCGCGTACGCATCATGGCCAACCGGGATTGCTGCCCCGTCTGCCGCGCCGCCGAAGGAGCCTACGACTTCGACAAAGTCCCGGAACTGCCGCTGGAAGGCTGCTCCCACGGCGACGGCTGCCGCTGTTTTTATGCCCCAGTGTTGGATATGTTCGGCCCTTAAATTGTAATTGAGTAATTGAGTAATTGATCGCTCAATTACCTAATTACCTAATTGCCTAATTACCCAATTACTCCCTCTCCACTATGTCTTTCCCTGCCAAACTTTGCCTTCTTTTAAGCCTGCTTTTTTTTGGGGCGTGTGGTGAAACGGCCGTTGCCACCTCCACTCCCACGCTCAGCCCCCAGGCCCAATTGGGCAGGCAGGTCTTCTCGCGGGAATGTGGTGCTTGCCACAGCACATCGCCAGACACCATCATCGTTGGCCCTTCGTTAGCGGGCATCGCCAGCCAGGCAGGCAGCCGCGTGGCGGGGCAAGATGCCACCACCTACCTGCTCACCGCCATCATGCGACCAGACGCCTACCTGGTAGAAGGGTACGGCAACCTCATGCCCGCCACCCTGGGCAAAACCCTCACCGGTGAAGAGATCGATGGGGTCGTGGCTTACCTGCTAACCCTCGAATAGGATTGGTTGTTAGCGGCTGGTGGCTGGTTCCCCTGTCACCTTGCCCCCCTTCACCCCCCCAAACAATTTCTGGTTACGCACCGCCAGTTGCTGGTACAATTCGCTAACAACTAGCAACCAACCACTATCAACTTGCGTGAAGAGGAGAAACCCATGGCCACTGTTCTGAAATGGATCGTTCGCATCTTTGGCGTCCTGATCGGGCTGCTGCTGCTTATCTTTATCGTCGCCGCCATCGTCCCGCCCCAAACCGACCCCGACGTGGGCGACAATCATGGCGCAGGAGCCAGCAGCGTACAGCCATCCTACACTGGCCTCCAGCGTGAATTCCCGCCGCTGAATGAAACGGCCGTAAACCCCACCACCGACGCCAAAGTTGATTTGGGCAACCTCCTCTTCTTCGATCCGGTACTCTCCGCTAACAACGACATCGCCTGCGCCAGCTGCCACCAGCCCGATTTAGGTTTTAGCGACGGCCGTATCCATGCCATCGGCCCCAACGGGGTTGAACAAACCCGCAACACCCCCGGCCTGTGGAATGTTGGCTATGCGCAGAATTTGTTCTGGGACGGCCGTCTCGATTCGCTCGAAGCCCAGTCCGAAATCCCCCTCACCCACCCGGACGAAATGGGCGTGGCCGATACCGCCGCGCTGGTGGCTGAAGTCGCCGCCATTGGCGAATACCAGACGCTGTTCAACGCCGCCTTCGACGACGGCGTCACGTTGGCCAACATCGAAAACGCCCTGGCGGCCTTCCAGCGCAGTCTCATCACCAACAACAGCCCGTTCGACCAGTACGCCGCAGGCAACGTCGATGCCCTGACGCCCAGCCAGCGGCGCGGCCTGGCCCTGTTCCGCTCCGGAGCAACCCGCTGCTTTGAATGCCACACCGCCCCCACCTTCGCCACCGACACTTTCCGCGTCGTCGGCGTGCCCAGCGAGGATCCGGGCCGGGCGGGCGTGGTGGCCGATGGACTGGTGGGGGCGTTCAAGGTACCCTCGCTGCGCAACATCGCCCTGACTGCACCCTACATGCACAACGGCTCACTGGCCACGCTGGAAGATGTGGTTGATTTTTACGCCGACGGCGGTGGCCGCCTGCACGGGCAGGAAAATGTGGATGTCTTTGTGCAGGGATTTGAACTAACAGACCAGGAACGGCTCGATCTGGTTGCCTTCCTGTACGCCCTGACGGATGAGAGCAATTTGCCTGCGGTGCCAACGGCCGTTCCTTCCGGTCTGCCCATCATCCAATCAGTCGAAAACCCGGCCCGCGCCGAGGTGGCAGCGCATAACGTGGGGGACGACAGCGGCATTGATCTGGGCGACCGGGAACCGACGACGCTTGTGGTGCAGGCTGGGGAAAGTGTTCAAACGGCCGTTGATCGCGCCCGCCCCGGTGACACCATCGAAATTCCGTACGGCATCTACCACGAGCGCGTCGTCATCGACATCAACAACATCACCCTGGTTGGCATTCCCAACGACGCCGGTGAGTGGCCCATTTTCGACGGCGAAGGGGTGCTCACTGAAGCGGTCATCGCCTCTGGCAACAGCTTCACCGTAGGCAACCTGCACGTGCGCAACTACACCGACAACGGCGTGCTGGTGGAAGGGGTGACGGGCGTCCATTTCCACGACATCTTCGCCGAAAACGTGGGCACCTACGGCGTCTACCCCGTGCGCAGCACCGATGTGCTGGTGGAGCGCGTCGAAGTGACCGGGGTGGATGATGCGGGGATCTACGCCGGGCAATGTGAAAACGTCATCGTGCGGGACAGCGTGGTATACGGCAACGTGCTGGGGATCGAACTGGAAAACACCATAAACGGCGAAATCTACAACAACCACGTCTACGACAACACCGTCGGTATTTTTGTGGTGCTATTGCCCCAGCTCACCTCCAAAATTTCGGCCAACACGGTGGTGTACGACAATATCACCGAAAACAACAACCAGGAAAACTTCGCCCCGCCCGGAGCCATCGCCGGGATTGCCCCGTCTGGTGTGGGCATTCTGCTGCTGGCCACCGACAACGCCGAGGTGTACAACAACGTCATCCGCGACAACAAAACCACCGGCGTGGCGGTCTTCAGCCTCACCAGCACCGGCGCATTTGACGTGAATGAAATCGACATCGGGCCGCTGCCGGAAAACAACTGGGTACGGGATAACATTTACGAAAACAATGGGTACGATGCTGACCCGTTTGTGCGCGATTTGGGCATTCCCACGGCCGATATTTTGTGGGACGGCACGGGGATCAACAATCGGTTCAACGAAGAGGGTGCTTCCACCTTCCCGCCGCTGGTGCCAGGTGATGGCTGGCCCAACTTTGTGCGGCGCGGCTACGGCAACATCCTCAACTTTTTGGTCAGCCAATTGCTCTAAATCTGTAGCCGCGGTTTCTTACCGCGTAAAAACGGCGCGGTAAGAAACCGCGGCTACTTTTATTCTGGCGAAAGAGCAGCCACGCCCCAGAACGGGCCGGGGCAGGCCACTTTGTTGTTGAAGAAGCGGTAATCTTCTGCTGTCTTTTCGCTGCCGGGCAGCGTTACCTCATCGCCAAGCGTGAACATCACCGCCTCAACGCCATCTTTGCGGTACACCATTTCCAGCGGGTCGGCGTCCTCATCGGGCCAGATGTTGGGTGGCCACAAAATAGCGTAGCCATCCACGCGGAAGCAGTCGAGAGAGTCGATGAGAAGCGTGCCATGAATGGTGCCGGTATCAGCCGCTGCTTTTGATTGATAATAATAAATCGCGCCTCCAGCAGGCTGGAGATAAATGTCGGGAATGGCCTGCTCGGCTAATGTTTCGATGTCACCTAAAATCCAGTACGGGCCAGGGCACGCTTCGGGCATTTCCGGCTCAGCAAGCGTACGCCCACCACCGCCGCCCAGGCGCGTCCACTCACCCACACGGCCGACCGGTTCACCGTCGCCATTCAGCACTGTAATTTCCTCGCCCTCAACTGCCAGCGAAAAATCGTAGTGCCAGATGATGACCGGCGCTTCGGCCAGGAAAACGCTTTCATACTGCACGCGCAGGCAGCCGTTGTCATCCAGAACGAGGGTTCCTTCCATTAAGGCATCCATACCGGCTACAGCCGGTGCCTGGCGCGGGAAGTAAATCGTCTGGCCATCTGCCCCGGTGTATTCATCCAGGCCGCCTGCGTTGCTGGCGGGGATGTTGTCGGGGTCGATGGGTTCTACGACCACCATCGGCGGCAGCTCGTAACCGGCATCAGCTACGGCCTGCAAAAACAGTTCGGGGTTGGCCACCGTTAAAAAGACCTGATTGCGCATCACATCCACGCCGCCAGCAATTGAGACGGGACCGAGCTGTTCCACAATGCGAAATGCCTCCCGTTGGGCGGCTTCCAGTTCGGCCAGGGTGTATTGGGCCGAGCGAATTTCGATGACATCGGCCAGGGCGGGGTAGGTTTGGAGATACGGCCGTAGCACCCCTTCCCCCTCATTTCTCACAAAGGCCACCACCACCTTGTACGCCGGTTCATGCTCAATCCACAGCCCAGCAAGCGTGTCAGCTTCGTTGGCTTCCAGGCTGGCGCCCAATTCGCCAATGCTCTCTTGCAATGCCAGACGACGCGATGCTTCTTCCAGGCTAATGCCCTGGGCATCGGCGTAGGATTGAGCATCGAGATGGATTGGCGGGGTGGAAACGGCCGTTTCCTCTAACCCTGGTTCTGCCCCACCCGGTGAGCAGGCTGTCAACCAAACCGTGACCAGTAAAAGCACCATGCTGTTTAATTTCATACAATGACCTGTCCTGAAAATAAAAAACGGAACACAGAGTTACGCAGAGAAGACACAGAGTTACACAGAGAAATTAGTACGTTATCAGTGAAATTCTTGTACAGTGAGCAAGAATAATCAAAGATTTCGCAGATTGAAAAGATTTTATCTGCGAAATGGTTCGGCTGCGCTTACCACAAGTCTGTTGATTTTCATTCATCGTGGTGTGCCATCGCTCATGTCGTCTCCTCGTATAAAGTAATTTAACGTAGAGGCGCTGAGGCGCAGAGAGCTCGTTTTTCTTACAACCAAACCAGCCCGTACAACACGCCAACCAGCCCAATTACCGCCAGGGCGTAAACAGGCAGACGCGGCATCTCCCCAGCATTCTCCATCGCCCGGCCAAACAAGAAAAAGACCAGTGGATGAACCAGGAACGGCATGGCAAAGACAAAGGCAATCAATTCTGCCGCTTCCGCACCCAACATGCCCCCTTGAATGGCGGCAAACAGACCAAAATGGGAAAGAGCGGCGCTCTTAGCCAGACCGGCATAGGCCAAGGGCTGGCCCGACAACAGCAGCAACCCCAAGAAAACCGCCATGAGCTGCCAGCCCAACGAGAACACCATCAATCCCGTCACTTCCTGGCGCTCCTCCCCCGCCGCCCGGCGGATAGTGCGGAATGCCAGCATGGCCAGACCCAGGCCAACCAGGCCAACCAGCGCAACCGGGACCACCAGCAGCTCGCCCCGCTCAACGCTTAGCGCCAGCAAAGAGAAAACGAAAATATGGCCGAAGAAGGGAATGTTGATCATCACCGGGGCGCGGCGCGCGGCCTCCTCGCCAAAATCGCCGGCGGTGCAAGCGCCGGTAAGACCGGCGTGAGAGAGGGCCCCAGCCATACCCGGCGCCAGATTGCGAATGGTGGCCGTGTTTGCCAGCAGCATCAGCATAGAAATGCCGCCAAACATCCAGAGAACCTGCCCGAAGAAGCCGTATATTAAAGTCGGCGCAATCCCCTGGATGGTTAACGTGCTGCTGATGAGCGAACCGCCAACCAGAAAATTAGCTGCCAGGATAATCGGTATGCCGGCGAACAGCAGACAGCGAAAAGCAGGGCCGTGCCGCAGCCGGTAGAAAACCGTACCCAGCCCAGAAGAAAAAATCATGACAAAGAAGATTTGGGGCAGGGCAACAATCGGGCGAACCCAGACAGAAACGTAATAGGCGGCGATGAGGACCAGAAGCAACCCGATAATTTCGACCAGGCCCCGGCGCAAATACGCCTGCTTGTTGTCAATGATGGCGCGGTTGTCAATGAGAATGGTGGAAATTACCAGGCCCAGGTAGGCGATCAGGGGGTAGTAACGGCCCAATGTGTCATTCGGGCTGAGTCCCAGCAGGTATTTGGAAATGGCTTCGATACCGAGCAGCAGAAAAAAGGCCCGGATGATGAATACCAACTGGGTGCGTCCGGTTCCTAAAACGGTTTCATCCATACAATAAATTACCGAGTCATCGGGGGAAACGGCCGTTTTAGCAAACACGCGCCGTAGCTGTTGGCCGCCCACAAAAAAGGTAGCAGCCAGGGCAATGATGGTGGTGCGGCTGAGTATGTTCAGCAGGGGAAAATCGGGCAAGCCAGCAGTGGTCACGCCGGAGCTGGAGAGGACATAGCCCATCAGCAGGCCAAAAACCACGATGATGAGGATGGGCGAGTACCGCGTGCCCGCGACAACGGAGCGCGCCACCAAGACCATCGGAATCAGGATAAACAACGACCACCAAAATTGATTGAGGAATTGCAGGTGTTCCAATGACGCAGCAGATGGTTCCATGAAGGGGGCTCCTGATGTGCAAATATTGGGGATTATGGTTTAAGTAGGGAATCTTAGCAAAAAAAGTGGTCCGGCGCGGATAAGCGATTGGCGAAAGAGTTGCCCCAGATTGGACCAATCTTCAAGATTGGTCCAATCTCGATAACAAGGTGTTGGGGGGGAAGCAGTAGCCAAAGGAGGCCATACGGCCGTTCCCCTGCATCCGCATTGAGAATCCCTTGGTGCCCCAGCTAACCACGTGCCCGGCCGCTAAAACGCGGTCGATTGCCTGGTTGTAAAATACGGCCGTTTCTGGCAGGCAGTTTTGTAGAAATATCTCCCGGTTAATGATCTGGCGGCCTGGTGATGACTGCTTGGCCTGCCGGGTGGCTTCGGTGATGCCAATGACGCGCGGCACCATCGCCCGCTGGCCCTCACCCAGGAACTGCTTCACCTCCACCCCCAGCACTTCCACATCGTTCATCTTGGCATTGAGAAACTCAACCAGGCGGCGCAGTTCTTTGGGGATGGCGTCAGCTACAAAAACCAGGCGGATTCAAAAAGACTAACGCCAGATGTATTCATAGCAAATCAGATGCAAATCTTCGCGAGTTAATCTTTTGCTTTTCTCTTTGTCAGAGAGTTGAACAGCATTTTGGCCCTGCGCTTCATAAAGCTGTCGCAAGGTACTCATCAGTGACTGAACATTGGTCGCAGCGCTGTACGCTTTCATTCCATCTCTCAACTGCTGCACGGAGGCGCCAACCAGCGGTTCTTTCAAGAAGTTCCGCAGTTGTTTAATCTCATCCCGGTCATAGTCTGGATTGTGCAGCTGCTGGCGCAAGATTTGGGAGACAATGGCTTGCTCTTCGGCTACGGGTTTGGCCACAATTTCGGCCGCTTGCTGCTGTTCTACATCCCCTAAAATGTCGGCGATTACTTTTTCCTGAATCTCATACACGTCAATTTCATCATGCGGGGGTGGGAAACGAGGCGTTTCTGGCCCGCAGGCGATGAGCTGCATAATGAGGTAGCGATTGTCGATGATTTCACGGCGATCAAAATCGTAGTAGCGCCAGAAGTGGTGACGGCCGTTTCCCTCATGTGGCGCTGTGTAATAAAAGAAAATCCCCCGGCTCTCCTGCCGCTCCAGGCCCGAATGAATGCCGTCGTCCAGATTGGTGAGCCATTTGGCCGCTTCGGTAGACAACACCTTTTGCAGCTCCGCCAACAGCGCTTCACTGCTGGCCAGTTCCAAAAACGACTCCTGCTCCTCGATGACCGAATTGTCTTCTGCCGCAATGCGCCGCAGCGTATTAAAATCACGCGGACTCACTACCTCACCCAGCACGCTGGCATCCAGAAAACCCGTCTGGTTAATCACCTCGATCTTGGACGTCAGGCTGCGCACCAACCCCAATAACTCTTCCAAGGCACGTTCTGGAAACATGTTGTAGATGGTGAGCTGGTCAAATTTAGAACCCAGGCGATCGATACGTCCCGCTCGCTGCACCATGCGCGTCGGGTTCCAATGCAGATCATAATTGATGAGATAGCCACAATCCTGCAAATTTTGCCCCTCAGACAGCACATCCGTCGAAACCAGAATATCAATTTCTTCCTCTGTACCGCGAAGCTCTGGATAGCCGCTGGCCATAGGCGCAAAACGTTCCACCAGCCGCACCCGGTCTTTAGGCCCGGCCCCGCTGTCGATGCGGCGAATGTTTGGCTGCCCCATCGCTTCCCGCCACGGCTCGCTTTCGCCGTTGGTTAGCCCGTTGAACAGATACCGGGCCGTATCCTTGTAATAAGTAAAAATGAGCAGCTTTTTCCCCTGCAAATCAGTTTGCAGTAACTCCTTAAACTGCTGCAATTTGGCATCCTGGGCAAAGCCAATGTGGCGAATGGCAAACCAGATTTCCGTCAGCGCATCAACGTCGGCTGCCAGGGCGCGGTGCAAACGGCGTCGGTCATATTTGTCCGCATCCAGATGGGGCAGCGTGTCGATCACCTCTTTGGCAGCAACGTCCGCATCAAACTCAGCCGCCATGGAGTGCGGCAGACTGTTTTCCTCGTCCTCGTCGTCGAGCGCCACCAGCCGCATGGCCAGATGAAAAGAGGAAGAGTCCAGCACAATACCGTCCTGCACGTATTCATCGAACGTTTTCACAAAGGCCAGGGCGCGCCGAATGGAGATGCGAAAGGCATCAATGCTGGATTCCAGCCGCTTGAGAAAGCGGGATTTGAAGATACCCACCAACGCCTGCTCCCGACCCAGCTCAAACTCATCCAGCTCCGCCGTGGTGCGTTTGTACGATTCCAGATTGTAGTGGGGCAAATTTAACGACTCGATGCGCTCTACCATCGTTTTGTAAATGCCTTCGTAGGTTGCCTCCAGATCATAGCGCACGGTGCGCAGCTGGCGCTTGGGCCAGCTGATCGTTTTGCCGCTGATGGTGGCATCGGGATAGGCCCGGCGAATAAACTGCCGGGTACGGCGCACCACCACTTCTTCCAGCAGGTTAAAGATGCGCACGCTGCCCTGCTCAATGGATTCCCGACGGGCAGCCAGGAAATATTTGTACAGATCGCCAATACCAGCCGAACTAAAATAGGTGCGGTCGTTGCCGGTAAAGAGATTAATCTGGTTGTAGAGATCAAAAATGTTGTTGTTGATGGGTGTGGCAGTAAGCAGAATCAACTTTTTGCGCTGGCCGTCGCGGCCGCGACGGCCGTTGGCGGCCAGAATCGTTTCCAAAGTCAAATAGCGGTTGGCCCGCTTGTTGCGGAAGTTGTGGGCTTCATCAATCAGGATAATGTCTACATCGGTGTACGGCCGTATCTCAAACCCCTCAATCCCCAGCCGCTCCTGCGAAATGACTTCCGCCGCAATAGATGCCGCCCGCAGCTCCTGTCGCCACATATTGCCCAGCGATGCCGGACAAATCACCAGCGCCTTCTGCCGCTGATGATAGGCATAATCCTCCAGCAGCTTCTTGCCAATCCACGTCTTGCCCAACCCTACCGAGTCCGCCACAATGACGCCATCGTAACGGGCCAGAATGCGACGGGCTCGTTTCACGGCATCTGCCTGAAACTCTGCCAGATCCACCGCTGAACGGGTGGCCGACTGGCTAAAATCGGTGTCCAGATCGTCGCGGAAATATTCATACAGCGCCTTCATGTAAATCTCAAACGGCGTGTACTCGCGGCCGCCAAACTTGGAGTTCTCCAAAACTTCAATCAGTTCTTCTTTGTAATCCACCGCCTGCTGCCACTGCGCGTCGTACCAGACGGCCGTATCCATAATCGCCCGCGCCCCCACTTCGCTTTTCAGCAGCCGCTGGTTTTCTTCAGCGATGTTGACATTCACGTTCTTTTGCAGATGGTGGCGCACTTCCAGCCGGGCAGCCTCATCGGCCACTTCATCCGGAGTGAGGATCGTTTTGTGTACCAGATTTAGCTCGCGGTTACTGGTGAGGCCAGGACCGGTAAAGTTGCTGCTGCCCACAATGGCCACCAGCGGGTTGAGCCGCTCCACCAATGACATCTGATCGTCCCGGCCACCGTAGAAGAGATAACATTTGGCGTGAAGGAATTTGCGTGCGCCAGGTTCATGCGGCGCGTGGCCCAGGTAGAGGCGCACCTGCACATCGTCGCGGCGCAGGAAGCGCACCAGCTCTTCAACTAGCAGTTGAGTCGCCTGGTTCAGCGGTTCGGCGTTGAGTTCGTGGCGCAGAAAGGCGGTGGAATCGGGCTGCAAGCCCACCTGCCGCGCCGTTTTCGGCTCATCCCCCAGCAGCAGGCGCAGTTTGTTCACTCTGGGCAGGTTGTGCCGCACCTGCTGGTAGCCGCGAATGGAGAAGTAGGCAGTGGCCACGTCTAAATCCGGCCGGGCCTGGGTTTGCAGGAGATAGTTAAGAATATCGGCCAGTTTATTGTTGATATTGTCGATGACGTATGGAATCTGCATGGCACATTTATACCCTAAATTAGCATGAGCGTGTGCTGGAAATTCGCCTTGTCATTCCGAGTACCCTTGCCTGTCATTCCGAGGTCCCTTGTCTGTCATTCCGAGAGCTTGTGCTGAGGTCTTACGAAGTATCCCCCGAGGAATCTTTCAGCATTGCCAGTAGAAAGATTCCTCGGAGGACCTCGGAATGACAAGTGTGGTGTGTTGTGTGGACAACACGGCCGTTTCCACCGCACCACCACTTTCCCACTGTCATTCTAGAGAGCTTGTGCTGAGGTCTTACGAAGTATCCTCCTCACTGTCATTCCGAGGTCCCTTGTCTGTCATTCCGAGGTCCTCCGAGGAATCTTTCAGCTTTGCCAGTAGAAAGATTCCTCACTCCGTTCGGAATGACAAGTGTGGTGTGTTGTGTGGACAACACGGCCGTTTCCACCCCACCACCGCCTCCGACTGTCATTCCGAGGTCCTCCGAGGAATCTTTCAGCTTTGCCAGTAGAAGGATTCCTCGGGGGACCTCGGAATGACAAGGGGGGCGTTCGGAATGACAAGGGTGGCGTTCGGCATGACAACCGCACCTACAAAAACCGCAGAATGCCCAGCGCCCACTGGCGGGCGGTGAGGGCATTCTCACGAGTAAGCAGCTCGTCGTGGGCTGCTTTGTTGCGCAATTGAATGTTGCCCTCATCCTGCAGCAGCCCCAGCGCCCCGGCTTCGCTGAACAGCGCCGCATGATTACCAAACTGGCTGGCGGCAAACTGGCGCAGCGCCGCTTCCTTGCTGCTGCCCATGATGATGGGATAGCTGCCCAGCGTCAGATGCTTTTCGCCCCGCATGAACGCTTGCAGGAACTTGTTGCGGCAGTCGGCGTCGCTGTAGGTGCCCTGGTCGCGGAAGGGCAGGAAGAGGCGGGTATACAGGCTGCTTTCCACCGCCTTGGCAAAGGAGATGACCGTGGCCGAAAAGTCCAGATGTTCCGGGCGGGTGGCCAGGTCGTATTCGCCGGAGAGGAGGAAGGTGGGCACGTCGCCGGGCAGCTGCTGCCAGCCGGGCAGGTCCTGGTCCAGCCGGGCGCGCTCCGCCTGCTGGGGGATGCGGCTTTGCAGCCGTTTGGCCGCGGGTAAAACCGTTTCGGCGATGGCCTCCGCCGCCGCTTCCGGGTCTTTTAGCAGCTGTTTGTCTTTGCTGACCTTTGCTTTGGCGTCGCTGAGCGCCTGTTCGTAGGCGGGGC
Source organism: Promineifilaceae bacterium (SeqCode) (assembly GCA_041748655.1). Classification (GTDB taxonomy): domain Bacteria; phylum Chloroflexota; class Anaerolineae; order Promineifilales; family Promineifilaceae; genus Leptofilum. The sequence continues at coordinate 114,027 of JBGTCV010000107.1, read as the reverse complement.
GCTCGATCAGTTCGATCTCTTCGTCTGTCAGGCCGTACAGCTTGTAGACGATCTGGTCGATAAGGGCGTCGGTGGCGGCGAGCTGCTGCTTGATGGGGCGCAAAACGGCCAGCGACTGTTCATACGCCTGCTGGATTTGCGGCTTCACCTGGGCCAGGTTGGCGGCGTAGCGGCTGCGGTTTTGGTGCAGACGGTATTCAAAATCGTCCCAGGTAACTTCTGGCTCATCTTTTTGGTAATCCCCCAGATAATTTTGTATATCGGATTTGCCCACCAAGCTGTTTAAGCCATCACTTTCTTTGATATGGAGACGTTGTTCCAGTTGACTTAAAAACTCTTGTTGTTTATTTCGACAATCAGAATTTAGAGCTTCCATTACTTCAACTAGGTGTACCAATACCTCATACACAATTTCAAGTTGATTTTGGTTTAGCAAGCCCTCAACATTTTGCAAAACTCTCTCGTAATATCCTTTTTCGAGTAAGGTTATTACATCTTTTGCTTTATTCTTTCTTTGCTCCTGAGCTAAAGAAAACGTAACCGATTTTATAGGAAATTGTTTGGCATCTTGAATCAATATTTTTTGAAATCTTATTTTTGTTCCATCAAGAAAATTTCTTTTGTGTATGTAGGTCATTAGGGAGGAATTTAATATTGCAAGAATGTAGCGGAGATTTAACTCATTTTTACTCAGTAAATTGAATGCTACTTGAGTATTATAGAGTTCATCTGAGGTAAACGCTGCGTGGATTCGTTTTGTCGTCCAATCAATAATTTGCTTGACTAAGATTCGTGGTTGATTAAAAAATCTCTGTTCTCTAGGTGCACCAAGCCAATTACCATAACTTATCCAATTACTTTCATTCCAAACAACTGAATATCTTGATATATCACCACCGGATAATAAAGGCTTAAAAGTTTCATCTCTTTTTTGATTTTCATGAAATACTTGTAACTCTATCTGTTGAGGTGTATGACCCTTGTATTTGTCATATGGTGTTAAGCCTAAAGAGAAATCGCAAAGCTCAAGAAGAGTACAAGTGTTACTTTCAATTTTTTCAAGGATTTCATCATCATCTTTGTAGGCACTCCATAAACGACCTGGATGTTTTCCAACAATGGTTTGTAGTTTTTTACCTGAAAAGGGAGCCGTTTTTTCATCAATCTCGTCGATGAACATGTCGTCTCTGTATCCCACGTATGTGGTAATATCATTATTCTTCGGTGTGCGTTTTTCGATGCAAAAAACAGTTGTTTCGACCTTTTGTGATTCAAATACTGTTTCAGGTGTTCTAACTAAATTATGAACATGAGTAGAGTCAAAAATATTGTCTTTTAGCTTTTGATATGAGCTTTGAGTTAGCCAAGAATTAGGCACGATCATGCTGACTTCACCATGTTTTGAGGTCCAATGCAAAGCATTTTCCATGAACGTTGCATAGATATTTGTACGGTTTTGAGTGGATTCAAATCTCGAAAAAAAGTAATCAACTATTTGATTGGGTAATTCTTTTATGTCAATATATGGTGGATTACCGACTATGGCATCAAAACCACCATCTTCTCGCAGCTGTACATCCTGTCCACCCGGCTGGCTGGGGGCAAAAAAAACTTCGGGGAATTCCAGTTCCCAGTGGAAAAAGCTCTTTTCTTCGGCGGCCCGGCTGGCGGTTTCGGCCACCTGCCGCACGTTCATGTAATCTTTTTGCGGCAGGCGAGCGGCGTTGGGGTTTTCAATCCACGCCTGGGTGTCGTCCCGCTGCAAAAATTCCAGCACCGGCTCAAACCCTTTTTTGCTGGCTTCGTTGCCAAACCAGCGGCTGGTGTACACGTCCAGCAGCCGCTTGTACGGGGCCAGATGGTCGCTGGCGTCGCGGTAGGCTTGCTGGCTCTGGCTCACCTGGGCTACGGTGTTGTCGCTCAAATAGCTTATCTGGCGCATCAGGTCGGTGGCCAGCATCATCCCCGTAAATTTGCTGCGGGCCAGCAGGCTCAGCTGCTGCCCCGGCTTCGCTTCTAACGCGTCACGCACTTCCTGCACCCGCGCTCCAATCAGGCTGTTGCCCTGCTTCAGGTGGTGGTCCAAAAAGCTCAGCGGCGCGCCCAGGGTAAAGGCGTCCAGCCACAGGCTTACTTTGGCCAGCTCTACGGCCATCAGGTTCAAATCGACGCCGTAGACACAGCGCTTCAACACCGCCCGCTTCAGCAGCGCCACGCGGGTCAGCCGGTCGGTGTCTATCGTCACCTTTTGCCGCTCCATGTCGGCCACAATGTCGCTGCGGGTGCGCTCCAGCAAGCCCCACACCGGGTTTTCCGTCCAGCCGTTCAAAAAGTCAATCAGCCGGTTAGAAACAAAGTCCACCACCTCCACCAAAAAGTGGCCGCTGCCCATGGCCGGGTCCAGCACCCGCACGTTCAGGCAGTCGTCGGCCAGCTGGCGCATCGCTGGCTCGTTCCAAAACAGGTCCGCTGGCTGGTCATTGCCCCGCGCCATCACTTTGGCTTTGTGCTGGCGGAACTGCTTTTGCGCCTGGCGCAGGCGGGGTTCCAGTTCGGCAAACTTGCGCGCCAGCACCGGCCCCACTGTGTTGGCCACAATGTATTTCACAATGTAGTCTGGGGTGTAGTAGCTGCCCGTGGCTTTGCGCTCTTTTTTATCGTTTTCCAGGTAGGCCGATCCAGATTGGACCAATCTTTGAGATTGGTCCAATCTCTTACGGGCAGATTGGTCCAATCTCTGCCGCGGCACATACACTTCCTTGCCCTTCTCTTTGACCACCGCCAGCTCTTCCTGGGCGATGTGCAGCTTAAACTCCAGCAGCCCTTCGTAAATGGAACCCAGCTGGCGCACTCCCAGCGACTTAAAGTCGATAAAGGCCAGCGCCTGGGTCTTGTCGTCCACATCGCGGCAGAGGCGGTCCAGCCCCAGCGCCAGCTGCTGGTCTGGTATTTTATAGTCGGCCAGGAATTCACCGTTTTCGTTGGTCTGGCTAAAGAGGCCGCCGTTGTAGGTGGGCAAATTCAGCGCCGGGTCGCCGCTGTCGATGACGCTAAACAGGTCGGTAAGACGCTCATACAGCTCGGTGCTGTCTGTGCCATACCGCTTTATTAGCTTGCCGGGGGCGTCGTCGAACAAAGTTCCGGCAGCGGCGGCAATCTCCTGCTTTATCTTGTACAGGCTCAGCCCGCGGTAGCCGCGCTCCTCGTACAGGGGCAGCAAATCCAGACTTTCGGCATACAGCACAAACATCAGCCGGTAGAGGAAGGTGAGCGTGCCTTCATAAATCCATTGCAGCGATTCTTCAGAAAATCCGGCCTGGGGATTGCCCGATTCGGCCCGAATATTGTGAATAAAACCGGCGGCAAAGTGAGGGAAAATCTGGGTAAAGGCGCGATCCTTCAGCCGGTTGCCCAGCGCTTTGGCATAATTGGCCGATTCTTGCAGCGTTTTGTCCAGAAAGCCGGTAAACGCCTCCCGGCGGAAAAAGAGCCACCAATATTTCATAAAGGTGATCTGGTCCGGCGCGCCCAGCGCCTCTTCCAGATCCACTTCGTAATAGTTGGTCGCCTTATTGCTGGCGGTGGCAGAGTACAGCCGCCACAGCTTGCCGTTGGTCACAATCACCCAGGGAGCCGGGCTGTTTTCCAAAAGGCTCACCACCAGCGCGCCGGGGATTTTGTCCCCCGTGTCGCTGTCTCGCCTGGAGTCTTCATTGTCCAGATTGCGGTTCCAGACGTAGGTGAGGGCAGCGGCAATGGGCTGGCTGCTGTCGGCCGGGTCATACAACAGGAAGTAATCTGGCGCTTTGTCGCTGGAACGGCCGCTTTTGTGTTCCTGAAATTCAAAGCCCAGAGCGGCAAACAGCGGTTCATACAGCCCACGCCGGATGACACTCTCTGGCTGCTTCGTGTAATTTTGCCGCGCCTGGCTCAGGTGCTGCTGCACCTGCCGCCCGATGGGGCGCACATCTTCGGCCCACTCCGGCGACAGCTTGGCGTCCGTCAGCCGGTTTTTGAGGTAGTAGTCGGAAAAGAGGGCGCGGTTGTTAAACTCCGGTTCGGCCCATTCGGCCACGTCGTAGGCGGAACAGAGCTTGTCCCATTGGTAGATGCCGTCGGCTTCGGTGTAGGTAAACCGCTTGAGGACGCGCAGGGCGACGGGGTCCGGGTTGCGCCGGTTTACGGTGAGCGGCCGGGGGCGGATAATCTGGCGCAGCGACTTGCCCCGCGCCGTCCCCTTCTCAATCTTTTTTTGCAGCAGCACAAAGTCCAGCGATTCAAACTCTGTGGTGAGCACCAGCAGGGCGTCTTCGGTGCGCTCGCGGAAGCGGCGGGCAATGGTGTGGCTGAGGGCAACGGTGACGGAGCGGACAACAAAGAGGTAGATGACCAGATCGCCGTCAGGGTCGCTGGCAATGCGGTGAATCTGGCGGATTTGCTGCTGCAAATCTTCGCTGTCCAGCCCCAGCAGGGCGTGGTTGAGGGGGATGGCGTCGTCTACGTTGTAGCCGAGGGTGGCAAAGAAGTGGATGAGCTGCGCCACGTTTTCTATCTGGCCAACTTGCTCTTTGGTCAATTGGAGATCGTTGAGGTGGGTCGTGGTCATGGGCATTCCTTGTGTGCGTGCAAAGATTGGACCAATCTGCGAGATTGGTCCAATCTGGCGGTGGAACCAGCTTAACAGCCCCCATTTTAACGCATTTTTCCGGTGCGCGCGGCATTGGGTTTTTGCGGGCTGTCATTCCGAACCCTTCAACATTGTTCAGGGCAGGCTGCGTGAAGAATCCTTCTGCGGGGTCAGCGCACTGATTACTGAACACCGTTCACTGATTACTGATTACTGTTCACTGATTACTGAACACCGGCCCCCGTTTCTCCCGAAAAGCCGCCAACGCCTCTAAATGATCCGGCTGGGACCACAGATCGACAAAAAGCTCGGTTTCTAGCTGGCTGAGTTCGGCGGTGGCGGGCTGGCTGGCGGCGTAGACGAGCTGTTTGCTGGCGGCGAGGGCGTGTTTGGGCAGTGTTGTAAGCGATTGGGCCAGATGGGCAACGGCCGTTTCCAACCCCGCGCTATCTTCCACCACCTGCTGCACCAGCCCCAGCTGCTGCGCCTCCTGCGCCGGGAAGATGCGCGACGTCAACAGCAAATCGAGCGCCCATGCCTGCCCCAGCAAATTCACCAGCCGTCCCGTGCCGCCCCAGCCGGTGTGGGCAAAGCAAAAGCGGGCGTGGCTGGCCGCCAGGCGCAAATCGCAAGCGGTGAGAATCTCGCAGCCGCCGCCAAAAGCGTCGCCGTTTATGGCCGCAATCACGGGAATGGGCAGCCGGGTCAGCTGCTCCAGGGCGTCGCGCATTACCCGGTTTAGCCGCTCGCCCGCTTCTCGTTCGGGATGCTGGCTCAGCTCCTTCAAATCCCCGCCGGAGACAAACGCCTTCTTGCCCGCCCCGGTGATGATGAGAACGCGAACGGCCGTATCCGCCGCCACATCCGCCACCGCCGCCGCAAACTGCGCCTGCGCTGCCCAGTTCAGCGCATTCCGCGCCTCTGGCCGATTGACGCGCAGGGTGACAATGCCATCTTGTTGTGTCAGTTCAATTTCTTGGGTCATGGGGTAAGTGTACGGGGGGAAGTGAAAAGTGAAAAGTGAAAAGTGAAAAGTGAAGCGTGATGACAACCAGAATTTCATTACATAGCCTGGGGAACATAGCCTGGGAATTTATCCCCCGGACAACGGCCAAAATGAAAATTGCTTACCCCTCCGCCGCCTGCGAGCTGCCGCGCACAATCAAATTGGGTTTCAGCACAACAGAAGGCGCATCCAGCGTCACTTCATTAATCAGAGTCAGCAGCTGCTTCACGCCCTGGCGACCCATCTCGGCCACGTCCTGGCGCACGGTGGTGAGCGCCGGAGAAAAGTAAGGGGATTCCGGGATGTCGTCAAAGCCAACAACGGCCAAATCTTCCGGGATTTGTCGCCCCATTTGCCGGGCTACTTTCATCGCTCCCAGAGCCATCTGGTCATTGCAAACAAACACCGCATCCATTTCGGGATGCCATTCCAGCAGCATACGGATGCAGCGCTCGCCGCTGCTGGGGGTCCAGTCGCCGTTGGCAATATAACTTTCGTCTACGACACGTTTGTTGGCCATCAGTTCTTCCCGCCAGCCCAACTCGCGCTGCCGGGCTTCCCACCAGTTCATCGGCCCGGTGATAATGCCAATTTTTTGCCGTCCTTGTTCAATCAGGTGCTGGGTGGCAATGCGGCCGCCATGTTTGTTGTCGATAACGGCCGTTACCAAATTCGGGCGCGGCTGCATGTTCAAAAATACAATCGGCACCTTCAAAGTCGGCAGCGCCTGCTGCACCAAATCCCGGTTCTGCCCAATTTCTGGCACCGCCCACAAAATACCATCCACATGGTAAGACAACACCTCGCTGATGATTTTTCGGGCATCAAACGCCTCAGCATCGGGCAAAATATGCAGCATCAGGGAATAATCTTCGGCCACGGCCGCTTCCTGAATGCCCTGCAACACCAGTGACGGCCCATACAGCCCAATGCTTGAGCTAACCACCGCCAGCGTATAGCTTTGGCCCTGAATCAGGCTGCGGGCAATCTTGCTCGGCTGGTAGCCCAGGGAGTCGATAATTTCCTGTATATGCTCTCTGGTATCAGCTGCTACGTCAGGACGGCCGTTTACCACCCGCGAAACAGTTTGGGTAGACACGCCTGCTGCTGCTGCCACCTCTTTTAGCGTCACTCGTTTGTATTGCATCGCTTGCCCCAAGAGTAAAAAATGTGGGCTCTTTGGGAATTCAAGAGGTTAACAAGCCGTGAAGCGAGAAACGTGAAACGTGACCAGAGAGGCATCACGTTTCACGCTTCACGCCAAACCCCACGAAATCCCAAAGACCCAAAAATGTATAAAAAACGCCCCCGTCGTTAACGATAACAGGATTGAGTGTAGCACAGCCACAAAACAGTGTCAATTGGGGCCAGATTTTGCCACATTAGCAGGTTGCTGGCCCGCTGCTAAGGAAAAGCCGCCGCTTACCCTCGTTGACTTCAGGCAATTTGTCCAATATTTTTGCGCCATTATGCACATTTTGCCCTAAAAACGGCCGTTCCGGCCTTGACGCTGCAAAATTGTATGCTAAGATGTTATCGTTAACGGGAACGATAACATTCACCCAGATAGCCTAAAAAATGACCCTTTCAGGCCAGAATACCCCCCACGGCCCAAGAGGCTCATGACAAGCCGATGCAGTGGTTACACTGCCCCGGCACGCAACCTTAGACTAAATAAGGAGCATTTATTTATGGAATAAGCCAAGCGATGATAAAACGTTTGCCCTACCCAGCTTCACCCCGCTCCGACTATTTGTCGGCAGCAACCAGGCAGCAACAAAATTTAACTTGTGCAAAACCAAAATGTAAGCGTCAGGTGCGCACCTCTAGGACTGAACGGTTACACCAAAATAAAAAGGAAGAGAAAATGAAATCCAAAAAATTGTTTCTCCTGTTAATCGCCCTTCTAGCACTGCTCGTTATGACGGCTTGTGGTTCCTCCGAAGAAGCCGCAGACAGCGGTAGCAGTGAAGTAACAACCACCGAAACAACCACAGAAACCGCAGACGAAACTTACTTCGTGGGAATCTCAATGCCCACAAAATCCTCAACCCGCTGGATTTCTGATGGCGAGTCGATGGTTCAGTTCTTCCAAGAACAAGGATATAAAACAGACCTTCAATATGCCGAAGATGACATTCCCAACCAGTTAGCCCAAATTGAAAACATGGTGACCAAAGGCGTAGATGTCCTGGTCATCGCCGCGATTGACGGCACCACCCTGTCCGACGTCCTGCAACAAGCCGCAGATCAAGGCATCAAAGTCATCGCTTATGATCGCCTCATTCGCGATTCCGGCAACGTAGACTACTACGCCACCTTCGATAACTTCCAGGTAGGCGTGCTGCAAGCCGGCTACATCGAAAATGCACTCGGTTTGGCCGATGGTAACGGCCCCTTCAACATCGAACTGTTTGGTGGCTCCCCCGACGACAACAACGCCTACTTCTTCTACGATGGCGCCATGTCTGTACTGCAACCCTACATCGACAACGGCCAACTGGTCGTGCAAAGTGGGCAAATGGGAATGGACCGGGTTTCCACCTTGCGTTGGGACGGGGCAACCGCCCAGGCACGCATGGAAAACTTGCTCAGCGCCTTCTACACCGATGAACGTGTTGACGCCGTGCTCTCTCCCTATGATGGGTTGAGCATTGGCATCATCTCCTCCCTGAAAGGCGTTGGCTATGGCAGCGCCGACCTGCCGATGCCCGTAGTAACCGGTCAGGACGCAGAACTGCCCTCAGTCAAATCCATTTTGGCTGGTGAACAAACCGCAACCGTCTTCAAAGACACCCGCGAGTTAGCCAGACAAACCGTCGCCATGGTAGATGCCCTGTTGAGCGGTGAAGAAGTACCCGTTAATGACACCGAAACCTACGAAAACGGCGTCAAAGTTGTACCATCTTACCTGCTCATTCCGGTTAGCGTTGATATCAACAACTGGGAAGCAGCGCTCATCGAAACTGGCTACTACACCGCCGGGCAGTTTGAATAAAATTAAATTGAGTTAATCTTTAAGGGTGTGGGCACCTGGCACTAACTGGCGTGCCCACACCTGTCATCAATCTGGTTTGCGCCTGCGCAATAGCGGGAGAACAATCATGTCAGAAACAATCCTAGAAATGCGCAACATTACAAAAACATTTCCCGGTGTTAAAGCGCTAGACAATGTAAATTTCGCCGTTCGTCAGGGCGAGATTCACGCCCTGGTTGGTGAAAATGGAGCAGGTAAATCAACCCTGATGAAAGTGTTAAGCGGCGTATATCCCTACGGCGATTACACGGGCCAAATATTTTACCAGGGGCAAGAGTGCCGCTTTAAAGATGTTAGAGATAGCGAGAAATTGGGTCTGGTAATTATTCATCAAGAATTAGCTCTGGTTCCCCTACTGTCCATTACCGAAAACATTTTTTTAGGCAACGAACAGCAAAAAAACGGGATCATCAATTGGTACCAGGCCATTGGTAAAACCCAGGAACTCCTAAAAAAAGTTGGCCTTGATGAAGCACCTGAGACGTTAATCACCGATTTAGGCGTGGGCAAACAACAGCTGGTAGAAATTGCCAAAGCGCTCTCTAAAGAAGTTAAACTCCTCATTTTAGATGAACCAACCTCTAGTCTTAACGAAAGCGATAGCGATGCCCTACTTGCGCTGCTGCTGGAATTTAAAGCGCAAGGCATCTCCTCCGTTCTCATCTCGCACAAACTGAACGAGGTTTCCAAAGTGGCCGACTCGATTACCATTTTGCGCGATGGCGCTACCATCGAAACCCTGGATTGTCACAAAGAAACAATCACCGAAGACCGGATCGTAAAAGGGATGGTGGGTCGAGATATGACAAACCGTTACCCCAGCCGCCTGGCTAACATTGCCGATGTTATCTTTGAGGTTAAGGATTGGAATGTTTATCACCCTCTGCACGATGACCGCAAAATGGTGCACAATGTTAATCTGCATGTTAAGCGGGGCGAGGTTGTCGGCATTGCTGGCTTAATGGGGGCGGGCCGTACCGAATTGGCCATGAGTATTTTTGGGCAAGCATACGGCAGACACATTACCGGTAAAGTATTTAAATGTGGCCAGGAAATTGATGTTAGTTCCATAAACAAAGCCATTACCAACGGCCTGGCCTATGTCACCGAAGACCGCAAAAATTACGGCCTCATCCTCATTGATGACATCAGAAATAATATTTCCCTGGCCAATCTTAAAGGGATTTCCGACCGTTTTATTATTAACCAGCCCAAAGCATTGGCCGTAGCTCGCGAATATCGCGACAAACTGAGTATCAAATGTTCCAGCATCTTACAGAAAACCGTCAATCTGTCCGGCGGCAACCAGCAAAAAGTCGTCTTGAGCAAATGGTTATTTGCCAATCCTGACGTGCTGATTTTGGATGAACCAACCCGAGGAATCGATGTTGGGGCCAAATATGAAATTTATACCATCATCAATCAATTAGCCGATGAAGGCAAAGGCATCATCCTCATCTCGTCTGAGCTGCCAGAGATTTTAGGGATATGTGATCGCATCTATGTGATGAACGCGGGGCGTATTGTTGGAGAAATGCCTAAAGCCGAAGCCTCACAGGAGAAGATTATGCAAAGCATTATGCGCCAAGAGGAGAAAATTGCATCATGAGTGACATAACACCAGATCAAGTGATTACTGGAAGCAGCCCATTGGCCGGACTCTCAAAAATTTTAAGAGAAAACATTCGCCAATATGGCATGTTGGTCGCCCTGATAGCGATTATGGCCTTTTTCCAGGTCATGACTGACGGCATATTGATGAAGCCAGTCAACCTGACCAACCTGATTCTTCAGAACAGCTACATTGTCATTATGGCCATTGGCATGTTGCTGTTGATTGTTTCCGGACACATTGATTTGTCAGTAGGGTCCATAGTGGCTTTTGTGGGTGCCTCGGCCGCTGTGATGATGGTTACTTACGGGTTTAGCTTCATCGTAACGGTGATCGCTTGCCTGTTCCTGGGTGCTATTATTGGCGCAGCGCAGGGCTACTGGGTGGCCTATCAAAAAATTCCTTCTTTCATTGTGACTCTGGCCGGTATGCTGGTTTTTAGAGGCTTAACGCTGGCTTTATTGGAAGGTCAATCTATTGGGCCGTTTCCCACGGGGTTTCAAAGGCTGAGTACAGGGTTTATTCCGGACGTTTTTGGCAATGAAAGACTGAATATAACTTCGCTGCTGCTGGGTGCGCTTGTTTCAACGGCCGTCATTTTTGCTGATTACCAAACCCGGCGGAAGCAGCAGCAGTATCAACTAAACACTTCCCCCTTGCCTGTTTTCATTTTGAAAAATGGAGTTCTGGCCGGGGCAATTATGTACCTGTCGTATTTAATGGCGTCTTATAAGGGATTGCCCAATGTGCTGGTTGTGCTGTTTGTTTTGATTGTGGCCTATACCTTTGTAGCGAACCAGACAACGTTGGGCCGTCGCATTTTTGCCATTGGGGGGAATGAAAAAGCGGCCAAGCTATCTGGTGTTAATACCGAGCGGTTGACCTTTTATGCCTTTGTCAATTTGGGGGTTCTCTCTGCGCTGGCGGGCCTGGTCTTTGCCGCGCGGCTCAATGTGGCCACCCCCAAAGCGGGTAACGCTTTTGAGCTGGATGTGATCGCTGCATGTTTCATTGGTGGGGCTTCGATGTCTGGTGGCGTCGGTACGATTGTCGGGGCCGTCATTGGTGCGTTTGTGATGGGTGTCATGAACAATGGGATGTCTATTGTGGGCATCGGCATCGAATGGCAGCAAGTGATTAAGGGGTTGGTTTTACTTACGGCCGTTTTCTTTGACGTCTACAACAAAAATAAGGGATAAAGGGGCACTGCCATCTGGCAAGGAGAAGTAATATGAGTCAAATGGATATCCGTAAAGCTGTTGAGAGTGGACAAACTGCGTTGGGCATCGAGTTTGGCTCCACGCGTATCAAGGCCGGGCTCATCGGCCCAGATCATATGCCCATTGCCTCAGGCAGCCATGACTGGGAAAACCAGTATGAAAACGGGATGTGGACCTACAGCCTGGAAGATGTCTGGGGTGGCCTGCAAGCCAGCTATCGGGCGCTTGCCGACGAGGTTTTAGCCAAATACAATACCCCACTCCAAACCATCGGTGCCATTGGCTTTAGCGGCATGATGCACGGCTACATGGCTTTTGATGCCGCAGGCGAGCTGCTGGCCCCGTTTCGCACCTGGCGCAACACCATCACCGGACAAGCTGCCAAGGAGCTAGCTGAGCTGTTCCAGTTCAACATTCCCCAGCGCTGGAGCATTGCCCATCTTTACCAGGCGATTTTGAACAACGAATCCCACATTCACAACATCAGCCATCTCACCACGTTGGCCGGGTATGTGCATTGGCAGCTAACGGGGCAGCAGGTGCTGGGCATTGGCGAAGCGTCGGGCGTGTTTCCCATCGACAGCCAGACCAACGATTACGACGGCCGTTTAATCACTCTGTTCAATGCTCAACTGGCAGCTAAACATATTTCCTGGCAGCTTGAGGATATTCTGCCCAAAGTTTTGGTAGCGGGGGAAGCAGCTGGCAGGCTCACCGATGCTGGTGCGAAGCTGCTGGACCAGACAGGGCAGCTGCAAGCGGGGATTCCCTTCTGCCCGCCGGAAGGGGACGCGGGCACCGGCATGGTGGCCACCAACAGCGTGGCGGTGCGCACGGGCAATGTTTCCGCCGGCACATCGGTTTTTGCCATGATCGTTTTGGAAAAGGCCCTGTCGAAACTGTATCCCGAGATTGATATGGTGACGACGCCCACAGGCAAGCCGGTGGCCATGGTTCACAGCAATAACTGCACATCGGACCTCAACGCCTGGGTTGGCCTGTTCCGAGAATTTACCGATGCCCTGGGAATGGAGATCGATCAGTCTAAGTTGTTTGAAATGCTGTATCAAAAAGCGCTCACGGGCGATGCGGATGGCGGTGGGCTGCTGGCCTACAATTATTTATCGGGCGAGCATATCACGCACCTGGAAGAAGGACGGCCGTTATTCGTGCGTACCCCAGAAAGCCAATTTACCCTGGCCAACTTCATGCGCGTCCATCTGTTTTCAGCGCTGGCGGCGTTGAAAATTGGCCTGGACATTTTGTTTGAGCAGGAGCAGGTGCAAATCGACCAGATTTTAGGGCATGGCGGCTTCTTCAAAACCCCAAAAGTGGGGCAAAAGATGATGGCTGCCGCCATGAACGTCCCGGTTTCCGTGATGGAGACCGCAGGCGAGGGCGGCGCCTGGGGGATTGCCTTGCTGGCCGCTTTTATGCTCCGTAAGGTAGAGAATGAACCTTTGGAAGCCTATCTCTCCCACAAGGTGTTTGCTGGGGAAGATGGCACAACGATAGCGCCTGATTCGGCAGATGTGGCTGGTTTTGCCACCTTTATGGAGCGGTACAAGGCCGGGCTGGTGATTGAGCAAACGGCCGTATCCGCCCTGAACTAATTAGAGTTGCTCCCTTGAAAATAACGTGACGCAGGGGCACAGAGAAAAAAGAAAATCTGTGTTTATCTGTGGCAATCTGTGTCCGGTTTCTTATTGAGGAACAACTCTATTGAGGAACGAGGAAAAAGAAGATGCTAGAAGAACTGCGCCAGATAGTTTGTGAGCTGCACGCGGAACTGCCCAACAACAATCTTGTTGCCTGGACCAGCGGCAACATCAGCGCCCGTGATCCGGAGACCAATCTGGTGGTCATCAAGCCCAGCGGCATTAAATTCCCGGACCTGACTGCCGAAAATATGGTGGTTGTGGATATAAACGGCCGTATCGTCGAAGGGAACTATAAAGCCTCATCCGACACAGCCTCCCACTGCTACATTTACCGCCAGATGCCAGAGGTGAACGGCATTGTTCATACCCATTCGCGCTATGCCACGGCGTTTGCCACACACGGCCGTTCTATTCCCTGCATCACCACCGCCATGGGCGATGAATTTGGCGGCGATATTCCCTGCGGTGGTTTTGCGCTAATCGGCGGGGAGGAAATTGGCCAAATCGTGGTGGACACCCTGCAAGGCAGCCGCAGCCCCGCCTGCCTGCTGCAAAGCCACGGCGTGTTCACCGTTGGCCTTTCAGCCGAAAAAGCCGTGAAAGCGGCCGTTATGGCCGAAGACAACGCGGCCATCGCCTGGACGTCGCTCCAAATGGGCACCCCGTTAACCATTGCCCCTGGCGATATCGACAAATTGTACGACCGGTACCAAAACGTCTATGGGCAATGATCTTCCCGTAAGGGAACCAGTCAAAATTTTCTCAAACAGGTTGGTTTAAGCCCCAAGATTAAACCAACCTAACAACAGTAGCTAAGGATGATGAAATGAATACAGATATTTTCAGTCCACTAGAGGCATGGTTTGTCGTGGGCAGCCAGCATTTGTATGGTCCCGAAGCGTTGGAGCAGGTGGCGGTGAACGGCCGTATCATTGCCCAGTCCCTTAACGACTCCTGCCAACTACCCGTCAAGGTTGTGTTTAAACCAATCGTCACCACCCCAGATGAAGTGCATCACGTCTGCCAGGCCGCCAATTCCGCGCCAAACTGCATTGGCCTCATCTTCTGGATGCATACCTTCTCCCCCGCCAAAATGTGGATTGCCGGGCTGCAAGCGCTGCAAAAACCATTTGTGCAGCTGCACACCCAGTTCAATGCCGAAATCCCCTGGGAAACCATCGACATGGACTTTATGAACCTGAACCAGACGGCCCACGGGGGGCGCGAATTTGGCTTTATCGGCTCGCGGATGCGGCTGGCCCGCAAAGTAGTGGTTGGCCATTGGCAAGATGAAGAAGTGCTGGCCCGGCTAAACGTCTGGCAGCGTGCCGCAGCCGCCTGGCACGATGCCCAGGGAGCCAAATTTGCCCGCTTTGGCGACAATATGCGCGAAGTGGCCGTGACCGAAGGCAACAAAGTCTCAGCCCAAATGCAGTTTGGCTATTCGGTGAATGGGTTTGGCGTGGGGGATTTGGTGGCGTATCTGGATGGGGTGACGGAAACGGCCGTTTCTGACCTCATCGCCACCTACGAACAAAGCTACACCCTGGCCCCCAGCCTGCAAACCGAGGGCACTCAACGGCAAGCCCTGCGCGACGCCGCCCGCATCGAGCTGGGCCTGCGAGCCTTCTTAAAAAGTGGCGGCTTCAAAGGATTCACCACCACCTTTGAAGATTTGCACGGCCTCAAGCAGCTGCCCGGCATCGCCGCCCAACGGCTCATGGCCGATGGCTATGGCTTTGGCGCAGAGGGAGATTGGAAAACGGCCGCTCTGCTCCGCGCCATGAAGGTGATGGGTGCCGGGCTGGCTGGCGGCACCTCCTTCATGGAAGATTACACCTACCACTTCAGCCCATCGGGCGACAAGGTGCTGGGGGCCCACATGCTGGAAATTTGCCCCAGCATTGCCAACGCCAAACCATCGCTGGAAATTCATCCGCTGGGCATTGGCGGCAAAGAAGACCCGATACGGCTTGTCTTCGACTCACAAACCGGGCCAGCCATCAATGCCTCGATCATCGATATGGGCAATCGTTTCCGGTTGATTGTCAACACGGTGGAGGTGGTGCCCGCAGATGAGCCGCTGCCCCATTTGCCGGTAGCGCGGGCGTTGTGGACGCCTCAGCCGAACCTGAAGGTGGGGGCTGCGGCCTGGATTTTGGCCGGTGGCGCACATCATACCGGCTTTAGCCTGTCCGTTACCCCGGAATACATGGAAGATTTTGCCGAGATGGCGGGCATCGAATATCTGCTCATTGACGAAAACACAACGCTCTCTGCCTTCAAAAAAGAGCTGCACTGGAACCATGTGGCCGCTGCTCTGGCTGGCATCTCATAAAGCAATAGCTTGTTCTCCTCCTCAATCGGAGACAGGCAGAGTGGCTTCTGCTTGTCTCCTTTTGCGTTATCACTAAACTCCCCCTCATGAAACAACCTTTGCGCGGTGCGTTGGCTTATTTGCTGCTAACGGCCGTTTGCCTCATCCTCCTCATCACCGCAGGCGTGTTTGATCCCAAACCGGTGGGCACATGGCAAACTACGCTGCCCGCCGCCAGCCTGATGCTGCCCGCCCCTGGGCAGACCATTACCTGGCTGGACGAAACGCTGCCTGATGGGGATTTTTCGGTGCGGGGAACGGCCGTTTGGCAATCAGGCAGTCAGGACAGCGGTGCAGGGCTGGCCCTGGCAGATTTTGTGGTGGCCGTTTCGCCGCTGGGGTATGGGCTGGTGCAGCAGGCGGGCGAAGCGGTACTCCCCTGGCAGCCGTGGCCCCACGTCCGGCTGACCGACGCCCCCAACGAAATCTGGATCGACGTGCGCGGCGACGCCATAACCGTGCGGCTCAATCGGGAGCTTTTGTGGCAGGGAACCCACCCGCTGCCCAACCGGCAGCTCGGTTTATTTAGCGAGAATTTTGGGGAAACGGCCGTTTTTACCTTCCAAACGCTGGAAATTTTTGCCCCTTGAAAAGAAGTAATTGAGTAATTGAGTAATTGGGCTAATTACCCAATTACCTGATTACCCAACCAAAAACAGCAAATATCCCATTCCCGCCCCACCCAGCACAATCCAGGCGGAATTCACTTTAAAGCGGATTGAGGCGACCAGCGCCAGCAGGGCAATGATGACCCCCTGCCAGCTGGTAAACGTTTGCTGCCCCAAACTGATCAGCACCGCCACCATTAGCCCTACGGCCGCAACGTTGACCGCATCCAAAAAGGCAGCCAGCCAGGCCGACTGCCGCATTTTAGGGATGAGCGGATTGAGCAGCAGCACAAACATAAAGGAGGGCAAAAAGATGCCCAGCGTGGCCACAATCGCCCCAGGCACCCCGGCAATGACGTACCCCACAAAGGTCGCCGTGGTCAGCACCGGGCCGGGGGTAAACTGGCCAATGGCGATGGCGTCCAGCAGCCCCGCCTGCGTCAGCCAGCCCAGCTGGTTCACCAGCCCACCTTCCAGATAAGCGATAAGCACATAGCCGCTGCCGTACAGAATTGCCCCGATTTTGAGGAAAAAGAGGCCGAGATTCCAGAGGGAAACGGCCGTTTCCCCCTCCGACTGCATCAAAAAGCGCAAACCATTGCCCGGCAGCGGCAAAAGCAGCAGCGCTACCGAACCAGCCGCCGCCCGCAGCAGCAGCACGCCTAAAATAGAGCCGACCAGCAGCGCCGTTATTTCATCCACACCGAGCAGCGCAGCCGTTAACACCCCCACGCCCACAACGGCCGTTTGCCAATTTTTCACCGCCTTGGGGATGAGCCGGTAAACGGCCGTGACAATAATGCCAATTACCGCCGGTTTGATCCCCACCAGCAGCGGCTCCACCGCAGGCAGCGTACCAAATGTTACGTACAGCCAGGCCAGGATGCCAGTTAAAGCGGTCGCAGGCAAAATAAACAGCGTCCCGGCCACCGCCATGCCCCACCAGCCAGCCCGCTCATACCCAATGTGCATCGTCATTTCGGTGGAGTTTGGCCCTGGAATCAGGCTGGTGGCCCCGACCAGATCCAGAAAATGTTGGCGGCTCAGCCAGCTGCGCCGCGTTACCACCTCATCTTCCATCATGCTGATGTGGGCCGCCGGGCCACCAAATGCCGTCAGCCCCAGCCGGAAAAATAAAATTGCCAATTCGCGTAATCGTTCATTCATCATCTTTTAGCAAAAAACTCCTGATTGCCGCCTGGAACAGCGCTGGCTGTTCCAGGTGGGTGGTGTGGCCTGCGTTGGGGATGGGGTGGAAACGGCCGTTGCCCAACAACCCCACCATCTGTTCCTGAATCGCCACAAATTTATGGTCCAGTTCACCAGCAATGAGCAGGCTGGGCAGCGTTACTTCTGGCAGCTTGGGCCAGAGCGATGGCTGTGCCCCAGTGCCCATGCCGCGCAGCGAATTGGCCAGGCCAACAACGCTGTTTTGCAGCCGCTGCTGGCGCAGTCGCTGCTGCGTTTCGGCGCTGAGCTGCTGCTGGCTGGCCCACAGCGGCAGCGCTTCCCACCGTGCCACAAATGGCTCGATGCCGTTGGCTTCAATCCAGTCGGCCAGCGCCTCATCCTGCTGGCGGCGGGCGGCCCGTTCCGCTTCGGTCGCCAGACCGGGCGAGCTGCTCTCCAAAATGAGCTGGCTGAACCGCTCTGGATAGTGGCAGGCCAGGTAAAGCGCCAATCGCCCACCCATCGAGTAGCCCAGCAGGGCCGTGCGCTCAATCTGCCACGTATCCAGCAGGGCAATGAGGTCGGCGGCGACGTGGGGCATGGTGTAACGATTGGAATCAGAGGGGGCAGCGGAACGGCCGTGTCCCAAAATATCCACCGTGATGACTGAAAACTGCTGGCTGAAAGCTGGCATGAGTTCGGCCCAACTGTCGCCGCTGCCGGTGAAACCATGCAGCAGCAGCAGGGGAGGCGCTTCTGGCAGCCCATACCGCGCCGTGTGGTAGTGAACGCCGTTGAGGGAGATGTTGTGCTTATCAGGCATCGGGCAGGGTCAAAATATATTCGGGGATTTCCGCGCCGCGTGCCTGGGCAAAGCCTTTGTCTTCGCCGGTGATGACAAAGCCGCACTTTTGCAGCACCCGCAGCGAGCCAATATTGTCCTGGGCCACGCGGGCAAACAGGGGACGGATGGGGAACTGGCTCAAAAATTGGTGCAGCGCCGCCGTGGCAATGCCTTTGCCCCAAAACGCCTCGCCCAGCCAGTAGCTGATTTCTGGCTCGCCAAACCAGTTGTGACACAGCACGCTCCCGGCCACTTCCCCCTGGTAGAGAATGGTTTGGATGGTAACGCCCGCATCAGCGCGAACTTTGCCCCAGTGGGCCATAAACGCTTCATGGTTGCCGGGCTCTTTGGCGGTGAAGGCGGCCATTTGCACGGCGGCGGGTTCTTGCTGCTGGGCAAAAAAGATGGGCAGATCGGCATCCTGCACGTCGCGCAGCTGGATGGTGAGGCTCATGGTTGGGCCTCTGGCGGGGTGAGCGGCAGGGTGTGGATGGTGCGCCAGGCGGGGTCGTTTGGCCCTCGCTGCATCAGGCGCAGTTCGTGGATGGGTATGGCGATACGGCCGTTTTCCCATTCCGACTGCTGTAAATTGGCCAACGTCTCACCAAACTGTGCCTCGTTCAGCCGCATGGCCAGTGTCAGGTGGGGCTTGAACTGGCGATGTTTGTCTTGTCCCATGACGCCCAGCAATCTATTTCGCACAGCCACCATCTCGTCTGCGGGCAGCACCCCCAGGTAAAGCACCCGCTGGCCAAAGGTGTAGATGCCGCCGAGCTGAAGCGTGAACGGCCGTAGGTAGGGTGTCAGCGCCGTGAGCTTTTCAATCAGCACGGCTTCGTTGGCGGCGGTGGCTGGGCCGGTGCGCCAGTAAGTTCCGGCCAGAGTGACGTGTGGTGGGGTAATTTCGGCCGTTTTGGGGTCGATCTGCTGGCGCAGCTGCTGAATCTGCTCGATTTTTTCTCCTTCGGGGAACGCGCCCACAAAAATGCGGTAATCCCCCTGGCGCTGGCGAGGAGTGACTGCTTTTTTCTGTTTCGGTTTTTTAATATAAGGTTTTGGTTTTCGCATCGTTTTCTCAATTATTGGGATAGTTGTGACGGGTAAGGTTAAATGCTTGCTGGACAACGGCCGTATCCAGCCCAAAATGTTCGGCAACGGCCGTTGGTATATCCCCCGTCATCTCTGTGTCAAAGCGAGTGCCCCAACCGAAGCGGTTGAGCCGCCACGGCCGTTCTGCCATGTTGAAGCGCCACGGCTGGTTGTTCACAACCTTGTTGATGATGACAAAATCGAGAAACAGCCCGTTGTCGCCGTAATCAGTCGTGGTGGCGGCGCGATAGGTGTCATCGTCCACCGGCTCATCGACCAGGGTGAAGGCGATGGGTTTAGGGTGGGGGCGCTGTTCAATTTGGTAGCGGGAACGGCCGTCTGGTCGTACCGTGTAGTTTAAAAAAGGGGAACTGCGGTGCATCGCCCCTCGGTTGCTGATTGGCAGCAGTGCGTACAGCGGCATACCCACGTCCACCAGCCACTTTTGCCCATCCAGCCGCGCCACAATTGCTGTATGGCAGCCAATGGAGTCCCCCATGTTGTTGATGGTGAGATAGCCGTCGTACCCCAGCGCTTGCAGCAGGGCGAAGAAGGCGTAGTTGCTCTCGAAGCAGGTGCCGCCGCCGCCGCGCGTCAGGGCATCGTGCCAGAAGATATCGGGCCAGCGCGGGGTAGGAACGGCCGTCTCCGCCCGGCGCACAATCCGAAAGGCGCTCTCCCACGGCACGGTGCAGTAGTAGGCAGCCAGCAGCTTTTCCAGCAGCGCCAGCGAAGGGGTGGCTTCGGCCACGCCCAAATGGGTCATGATTTTTCTTTTTAGTTGTTCACTCAATTTACTGCTTGACATAAAAATTTCGACTACCTGCCAAAGTTGCTGGCATCTTTTTGTCTGCTTGTCGTAGGGGAACTTTACCCCGCTCAGCAACGTTGCACAAATAGAGCAATTCTCAATTTAACAAGAGAGAGTTCACCGGCGGCGGCACACCACGATAATTGAAAATCAACAGATTTCTCTTAACCTGGACAAGCCAGAACCAAAAAAGATTTTCATCAACCCATCTTGCAAATCGTCTATCATCTCATGAAAGACCCCACGGCCACCTTCCAGGAACTGGGTGGTGATTATTTTGTCAAACGGAACAAAGGAGACCAGAGGCGACGGGCGGTCAAGACCTTAACGACTTTGGGGTTTGCCGTTAAATTGACGCCCATCGCTGGATAAGAACAAAGAAACGACAAATGAGGAATGCGAATGGCGCCCTGTTGGGTTGTTTGGCGTAGCTTGTCTCCTGCTTGCGCTACCTGCATTCTTTATTTTCAGGACAGATTGACGATGAACGGAACCAATCGATCCCACATCAAAATTGGCCAGCAGGTGGCGATTGTGCTAAAGCAAGACCAGCGCACCGGCAAACTGACGGAAGGTGCGGTGCAGGCGATCCTTACCAAATCGGCCACGCATCCGCACGGCATTAAGGTGCGCCTGCAAAGCGGCGCGGTGGGTCGCGTAAAGCAGATTTTGGCAGATTAAGGCAACCTGACGGCGGTTGAAAACCGGGAGGTTGTGTAAAATAGCCGCATGTATGATCCAATTGCCCGCTTTTATGATTTAACCCACGCCAGCCTGACGGCCGATTTCCCCCTCATCCTCAAATTAGCTGCCGAAACCGATGGCCCGGCGCTGGAGCTGGGCTGTGGCTCTGGTCGCTTGCTGCTGCCGCTGGCGCGGGCGGGGCACTCCGTCACCGGGCTGGATTCGTCCACGGCAATGCTGGATCGAGCCCGGGCCAGAGCGGCGTTGGTGGATACGGCCGTTCAGCAGCGAATCACCCTGCACCAGGCAGATATGACCAACTTTGTGCTGCCCGACGCGCCTCGATTTGGCCTGATCATCATTCCCTACAACACGCTGCTGCATCTAAACACCGCGCAGGCCGTGGCCGCTTTGCGGCGGGCGCGGGGCTATTTGGGAAGAAACGGCCGTCTCTTCATCGATCTCGCCAATCCGGTAGACCTTGCCAACACGCCAGAGGATGCCCTGCTGAGCCTGGAAAACGTGCTGACAGACCCAGAAACGGGGGAGTTGATTGTCCATCTGGCCAGTAATCGGTTGGATACGGCCGTTCAAACCCTGCACATCACCTGGATTTACGACGTATCCGCCCCCAACGGCGGCCCGGTTCACCGCACCGTCTCCCAGGCCACCTACCATTACCGCTACCCGCACCAGCTGGAGCTGCTGCTGCAAGAAGCCGGTTACAAGCTGCTAAACCTCTGGGGCGATTATGATCAATCCCCCTACGACGAAACCAGCAGCCGCCTGCTCGTCCTGGCCGCACAAAATTGAAAAAGGGAACAACGCTATGGTCGAAGGGGGTAGATGCCTGGAAAACGGCCGTAATCCCCCCCAATTTCCAAATTCCCCAAATTCACACCTTGACGATATGGTTTTGAACTGCTATAGTGCGCCCATCATGTTGAAACAACCTGTTTACTTCTATTTTTACTTTTTTAGCAGCTCCACCCGCCGCAATTGTTGCAGGGCGGTCGTTTCGCGCTAAAAGAAGTAAACGCAAAAACGACACAAAAACCAACAAGACGCGGCCCAACAAGCCGCGTCTTTTTTTGTTTATGGATCGGAATCATTAAAAATGGCCCTGCGGAATAAAGACAGAGATCACAGAGTTATCCTGGCGTGAAAATCTGCGTCATCTGCGAAATCTGCGGATTTTTCGGTAGAGCCAAAATCAAGGGGAAGAAAAAATGCAGTCAAACGGAATCAGCAGCAGTTCAGACTATCAACAGCCCACCGCCTGCCGGGGCGTCCGTGGGGCCGTCACCGTTCAGGAAAACACGGAAGAAGCCATTCTCGCCGCCACGCGGGAGCTGCTCCAGGTCATCGTCAAGCGCAACGAGATGCACCCGGACGACATCGCCAGCGTCTACTTCACCACCACGGCCGATCTCAACGCCACCTACCCCGCCCTGGCCGCCCGCCAGATTGGCTGGGGGGATGTCGCCCTGCTGTGTGGCCACGAGATGGCCGTGTCCGGCGGCCTGGCCATGTGCATCCGCGTGCTGATTCATTGGAACACCAGCCGCAGCGCCAAAGAAATTGTCCACGTCTACCTGCGCGACGCCCAGTCCTTGCGCCCGGACCGCCAAAACCTGCCCCCCATCCGCCCCCGCCAGATGAACGCAATGGAAGCGATGGTCAAGGTGATGGCAGCTGCTTTATAGTTTTTATCAAAGATTACGCAGATTTATTAGATTTCTCCATCTGCTAAATCTGCGTAATCTTTGATGTCTATTTATTTTTTGAACCAACTCTGAATAAAAGGATAGATTAATGATGATCGTAGTCATGCAGCCCAACGCAAGTATGCAAGAAAAGTCCGGGATTATCTCCTGGGCCGAAGATTTAGGCTTTAAAATTCACCTTTCTACCGGCAGCGAACGCACCATCATCGGCGTCATCGGAGATGATCGGGTGATTAACCGGGACCAGCTGGAGCGAATGTCTGGCGTAGAACGGGTGGTGCCCGTCTTGAAGCCGTTCAAGATTGCCAGCCGGGAGTTCAAGCCCAACGACACGCAGTTCACCGTAGGCGGCCACGTCATCGGCGGCAAAGACCTCATTATCATGGCCGGGCCGTGTTCGGTAGAAAGCCGCAGCCAGATTATCGAGACGGCCCACGCCTGCAAGGAAGCGGGCGCGCACATTTTGCGCGGCGGGGCGTTCAAGCCGCGCAGCTCACCCTACTCGTTTCAGGGGATGGGGGAAGAAGGGTTGAAATATCTGGCCGAAGCCCGCGAGCAAACCGGCATGCCCATCATCACCGAGGTGATGGAGCCGAGCCTGGTCCCCCTAGTCTGTGAGTATGCCGACATCCTGCAAATCGGGGCACGCAACATGCAAAATTACGCCCTGCTGCACGCCGTAGGCGAATCGCAGCATCCTGTTTTGCTCAAGCGGGGCATGAGCAGCCTCATCGAAGAGTGGCTGATGTGTGCCGAATATATTCTGAGCCACGGCAACACGCGTGTGATGATGTGCGAGCGCGGCATCCGCACCTTTGAGCGGTACACCCGCAACACCTTCGACATCAACGCCATCCCGGTGCTGAAGCAGCTCACCCATCTGCCCATCATCGCCGACCCCAGCCACGGCACGGGCAAGTGGGAATATGTGGAAAGCGTCACCAAAGCAAGCATCGCCGCCGGGGCCGATGGTGTCATTATAGAAGTACATCCTCGCCCCGAAGAGGCGATGTCAGACGGTCTGCAATCGCTCAAGCCAGAACGGTTTGCCCAGCTGGTGCGCGAAATGAAAGCGATTGCCCAAGCCGTAGGTCGGGATGTACCTGATGCCGAAAAAGTACCTGCCTAAACCTTAAATTTTGCAGATATCTGTTCTTCCTCCGCAAAAAGGCGCATACGGTAAGTGTGCGTCTTTTTGTTTGTGGCGGGCTGAAGTACAATGACGGCCGTATTGCCACACGTACAACGCACTTTTTGGGAGTTTAAGATAATAATCAGCTAGCGATTTTGTCATTCTGAACGAAGTGAAGAATCCCGCAAGGAGCCAATGGCAGAAACCTCACCCAAACCGAGGCTTCTTTGATTCTCATGCGGGCGGGATGCTTCGGAGGACCTCAGCATGACAAGTTTATTACCCAAATTAATGTTTAATCCACAATGAAGTGCGTCGCATCTGTTGTAAAAATATCCACAGATTTCACAGATGACACAGATTTTTTTTCTCTGCTCTCTAAAAGCTCTGTGTTCTCTGTGTCATTTTTTATGGAAGGATTCAATGGGCAAAGTTGAAATTATCGAAAGTTTTGCGGCACCAGGGCGGGGGCCGGTTGGCTTGTGTTACGACGGCCGTTTCCTCTGGAATTCTGATTTCTCCGGCGGCAAAATTTACCGGATCGACCCCGCCACGATGGAAAATGACGTGGTTCTGGTTTGTCCGGGCAATTTGAGTGGGGTGACCTGGGACGGCCGTTCCCTCTGGCAGTCTCTCCACGACGGCGGCACCCTGCGCCGCATCAATCCAGAAACCAACGACTTCGACCAGACGATTATGGTCTGGGAGCACGGCTGGCTGGCTGGCGTCGCCTGGGACGGGAAATATTTGTGGGCCACGTCGCAGCAGCGCGGCAAGCTGTTCCAACTGGACCGGGACAGCGGCGACGTGCTAAATACCCTGCCCGTGCCGGTCGCCGGAGGCGGCCTGGCGTTTCACGATGGCTCTCTCTGGCTGGGCATCGCCTACCCCATGAGTTTCGATTCGCTCTACGAGCAGTTCAACTGGGAAAGCGATGAGCAAAAATATGCCATTTTACGGCTGGACCCGTCCACCGGGGCAGAGCAGGCCCGCTACGACCTCAACTTTTTGCCGATGGGGCTGGCCTGGGTCGGCAACGACCTCTGGCTCAGCCACGTCGCCGAGCGCAAGCTGCACCGCACCCGCCTCATTTAAAAAACAAACCGCCGAGGGCGCGGAGGACGCAGAGAACAAAAAACTCCGTGTCCTCCGCGTCCTCCACGGTGAAAATCCCATTTATTAGACATTATTGGAATTAACGTTATGTCAAAAAATAATCCGCAGATTTCGCAGATTGACGCAGAGTAAAAGCAAAAAATCTGCGAAATCTGCGTTAATCTGTGGATAAACTCTTATTTCCGATATTGTCTATTAGCGACGATCGGCAGATAGGGCGGCGATGTACCGTTCGGCGGAGCGGGTAACGGCCGTTTTCGCATCTTCCATCACCACCCGACCCCACCAAGCGCCGTAAATCCGGTCGAAATTGTAGGGAGAAACGGCCGTTACAATCTCCCGCACCTTCTTCGCTGGCAGCGGAATCAAATTGGGGTAGCTGTACATGAAGCTCACCCAGCGCCGGTCCGACACCACCTGAATGATGTCACCGGTCAGCAGCGCCCCCGCCCCGGCGGCTCCGGCAGGCCAATGCAGCATGGTGCCCCCGGCAAAATGACCGCCGCCGCGAATCAATGTCAGGCCATCCCACAACGCTTTCGTCTCCCCTTCCCAGAACTGAATGGCCGGATCGGGCCGCATCACCCACTGCTGGTCGGCGGCGTGCAGGTAGATCGGCGCCTCGAAAGCGTGAGCCCACTCAATCATGGACGAGTAGTAGTGGGGATGGGAAATAGCAATCGCGTCGATGCCGCCCAACTGGTTGACGGCTTCCTTGGTCGGTTCGTCCAGCAGCGTAATGCAGTCCCACAGCAAATTACCCTGCGCCGTTTGCACCAGCAGCGCCCGCTGGCCAATGGCAAATCCCGGCGTGGTGCCAATGCCAGTTAAATTGGTTTCCTCATCTGTAATCTTGTTTTGGTAATCTTTTTGCAGCGCCGCCAACGTGGTCCACTGCTGCCCTTCCCAGCCAATGTACTGCCGCTCGTCGTCGCAAATGGGGCAGTTGGTGGGGGGAACGGCCGTTGCCGGGAACTGCGTACCACACGTCTTACAAATAAAGTGTTGCATCATAACCTCCTCCAGCCATCCATTTCAAAAAATCGCGCCGCGTCAGCTTCATGGCAAGGCCTGCTGAATCAGGTTGACTTGTTGGGGCGTCAGCGGTCCAGGATACAAATCGAGCTTGGGTATTTCCTTGAGGGGGACCCATTGAAAAATGTGTTGATCGGTGGACGTTTGACGTTCCAGCTCCGGGCCACCTAGCGCCAACTCGCCGCTGAACTCAGTAACCAGGTAAGCATGTTCACGGTGTTCATCTTCCAGCTCGCGCACCCAGAGGCGCGGACCCAACACAATGTCGAAGTTGGTCTCTTCCTTGGCTTCCCGCAGCGCCGCCTGAAGAATGCTTTCCCCCGGTTCTACCCCGCCGCCGATAGCCACATGGTGAATGCGATCTTCCCGAATTCGCTTGAACACGAGGAGACGGCCGTTTTCATAAATATACAAACTCACCCGTTCCCGCATATCGCCTGCCCTCCAGTAATCATTAAAACCCAAACTGATTACTGACCTACTGATTACCGACCTACTGATTACCGACCACTATCTACAACCGTCCTAACAACCGCAGCGCCCGGTCGGGGAAGTCAGAAATCAGCCCATCGACCCCCATGTCGATCAGGCGCTGCATGTCGGCTGGCTCGTTAACCGTCCAGACGTGCACGGCGATATTGTTGCGGTGCGCCGCGCGGATGGAATGGGGCATCACCAGCCGCCAGCCGCTGTCCGGATCTATTTCAGGGATTTGCAGCACCTGACCCTTACCCCAATAAAGCCGATCCAGCCGCAGTTTGCTGAGCACAAACCAGCGCACCGTCTCGACATGGGAAGCGGTGCGGGCCACTTCCGAACAGGCGCGGCGAAATTCGGCGACGGTTTTGTTGCTAAACGAACCGACGCACAGCCGGTGAGCCACGTTGTGTTGGCGGATGAGGTCGGTAAACGCCTGGACCAGACTCGGCGTCTCCTGCTTCATGTCGATATTGAGCCACAGGTTGGGAAACGTTTCAAACACCTCGGCCAGCGTGGGAATGGTAATCCCTCGCCCGCGAAAGGGAAAAGTCTGCCCGCCGTCGGGGGTGAAGCGGTACCCGGCATCCAGCTGTTGCAGCTCAGCGAGGGTGTAGTTTTGGATACGGCCGTTCCCCTCCGTCGTCCGATCCACTGTCTCATCATGGCAGACGACCAGCACGTTATCGGCCGTTTGGTGGATGTCGATCTCCAGCCCATCAATCGGCAGCTCGGCCGCCTTGCAGAAGGCCAGCATCGTATTCTCCGGATAGTGGCCGCGCCAGCCGCGATGGGCCAGCACGACAACGCCGCCCTGGTGGGCGAAGGGGTTAGTGGGTAGGCGCATAGGAATGGTTAATTGTTAATGGTAAGTGGTTAATGGTTATTTTGGTCACCTTGTCACTTCCAGTAAAAGATCGGGGCGATCGGTGATGATGCCGTCTACGCCGAGGGCGATGAGGCGCTCCATTTCGGCCGTATCGTTGATGGTCCAGGCGTGTACCTGGATGTTATGGCGGTGCGCCACGCGGACGAAGCGCTCGGTGATGA
Source organism: Promineifilaceae bacterium (SeqCode) (assembly GCA_041748655.1). Classification (GTDB taxonomy): domain Bacteria; phylum Chloroflexota; class Anaerolineae; order Promineifilales; family Promineifilaceae; genus Leptofilum. The sequence continues at coordinate 86,744 of JBGTCV010000107.1, read as the reverse complement.
CGTCCACTTCGCCAATGATGGGCAGCGACGAGGTGCGCGGCACCTGGAAGGCGGTGCCCGGTGCCTGGAACAACGCGCCCAAACCGACAGCGTTCAGCCCAAAAAAGAGCTGGATTTCCGGCTCCACCATCGAGGTGATGACGTTGGGGCACGTTTCGCGGAACTCTTCAACTGTGGATTGGTGGAAAGTGGCGACCAGGGTGCTTTCTTCCCGGTTGTAGTCGCGGAGGAGCTGGCAGAACGGCCGTACCATACTCGGCGTTTCCTGCTTGATTTCGATGTTCATCCGCATGTCCGGGTAACGCTGGAACATCGCTTCCAGCGTGGGCACCAGGATGCCCTGGCCGCGATACGGGTAAGTTGCGCCATCGTCGTCGGTCCAGTAATGTCCCGCATCCAGCGCCCGAATTTCGGCAAAGGTCATCTCTTTAATTGCCCCGCTGCCGTCGGTGGTGCGGTCTGCCGTGGCGTCGTGCATGAGGACGATCACACCATCCTGAGTTTGGTGAATGTCCATCTCCAGCACGTCCACGCCCAGCTCAACCGCGTGGTCAAAGGCCACCAGCGTATTGCTGGGGCGCAGCCATTCGCCGCCCTGGTGGGCGATGACCATCATGCCGTCCTGCTGGCTAAAAAAGGGATGCGCTGGCACCGGCTGCGCCCGCCACGCCAGCGTGATGTATAAAACGAGCAGCAACCCAACCACACCCAAAACAATCCGCCATTTTCGGCTTTTCATCTAAATTCTCCGTCCCAAAAGTGTCAAAAGGTGGCTGGATTGTACCAAGAAGCTGGTTGTGAGGCATGAGAAGGGGTACAACGATCCCCAATTCGTTCCTTACTCAAATTCGTTGTTCTCACTGGCTAAAGCAAATAATCAATCCCCAAAGCAAAACAAAGGGCACGCTCAACTTCATCCATCTTGTCTGGTGAGAGAACCGCCAGCAAACCACCCAACTACCAGATGTCAAACTCGCCTGGCTTAACAGGATGACGCTCGTAGCCAGTAATCTGCTGTCGTTCCAGGGCAGCGCGGAAGGTTAATTCGCGTTCTGGCTCTTCGGTTACCTGCTTGAGCAGAACGGCCGTATGCCCCAATCGCTCATAAACCCGCAAATGTAGCGTGCGCAAAATCAGGGGCCAGGGTAATCGTTGTCATTAGCTTATCTCTCCGTCTTTATTCCGAATCATGATGCCTATTGTACTGGATTTATTGCTCTCATGTAACGATACAAACATGAACCCGGAGTGAAACGGCCGTTGCGATCAAAATCCCATGCAGTATAATCCCGACTGCCAGTAATCGGTAATCGGTAAACAGTAATCAGTAAACCGTTCACCGATTACGGATTACCGAATACTGACTACTGGAGAAACAAATGGCACGTCGAGCAATCTTTCCCTTCACAGCAATCGTCGGACAGGAACGTATGAAACGGGCGTTGATCCTCAACGCCGTCAGCCCCCAAATTGGTGGCGTCCTTATTCGGGGCGAACGCGGTACCGCCAAATCCACCGCCGCCCGGGCCCTGGCCGCCCTCCTGCCAGACATCGAAACCGTGGCCGACTGCCGCTTTGGCTGCGACCCCAACCGCCCCAGCCAATGGTGCGATGAATGCCGCGTGCGCCACGCCGACGGCACGCTGCAAGTGGCCTTGCGCCGCACCCCCTTCGTCGATCTGCCCGTCAGCGCCACCGAAGACCGCGTCGTCGGCACGCTGGACATCGAAAAAGCGATCCAGAAAGGGGAAAAACATTTTGAATCCGGCGTCCTCGCCGCGGCCAACCGGGGCCTGCTCTACGTCGATGAGGTGAACCTGCTGGACGACCACGTCGTCGATCTGCTGCTCGATTCGGCCGCGATGGGCGTCAATGTCGTCGAGCGTGAAGGCATCAGCTTCACCCATCCCGCCAAATTTATCCTCGTCGGTACGATGAATCCGGAAGAGGGCGATTTGCGCCCCCAACTGCTGGACCGCTTCGCTTTCTCCGTACATATTTTGGGCCTCAGCAACGCCCATCAGCGCGTCTCCATCATGGAGCGGCGCATCAACTTTGAAGTGAACCCAGACGCCTTCCGCGACGAGTGGGAAGCCTCTGAAAAGCAGCTGGCCGACCAGATTTGCGCCGCCCGGGAAGTGGTAAACAAAGTCAAATATTCCCGCCGCGACCTCCACTCCATCGCCGGGCTAACCAGCGCCATGAATGTCGATGGCCACCGCGCCGACCTGGTGATTTTGCGCGGGGCACAGGCCCACGCCGCCTTCCAGGGCCGCGCCCAAATCACGGATGAAGACATTGTGCTCGCCGCTGAACTGGCGCTGCCGCATCGCATTAAGGGACGGCCGTTCCAGGACACCGCCCTCTCCGCTGCCGACCTCGAAGACCGGCTCGAAGATGTGCAGTCTGAAATGGGCATGGGCGACCCCAACGACGACCCGATGGACGAAAACGTTGACCAAAACGACGTAAAAAAAAAGCGTTAGACTCGGACGAAAGCAGTGACGGGGCCGAAACCAGCCAGCAGGCGGAGGCCGGCCCCCAAACCGTGCCCCAAACCGCTCAGGAAGGCCAATGGTGGGAAGGCGGCCAGAAAATCCAGTCCAAGCAAGAGTTCATGGCCCGCCGCCTGGACACCCAGCTAGACCGTCTCACCCGCAAATCGGCCGGACGCCGCTCCCAAACCAAAACCGAACGCAAACGCGGCCGTTACGTCCAATCCCGCGTCCCCAAAGGCAAAGTCACCGACCTCGCCTTCGACGCCACCTTCCGCGCCGCCGCCCCCTACCAAAAAGAGCGCGACACTTCTAAACTCGCTCTGGCCCTCAAAAAAGGCGATCTTCGCGAAAAAGTGCGCGTTCGCCGCGCCGCCAACCTCATCCTCTTTGCCGTCGATGCCAGCTGGAGCATGGCCGTCGCCGAGCGCATGGAAGCCACCAAGGGTGCCATCATGTCCCTGCTCACAGACGCCTACCAGCGGCGCGACCGCGTCGGGTTGATTGTCTTCAACAAAAACGATTCCAATCTGGTACTGCCCCCCACCAACTCGGTGCAGCTGGCCAAAAAGGCTTTAGCAGACATCGCCGTGGGCGGTAAAACCCCCCTCTCCGCCGGGCTGATGATGGCCTACGACGTCTTCCGGCAGGAAGCGTACACCCACCCCGACGTAATGCCCATGCTCATCCTGCTCACCGACGGCGCAGGCAACGTCAGCCTGAGCGACATGCCACCGCAGCAGGAAGCCCACCGCATCGCCGAACTCATCATGGAGATCGGCGTGCGCTCCGTCGTCATCAACATGGAGCACGCCGCCTTCGACCAGGGGCTGGCCCGGCTGCTGGCCGAAAAGCTGGAAGCCCCCTGCCACACCCTGGAAGATCTGCGCGCCGACACGCTGTACCAAACCGTCCTGGGCGAGCTGGACAATAAATAAGCAAGGCTCGTGATGCGTGACAAGAGGCAAATCACGTTTCACGTTTCACACATTACGCAAATTCGTTCATTCGTCCAATTCGTGATTCGCTTTTTCTCTGCAACCAATTTGCAACTCATTTGTTGTAAAAATGAGCTATATTACCCGATCAAAAACCCACATAAGGAGAATATCCATGTCCACCGTTCCGACTTTACCTGGCATTACGTCCCAAATGGTGCAAACCGACCGCCTGAACGTCCACGTCCTCTCTTGCGGGCCAGAAAGTGGCATTCCCGTTGTGTTTGTGCATGGCAACGTCTCTTCCGCCACCTATTGGGAAGAAACGATGCTCGCCCTGCCCGACGGCTTTCGCGGCATTGCGGTTGATCTGCGCGGCTACGGCGACACCGAACCGCTGCCCATCAGCGGGGCGACCGGCATGGCCGACTTCGCCGCCGACGTGCGCTCCGTCGTGGAAACATTGGGCCTGGGCCAACACCACATCGTCGGGCACAGCATGGGGGGCGGCGTGGTGATGCTCTACGCCATCCACCACGCGGCCGATTTGCTCTCCATCACCCTGACAGACCCGGTTTCCCCTTACGGCTACGGTGGCTCCAAAGGGGCCGACGGCGCGTTAGTGTACGATGATGGCGCACCCAGCGGCATCAATCCCGAATTTGTACAGCTGCTTACCAGCGGCGAGCGCGGCCTGGAAAACCCGACGTCCCCCCGCAACATCCTGCGCGCCTTTTACGTCAAGGCCCCCTTCATTCCCGCCCGAGAAGAAGAGCTGCTCAGCTCCATGCTCACCACCAAAATCGGCGATGATCATTATCCAGGCAATGCGGTGCCCTCAGCAAATTGGCCCGGCGCAGCGCCTGGCGACAAAGGGGTCTTGCCCGCTTTCAACCGCAAAAATTTCAACGCCAGCGGCCTGGCCCACATCGAACCCAAGCCACCAGTTTTGTGGATTCGCGGTGCGGATGATTTGATTGTGTCTGACTATGCGATGTTTGATCTGGCCGCCCTGGGCCACATGGGCGCCATCCCCGGCTGGCCCGGCGACGAAGAGTGCCCGCCGCAGCCGATGCTGGCCCAAACCCGCACCGTGCTGGACAGCTACGCGGCCAACGGCGGCAGTTACCGGGAGGAAGTGGTCGAAGATGCCGGTCATTCCCCTTACCTGGAGAAGCCAGAAGTGTTTAACGCGGCGTTTCATGCACACTTGATGAAATAACGGCCGTTTCCCCCTCCCACCATCAATCAAAAAAAACCGCTGGTATTAGCCAGCGGTTTTTTTTACTGCCCGATTTGCCATAACAGCCAAAAAAAGAAACGGCCGTCTCTTGACAACGGCCGTTTGCCATGCTATCCTGTCCAAAGTTTGTTGACTAGTCAACAAACATCCCTGAGAAAACAATCATGACCACTGTTTCACTGGATGAAAGCCTGTATCGTCAATTCTTAACCATTTTTGTATTACTCGATGACGGCGACCGGCGCACCTTCAAACAAATTGAACTGACCACCACGCAGTACAACTTTCTTCGCACCCTGGATGCCGCCGAAAGCGATAACCTCACCGTAACTGAAGTAGCAGACAAGCTGTTGTGCACCCGGGGCAACGTCACCCGACTGGTGCAGCGGCTGGGCAAAAGCGGCCTCATTCGCGTTGGCAGTGATGATCGGGACCAGCGGCTGGTACGCATTTTCCTCACCCCAGAGGGAAAGGCCAGGCTGGACCAGGCACGACAGCTCCACGAAGCCTCTATCGAGCAACGTCTGGCAGGGCTCACGCCCACCCAGCGGCAGCAGCTCATCGATTTAACAGCAACGGCCGTTCAGCTTCTGGAAGCGGACCTGGCTGCACAAACTTCGTAGCACACCACTCAACCTCATCGTAGATCTTTAATCTCAGCAGTTTAAAAACCGTTGATGCAAAGACGCAAAGGGAAAAAGAATTGCAAAGGAAATTTCAACTCCTTTCTTTGCGGCTTCTAATTCTCTGCGTTCTTTGCGTCCAAGTTTCCCATTTTGGAGGTATTTCCTGATGCATTTTGCACGCAAACTGTTTGGTTCTGTAGCGTTTCGCGCCCTTTTTGTAATTACCCTCTTTAGCCTGGTATGGCAAACCAGATCGGCCGTTGCCGCCGCCGCCTTCATCGACCACGCAGGCAACATCGTCCCGTCTGCCCCCACCAGCAGCGATACCGTCGATTTCTGGGTGCAGGTCGGCTACCAGGGTTGGGTCACCGATACCCGGCTCTACCTCACCACCGACGGCAGCGAGCCGTCCATTCACCCCACCACCCACGCCGCCCAGGGCACCACCCAGGCGATCAACATGACCCTCAGCCACACCGAAAACAACACCCTGTGGTACAAAGCGACCGCTGGCCCCTGGTCCAACAACACCGTCATCCGCTATAAAATCGCCTCCTGGCACAGCGGCGGCGGCGACACCAAATACGCCGACAGCACCATCGATTGGCCCGTCACCGATCCCACCAAAGCCCGCATCTTTGGCTTCCGCGTCGGCGAAAATCAGCTCCCCTCCTGGATTGGCGAAGCCGTCATCTACAATGTCTTCGTAGACCGCTTTTATGATGGCGACACCAGCAACAACGACTACTGCGCCGAAGCAACCAGCGGCTACTGCGACCACACCCACGTAGTGAACGGGGCGCTGCCCGCCCACCCGCAAGATGATTACCGTTACACCTACAACGGTGGCGACCTCGCTGGTGTAATCCAGCGGCTGGATTATCTGGAAGATTTAGGCATCAACGTTCTATGGCTTTCACCCGTTTTTGATAACCCCAACTTCTACACCGATACAAATTACAACAGTAATGGCAACATCTACTTCACCTACCACGGCTACCATCCCAGCAACCCGTTGGCCGTGGAAGAGGTATTTGGCACCCAAAACGATCTGCAAACTTTGGTCACTCAGGCAACTAATCGGGATATTCGCGTCATTTTGGACTTTGTGCCCAACCACACCTCTAGCCAGCACAGCAACTTTATCAGCGCCAGCACCACCTGCGCCGGGCCGTTTAGCGCCTGGTACACCTTCAGCGCGTGCAGCACAGCCGCTGATCCAACCTTCAATGTTACTTTCCCTGCTGGCTTCAACACCAGCTCCGCCAGCTATACCGTTTATGGCTCCAACGACACCAACAAAAGCTTCTTCGGCGTGCTGGAACTGCCCCAAATCGACAACGACAACAGCGACGCCCGGAACTGGGTCATCAACAGCCGGGCCGATTACTGGCTCAACACGCTGGGCCATGCGGGCTACCGTCTGGATTATGCACCCGGCCCCAGCACTGACTTCTGGCGCGAATTCAACGACACCATCGGCGACAGCGACACCTTCACCATTGCCGAAATCTGGCTGGACAACGGGCCAGAAATGATTCGTCGTCAGCAAGGCCGAATCGATTCGGCTATGGATTTTGAAGCCAATGCCGCCATCGTCGGCTTCTTCACGGGCGGCAGCACGGTTGATTCGTTAGACAGCAGCCTGCGCGATCGGGCCAGCTTCTACTACCAGGGCGGCATCTCGCCCAGCGAATTTGTGCGCGGCTGCTTCATCGACAACCACGACATGGACCGCTTCTCGCACCGCGTCAACTACAACCTGACCGACATGAAACAGGGCGCGCTGCTCATGTTTACCCAACCTTGCGTACCGGTAATGTATTACGGCAACGAGATTGGCCTGGGGCAAGAGTTTGGCATTTACCATTTTGGCGGGGGTCGGCCAGAATATGCCCGTGAGCGGATGGCGTGGAGCTTCTACGACAACTCTGCGCCAACAGAATGGGCTGGCACCGCCAACACGGCGCTGTGGGATTTCTACCAAACGTTGATTGATGTGCGTAAAGCAACCCCGGCGCTGAGAACGTTTAGCCCGGCCGATTACATCGCCCTGTACCGCCACAACGCAGATCGCACCTATGCCTACCAGCGTGGGCAGGGCAGCGATGCCGTGCTGGTAGCCCTGAACGACAGCGGCGGCAGCCGTACGCTGAACATGCCCAACATTGGCGGCGTCTCGCTGCCTTATGCCAACGGCACGGTGCTGCAAGATTTGCTGGGCAGCGGTAAAAGCTGCACGGTAAGCGCCGGACAATGTTCCATCACGCTGGACAACAATGCTCCGGGCGTAGTCCTGGCTCCCCAATCCGGCGGCAGCAGCGTCACCGTGAACTTTACAATCAATGGCTACACTACGCAGTGGGGCCAAAACATGTATGTGGTGGGCAATGTGCCGGAGCTGGGTAACTGGAATCCGGCCAATGCCGTACCGCTAAACTGGGTAAACAGCAGCACCTGGAGCGGCCCAGCGACGTTTACCAGCAGCGCTGGACAGTCGATTCAGTTCAAGTTTATTGTGCGCCAGGGTGGTACCACCATTTGGGAGGGCGGCAGCAACCGCACCTACTCGGTGCCAGCCAGCGGCACGGGCAGCTACACGGGCTGGTGGCAATGAGGTCATTGAGCTAATTAGCACGTAGAGATTACATTCTCTGCGCTAATGCCATAACCGTTTGTAAAATAAAAAGCCCGCTGGAAAATTTCAGTGGGCTTTTTATTTCTTCACAACGCAGTTTGTTATACAGCGTAGGCCAAAAAGTAGTCGCTTGCTTCCTCATGGGCCAGCAAGGCCCAAATGGTATAGACGCCGAGCAGCGTACCAAAAGGCACATTCATCAAGCTGAAAAAACCGATCACCAGGGCTAGCACACGCGCCCAGGATTTACGCTTGAGCAAACCCCAACCGGTGATAATGCCGGGGATGGAAATAACAACCAATATCCCCAAGACAAAGGTGCCGACAATTGCCAAAACGCTCATTGCCTCGCCATCGCCAGTCAGCAGTCCGGTGCCAATCAGGATGAAAAAGACAAAGACGCCAATGAGCAGGGTGAAGATGTTGAGCGCCAGATAAAGCCAGCCCAAAATGGTGATATGTTTATCCAATTCTTTAAACTGTGTTTGTTTCATTTTTTGCCTCCTTTGCATTTAAGGTTCACGAGAGGCTATACGCAAAGAGGCTGGGCAGGTTGTAGACAAGCAGCGCATTACTTCGGCTACATGGGTGCCAAGAGGCTGGTCGGCTGGAATTGGTTTTGGAAGGCCGAGGGGAACGGCCGTTCCCCCACCCAGCTCTCCACCATCTCCGTAAACAACTCAGGAAATTCCCCATTCCAGCCGTGGTGGGCATTGGGGATGACGGCCGTTACGGCCGTTTCTACCGCATGAAAATCTGGCAAACTCTCTAAAACCGGTTTGGCTTCTTTTTCGCCAGCCACCGCCAGCAAGCGAGGTCGTCTTTCGGACAACCGCGCAGGCAGTGTAAAGTTCAGCACCTCATCGTAGATGCGCAAGATGGTTTGCGGCGTTAGATTTTTGCTGTCGCGGCGGTAAAGCGGTTTGGCTTCAGGGGGCAACTGCATCACCCGGCTCATCAGGTTAATGGTGAGGCCCCAGCCCATGATGCGGCTCATGAGTTTGGGCATGAGTTTGTAGGCGGGGGTTTGGGGGAACGGCCGTATCGTCACCCCACTAACAAGAGTCGACAGCACCTGCTCAGGGTGGTTTGCCAGCAGCGTCAGCGCCGTGTAGCCGCCCAACGACAGCCCCACCACGTGCGCCTGTCCGTTGGCAGCCTGGTTGCGGATGATCTGGGCGAGGGTTACGGCCGTATCCGCAAACGAAACCCACTCAGTCCGGTAACTCTCTCCATTGCCCGGCAAATCGACCGCCAGCAGATGGTATCTGTCCTGGAGCGCCTCAATCTGATCCTGCCACATCCAGCTGCTCACGCCCAGGCCATGCAAAAACAAAATGGTTGGCTGCCCAACCGTACCATATTCAAAAATCTTCAACGTCATCCTAAAGGCTCCTTTCTTCGGGAATGGTGACCGAAGCCAGCGTGTACCTCTTGCGCTCCGGCGTGGGCTGGTTGACCATCACCGTGCCCACCAGCTGGATAATTTGCTCTTGAAACGCTTCCCGCTCGGCATCGCTCAGGTAAATGACGGCCCGGTTGTAGCTCAGCCCGTCCTCGGCCACTTTGGCGGGGTCCGCCTGCTGCACGTAGCGGGTGAACGTGTCGATCAGCACGGCGGCAAAGGTGGAAAAGTAGCGCACGTGCTGCTCCGGCATGATCGCCTGCCGCTCGTCCAGCGACAGCCGCTCCGCACCGCCAACGACGGCATAGGTGCGTTCTGTTGCGCCGTTGACCACCTGCTCAGCCACCACTTCAAACACGCCACCGGCCAGCAGCCGGTTGATCTGCCGGTACAGGGTGGCCTGGGGCACGTCGGGCAGTGCCTCGGCCAGCTGCCCTGGCGTCATCTGCCGCCCGGCCAGCTCCGTCACCAGCCGCATTCGCACCGGATGAAGCAGCAAATCACTTTTTGATTGAGTCATCGCACCGCCTTTCTCATAATTGATAATGGTAGTGTATTCTCAATAGTGAGAATAGTCAAGACCCAATTCAGTAAACGGTGATCCGTAATCGGTAAACGGTAAAGGCGACCGATTACTGATTACGGATCACCGATAACGGATTACCGACAACCGTTTGCCCGCCCGTTGCCTGCTGGCTACAATGCAGCCATCATGTATCAGCAAAGCATCATTGTGCGCACCAAACTGGTTCCACCCCGCCCACCGCAGCACACCCTGCCCCGCGAGCGTTTGACCCGGCGGCTTCTGGATGCCCAAAACCACCGCCTCACCATTGTGCAGGCGGGCACAGGCTACGGCAAAAGCACGGCGCTGGCGGCGCTGGCCTCCAGCCAGAGCGACACGCCGCTGCGCTTCGTCTGGTACCGCCTGGAGGCGGAAGATGGTGACGCCCAACCCTTTTTGCTCCATTTGCTACACGGTTTTGGCATTGCCCTGCCCACGCTGTCTGATGCACCGCTGGCGGCGCTGGAGGCATGGGGGCAGCCCCGACAGCAGCCGCACTGGACGGCCGTTATCGACAGCCTCATCAACGAACTGGCCCGCGAACTGACCCAACCGACCTTCCTGGTACTGGACGATGTACATCTCATCAGCGACAGCAGCGAACCAATCCGCATTTTGGACCGGCTCATTGGCCTGGCCCCGAACAATTTGCACATCATTTTGGCCAGCCGCTACCCGCTGACGCTGCCTTCGCTGGTGACCTGGCGGGTGAAGGGGCAGGTGTTGGAGATTGGGCAGGAAGAGCTGGCTTTCACCCCCGCCGAAATTGATGCCCTGTTCCGCGATTATTACGGCCACGCTCTCTCGCTGGAGCAGGCGACGATGGTGATCAGCCGCATTGAGGGCTGGCCGATTGCCCTACATCTGATCTGGCAGCGGTTGCAGCGGGACGGCGGCGCGTCGCTGGCACAGGCGCTGACCCAGCTGTCTGGCTCCGCCAGCGATCTGTTCCAATTTTTGGCGCAGGAGGTGTTGGCCCAGCAGCCAGAAGATATTCAGGCATTTTTACGGGAAACGGCCGTTCTCCGCGAAATGACCACCCCACTCTGCAACCAGCTGCGCCGCCGCCAGGACAGCCAGCAGCTGCTGCGCTACCTGCTGGAAAAAGGGCTGTTTGTGGTGAATCTGGGCAACGGCTACGTGCGCTACCATCACCTCTTCCGCGAGCTGCTCTACACCCAGCTGAGCCCCCACGAAGCCGAGGCGCTGCACCAGCAAGCCGCCACCATCTACCAGCAGCAGGGGGAAGAGGAAGAAGCGATTTACCATTTATTGGCGGCGGGGGCGTTTGATAAAACGGCCGTTTCCCTTACCACGCTCGGCAGGCGGCTGGTGCGGGTGGGTCGATTAGATACCCTGGCAGGCTGGATTGGTCGCCTGCCGCCCGACACGCTGGCCCACTACCCTGCCCTGCTGGCCTACCTGGGCGACATCGCCCGGCTGCACTCCCGCTTCGATGAGGCGTTGGGCTGGTACCAGCAGGCCGAACAGCGCAGCCGCGCTCAGGGCAACCGGCGCGGCATTGGCCAGGCGCTGCGCGGGCAGGCGCGGGTTTATCTGGACACGGTAAACGCCACCAAAGGGGAAAAGCTGCTGCAAGAAGCGCTGCGCCTTTCCGACGGGCAGGATGATCGGGAAAGCCAGGCGCGCCTGCTGGAGCTGCTGGCGGAAAACCTGCTAAACCAGGGTCGGCTGCCCGAGGCGGAAAATTACCAGAAACAGGCGCGAGAGCTGATGGAGCGAGGCCCCGAACCGTCTGAACTGCCGGTGCGGATGCTGCTGCGCACCGGGCGTCTGGCCGAAGCGCGGGAGATGCTGGAAGCGCAAATGCAGATCGAGGAGCAGTCGCCCGTTTTGCGCCCCCGCGCCCATCGGGAAACCTTGCTGCTGCTGTCGCTCATTCTGGCCTACCAGGGCGAGGCGGAGGCGGCGCTGCACACGGCCGTTGCCGGTACCGACCGTGGCCGCGAGCTGAATTCACAATTTATTACGGCCGTCGGCCACTGCCGCCAGGGGCACGCCTGGCTGCTGCACAAAAACGAGCACGGCTATGAGCAAGCTCGTCAATCATTCCAACAAGGCGTCACCCTCAGCGAACAGCTCGATGTACCCCGCCTGAAGGTGGAGGCATTCTGGGGGCTGTGCCAGGCCCACGGCTTCCCCGGCGACCATCAAACGGCACTCACCTTTGCCAAAGAAGGGATCGCCCTGGCCCGGCTGTACGGCGACGAATGGGTAGAGATGAGCATTCGTCTGTCGATGGGGGCGACGTACACTCTGCTGGGCATGGCGGCAGAGGCGAATGAATGGCTGGCGCAGGCCGTCACCGGTTTTCAGGATTGCAGCGATACGTTTGGCGAAACGGCCGTACGCCTTTGGCGCTGCCTGCTGTGGCACCAGGCCGGGGACGAGACCCGCCTCAAGCGAGATTTGGACGATCTGCTGCCGCTGATCAGCCGTCACCAGTACGAATTTCTTTTCCAGCGGCGCACGCTGCCTGGGCCACCAGACCCCCGCGCCCTGGTGCCCCTGCTGCTTTTTGCCCGCGAACACAGCCTGTACGCCGCCATCGCCGAAGCGATTTTGACCCATCTGGGATTGGCCCATCTGGAATTGCACCCCGGCTTCCAGCTGCGCATTCAGACGTTGGGGCCGTTCCGCATCTGGCAGGGGAGTGAGGAGCTGCCCAGCCGGGCGTGGCGGCGCAAAAAGGCGCGGCAGCTGCTCCAGCTGCTGCTCACCTACCGGGGCACGCTGCTGCACCGTGACCAGATTGCCGAAATGCTCTGGCCAGAGCTGGACCCGGACGGCGCGGTGCGCGACTTCAAGATCGCGTTTAGCGCCATGTGTTCGGTGCTGGAGCCAAACCGGAAGCGGAATGCGCCATCGGCGTTTGTGGTGCGCGATGGCAGCCGGTATGGCCTGCGGGAAGAGGCGGATATCTGGCTGGATACGGCCGAATTTGAGAAGTTGATTGACCGAGGGGACCAGCATTACCAGAAAGATATGGCACGGGCGGCGGGGGTTTATGAAACGGCCGTATCCCTCTACGAAGGCGACTACCTGCAAGCATATCCGTACGAAAGCTGGTCCCATGAAGAGCGGGAGCGGCTGCGCGCCCGTTACCTGCACACCGCCGACCGGCTGGCCCACTGGTTTACCAACCAGGCAGCGTGGGAAAGCGTTATCGGCCTGTGCCAGACCATTTTGCAGCTGGATAATTGTTGGGAAAATGCCTACCGGCTGCTTATTCAGGCCCACATTCAGCAGGGCAACCGGGTGCAGGCGCTGCGCACCTATCAGCGGTGTGAATCTGCCCTGCAAACCGGGCTTGGCGTGAAGCCAGCCCCTGCCACCGTGCAGATTTATGAAACAATTCGATAACTTTGCCCCCGAACGTTATAATCTGCCCCATGAATGTGAAATATCCCGACAGAAAACCACTTGCCTTCTTACCCACCCCTCTGGAAAAACTGGAGCGCCTCAGTAAACATCTGGGCGGCCCTGAAATATATATGAAACGGGATGACCAGACTGGCCTGGCCACCGGCGGCAACAAAACCCGCAAGCTGGAATTTTTGGCAGCCGATGCGCTGGTCCACGGCTGCGACCACCTGATTACCACGGGCGCACCCCAAAGCAACCACTGCCGCCAAACGGCCGCTGCCGCCGCCCATTTGGGGTTGGGGTGCAGCCTGGTTTTGCGAGGCAATGCCCCAGCTCAGATACAAGGCAATTTGCTGCTGGATAAATTGTTGGGTGCTCATCTGTACTGGACAGGCGACCGACCCCGTAACGAAGTGATGGCCGAAGTGGCCAACGAACAGCGGGTGATGGGGCACAAACCATACATCATTCCGCTGGGCGGTTCTAACGTGATGGGGGCCACCAGCTACGTGTTGGCCATGAAGGAGCTTACCGAACAGCTGGCCGCAGCCAGCCTCAACATCGATTTTATTCTGTTTGCCAGCAGCAGCGGCGGCACCCAGGCGGGCATCGTGTTGGGAGCCGAGGTGTATGGCTTTCGCGGGCAGATATTGGGCATCAGCGTGGATCATCCCGCCGACGAGTTAAAGATGCAGGTGTCGGCGCTGGCCACGGCCACAGCGACCCATTTGGGATTGGGCACCCTTTCCATTGCCAGCAAGGTAGAGGTGAACGACGACTATCTGGGCGAGGGGTACGCGATAGTGGGGGAAACGGAGCGGGAAGCGATCCAGATGGTGGCCCAGTTGGAGGGTATTTTGCTGGACCCGGTTTACACGGGACGGGCGATGGGCGGTCTGATTGATTTGATTCGCTGGGGAGCGTTTACGCGGGGGCAGAATGTGCTGTTTTGGCACACCGGCGGGGCGGCGGCGCTGCCTGCGTTTGTGGATAAGCTGCTATAACATGCCCAGGCGGATAGAGAGGTTTCAGCTGCGCCCGGCAACTTTCACAGACCTAGACGCTGTCCACAACCTCATAACATGCCAAAACAGTGTTGACTTTGGCAGGACCCTGCTTTCGCTTGAGGATTTGCACCAACGTTGGCATGATTCTGATTTTTCTCTAGCCAAACAGACCCAGGTTGCTTTTTCGGCCGATGATCAGCTTATGGGGTATGCGGAGATTCGGCCGTACCATCCCCCTCTATTTTCCCTCCAACTCTACCTCGCTCCAACATCACCCTTCCCTGCCCTTGGTCAGCGTCTGCTGGCTGCGTTAAAGGCCAGCTTAGCGCCTGGCAACCAGTTGATGGCTCAAGTGAGTGGGAAGAATTCAAGGAACCAACAAATTTTTGAAGCGGCCGGGTTTGCACGTGGTTTAACATTTCTCACGATGGAAATTGAGATGGCAGAAGCGCCACCGATTCCAGTTTGGCCAGAGGGGATTGTGGTACGGCCGTTCCAACCCAACCAGGACGAACAAGTCACCTACGCCACCGACGAAGCCGCCTCGCGGGACAAAGGGTATTCCAACCCGCTGTCGTTTACCGCCTGGGCCAAACGCATGAGCCTCAACACAGAGCGGTTCGATCTGAGCCTCTGGTTTTTAGCCTGCCACGGAAAAGAGGTTGTGGGTGTGGCGCTCAACTTTTTCTTGCCAGAACAAAATTGTGGATTGATTGATCATTTGGGCGTGCAGCGCGAATGGCGGGGACAGGGCATTGGGCTGGCGCTGCTGCAACATTCGTTTGCCACTTTTTTTGCCAGGGGCGTCCAGATGGTTCAGCTCAGCGTAGATTCGGGCAGTTTAACCAATGCGCCGCGCCTGTATGAAAAAGCGGGCATGAAAACGGTGCAAACGTTTCACATTTTCAGCCAAACGATTATTTGACATTGTATTCGGCTTTGGCTTCGGCAACGGCCGTAACCAAAACCTCCTCCTGCACCCCCTGCCGCCGCAAACTTTCTACCAAACGAGAAAGCTCTGTCTCCTGCTCCAATCGCTCCAAATCGGCCCGCAGCCCCTGCCCTATGTAAGCCCGCATGAGCGGCTGGTAGCCAGAAAAACCCAGCAGCGGCGCAATCCGCTTCATCTCTTCACATCTTCCGGCATCCGAATGCTCACCATCACTTTTTTACGATCTGCTTGCAATCTTGCTTTTAATTTATCCACGCTCATACCGTTTTCTCTCACTGTTGGTGACTTTTCTACCCAATGACTACAACGAATTGGAGAGAGCAACGAATTTTTTCTGTGGCAAGATTAATTCGTTAATTACTAAAATTCGTTGTTGTCTCCTTAAAGATAAATTTTGTCTGCCAGCTGGATTGACAATGTCAATACATTTTACTCAGAAACTGTGATTGTAGTAAGCAAATAGGCGTCCGTTTCGCCTTCAGGCGTGGTGATGGGCAGGCGGTTGGCGGGGTTGGCCAGGTCGTAGAGGCCCAGCAGGAGGCGGTAGCTGCCGGGCGGCAGATCGCTGGGGATGAGCAGGCCGTGATTGTCCAGCACCACCGCGCCGGGCTGCCAGGTGGTGGTGAGCGCCAGACCGCCGCCCGGTTCGCTGTCCCGCTGGCTGGCCAGGTTGCCGTTTTCGTCTAGCAGGTGCAGAAAAATTTTATACCGATTTTGCAGGGATACGGCCGTTTCCCAAAACAGCGTCACTTCCACAATATCCCCCGGCTGGCGCGCCGTCTGGCCCAGGGTGTAGCCGTTGAGCGTAATCGCGTCGCCAAATGGGAGGTTTACGGCCGTTGCCATCTCCGTCGCGGGCACGGAAGGCACGGCATAGGTCACAAACCGCACGTCGCCATACCATTCGTCCGTCGCTTTAAAGGCGTTGCCGTCCAGCCAGCGCTCGATCAGCCGCTCCGGGTCGCGCTGCGCTTCCCCCCAGAAAATGGCGTAAAGACGGCCGTGTCGGGCCGCAATTTGGCTCATGGTGGCGTCGATCTCGTCGGCGGTGGGCTGCCGGAAACCCCGAGGCAGCGGGTAGACGCTGCCGTCATCAGGGAAATAGTAGGTAAACGCCTCCCACTGATTGGCGGCGTTTAAAATAATGCCCGCGTTGGGATGCCCTTCAGCCGCAATGCGCTGGGCCATGCCGCGATAATCGGCGCGGGCGTAGGCGGGATCGTTGTGCATGTTTTGCAGCGATTGGCCCATCCCCCAGCTTAAGACCAACAAACCAGCCGCCAGCCACCAGCCACTCCGTCCTGTTGCAGTTACGGCCGTTCCCAACCAAACCACCCAAAACGGCACCGCCACGACTAAAAATTTGTAAAATTCTGACCCGGTCGCCCCGGTAACGTACATCATCCCCAGTGGAATGAGCACCCCAAGCAGCGGCAGGATCTGCCTGGAACGGCCGTACGCCACCCCAATCACCAACAAACCAGCCACCAGCCACAATAAACTAACCTCTGATTCAATTGTTTGGCCAAAGGTGAGGAAGTGGGAAACGGCCGTAACAAAATCTCCCAACCCCGGACGGCTGATCGGATCGCTGCCAAACTGATCCAGGAAAATGGGCAGCCAGGGGGCGTAGAGGAGGACGGTGGCGAGCATGAGGAAGGGCCAATGCTTAATGGTTAATGGTAAATGGTAAATGGTTAATGGAGTGCGATACGCCTGGATAATTTTTATGAGAATAAAAATATTGTGGACCAGAAGAACGGCGGGGAAAAAGTAGTGGGTGTACAGACCTGCCGCCGCACTCAGCACATACGCCCCACCCAATAAAAAACTGCTCTTACTGTTTACTGACAACTGATTACTGTTTACTGACAGCCAGCGCAGCAGCAAAACAGTCGCCAACACGCTTAACAATCCCAACAGCGCATACATCCGCGCTTCCTGGCTGTAGTAAACCAGCCCCGGATTGATGGCAATCAGCGCCGCCGCCACCAACCCCAACAACCAACCATCCCTCTGTGCCCCTCTGTGCCTCCTCTGTGCAACTCTGTGTTCCAGCTTTTTTCCCAACACAAAGGTCAATGGCACGGTTAGTAATCCAGCAAACAAAGAGAGTGATCGCAGGCCAAATTCGCTGTCGCCCACCAGCTTGCGCCACTGGTTCAGCAGCAAATAGTAGAGCGGCGGATGAATGTCGCTGGCTGTTCCCTCGATGATGAGCAGAATCGATCGCTCGCTGAGCCGGGCGCTGTTCCCCTCATCATTCCAAAACGACTGCACCTCCAGGTTGTGCACCCGCAGCCCAAACGCCAGCAGCAAAACCGCCACCAGCAGCCACTTTTTATAAACCGCAAAGGACGCAGAGAGCGCAAAGCTTTTTCGTTTTTTCTTTGCGTCCTTCGCGTCCTTTGCGGTTAATTGCTCAGGCGTTTGCTTCATGAGGGGTTAACCAGCGGAGTAGGGCAAAAAAGAGAATGGCGAAAGAGGGGAGGAAGAAGGTCGGCCGTAGCCGCATCCACCCATAAATCCAGGCAGGCTGGGGCGAACTATCGGTCTGCTGTGGCAGCGCTTCAGCCAACGCCTCGTACACTGGCTGGGGCGTAAAGTCCGGCTCCATCAGCCGAAAATAGTAAAACGATTGCTCCTGTTCAAAATCGGCCGCCCGCTTGAGAAACCAGGTGTTGATCACCCCCACCCAGGGCCATTCCACCTGGGCCCGTTCGTACGCCTCCACGGCAAAACGGGCCTGCTGCTCCGGCGTGGCGCGGCCAAAACGGCCGTCCAACTCCTCCGGCGCCACGTTCCAGCCCATCTCCGAAATCCAGATCGGCTTGTCGGCGTCCCCGTGGCGCACCATTACGTCCCGCAAATACAAATTGTGCGGGTAGTTGATCACGTTCGGCTTCAGCCGCTGATCCAGCGCCCCGGAATACAGCCCGTACCCCTGCGCCGACATCACGTCGAAGCAGTTGCCAGCCCCCGCCGCGTACATCCGCTCCAAAAAGATGAGGTCGTTCAGGTTGGCCTCGTTGATGGCCACGGTGGGCGTCAGCGCCCCGGCCAACACCACCGCGTCTGGATTGATTGCTTTGATACGGCCGTAAGCGTTACACAACAGTTCCGTATATTGCTCTGGACTGACGGGCTGGTGCTGCCCCCACTCCTCGTTGCCGTTCGGTTCATTCCACAGCTGGTAGTATTGGATACGGCCGTTGTACCGCGCCGCCACCGCCGCCGCAAAATCACCAAAATCGTCGTAGTTATCAGGCGGAGCCAACATGCCGGTTACTTCCACCGGCAGCGCCCGGCTCCAGGTGGGCGGATTGCTCAGCCGGGCAATAATCTGAATCTCGTTCGCCTCGGCCAGATCGACGATATTGTCGTACTTTTCCCAGGCAGAGCGGAACGGCTCGTGCCGCCGGTCTTCAAAATCCCCCTTGGCGTGAATCTCAATATCTTCCCAAACAAACTCCTGCCGGATGAAGCGAAAGCCGGCCTGATTGGCCAATTGCAAGCTCAAGGCGCGTTTTTCAATCTCAACTTCTTGTTCCAGGAAGGTATTGACGCCAAAAGGCACAACGTCAGTGTGGTTGGGGATTATTTCAGGTGCCAGGTGAGGTTGGGGGCGAACGGCCGTATTCAGCCAATGCACCACCCCCCGCAGCTGCGCCAACACAGCATCTTCCCCCGTCAGCTCATACAAGGAACCAACCGGCGGCCACAATGCAACCACCAGCAACAAGCCACTAACCGCTAGCAACAATTTTTTCCACATGGCGGCGATTATAGCCGAATTCCCAGCTAAAATCTCATGCTGCACTGCGTCAGAAAATCATGTAAAATAGCGGCACGCATTGCGGTGGATACGGCCGTATGATAGACTTTTTCCCCACGGGGACTTTCCAAAATTAATAGACAAGAGGGACACGCATGTTATCACCAATTGAAAAGATCTTGTTTGCCTTTTTAGCACTCGTCTGCATCGTTGCCACCATCAACACCTTTGGCCAGATGGTCCGAATTATTATGCGCGGCCAGGGTAAGCTAAAGCTGGATGAACTGCCGCGCCGCATGATGACCGGTTTGATCGCCCTCTTTTCGCAGGGGCGCATCATTCGCCACCGCAAACTCTCCTCCATCTTCCATTACGGCGTCGCCTGGGGCTTCATCTTCTACGCCCTCGTCAACGCCATCGACATCGCCGAAGGGCTGATCACCGGCTTTGCCTTCCTGCCCAACAACGTTGTGGGCGACATCTACCGCTTCACCGCCGACATTTTTGGCACGCTGGTGCTCATCGGCGTACTCTACTTCATTTTGCGCCGCTTTGCCTGGGGCGACCAGGCCCTCACCATCCGCGAAAACGTCCTGGTTTACCCCCAGGTCCGCGAGGGCGGCATTAGCAAAGATTCTTTTGTCGTTGGCCTCTTCATCCTGTGCCACGTCGGCTTCCGCATGATGGCCGCCGCCTTCCACATCGCCCAGCACAGCCCCGACGCCTCACAGCCGGTGGCCAACCTCATCGCCCAAACCTTCCTGGTCGGCGGCACGCCCGCCGCCCTTGCTTTTGGCTGGCATTTCAGCTGGTGGGTGGCCGTTGGCCTGGTGGTGATGTTCCTGCCCTACTTCCCCTACACCAAACACGCCCACCTCTTCATGGGGCCGCTCAACTTCATGACCAGCCCCGACCGCACCTATTTGGGCCAGATGTTTACTCTCGATTTTGAAGACGAGTCGATTGAACAGTTTGGCGCGTCCAGCCTGTTTGATCTGGACCAAACCAAAATCGTCGATGCCTTTGCCTGCATCATGTGCAACCGCTGCCAGGAAGTATGCCCCGCCTACACCACCGGCAAGGAGCTTTCCCCTGCCGCCATCGAGATCAACAAGCGGTACCACATCCGCGAAAATATGTTTAATTTTGCCAACGGGGCCGAAGAAACCATTCCCCTCCTCGACTACGCCATCAGTGAAAGCGCCCTGTGGGCCTGCACGGCCTGCGGCCACTGCATCGACATCTGCCCGGTGGGCAACACGCCCATGTTGGACATTATGGATATACGCCGCGAGCAGGTGTTGATGGCTTCCGCCTTCCCGCAAGAGCTAAAAGGGGCGTTTGTGGGCATGGAGCGGATGGGCAATCCGTGGCAGTCTACGGACGGCCGTATGGAATGGGCCAAACCGCTCGATTTCAATGTCCCCACCGTAGACGAAAATCCCGACTACGAATATCTGCTCTGGGTTGGCTGCGCGGGCGCATTCAACCCGGATGCCCAGGAAACAGTCCGCGCCGTGGCTACCATCATGCAGCACGCGGGCGTCAGCTTCGCCGTGTTGGGCGACGACGAAAGCTGCACCGGCGACTCCGCCCGCCGCGCTGGCAACGAATACCTCTACTACGAAATGGCCACCGGCAACATCGAAACGCTCAACGCCGCCGGGGCCGACAAAAAGCGGATCGTCACCAGCTGCCCCCACTGCTTCACCACCATCGGCAAGGAGTACGGCGAACTAGGCGGCCATTACACCGTCTTCCACCACACCCAGCTCATTTCCGACCTGGTTGGCCGGGGCAAGCTGAAGCTCAATGGCAGCAAGCTGGAAAGCGTCACCTACCACGACCCCTGCTACCTGGGGCGGCACAACGGCGTTATCATCGAACCGCGCGACGCGCTGGCCCAGGCGGGGGCCACCCTGCTGGAGATGGATCGCAGCGGCAAAGATTCGTTCTGCTGCGGCGCGGGCGGCGCCCAATACTGGAAGGAAGAAGAGCACGGCAGCGAAGCCGTCAATGCCAACCGCTTCGCCGAGGCACAAAGCACCGGAGCCACCACCCTGGCCGTGGGCTGCCCCTTCTGCGCTACCATGATGATCGATGCTAACCGGGAAAAGGGCGAGCCGATGCAGGTGAAAGATGTGGCTCAGGTTGTGCTGGAAGCGATGCAATAAATTTTTGAATCGAGTGGCAGGTGTCAGAATTGCCATCTGCCACATTAAAATTCTTCCGAATCCGGCTGGCTTGCCTTATAATGAGCTGCCATGACATTCGCCGCATCCCTGCGCCAAACATGAGCTTTACCAGACCCAATCTGCCAGAAATCATCGGGGAAATTGAACAACCAATTTCGAAATTGGTAGATATTTCGTAAGGCCCTGATGGATTTTACGAAACCCAACTTTATTGCTTTAGATAAAGCCAGTCGCTCATCTATCCCGAATCGTGTCCCTCTTTTGTCTCGCCGCAAAGGGAAAAGTGGCACAGCAGAAGTGATGAGAGAATACGGCCGTTCCCCCAAACCCTCTCGCCAAAATAAGTAGGCCAATGTATCATCAGCTCAGTTACTTAAACTTTTGGAGAAATCAGGCAACCATGCATACAAAATTGGTACGATTAATTGTTTTTCTGGGAATGACGGCCGTTCTCCTCACCGCCTGCTCGGGTCAGGAAACCTACACCGAAACGTTCGACAACCCCGGCAGTTGGCGCGTTGAAAGCGGCGGTGATGTGGTGGGCGAGGTGCGCGATGGCGTTTTTGACTTCATCGTCAACGCCGATGAGCTGACCAGCTGGACCACCGCCGGGGAAAACTTTAGCGACGGCATCTACACTGTGGAGGCCACTCAGGTGGCAGGTTCAGACAACAACGCCTACGGCCTGTTGTTCCGCGTGGACGATGAGAAAGACAATTTTTACGCCTTCCAGATTTCCGGCGATGGCTTTGTCTGGATTGGCCGGTACCGGGACGGCGGCGCGTCCGAAGCAGAACCCATCGTGAACGATTGGTGGTTTGAATCCCCGGTCATCAACCAGGGGAACGCCACCAACAAATTGTCGGTCCGGGCTGAAGGGCAAAATTTCATCTTTTTTGTGAATGACCAGGAAGTGGGGCGCGTCACCGACGATGCTTTCAGCAGCGGCGACATTGGCCTGATGGTGCGCACGCTTGGCCTTGGCGGCGTCAACATTCAGTTCGATAATTTTACGGTCACGCCTTTACCAGATTCCTAAACATTGGAACGTTACCGCACTATCTTTGGGCCTGATTTTCAAGGGGTAAATGGTAACTTTATGTTTACCAAAGTCGAAAACCATTGCTAAATTCGCTATAATATCAGCCGATTCAACCCAATACGGCCGTTACCTCCCACATCAAACACGGCCGTATCTTAATAATCAAAGAAATCGAACCATATTATCCTGAATAAACCCACTATCTTGACCGACGTACGGGTGGGAAACGGCCGTTTCCCACCCCAATTTAGCCCAAGGAGTTCCCACAAACCCATGCTTAAAACAAAAACAGCACAGGAGACAGAGTCGCAATTAACCATTGGCACTAAAACCGAACAACTTTATATAAGCACCGCAGAAATCCTCAGAGACTACACACTTGCCAACGAAAGCCGTCACGTCAGCCTCATGGGGCGGCGCGAAGTGCTCAGCGGCAAAGCCAAATTTGGCATCTTTGGTGACGGCAAAGAAGTAGCCCAGCTGGCTATGGCCAAAGCGTTCAAAAAAGGCGACTTCCGCTCCGGCTACTACCGCGACCAAACCTTCATGTTTGCCACCGGCGCAGCCACCATCAAACAATTTTTCGCCCAGCTGTACGCCATTGCCGACGTCTCGCTGGAGCCGCACTCCGCCGGACGGCAAATGAACGCCCATTTTGCCACCCGCAGCCTCAACCCAGACGGCACCTGGCGCGATCTCACCCAGCAGATGAACACCTCCGCCGACGTCTCCCCCACCGGCAGCCAGATGCCCCGCCTGGTGGGTCTGGGCTACGCCTCCCGCCTCTACCGGGAGCTGGACGAACTGAAGCACCTCACCCAATTTTCCCACAATGGCAACGAAATCGCCTTCGGCACCATTGGCAACGCCAGCTGCGCCGAAGGGATGTTCTGGGAATCGATCAACGCCATCGGGGTGCTGCAAGCGCCGGTCGTCCTATCCATTTGGGACGATGGCTACGGCATTTCCGTCCCCAACGAATACCAGATCACCAAGTCTGACCTGACGGCCCTGCTCCAGGGCTTCCAGCGGGAACCCAACAGCAAATCAGGGTATGACATTTACACCGTGAGGGGGTGGGATTACATGGCGCTGGTGGAAACCTACCAAAAAGCGGCCAAAATCGCCCGGCGCGACCATGTGCCCGCCATCATCCACGTCATTGAGATGACCCAGCCGCAGGGACATTCCACTTCCGGCAGCCATGAGCGGTACAAATCGGACGAACGGCTGGCCTTTGAAGTGGAATACGACTGCATTCGCAAAATGCGGGAGTGGATCATCGAGCAGCGCATTGCCACGGCGGGTGAGCTGGACCAGATCGAGCGCAATGCGGGCAAATCGGTGGAAAATATTCGCACCAAGCTGTGGAAAACGTTCTCGCTGCCCATCTACAAAGAGCGGCAGGAAGTGGCCGACATCATCGAAGAGATCGAAGCGACTTCCCCCCGGCAGGCTGAGCTGGCCCGCCTGCGGCAGAAGCTGATGGAAAAAAAATCCCCCTTCCGCCGCGACAACATGGAAGCAATTCGGGAGGCGTTGCTGCTGGTGCGGGCTGAAAGTTCGCCCGCCATTCACAAATTGGCGCAGTGGCGCACCAATCAAATCGCCATCAGCAAAGAGCGATACGGCTCCCATCTGTACAGCCAATCGGCCGAAGCATACCGAAATGTACCGGAGATCGAGCCAATTTATTCTGCCGAATCGACCAGCCTGAAAGGATTCGAGGTGCTCAACCGCGCCTTCGACGCCATCCTGGCCCGCGACCCACGGGTGATTACCTTTGGCGAAGATGTGGGGCAGTTGGGCGGCGTCAACCAGTCGATGGCCGGGATGCAGGCCAAATATGGCAAGCTGCGCGTCTCCGACACTGGCATTCGCGAGGTGACCATTTTGGGGCAGGCGATTGGCATGGCGCTGCGTGGCTTACGGCCGTTAGCCGAAATCCAATACCTCGACTACCTGCCCTACGCCCTGCAAATCATGTCCGACGACCTGGCGACGACCCAGTGGCGCACCCGGGGCGGCCAAAAAGCGCCGGTCATCGTACGCACCCGGGGCCACCGGCTGGAAGGCGTCTGGCACGGCGGCTCGCCCATGGCGGCGATTGTCCATATGCTGCGCGGAATGCACATTTTGGTGCCACGCAACATGGTGCAGGCCGTCGGTTTTTACAACACGCTGCTGCAAACAGACGAACCCGCCCTGGTGGTAGAGGTGCTCAGCGGCTACCGGCTCAGGGAGCGGGTGCCGGACAACCTGACCGAGTTTACCATCCCGCTGGGTGTGCCAGAAATGGTGCGCGAGGGGAATGATGTCACCGTAGTGACCTACGGCGCGATGGTGGACGTGGCCCAGCGGGCGGCCGATTTGCTGGCCCGCACCGGCATCGAGGTGGAGCTGATTGATGTGCGATCTTTGCTGCCGTTTGATCTGAACGGCCGTATCCTCCAATCTCTGCAAAAGACCAGCCGCATCCTCTTCTTAGATGAAGATGTGCCCGGCGGCGCAACCGCCTACATGATGCAGGAAGTGATCGAAAAACAGGGCGGCTTCCACTGGCTGGACAGTGAACCGCGCACCCTGACGGCGCAGGAACACCGACCCGCCTACGGTTCAGACGGCAACTACTTCTCCAAACCGAACGCCGAAGATATCTTCGAAGCCGTCTACGACATCATGCACGAAGCCGATCCGGCCCGGTATCCGATTTTTTATCGATAAAATAATTACCCAATTACAGTAATTTAGTAATTGAGTAATTGAGTAATTGGGTAATTGCAGCTGAGGAACAAATGGCAACAAAAATCATCATGCCCGAAATGGGCGAAGGTGTTGTGGAAGGGACTATTTCCCGCTGGCTGAAACAGGTGGGCGAAGCGGTTGAGCAGTACGAGCCGCTGCTGGAGATTGAAACCGACAAAGTGACCACCGAGGCCACGGCCGAAGAAGCCGGTACTCTGCTGGAAATTCTGGTTCCCGAAGGGGAAACGGTGGATGTGGGCACGGTGTTGGCCATCATTGGCCAGCCGGGCGAAACGGTTCAGGAAAATGGGGAGGCTCCGGCCCAACAGGCAGCGCCACAGCCAGCTCACCCAGCGCAACCGGCCACGAAACCAGCCGCCAGCCCCGCGCCAGCCGCCGCTGCCCACAAGCCGCAGCGGTACACGGGGCGAATCAGTCCGGTGGTGGGGCGCATTGCCGCCGAGCATGACGTCGATCTGAATTTAGTCACCGGCACCGGGCTGGACGGCCGAATCACCAAAAACGACATCCTGACCTATGTCGAACAACGCACCAGCCAGCCGGAAGCCGAACCAGCCGCCCAACCAGCGCCACAGGCCAGCGCCCCAACCAAACCAACACCTGCGCCAGCTCCCAGCCAAACGGCCGTTCCCGGCGAAATCGTGCCGCTGACCAACATGCGCCGCGCCATTGCCGAGCATATGGTGCGCAGTGTGCAGACCAGTCCGCACGTCACCACCGTGTTTGAGTTTGATTTTACGGCCGTTGCCCAGCACCGCGCCGCCCACAAAGCCCAGTTCGCCCGCGACGGGGCCAATCTCACCTTCACCCCCTACATCGTTGCCGCCACGGCAGAAGCGCTGCGGCAGCACCCCCTGGCCAACAGCACCTGGACCGACGCGGGGGTCGAGCTGAAGCGGCAAATCAACATCGGCATGGCCACCGCCATCGACGACGGCCTGATTGTGCCCGTCATCAAGGGAGCGGACGGCATGAACCTGCTCGGCCTGGCCCGCACCATCAACGACCTGGCTGAGCGGGCGCGCAACAAGCAGCTACAGCCCGGCGACGTGCAGGGCGGTACCTTCTCCCTCACCAACCACGGCACCTCCGGCAGCTTGTTTGCCACCCCCATCATCAACCAGCCCCAGTGCGGCATCCTGGGCGTGGGCAAGATTGAGAAGCGGGTAAAGGTGATCAACGATGCGATAGCGATACGGCCGTTGGCCTACGTCAGCTTCACCTTCGACCACCGCATCCTGGACGGCAAAACGGCCGATGACTTTGTCAGCACCATCAAACAGGTGATTGAAAACTGGCAGTAAACCGATTATTGAGTAATTGGGTAACTGGGTAATTTAGCCATTCGTGAATTTCATGGGTGGCTATTTTTGTTTTACGGCCGTTTCCCCACATTCACCAATTTCACAAGAATATCAATAAACTTTGCATATTTATTGTAATTTTCAATGATATACTTGACATTTTTAATATCAATCATTATTATTCTGAGCATTCAGCTAAAGATTCTTAACTCAGTGATTAATTTTTCGGATCTAAAAAGGCACCTGATATGAATCGTTCAAAACCATTACGGCCGTTCCCCCAACCCGATCTCGCCAGGCCAACACCCAAACAATCGGCACCTGGCAGGTTGCCCAATTACTTAATTCCCCAATTACTTAATTATCCAATCACCCAAAATCTATGACCCCTTCCCCCACCCCCCGCCCCACCGGCATGACCGGCTTCACCATCGTCTGGATTGGCCAGCTGGCTTCCCTGCTGGGCACCAGCATGACCAACTTCGCCCTCACCATCTGGGCCTTCCAACAAACCGGCCGGGCCACCGATCTCGCCCTGATCGGCTTCTTCTTCCTGGTGCCGCTGCTCATCGTCAGCCCCATGGCCGGGGCCATCGTAGACCGGAACGACCGTAAATTCATGATGATGGTCAGCGATCTCGCTTCCGGCATCGTCACCATTATCGTCCTGATTTTGTACGCCACCGGGCTGCTTGAAGTGTGGCATCTGTATATCACAGCGGCCGTTTCCGGCACCTTCCAAACCTTCCAATGGCCCGCCTACTCTGCCGCCATCAGCACCATGCTGCCCAAAGCCCAATACGCCCGCGCCAACGGCATGATCTCCCTGGCCGAAACTGGTTCTGGCATCTTTGCCCCGGTGCTGGCCGGGGCGCTGCTCAGCTTCTTTGGGCTAAACGTCATCTTTGCCATCGACATCATCTCCTTTCTGGTGGCCATTGGGACGCTGCTCATCGTCAACATCCCCAACCCCAAACGGACAGAAGCCGGTGCCGAAAGCCAGGGCAGCATCTGGAAAGAGTCGGCCTACGGCTTCCGCTACATTTTGGCTCGTCCCAGCCTGCTGGGCTTGCAAATGCTCTTTTTTGGAACCAACTTCATGAGCGCTCTTGGCTTCACCGTCTTTGCCGCGATGATTTTGGCACGTACCGGCAACAACGAGCTCATCTTCGGCTCGGTGCAGTCGGTGGCGGCCATGGGCGGTGTGGTTGGCGGCCTGCTGATGAGCGCCTGGGGCGGTCCCAAACGGCTGGTGTACGGCGTGGTCTTTGGCTGGATCATTACCGGCCTGGCTCAGTCTGTTTTCGGCGCAGGGCAGAATGTGCCCGTCTGGATGGTGGCCGGTTTTATCATGTCGCTCATGGGACCGGTTATTAACGGCTCGAATCAGGCGATCTGGCAGGCCAAGGTAGCGCCGGACGTGCAGGGACGCGTTTTTGCCATTCGCCGCCTCATCGCCTGGGTGTCTACCCCCATTGCCCAGCTGGCAGCTGGTCCGCTGGCCGATTACGTCATGGAACCCGCCATGAAGGAAGGCGGGGCGCTGGCGGGCACCTTTGGCTGGCTGGTAGGTACCGGCAGCGGCGCAGGCATGGGGCTGATGATGGTCTTTGCTGGCCTTCTGGTCAGCCTGGTGGCTCTGGGTGCGTTCTTCGTGCCGGTAGTGCGCCACGCTGAAGATTTGCTGCCAGACCACGAGCAAATGGCCCCGGCTGAAGCCGAACCAGCGGTAACGGCCAGCAGCGAGGAGCAGCAGCCAGCGGCGACATAGACCCACCTGTGTCGGCAGGACATGGCGGGGCAGGTTGTTCGTGAACCCACAAAAATTTTCCCGCTTGACCGATAAAAAAAGGCATGGTAGACTTTTCGCCGTAGCAAAAAATCATAAAATTCTTTAAGGAGGTACCCACAAGATGGCTCAAGTAAATAAAAACATCTTCCAAAACGTTGTCGAACGTTGTGTGGGTACACCTGTTAACTGCTAAGAATCTAAGCCTGATTATTTTGGGATGCTCTTGCGGCCACGGGTGTACAACCCGTGGCTTTTTTGTTGCCTGCTCATCCTGCCCCAGCCACCATCACACAACGTTGATCGGTGGCTTTTTGTTTCCCCAAAACCTGATCAAACAAAAGCCACATTCCTTTTTAAAAACATATTGGGATGTTTGCCGGATCATTATAAAACCGGCCCAAATAGAACCTGATGGATAAGTTTGAGGCTTTTGAACAGTACGAAACGTATCAATTTAACGACAACAGTCGGGAGGCGCGGCGCAATCGGCCTGGCTCCCACAAGAAAAAACAGGCGGGAAACGGCCGTTCCGCCCAACCCCTGCGCGAGATTCGCGAAATGGACGACAGCATCGCCAGCTGGGTGCCCAGCTACGCCAAAGCGCTGGACCCACGCCACCACGAGCGACAGTGGGTGACTGAATCCGTTGGCCCCTTCTACCGAGACCAGATCGTCACCGACGTGACGCGGCTGGTGAAAGGCGGCAAAGAGGCCAACGTCTACGCCTGCATCGGCCATCCGGCCACCGGCATGGAACTCATCGCTGCCAAGCTGTACCGCCCGCGCATGCTGCGCCATCTGAAAAACGATGCCGTTTACAAAGCAGGCCGCCAGCTGCGCGACGAAGCGGGTAAGCAGATAAAAGGGCGGCGCGTTAAAACCGCGCTGCGCAAGAAAACAAACTTCGGCAAGGAAGTGGACATCCAGTGGTGGATTGGCAACGAATACCGCACCCAAACCCAGCTTTTTGAAGCGGGAGGCAACGTGCCCAAACCGATTGGACACCAGGGGAACACCATCCTCATGGCATACATCGGCGATGAATATGGGCCAGCCCCTACGCTGAGCGAGGTGCGCCTGCCGCAGGCTGAAGCACAGCCGCTGTTCCGGCGGGTGATGGACAACGTGGCCCTGATGCTGGACAACCATCTCATTCATGGCGACCTGTCGGCGTACAACATTTTGTACTGGGAAGGTGACATCTACCTGATCGACTTCCCGCAGATGGTGGAAGCACGCCACAATCCGCACGCTTACGAGCTGCTGGAGCGGGACATTACGCGGGTGTGTGACTACTTTGCTGGCTTTGGCATTGCCAGCAATCCGCAGCAGCTT
This sequence comes from Promineifilaceae bacterium (SeqCode), assembly GCA_041748655.1. Lineage (GTDB taxonomy): Bacteria > Chloroflexota > Anaerolineae > Promineifilales > Promineifilaceae > Leptofilum. The sequence goes on along the minus strand of JBGTCV010000107.1, from coordinate 57,279 downwards.
GCCCGCGATTTGTGGGAGCCGTACATGGGGCCAGGTGACTGATGCAGATGACACAAGAAATGCGTAATTGGGAATTGTTGAAGCGGTATTTACGGCCGTATACCCCCCGTCTTATCGCTTTGGGCGGCTTGTTGGCCATAAGCATTGGCTTGCAGCTGTACGGCCCCCAGGTGATTCGCAGCTTTCTGGATGCGGCCCAAACGGGTGAGGCAATCCGGCTGCTCGCTACCCTGGGTGTGCTCTTTTTCGTGGTGACCGTGGCCCAAAAAGGGGTGGAACTGTGGACCACTTACCTGAGCGAAGATTTGGGCTGGGCAGCCACCAACGGCCTGCGAGCCGATCTGACAGCCCACACCATGCGGCTGGACATGGGCTTCCACAAGCTGAAAACCCCCGGCGAACTGATTGAGCGCATCGACGGTGACGTGAGCAATCTGGCGGAGTTCTTTTCACGGCTGCTCGTGCGGGTGTTGGGCAATGCCGTACTGGTCATTGGCATCCTGGCGCTGCTGTTCCGCGAGGAGTGGCGCGTGGGGCTAATTGGCCTGGCCTATGGTCTGCTGACGCTGGGGCTGCTGCAAATTATCCGCAAACCCACGGTCAACGTATGGCGCGACGTGAGCAAAGGATACGCCAAACTGCACGGCTATGTCGAAGAGCGCATCGGCGGCACGGAGGATATTCGGGCCAACAGCGGCGAGGCGTACGTGATGCAAAAGCTGTATCCACTGCTGGCCGACGTGGCCAAGAGCCGCGTGCGGGCGGACGTGATTGGCGGCTACACCTTTAGCAGCAGCTACATGCTGTATGTGGTGGCCATCGTGGCCACGCTGGCGCTGGCGGGCGGCTTGTTTTTGCAAGGGCAAATCAGTATCGGCACGCTGTTTTTGCTGGTGGCTTACGTGCGGCTGATGGAGTCGCCCATCAAATACATCCGGCGGCAAATTAGCGATATGCAGCGGGCGTTTGCCAGCATTGGCCGCATCAACGAGTTTTTACGACTGGAACCGGAAGTGAAGGAGTCTGTATCTGCCGTGCTGCCGGATGGGGCAACGGCCGTTTCCTTCCGTGATGTGTCGTTTGCCTACAAAGACCAGTTGTCGGTAATCAGTAATCAGTATTCAGTAAACGGTAATCAGTATTCAGTAAAAACTGACTTACTGAACACTGACCCACTGAATACTGTCCACTGGACACTCCACAACATCACCTTCACCCTGGAGGCGGGCAAAGTCCTGGGGCTGCTGGGACGCACGGGCAGCGGCAAAACGACGCTGACGCGGCTGCTGTTCCGGCTGTACGATGTGGATGCAGGCAGCATCACCCTGGATGGCATCGACCTGCGTGTTGTGGGCCTGTCTGATCTGCGGCAGCATATCGGCATGGTGACGCAGGAGGTACAGCTGTTTGAGGCGACGGTGCGCGACAACCTGACGCTGTTCCGCCGCTACGACCCAACCAAAACGCCCATCTCGGACGCCGACATTGAAGCGGCCCTGCACACGCTGGGGCTGGGCGAGTGGCTGGACAGCCTGCCCCACGGCCTGGACACGGTGCTGAAATCGGGCGGGCAAGGTTTGTCTGCCGGGCAGGCACAGCTGTTGGCCTTTACGCGGGTCTTCCTGCGCCAGCCGCAGCTGGTGATTCTGGATGAAGCGTCGTCCCGGCTGGACCCGGCAACGGAACAGCTGTTGGAACGGGCCATTGATACGCTGCTGAACGGCCGTACCGCCATCATCATCGCCCACCGACTGCGCACCGTGCAGCGGGCGGACGATATTTTGATTGTGGAAAACGGCCGTATTCAAGAACACGGCCCACGACTGGAACTATTGCAAAATCCCAACTCCCGCTTTGCCCAACTGCTGCAAACCGGGTTGGAGGAGATATTGGTGTAACTGAGTAATTGAGTAATTGAGTAATTGGGCAATTACACCAATTACCTAATTACCCATTTACCCATCCAAAAATTATGAACATAACACACAAACTCCCAATTAAAACCGGCGCCTGGGCGCTGATTCGGTATCGGCCGTGGCACTTTGCGCTAAGCGTGGTGTTGATGACGTATGCCCTGGGCATGCGGCTGGTGCCCGGTTGGCTGGAAAAAAGTTACTTTGATCAATTGAGTGGTGCGGCGGAAACGGCTACTTCGACAGGCTCCGTACAGGCCGTTACCCTCAGCAACACACTCTGGACCTTGCTGCTCCTTTTCATTGGCGTGGAGCTGAGCCGGATGGCAGCTGACCTGGTGGCCCATTGGGGCAGCGCCAAAGTGCGCATGGCCGGGCAGTCGCTGATGCGCGTCAACCTTATGCAAAACATCCTGCAAAAGCCGGGAGCACAGCCGCTGCCTGTGCCTACCGGGGACGTGATCAACCGGACGGATGACGATCTGGCCGACTTTGCCGACTTCCCTACCTGGATTCCTGAGCTGGTAGGCTACACGTTCTTTGCCATCTTTGCCCTGGTCATCATGTTTCGCATTGCCCCTGGGGTTACGGCCGTTGCCATGCTGCCCCTCATCGGCGTCTTCTTCCTGACGCGCTGGTCGTGGAGCCGCTTTCTGAATTACGTGCGCCTTAGCCGGGTCAGCGACAGCCGGGTGACGGCCTTTCTGGGTGAAACTTTCGGCGCAATCCAGGCGATGAAGGTGGCCGATGCCGAAGTCGGCACAATTGGCTATTTTCGCGAACTAAACGAAGCCCGGCGCGTGGCCAACGTCCGCTTTGGTCTGTTTTGGGCGCTTTTTCAATCCGTCACCGACAACATGGGGGATGTGGCCGTGGCGGTGATGGTGGTACTGGCAGGCTTTTCCATGCAAAACGGCACGTTCAGCATAGGTGATTTTGTGCTGTTCACCAGCTACCTCTTCTTTGTCTCCCGCTTCCCGGCGCAGGTCGGCAGCTATCTGTCCGAGATTGCCCAGCAGCGGGTGGTGCTGGATCGCCTGCAAGAAATCACGCCTGCGGCCCGGCCAGAAAGCCTGGTGGCCCACGTACCGATTTTTGAAGATGAGCCTGCCCCTGCCATCCAGAAACCAGTCAAGGCGGCTGCGGATCGGTTGGAACTGTTGGAGGTTGAAGGATTGCGGTTTGAGTATTCAGTAAGCAGTAATCAGTATTCAGTGCAGACTGACCCACTGAACACTGACCTACTGACCACTGACCCACTGACCACTGAAAACTGGTCCCTATCCGACATCACCTTCACCCTGCCACGCGGCAGCTTTACGGTGATTACGGGCAAGATTGGCTCCGGCAAGACGACGCTGCTGCGGGTGCTGCTGGGGCTGCTGCCAGCGTCTGGGGGTGAGGTGCGCTGGAACGGCCGTCTCGTCACCGACCCCGCCACCTTCTTCATCCCACCGCGCACGGCGTACACGCCCCAGGTGCCCCGCCTGTTCAGCGAACCTTTGCGGGACAACATCCTGCTGGGATTGTCGGAGGAGGGGCTGGATTGGGCTTTGGAAACGGCCGTTCTTACCCCCGACCTCGTTCAGCTGGAAGATGGGCTGGATACCATCGTAGGGCCGCGCGGCGTGCGGCTGTCTGGCGGGCAGGTGCAGCGCAGCGCCGCCGCCCGCATGCTGGTGCGTGATGCCGAACTGCTGGTGTTTGATGATCTCTCCAGCGCCCTGGATGTGGAGACGGAGGCGCAGCTGTGGGATGGGTTGTTTAACGCCGAGACGCAAAGGCGCGGAGAGGAAAGACAGACCTGCCTCGTGGTGAGTCATCGCCGGGCTGTGTTGCAGCGGGCGGACCAAATTGTGGTGTTGGCAAACGGCCGTATCGCGGCCCAGGGAAAACTGGATGAATTGCTGGAAACATCGGCAGAGATGCGGCGACTGTGGCAGGGAGAGATGGCCTAGGTGGATAGTTACGAAATATTAGCTGAACGGCCGTTTCGGGAAAGAAACGGCCGTGGCAAATTCAATATTTTGGATGCACGCAGCAAGAAGTTCTTGTCTTATTACAAGCCCTACCGAGGTTTGTTTTTGGCAGACATGGCCTGTGCCTTTGTCGTATCAGCCACGACACTGCTCATTCCATTGTGCGTGAATTACATCACCAAAAATATGCTGGCAGGCAGTGGCCCAAACGCGCTCAACCAAATCTATGGCATGGGTGTGATCATGCTGGGGCTGATCATCATTCACACGGTTTGCAACATGTTTGTTGCCTATCAGGGTCATATGATGGGCGCCATGATGGAACATGATATGCGCCGGGAACTATTTGACCATTACCAAAAATTGTCATTTGGTTTTTATGATGAACAAAAGGTTGGTCAGCTCATGACTCGAATCACCAACGATTCGTTTGATCTGGCCGAACTATTTCATCATGGGCCTGAAGATATTGTCATTTCCTTGTTGAACTTTATCGGTGCGTTTGCGATCTTATTCACCATTAATGCCAATCTGGCCCTGATTGTCTTCCTCTTTTTGCCCATCATGGCCATCTATGCCTTTCATTTTAACAAAAAAATGAAGGCGGCACTGCGCAGAAGCCGCGACAGAATCGGCGATATCAACACCCAGATTGAGGATACGCTTTCAGGCATCCGGGTGGTGAAGTCGTTTACCAACGAAACAATCGAAGCAAAGAAGTTTGCCTATGAAAACAACCGATTTTTGAACAGCAGACGAGATAGTTACCTTGGCGAAACCTATTTTTATGAAGGGTTGATCGCTTTTACCCAACTGATGGTTGTTGCGGTTGTGGTCTTTGGCGGCATCAGCATCGTGAATGCTTCGCTGGATTTGCCCGACCTCATTACGTTTTTGTTATGCGTGGGTATCCTCATCGAACCCATTCGCCGCTACGGCAACTTCACCCGGCTCTATCAGGAAGGAATGGCTGGCTTTGCCCGGTTCATGGAAGTTTTGGAGGTAGAGCCGGATATTCAAGACGCAGCCAGTGCCGTTGAGTTGGCGCAGGTTCAAGGTCATCTGCTCTTTCGAGATGTAAGCTTCAAGTACAAAGAGAATCATGGCTATGTCTTCCGGAATCTGTCTTTGGCTATCAAAGCCGGGGAATTTGTCGCTTTGGTGGGATCGTCGGGCATTGGCAAAACAACGCTTTGCTCTTTAATCCCCCGTTTTTACGAGGTCAATGAAGGCGAGATATTGCTGGATGGTACCAATATCAAGGAAATTCGCCTGGGCGCACTGAGAAAAAACATTGGTCTGGTGCAGCAGGATGTGTACCTATTTGCCGGAACAGTGGCCGACAATATCCGCTATGGCAAAGTGGATGCCAGCGAGGCAGAAATTGTCGCCGCCGCAAAAAAGGCGAATGCCCATGGGTTTATTATGGCTTTGCCAGACGGGTACGATACAGATATTGGGCAGCGGGGCGTCAAGCTGTCTGGCGGCCAAAAGCAGCGGCTGAGCATTGCCCGCGTTTTTTTGAAGAATCCACCAGTGCTCATCTTTGATGAAGCGACCAGCGCCCTGGATAACGAGAGTGAGCAGGCCATTCGGGATTCTTTAGATAAGTTGGCCGACAACCGCACAACAATCGTCATTGCCCACCGGCTGTCAACCGTCAGAAATGCGCAGCGAATTATTGTCTTAACAGAGGAAGGAATTGATGAACAGGGAACACATGAGGAATTAATCTCACGAGGTGGGACGTACGCCAATTTATACACTATGCAGTTGTACTGAGATTGGGCCAATCTTAAAGATTGGCCCAATCTGAAACAAGAGAGGTGAATAATTATGTCAAGTTTCGAATTGGTAGAAAATGAAATCATAGTGGCAGAAATGCCCGCTGTGCCTGGACTGCGCTTTCGCAGCTTTCAGGGTGCCAGCGATTACCCGCACATGGTGGCCATCGTCAACGGCAGCCAGGAAGCCGATCAGGGCGAATGGCTGGCTTCGGTGGAAGAAACAACCACCGATTATGCCCATCTGACCAACTGCAACCCGTACACGGATATGATTTTTGCAGAAGTGGCGGATGACGTGGTGGGATACGGCCGTTGCTGGTGGAACAATCTGGTAGACGGCACCATCGCCTACTGCTTCTTTGCCCACCTGCTGCCGGAATGGCGCAAACCGGGCATCCGGCTGGCGATGGCCCGCCATCTCAAGCAGCGGCTGCGCCAAATTGCCGCCGAGCACCCCACCGACCGGGAACGTTTCTTCGTCAACTGGGGCATGCAAACCGAGACCGATTGGACCAACCTGCTGCTGGCCGAAGGGCATGAAATTGTGCGCTACGGGCTGGATATGGTACGGCCGTCTCTCGACAACATCCCCGACTGCCCCGTGCCAGACGGCATCGAAGTTCGGCGCAGTACGCTGGCCGAGTGGCGGCAAATTTGGGAAGCCGCGCGCGAAGCGTTTCGCGACCATTGGGGCATGTCTGAATGGAGCGAAGAAAACTTTACTGCCGAGAGCGAATACTCCACCTTCAACCCCGACCTGTGGCAAATAGCGTGGGCAGGTGATGAAGTGGCCGGTGGCGTGTTAAACTTCATCGACCAAAAGGAAAACGAGACGTTTGGGCGGCAGCGCGGCTACACCGAAACCATCTTTGTGCGACGGCCGTGGCGTGGCACCGGCGTGGCCAAGGCGCTCATCGCCCGCAGCTTCCAGGTGCTGAAAGATGTCGGGATGACCGAAGCGGCGCTCGGCGTCGATGCCGAAAATCTGTCGGGCGCATTGCACCTGTACCGCAAGATGGGCTTTGAAGAAGTCAAACGCGGCATGACCTTCCGCAAGCCTTTATAAATCCGCAGATTACGCAGATGGGCGCAGATTGCGCAAGCCGATTTATTCTCTTTTTTCTCTGTGAATCTCTGTGCTTCTCTGCGTAACTCTGTGTTCCGTTTTAAAAAGGAGGTTGGTTTGGCAGTAAATACAAAAGGTAAACGCAAGGTAATGGTGAAGGGACGGCCGTTTATCTGGCACGTCGAAAGCAAGGATGAACACATTCCAGAAGAAGGCGGCTTTGTCGATCACACCTCAGAGCGGTTTTTGCACATCATTGCCACTAACAAGAAGTTCATCGTCCATTACCGCATCCCCAAAGAAGGGGACCCGCACACCACCCTGCGCGTAGAGGGAGAGCAGTTTCCCCGGCAGCCCGGGGCCAAAGAGGTACAGGTACCACGCTGGAAAAACGACAGCAAGGCATACCCCACCAACGACTTTGTGCGCCACCTCATCGGCTGGTGCCTGTCTGAAAATAAAGAATAGGAATAACCATGAGCAAAAAGAGAAAAGAGGTTCGCCAGCAGCAAAGTAAATCATGGAATGCCGAAAAGGGGCAGCGCAAAAAGCTGCGTCACAATACGGCCGCAAATCAGGCCAAACACCGCGTCGATTGGCAGCCGCTGGTGCCCGATGAAGAAGGGGCCATTGGCGACCAGCGCATTATGCCGCTGGACGAGTTGGACCGGCGCAAGGCGGTCGAGGCACAGGCCACAGCTCCGCTGGAACAAACGCTGGACGACGCCCAATGGCAAAACATGGCCGACGAGACGCCATTTTTGCTGGGCAAGGTGGTGGAAGTCAGCCGGGGTCTCTGCCGGGCCGAGGTGAACGGCGACACCATCGTCTGCGACGTGCGCGGCACGCTGATTGCCGAGGGCACGGGCTACACCAACATTTTAGCGGTGGGCGACCGGGTGCTGGTGCAGCCCCTCAGCGACAATCGCGGGCTGGTGGAGGGCGTGCTGCCCCGCCGCAGCGGCCTGGCCCGCAGCGACGCCTACGACATGCACCTGAAGCAAATCATCGCCGCCAACGTGGACCAGCTGCTGGTGGTAGCCGCCTGGCTGGAACCCAAAATCTGGCTGCAGATGATTGATGAATATCTGATTGGGGCGGCGCGGAATAATGTGAAAACGGCCGTTTGCCTCAACAAAATCGATCTGGCCAAAAACAGGATAGAGGTGGAAACGGCCGCTGCCCCCTACCGCAAGCTGGGCATCCCCGTCTTCCTCACCAGCGCCGCCGACGGGGAAGGCATTGAGCCGGTGCGCCACTTTTTGCAAGGGCAGACGACCGTGCTGGCCGGATTATCCGGCGTCGGCAAATCGACCCTGCTGAATGCGGTGCAGCCCGGCTTGCAGCTGCGCACCAGCGAGGTGAGCAACCTGAAAAGCCGCGAAGGACGGCACACCACCACCCAGGCCGTCATGGTGCCTTTGGAAATGGGCGGCAGCGTGGTTGATACGCCCGGCATCAAAGATATGGGACTACACGGCCTGCACCCAGATGACCTCATTGCGTTTTATCCCGAATTGGCCGATGTGGTGGGCCAGTGCCGCTTTAACGACTGCGCCCATTCGCACGAACCAGGCTGTGTGGTGAAGGATGCGGTGGCCAACGGCCGTATCGCCCGCTGGCGCTATGATAATTATGTCAACTTATACGACACCCTTACAGAAGGCCCCTAAACCCTCGTTCCACGCAGAGCGTGGAATGAAGTTTGGTACGCTCCGCATCCCCTATTCGGCGCGGAGCGCCTGTCCCTGCATTCCCACGCAGTTGTGGATTAAAAATTAATTCGGGTAATAAAGTTGTCATGCTGAGGTCCTCCGAAGCATCCCGCCCGCTTGATAACCAGTGAAACTTTGGTGTGGGTAAGGTTCTTGCCATGGGGTCCTTGCGGGATTCTTCACTTCGTTCAGAATGACAACTACCTGATTATTTTCTTAAACTGTAAGAGCGTGGGAACGAGTGCATAATGTTTATTGAAATGAAAATGGACAATTTCACACCTTATCTCGACCTGAATGAGGTATTGCGCGAGCTGTTCGTTTCGGTACAGCCCATTTTGGGCGACAAGCTCATTGGCCTTTACCTGCAAGGCTCCTTTGCCACTGGCGACGGCGACGAACACAGCGACGTCGATTTTTTAGGTATCATTCAGCAAGAGCTGACCAAGGGGGAAGTGGCGGCGCTGCAAGCGATGCACCAACGCATTTTTACCTTGCCCATCCCCTGGGCGCAGCATTTGGAAGGGTCATATTTTCCCATCGAGATGCTTAAGCGATACGATCCGATGGTGGATCGGCCGTTTTACCTCGACAACGGCAGCCAGGTGCTGGTGCGCTCTGACCACGACAACACCTGGGTGGTGCGCTGGACGGTGCGCGAGCACGGCATCCCGCTGCTCGGTCCGCCTGCCAGCGAGCTAATCGATCCCATTCCCCCGGAAGCGCTGCACCGCGAAGTGGTCAAAACGATGCAGGATTGGGGCGAAGAAATCATGTCGGGACACTATTCGATTAACAACCGCTGGGCGCAGCCATTTGCTGCCTTGAGCTACGGCCGTATGCTGCACACCCTCGCTACCGGACAAATTCATTCCAAGCTGGCGGCGGTCAATTGGGCAGAAACGCATCTGAACAACCGTTGGTCTACCCTGCTCAAACGGGCCTGGGCAGAACGGCCGTTTCCCGGCCAAAAAGCCGATCAGCCCGCCGATCCCAACGAATTACAGAAAACGCTCGCTTTCATCCGCTTTGCCAATAAACAATAAAAAGGGAAACATGCTATGAATCGTGAAGAAATATTAGCTTTGTATGACAAGCAGGAGCGCCAAAACAGCCAGCATCCCTCCTACCTACGCGAAGTAGACGGCGGCGTGGTGCGGCACGTTAGCAAAAACCCGGCGCGGCTCAGCTTTGTCATTTTCAGCCAGCTGACGGCCGAATCCGCCAACGCCGCCATCCAGACCCAGCTCGATTACTTTGTCGCCAGTGGCAGTTATGGCTTCGAGTGGAAAACATACGCCCACGACATGCCAGCCGATTTGCCCGCCCGCCTGGCTGCGCACGGTCTGGAAGCGGACGCGGAAGAGGCGCTGCTGGTGATGGATTTGCACAACTGCCCGGAAATCTTCTTGCAGCCCGTCACCGCCGACGTGCGCCGGGTGACCGATGCAGCCCAGTTTAAGGATATTGCGGCGCTTCAGGCGCAGGTGTGGGGCAGCGATTTTGGCTGGTTGGAGACTCAGCTTCAGGATAACCTGGGGCTTCAGCCCGATTACTGGTCGATCTACATCGCTTATGTCAACAACGAACCAGCCTGTGCCGCCTGGACTTCCTTTCCAGAAGGCAGCCAGTTTGCTGGGTTATGGGGCGGTGCCACGCTGGAAAAGTATCGGCAGCATGGCTTGTATACGGCCGTTGTCGCCGCCCGCGCCCAGGAAGCGATCCAGCGCGGCTATCGCTTCCTCATGGTCGATGCCGGCCCGATGAGCCGCCCCATCCTGGAAAAGCGTGGCTTTCAGCTGCTGACGCACACCACGCCGTACACCTGGAAGAATCCGAATTTCGAGAAGTGATTGAGTAATTGGGTAATTACAAAAAATAAGGAGATTTGTGTTGAAACAAACCGGTTTCGCCCCAATCAACGGGGCACAGCTTTATTATGAGATTGCTGGCACAGGTCAGCCGATGATTTCAATTCATGCAGGCGTAGCAGATTGCCGCATGTGGGATGAGCAGTTTGCCGCTTTTGCCGAGCAGCATCGTGTGGTTCGCTTTGATTTGCGCGGATTCGGCCGTTCCGCCATGCCGTCGGGTCAATTCAGCCATCACGCTGACGTGGCCGGGCTGCTCGATTTTTTGCAGATGGAGCGGGCCATCGTGGCAGGCATTTCGTTTGGAGGCAAGACTGCCATTGATTTTGCCCTGGCTTATCCGCAGCGCGTCACGGCGCTGGTTTTGGGCGCGCCGAGCATCGGCGGCGCAGCGCCTTCAGCGCGCATCCAGCAGATTTGGGAAGATGAAGATGCAGCGATTGAGCGCGGGGAGTGGGATACGGCCGTTGAGCTAAATCTAAAACTATGGGTCGATGGCATCCACCGCCAGCCCGAAAAAGTGAATCCAACCGTGCGCCAAAAAGTGGACCAGATGCAGCGAGAAATCTTCCAAATAGTGATACCGGACGATGTGGAGGAAGTGGGAATTGAGCCGGTGGCATACGGCCGTCTGGCCGAAATCACTGCCCCCACCCTGGTTTTGGTGGGCGATCTCGATTTGCCAGAGAAAATGGAACAGTCAGCCTGGCTGGCCGAACAGCTGCCGCACGGCCGTTACGCCGTCATCCCCGGCGTGGGCCACATGCTCAACATGGAAAAACCAGCCCTGTTTAATGAGCTGGTTTTGGACTTTTTGCAGGAAAAAGGCGGAACACAGAGGAACGCAGAATAGATACAGAGGTTCACAGAGTTTTTCTTCGTGTTTAGGCAAAGGTAAGCAAATGGGCGAAAAAAGTTTAGCGGAAATAGATGATGAGTTATCCAGCCGGTTTGGTGAGTATGCCAGTTATGAAACGGCCGTTTCACCCGCAATCGAATATTATTGCAACAACCCTAACCAGGAATTCAAGCGCTTGTTAAGCAATTACCTCCAACCCGAATCAGCGGTTTTGGATTTAGGGTGTGGGGCGGGACAAACGCTTTGCCAGTTGGCACCAAAAGTAAAAGAAGCCTGGGGCTTTGATCAAGAACCGGCGTTGTTGGCAGGCGCTAAACAACGCGTCAATGAATGTTATCTTGATAATGTCATTCTCATTGAAGGAAACGCCGCAGAAGCAGACGTTGTTGAAAAGCTACCGGATACTTATTTTGATCTAATTTTTTCAGAACGAGGTCCTGATTTGAATCCCGTTTTGGCTGACAAGCTGAAGCCAGAGGGGCATTTTCTGCAGGCGTTGGTCAGCCAGTTTGACGGCTTCCATTTGCGAGAATTTTTGGGTAGACGGCCGTTTACCAGCTATGCCTTTCGAAATCAGACTGATTTTACACTCGCAAACCTGGCGAATTTGGACATTCGCCCCGTTAGCTTTCGTGAATTTTACTACGATGCATTTTTTCGTGATTTGGCCCATCTTGAAGCTTACCTGCAGCAGGTTCCCGCCGCGCTTAGCAACTGGCGTCTGGGGCCAAAACCTTACCAGCCAGCGCAAGATCGCGCTGCCCTGAAATTGTTCGTCCAATACAACCAAACGCCGCGCGGCATCCGGCTGTTGCAGCACCGAATTATCTTTGTTGGACGCAAAGAGCCGGTTCATTTCTACCCTGTTGAGAGAAAACAGGAATAGGACGCAGATGATTCGCTTAAAACCTGAACAATATGCCAACGTTGTGCCGCTGTTTGCAGGGATGGCGGAGTGGAATGTGTACGTTACGGCCGTTCTCCACCAAACCAGCCCTGGCCGCGTCTACGTAGACAACCTGGATGCGCCCCGCAGCGGCTTTGCCATCTCGCTGGACTGTGCCTACCTGGTGGGCGCACCAGACAACGAAGCCTTCAACGAAGCGCTCCGCGCGGAGCTAACCGCCACGCTGCTGGCAGGCGACCGCGTCAATCCAGCCGATCCCACGCTGGTTGTTTGTCTGGATTCGGCCGATTGGGAACCCGCCCTGGCAGACATTCTGGGCGACTGGCGCTGGCCGCCCATCTGGGGCAGCAATCATTATTATCGCTTCGATGAGCCGCGCCTCGATTGGCAGACGGTGCTGCCCGCAGAGTACACCATCGCCCGGCTGGATGCCGCGCTGCTGGCGGCACAAGGTGCCAATCTGCCCAAAAACATTGCTGATTCAATCCGCATTGGCTGGCAGGATCAGGCTAATTTCCTGAGCAATGGCTTTGGCTTTGTGGCGCTGCATGGGGCTGAGATTGTTTGCTGGTGTCTGGCAGATGTGACGGTAGGGGATGCCTGTGAGATTGGAATCGAAACGGCCGCTGCCCACCGAAAGCGCGGGCTGGCTACGGCCGTTACCGCCGCAACGGTTGAATATTGCCGGCAAGCGGGATTCAGCCACATCGGCTGGCACTGCGGCGCAGATAATCCGGGCTCGATTGGAACGGCCGTAAAAGTGGGCTTTAAGCTGGAACGGCCGTACAACTTTTACGAATTCCACACCAACGAACCGCGCCATTACGCTGAGCTGGGCCGCTTCTACTTCTTCGAGGCGCAGCTGTACAACGAAGCCGCCGACATGCTGGAAATCGCCATCGAGACGGATGAAGCGCCGCCCGCCTACGTCTACTTTTTGGCGGCACGAGCCATGGCCCACCTCAAAGAACCCGTCGCTCTGGAATATTTACAAGATGCCATCGCCGCAGGCTTCACCGACAAGGCGCTGCTGCAATCCCTGCCTGAATTTGCTCGCTATCGCCAAAAAGCGGCATGGCGCAATTTGTGGAATGCTTCACCGTAAGTCAATTTTGCAAAATTGACCAACAAAGGAGTTTGTTATGAACGAGAACTGTCTATTTAACAAACTGTACAAAACGGAGAGAGTATCCTCAGATGTGACTCTTTAAAAAAGCCAACATTTGAGGATGCCTTTCTCTGAATAATAGCCTAATCTCGACAGAAACGAAGGTAAAAATGATTGACCCTAACTTAAAAGAGAAGGTAATTCTAATCACAGGTGCCAATCACGGCATTGGTGCAGCGTCGGCCAAGGCGTTTGCGGCTCAAGGTGCAAAGGTATTTATCACCTATTTCCGAGGCACCACACACTTTTCAGCAGAGGAAATGGCGCAGGCCCAAAAACATGGTGCGGGCGGGCCAGAACTGTATGCCGCCAACCAACAGCGCAGCGGTGATGAAGTAGCAGCAGAAATAGAGGCGGCTGGTGGAACGGCCGTTGCCCATGAAGCCGATCTCGCCGACGCCAGCAACATCCCGCTGCTGTTCGCCCAATGCGAGGAAAAACTGGGACCGGTGGACGTGCTGGTGTGCAACCACACCCACTGCGTTTTAGAAACGTTTGATCCGGCAGCCGTGCAAACCGAAGGCTTTCCGGTGGGCTTCATCAGCGCCGCCGAAGCAGACCGTCATTTTGCCATAAACGCCCGCGCCTACGCCTTGCTGATGGCCGAATTCACCCAGCGCTACCTGGCGCGGCAGGCCAGTTGGGGCCGCATTGTGCTCATCAGCACCGACGCGGCGCATGCCCACGAAGCCAATGTGCATTACGCCGCCAGCAAACACGCCATTGAGTCTTACGGCCGTTCCGCCGCCGCCGAGTTGGGCCAGTATGGCATCACCGTCAATATCGTAGCCCCTGGCCCCATTCAAACCGGCTATATCGAGCCGGAAACCGAAAGCCGCATTGCGGCCAACACGCCGCTGCGCCGCATCGGCCAGCCAGAAGATTTGGCCAATGTGATTCTGTTCATGGCCTCAGAACAGGCACGCTGGGTTACAGGCCAGCTCATTTACGTTGGTGGTGGTTGGCGCATGGGGCAATAACTTCATTGGGCCATTACCAGTAAACTTCTTTTATATTCAGCAGGAGAATAATCAAAGATTGCGCAGATTTAATGATTTTTTATCTGTGCAATCTGCGAAATCTGTTGATAAAAAACTTATTGATTTTGGCTTATCCAGGCTAAGGCAAAGGATGCTCGAAAAGCAGCTTTCTAAAATGTACACCAGGATCATTAACCAAATAGAGGGCAGTGGTAAACTGAAACAGATACGGCCGTTACCCGGCAGTTTTTCCAACGAAACCACGCTGATTGTTTACGAAACGGCCGTTGGTCCCAAACAAATCGTCTTGCGACGCTACGCTGTCTTTGGTAGCTATGATCGGGGCGAAAAAGCAGAGCGTGAGTTTAAGACGCTGGCGCTTTTGCGGCAGCATCACATCCCGGCCCCCACGCCGCTGCTGCTGGACAAAAGTGGTGATTCATTGGGCAGCCCCGGCATCGTCACCAGCTTTGTTCCCGGCCAACAGGTTATCCTGCCGTCGGACCAAACCACCTGGATTACCGAATTGGCCAAAACCCTGGCCCGGATTCATGCGATTCCCCTGGCGTCCGAAAAAGCATTTTTGCTAAATGGCAACGAGGAGGTGACCTGGTTTTTAAACGGTGGCCACGTCACGGAAAAGATGAGTGCACATCCAGACGGTACGGCCGTCTGGCACGCCGTCCATGATCTTTTACCCATTATCCAGCCGGTACCGCCAGCCCTGATGCACGTCGATTACTGGACCGGCAACATCTTATGGCAAAATCAGCGCATTGCAGCTGTTCTCGACTGGGAAGAAGCCTCCTTTGGCGATCCGGCCTATGACGTAGCCTACCTGCGCCACGAACTGGCGATGCTCGGCGGCAAAACGCTGGCCGATGCTTTTCTGGCGGCGTATGTGCAGGCAAACGGCTGTCCCGTAGCCAATCTCGCCTTCTGGGAGCTGGCCGCTGCGGCCCGCTTCATGCCCGACCCCGAAGGCATGATTCCTGAATGGCAGGCATTGCAGGCGGGAGCGTATGAAATAACGGCCGTCCGGCAAAACTTCCGCGACTTTCTAGCCAGCGCCCTGAAAAGAGCTGGCTCCATCATGGAGAAAAACAATGATTGATCATGATAACCTGGCCGATTATGCCGATCCCCATCTGTATGATATGGAAAATCCCGATGAAAAACCCGTGGGATCATTTTTGTTGGAGCTGGCCCAGCAGGCCAACGGACCCATTCTGGAGTTGGGCTGTGGGACAGGTCGATACACGCTCTACCTGACGCGGCTTGGCTTTACCGTTACGGGCCTGGATATTATGCCCGGCATGTTGGCCCATGCCCGCCAAAAAGCAGGCGACTTGCCCGTCGACTGGGTAGAAGCGGATGCTCGCTGTTTCCAATTGCCGGGAAAGTTTGCCTTGATCTTTGAGATCGGAGCCATGTTTCAACATTTGCTCACCCGGCCTGACCAGGAAGCTTTCCTGGCTGGCGTACGGGAACATCTGGCTGAAGACGGCCGTTTGCTCATCACCACCCTCTTTACCAAGCCGCCTTACATGGCTTCCTCTGATGACGAAGAGGCATGGTTTGAATATGATGCGGGGGACGGCCGTTTCATCAAAGTCAGCGGTATAACCAGCTACGATGCCCTCAACCAGATCCGGCACGAAACCGCTTACCGGCGCTGGCAAAATGCGGCCGGCGAAACCGTCACCACGGTGGCCCCGCTGGCGCTGCGCAGTTACTTCCCTCAGGAGATGGAAAATTTGCTGCATTACAATGGTTTTGCCATCGAGGCACGCTATGGCAACTGGGACTTCTCGCCGCTGACCGACGCAAGTCCCGTGCTCATCTACCTTTGCACCTGCGCGCCTCATCAGGAGAAAACCAATGGCTGATATGTCCGAATTTAGCAACTGGCAGGAAGCGTGGGAATGGCACGCGCAGCAAACCCAAAATGAGTACGCCAAACTGTCCGAAGCAAAACTTCTGCGCAAGATTCAAAAGCGTCAGTACGATCCGTACTACCAGATCTGGTACAGCCTGCGGCAGATTGGCAGCCTGGCCGCCAGCGCCCCTGCCTTGCTGGACGTACTGCGGCGGGAAAGCGGCGAAACCTTCATGCTAATCCGCTACCACTGCGCCGCCGCCCTCTTCCACCTGCTGGGCTACCCGGACGATCCGCTGCCAGAGATGCGCCAGCGGGTGCAGTGGGACAACAATGGTGAAGCCGCCCGGCAAGCCGCCATCGACGAGCTTGAGCAAAAAATTCAGAACCAGTTAACCCAAAAAGGAGAGGCAAATGAGTGATGCACCCCAAAAAGAAACGGCCGTTGAACAGCTCAACATAGCCCCAATGCCAGCCGTTGATCCAGCCATTGGCCGGGCGCTCTGGCAGCTGGAAGGTGCACGCGGGCGGCTGAAGGAAGCTTTGACAAAACTCGATCCTGATTGGCTGGATTGGGAACCGTATCCCGGCGGCAACAGCGTCGGCACGCTGCTTTACCACATTGCCGCCATTGAGATTGATTGGCTGTTTTGTGAGGTGTTGGAGCAGGAATTTCCCCCAGAAGTTGAGGCGCTGCTGCCTTATCCGGTGCGGGACAAAGATGGGCGGTTGTTTCCGGTAACGGCCGTTTCCCTCCCCACACATCTGCAACGACTGGACACCGCCCGCCAGCTGCTGCTGGATGTCTACGCCGAGCTGTCACTGGCAGAGTTTCGCCGCGCCCGCCAGCTGCCGCAATACCACGTCACGCCAGAGTGGGTGCTGTTTCATCTAACCCAGCACGAAACCGAACATCGCGGCCAGATCGGTGAAATCATCAGTTGGAGAACACAGCATGGAAGAAAAGATTCGTAATCGCTTTAGCAACGCAATTTTGGCCGAAGCCCGGCAGCGCTACGGCATTGCCTCTAATAAGATTGAAGAGTTGGGTGGCTTCGAAAGCTTCATCTACGGCTTTGAAAAAGCTGGCGCGCAGTATGTCTTGCGGCTGGGGCACAGCCTGCGCCGCAGCCCGGACCTCATTCGTGGCGAGGTGGATTGGATCAATCATTTGGCCCGCGGCGGTGCCGGTGTAGCCAAAGCTGTCAACTCAGACGCAGGCAATTTGGTCGAACTGATTCCCGACGGGCAAGGTGAGCATTTTTTGGCGACGGCGTTTGTGCGGGCCAACGGTGGCTCACCCTGGAAGAATGGCACGCTTTCAGCAGAATTCATACAAAATCACGGCCGTCTCATCGGCAAAATGCACGCGCTCACCAAACAGTACGCCCTGCCTGACGAGGATTGGCGACGGCCGTCTTGGGACGATCCAATCATGACCGACACCACCAGCGCCCTGCCTCAACTCGATCCGGTGGCTATGGCGCTGAACACCGCCAACCTGGCCTATCTGCGCCAGCTGCCCGCCCCGCCAGATGCCTACGGCCTCATCCACCAGGACGCCCATACCGGCAACCTGTTTGTCGATGAAAACGGCCGCATCACCCTGTTTGACTTCGACGACTGCGTTTATGGTCACTTCATTTACGACATCGCCATGGTGGTTTTCTATGCCATTACCAATCATCCCAACCCGGTTAAATTTTGCGCCCAGTTTTGGCCGCTGTTCTGGCAGGGCTACTGTGAAGAAAACCGGCTTGATCCCATCTGGCTAAAGGAAATATTGCCCTTTATGAAGCTGCGCGAAATTGATCTGTACGGTGTCATCTTGCGCGACATTCCCGACTTGAACGACGATAGTTGGGCCGCCGGATTTATGCGCGGGCGGCGGGAGATTATTTGGGCGGAACGGCCGTATATCAACTTCACCTTCGAGGACGTGACCCATCATGATTATTCGCAGTAAACGCGTGCTTCTGCGCGACTGGCAGCTGGACGATCTGCCCGTTTTGGACCAATGGCTCCAGCCCGGCCACCGCTGGCAAGAGCTGGATGGTCCCTATTACCCGCTGCTGACACCGGAACAAATTCCAGCCCACCTGGCAAAGACGCGCCAGCAAATTGAAACCGATGGCTGGCCCACACCGCGCCAGCGGCTGGTCATTTGCGACCCAGAAACAGAGCAGCTGCGCGGGCAGGTGAGCTGGTACTGGCAAAGTATAGAAACCAACTGGCTGTCCGTAGGCATTGTCATTTATGATCCTGCTCATTGGCAGCAGGGATTAGGCTATGAGGCGTTGGGTTTGTGGTGCGACTATTTATTAGAAGCCATGCCCCAGCTGGCTCGCCTGGATTTGCGTACCTGGTCGGGCAACACAGGTATGATGCGGCTGGCGGAAAAGCTGGGTTTCCAGGAAGAAGCCCGCTTTCGCGATGCGCGTATCGTTGAGGATGTGTATTACGACTCGGTGGGCTATGGCATGCTGCGGCGCGAATGGCAGGAATGCTACCCGGCGGGCTTTTTACAGCACCTGGATAACGCTGCTGCCCAAACCTCGCCTGTCAAGCTAGCGCCTGAGGAGAAAACGGCCGTTTACCAACAACAAATCGCCCTGTTTGAACCCGACCTGGCTATTGAAACCGTAGAAAGCAACAACGAAGGCCTGGTAAATGATGTGCTGGTGGTGAACGGCCGTCGCGTCTTCCGTTTTCCCAAAAACAACTGGGGCATTGTGGATTTACGGCAGGAAGCCAACTGCCTGGCGCTGGCCCGGCAGCACGTGAATCTGCCCCTGCCCTGCTGGACCGTGTACGAGAGCGAGCAGATGGGCCACCCCTTTGCCGCCTATGATTGGATTCCTGGCGAGGCGCTCACCCGTCACCTTCTACTGCGCCTGCCCCCCGCTGAACAGCAGGCCATCGCCGAACAGCTGGGCACCTTTTTGCACCGGCTGCACACGGTGCCGCTGGCCGAGGTAGCGGCACATGGCATTAGCCCCTCTATCACCAACCGCACCCCGGAAAGGTGGCAAAAGCTGTACGACGACGTCTGCGACAAGCTTTTCCCTTACCTTATGCAGTTTGCCCGCGACTGGGTTGAGCAGCATTTTGCGCCCCTTCTGGAAGATCCCGCCTTCATGGCCTATGAACCTGCCTTCATAAACGGCGATTTGGGCTGCTACCACCTGCTGTATAATCTCGCAACCCGGCAGCTAAATGGCGTCATCGACTTTGGCACGGCCGGGCTGGGCGATCCCGCCGCTGACTTTGGCTGCCTCATCGACCAGTACGGTGAGCGCTTTTTGCGGCAGATGGCCCCCTATTGCCCCGGCATCGAGCAGCACATCGAACGGGCGCGCTTTTGGGCCGGCACGCTGGAGCTGCAATGGCTGCTCGGCGGGCAGCGCAACCCGGACGAGCCAGACTGGTTCATGGTACACATCGGCCGGGCGCGGGATGTGCTGCCCATCGGCAGCGGCTGGCAACTTACGTAGGTCAATTTTTCAAAATTGACCTACACCTCTAAAGGAATTTCTTGAATGCTGGATCTGACCGAACGTTTCAAAACCTTCCCTATTCTGCAAACTGAACGGCTGCGGCTGCGGGAGTTGATTCCCGATGATGCTGAAGCGCTTTTTGCCGTCTTTAGCGATCCCAAAGTCATGGCCGGACACGGCCAGCCTGTTTACAAAGACGTGGCCGAGGCTCACAGGCTTATCAACTGGTACACCAAAGCATTTAGCGAAAAGCAGGCCCTGCGCTGGGCCGTGACCCTCCAGGGCAACGACACGGTTTTAGGCACCTGTGGCTACCACGACATTACCGCCTACCACCACCGGGCGGAAATTGGCTATGAGCTTGGCTCCGCTCACTGGCGGCAGGGCATTATGTCTGAGGCGGTACGGGCAGCAGTGCGTTTTGGCCTGGAGCAGATGGGCCTGCATCGCATCGAGGCGATTGTGGACCCGAGCAATCCCGCCTCGGCCAATTTACTGCGCAAAGTGGGCTTTACGGAAGAAGCCACTTTGCGAGAGCGCTTTTTTGACAACGGCCGTTTCGTCGATGATTGGTTCTTTTCCATTCTGGCCACAGATCTGGCCGCAAAATAGTTGCATCCTCGCGCCGCTCACTCTAAGATCACGGTATGAAAGCAATTGTTGTGGGTATTTTTGAACTATTCAAAGAAAGCGCCCAGGGGTGGGGCCGCGGCAACGCCTCCTTATTTGCCGCCGCCCTGACGTATTACGCCATCTTTGCCATGGCTCCTCTGCTGGTGATTGCCGTCGCGGTCGCCGGGCTGTTTTTTGGTGAAGCGGCCGTTGAAGGGCGAATTGTGGCCGAAATTGAAGGGGCAGTAGGCACCGAAGCGGCCGTTGTCATTCAAAATCTGGTAGCCGACGCCAGCCAGTCGGGGGCCAGCCTCATTGCCACGGTTCTCAGCACAACGCTGCTGCTGCTGGGTGCCTCTGGCTTCTTTTTCCACCTCCAGCGCACCCTGAACATGATCTGGGGCCTACAACCTGCGCCGGAAAGGAGCCTGCTCAACACGCTGCGCAAGCGGTCGCTGGCCTTTGCCATGGTGCTGCTGGTGGGGCTGCTGCTGATCCTTTCGCTGGCCACCACGGCCATCATTACGGCCGTTGGCGATCGTCTCATTGAATGGCTGCCCAATATTGGGATACTATTGCCAGAAATCAACTTCCTCGCCTCCTTCATCATCCTCACCCTGCTGTTTGCCCTGCTGTTCAAAATCTTGCCAGATGCCCACATCACCTGGAAAGACGTGCTGCTGGGCGCGGCGGTTACAACACTCCTCTTTATGCTGGGGCGCTATCTCATCAGTTTGTTCCTGGCGCGGGGTTCAGCCACTTCCACTTATGTCGCGGCCGGGTCGCTGGTGCTGATTTTGCTCTGGATTTACTACTCGGCCCAAATTTTCCTGTTTGGCGCAGAGTTTACCCAGGTGTATGCCAACAAGTTCGGTTCTCGCCTGAAGCCAACCAGCAACGCCATCTGGCGGATCAACCCCAGCGCCGCCCGCGCTGCCTATGAGGATGAGGCGATCCAACACCACATCGTCCCGCCAGAGTCCCCTCCGGAAACCGTAGAACCGGAAACGGCCGTTCCTCGCTGGCGGCATCCGGTGGCGGTAGGGCTGTACGGGCTGGCCGCTGGCCTGCTGCTGGGCTTTTTAGGCAGCCTGAGGAAGAAGTAATTGGGTAATTGAGCAATTGAGTAATTGGGTAATTGCTCAATTGCCAAATTACCCAATTACCTAATTGCCTCCCCATGACCATCCACAAAGTCGCCGCCTTTATCACCCGCATGGGCAGCCAGGGGCAGCAGCAGCTGCTGCTGTTTCGGCATCCCCAGGCGGGCATCCAGATTCCGGCGGGTACGGTAGAGGCGGGGGAAGATTGGCAAACGGCCGTCTTGCGCGAAGCCCGTGAAGAAACCGGCCTGACCCAGCTCACCATCCAGCACTATTTGGGCCAGATTGCCAATGAGCTGGCCCCCGGTGAAGCCATTCTCAACCGGGACAGCCAGATTTTGAGCCAGCCAGACGAGCAGTCGATCCCCTTTGCGCCCCGGTTTACGCGGGGGCATACGTTTACGGTGGGGGCGGGGTCTGCTACAAGCAGCGGCCGTTTCCGCCAGATCACCTACACCGAGTACGACCAGCTGCCCAACCCCACCCAAATTACGCTTTATATCGACGGCTGGCTGCCGGAAGCGCACCTCAGCTGGCGCAAAACCCGCCACTACGTCCACCTACGCTGCCACGAAGACACCCCCGACCAATGGTCGCTGCCCGGCGACCGCAACCACATCTTTACCCCCTTCTGGGCCGATTTGCAGCCCACCCCCCTCATAGTCCCCCCACAAAACCGCTGGCTGGGCGACGTGTACAACAAGCTCCTCGTTTTACCGTAGCCGCGGTTTCTTACCGCGCCGCAGCCAGATTGGGCCAATCTCCAAAGATTGGCCCAATCTTATTTATAGCCGCGCCCCCCAACATCCGGTAAACTTCCATTGCCGAACTCCGGCAGCCACAAGCAGTTTGACAAATATCCAAAACCACGACTTGGAGAGTTCCCATGACCTATTCTCTCATCCACAACGGTACATTGATAGACGGCAACGGCCGTTCCCCCCTGAAAAACGGCGCAGTGCTCATCCGCGACAACAAAATTGAGCAGGTCGGCCGTAAAGGCGACATTCGCCTGCCCAACAGCGACATCACCATGATCGACGCTCAGGGCGGGCATATCCTGCCCGGCCTCATCGACACCCACGTTCACTTCATCTTCGACGGCATCAACTTCATGGCAGAAATGAACACCCCGTTTTCCCTCAACTACTACAAAGCCATCGACCCTATGCGACGCACCCTGGAAGCGGGCATCACCTCGGTGCGGGATGCGGGCGGCGTGGACCTGGGCATGAAGCAAGCCGTCGAGCAAGGCTATATCGAAGGGCCGCGCATGCAGATCAGCATCTCCGTCCTCACCATCACCGGCGGGCACGGCGACAGCTGGCTCCCCTCCGGCCTGGATTTCGGCCTGATTCCGGCCACCCCCGGCCGCCCCAGCGGCCTGTGCGACGGCGTGGACGAAGTGCGTAAAAAGGTGCGCGAAGTGCTGCGCGCCGGGGCCGACATCATCAAAGTGTGCGCCACCGGCGGCGTTCTTAGCCCCACCGACCACCCCGAATTTACCCAGTTCACCCCGGAAGAGCTGGCGGTGATGGTGCAAGAAGCGGCCTACCGGCGCGGCGTCAAGGTGATGGCCCATGCGCAAGGGGCCGAAGGGATCAAAAACGCGGTGCGGGCGGGCATCCACTCCATCGAGCACGGCATTTTTGTGGATGATGAGGCGATTGAGCTGATGCTGGAGCGGGGTACGTTTTTGGTGCCGACGCTGCTGGCCCCGCTGGCCGTTTTGGAAGCGGCCGAAGCGGGCGGGAACATGCCAGAATGGGGCGTCCGCAAATCCCGCGAAGTGATCGAAATTCACAGCGAGAATATCGGCAAGGCGTTTAAGGCGGGGGTCAACATCGCCATGGGCACCGATGCTGGGGTGATGAAACACGGCACCAACCTGCGCGAGCTGGGGCTGATGTGCAATGTGGGCCTGTCGCCGATGGATTCGATTGTGGCCACCACCAAAGTTGCCGCCCAATGCCTGGGCTGGGACGACCAACTGGGCACCCTGGAAGCGGGCAAATTGGCCGACGTCATCGTCAGCCGCACCGACCCACTGGCCAACATTCGCAGCCTGGAAGATGTGGACAATATTGGGCTAGTGATGAAAGACGGCCGTATCGTGAAGAATTTGATGTAATTTACCCTCACCCCAACCCTCTCCCTGAGAGGGAGAGGGAGCCAGATTCCCTCCCCCTTGCAGGGGGAGGGCCAGGGAGGGGGTCAATTCTTATGGAAGCACCAACCAACCACAACCGCCACGTCATGCTCCAGCGCGTCAAAACCTATTGGCTCGTGGGCGTGCTGCAAGAATCCTTGCATGGGGCCGAGATGATCGACCTGGCCATGACCTACCGCAGCAACGCAGTTGCCAATGCCGTCGCCAGCAGCGCCTTGGCCGATTGGCAGCAGCCAGAAAATCTGCTGCCCGGCGAACTGTTCGACACCCCCTTGCCGCTGGGCACCTCCATCACCAGCGTCTACGACGAGGCCGAAGGCACCCTGCTCATCATGGGCGAGCCGGGCGCAGGCAAAACCACCGTCCTCTTGCAGCTCGTCAGCGATTTATTGCTGCGGGCCGAGATGGACGGCCGTCATCCCATCCCGGTGGTGTTTAGCCTGGCCAGCTGGGCGGGCAGCCTGCCCCTGGGCGACTGGATGGTCAACGAATTGGCCACCCGGTACGAAGTGCCGCGCCGCCTGGGGCAGGCGTGGCTAAAAAACGGCGAACTCCTCCCCCTGCTGGACGGGTTGGATGAGGTAGAGTTGGAACAGCGCATCCCATGCGCCCACGCCATCAACCAGTTCCGCCAGCGGTACATGCGTCTGCCCACCGTCGTCACCTGCCGCATCAAGGATTACGAGGCGTTGGCCACCCGGCTCAATCTGGCCCAGGCAATTGTGCTCCAGCCGCTGTCGCTAGAGCAGATCGACCACTATTTGGGCAGCATGGGGCCGCGCCTGGCCGGGCTGCGGGCGGCGCTGCAAACGGATATGACGCTGCGCGAGCTGGCGGAATCCCCCCTCATGCTCAGCATGATGACCCTGGCCTATTACCGGATGCCAGAGCAGGTGGCGCTGTCGCTGGGGGACCGCAAAATGGGGCGCACCCTGCT
Source organism: Promineifilaceae bacterium (SeqCode) (assembly GCA_041748655.1). GTDB lineage: Bacteria > Chloroflexota > Anaerolineae > Promineifilales > Promineifilaceae > Leptofilum. Next base: position 32,836 of record JBGTCV010000107.1, on the reverse strand, counting down.
GTTTGATGTCTACGTAGAGCGCATGGTGCGGTATCGCGGTGGTGAAGCGCTGTATGAGCCGGAACAGACCGTGCAGTGGCTGGCCTGGCTGGCCCAAAAAATGTCCCAATTCAACCAGACGATCTTCTTTTTGGAAGGATTACAGCCGAACTGGCTGCCTCGTGACCAGCAGCGCCAGTTTGCCGACGGGCTGCGCTATCGGTTGGCGGGGTTGTTTGTGCTGATTGGCCTGCTGGCGGGGCTGGTGGGTCTGGCGGTGGGCGATTGGCGTGCCTTGCTGGCGGGTACGGCGGTGGGGCTGGCGACGGGGGGACTGCTGGCCTTTTTCCGGCTGCTCCTGGTCTGGGCGCGGGTCTCCTGGTTCCGCATAGAAACAGTGGAGACGCTGAACTGGCGCTGGCCACGGGCGCTGCTGGGGGGTGGTTTGGGCACGGTGGGCGGTGCGGGGCTGGGCGGATTGGTCTGGCTGGCAGGGTCTGGGTTGGGAACGGCCGTTTCCGGTGCCTGGATCTTCCTGTTAGCTATCATCGGGCTGCTTAGCCAGACGGTGGCCCATGCGCTGGAGCGGGACGAGATGAAGCTGCGCACCACGCCGGGTCAGGGTTTTGTGCGATCAAGACAAAACGGCCGTTTGGTAGGCATCGTAACGGGAGTGGCAACGGCCGTTGCCCTGGGGCTGGGCTGGCTAATAGCCAACTGGCTCAACCTGCCTCTCACCTGGCAAACCGCGCTGCCGGTTGGTCTGGGAGCCAGCCTTTATCTCGGCGTTTCGGCCGGGTTGGCTTATGGCGGCCTGGCCGCCTTGCAGCAGCGGCAGCTCGGCCGCATTTTGGCCCAGCACCAGCTGGCCCCCGCCGATTATATCCACTTTCTAGATTACGCCGCCGAGCGCAATCTGCTGCGCAAAGTGGGCGGCGGCTACATGTTTGTTCACCTGCTTCTGCTGGATTACTTTAAAGAAAACGGCCACAATAAAGTATAAGCTTCTGCTAAATGCATTCGCTAAACCAGATGTCTTGTGATAGCCTTGAAATGTACCTATACAACTTGTTCAAAACCCACACCCATACTTGACTCAGCCGCAAAAAATTCAAATTAAAAAGTGGCCTAATCAGAAATAAGCCACGGCTTATACAAAAATGACAAAGAAATCCAGAAAGAAAATGCGTGGTTTTACAAAAATCTGCGGGTTTTTCCTGGACTACCTACGTCAAATGAATCATCGTCAGAAGGAGCGATTTTATGGATGTATTTACAGCAGCCTCACACCACGACGTTTTGGTACTGGTTGTGCAATTAGCAATTCTTCTTTTTACCGCCCGAGCGCTGGGCGAAGTGGCCCAACGGTTGGGGCAGCCCACTGTTGTGGGGGAAATTCTGGCCGGTATTGTGCTCGGCCCTTCATTTTTAAGCAGCCTCATTCCGTCCGTCGGGCAGTGGATCGTGCCGCAAACGGCCGTACAGGGTTATCTTCTCGAAGTTGTCAGCCTCGTCGGTGTTATGTTTTTGCTGCTCATCACTGGTCTGGAAACAGATATAGCCCTGATTCGCAGACACGCACGAACAGCCTTGTCAGCCGCATCCGGTGGATTGATACTCCCTTTTCTAACCGGTTTTATTCTGGGTCTTTATTTGCCAGATTTCTTACTGGGTAATCCAAATGAACGTCTGGTGTTTGCTCTTTTCGTGGCAGCAGCCATGTCTATTTCAGCTATTCCGGTTATTGCCAAAGTGCTCATCGACTTGAATTTATTGCGAAGAGATATTGGACAAACCATTATTGCTGCGGGTATGGTAGATGACACAACAGCCTGGATTTTACTCTCCATCATCATCGGATTAGCCAGTGGAGAGGGTGCTACGGCCCTGGGAATTGCGCAATCTATTGGCAGTGTGCTTGCCTTCATTCTTTTAAGCTTTACCGTAGGGCGCTGGTTTGTAAAAAAAGCGCTGGACTTTGTTCAGGAAAAAGCAACCAGCTCGGACCGTGTCTTGACGCTCATTGTTGTACTCACCTTTGCCTGGGGAGCAATTACGCAGGCTATCGGTTTAGAGGCATTGTTTGGCGCATTTGTGGTAGGTATTTTATTTGGGCAAATGCCTCGTCTACCCCGAGCTGTCATACATAAGCTAGAAAGCATCACTTTGGCTGTGTTTGCACCCATTTTCTTTGCTGTTGCTGGATTAAAAGTCAATTTACTCAGCCTAACAGACCCAACTTTGATTAGCATTGCCTTGTTAGTCATTTTTGTAGCAGTTTTTGGCAAAGTTGTCGGCACCTACCTTGGCTCTCGTTTGCTTGGTGGGCGTGATCACTGGACAGCTTTAGGCTTTGGGGCGGCGCTAAATGCTCGTGGCGCAATGGAAATTATCATCGCTACTATTGGCTTAAATCTGGGCATCCTGGCCCAAGATATGTTCTCAATCATTGTAGTGATGGCAATGACTACCTCCCTTATGGCCCCCTCAGCCTTACGCTGGGTGCTAAAACGTATCCAACCAAGCGAAGAGGAGACAAAGCGGCTGCGCCAGGAAGAATTAGCGATAGGCAGCCTGGTGGCCAATATGCATCGTGTCCTTTTGCCCGTGCGCCAGCGGGAAATAGCAGGCAGCGCGGTACAAACCATTGAAGCCCACGTGCTGGAGAAGATAGCGGCCAAAACAAATCTCTCCCTGACGCTGCTCACCGTGGCGAAAGTGGGCAAACGCGCTGCCGGAACTGCCTTTCTAAAAGAGCTGTCACGGCTCTTTTCCCAAAAAGAAGTGCGGTCTAAGGTGCTGGAGGCAGAAAACGCTTCCCAAGTTATATTGGATGAAGCCCATAAAGATTATGATCTGCTGGTCTTTGGTGCCTCAGAAGATAGCCAAAGTTCCAATGTCGTTTTTACGCCGCTGGTAGATTACCTGGTCCGTATGGCACCCTGCCCCACCATTGTGGTTCAAGGGCAGCGGGTACAGCCAGATTGGAATCCCAAACGGATTCTGGTACCCACCAATGGCAGCCAGGCAGCGCGAAATGCGGCGGAATTGGCTTTTGCCCTGGCAACTGATGAAAGTGATGATGTGCAAATCATGCATGTGGTGATTGACAACACCAGCCGGTATTTTCTGGATGCCGATGGTACCATGTTTGAGAAGCAGCTGGAAGTTGGCCAGGAGATGGTAAGAGAGCTGTGTGAGCTGGGCAAATCACAAAATGTACATACCTCAGCCGATATTCAGGTAGGCACAGATGTGGAGACTATTATCTTGAACCGGGTCAGGGAACATGCTATTGACCTGATCATTCTAGGGACGGATGTTCGGCCTGGGTCGGAGCGGCTGTTTCTGGGGCCGCGTGTAGAACGCATTCTGAAGAATGCACCCTGCCCGGTGATTGTATTGAACAGTTAAAGGGGAGCATTTGATGTAAGTGATGGTAATATCTGAGGCTGGATTCTCTTGAACAAGGTTGCTAGATGAAAGGCGGCAGTATTCAACCGGGAGGATACAAGTGCTTGATCAAATCATTGTTTTTATCGTTCTATTTGGCACACTGGTTTTATTCGTCTGGGGCCGATGGCGGTATGACGTTGTTGCTTTACTGGCGCTGCTGGCGGTAACCATTACCGGCATCATCCCTGGTGGGGATGCGTTTGCCGGGTTTGGTCATCCGGCGGTGATTACGGTAACGGCCGTTTTCGTCGTCAGTCGTGGTTTGCTAAACGCGGGCATTGTGGATGTGATTGCCCAAAAACTATCGCAGGTCACTGACCGCCCCGGCGCTCAGTTAGCCTCGCTGACAGCCCTGGTGATGCTTTTTTCGGCGTTTATGAATAATGTGGGCGCTTTGGCTTTATTGATGCCGGTGGCCATTCGCATGAGTCGGCAAAGCGGCCGTTCCCCTTCTGCCTTGCTCATGCCCTTGGCCTTTGGCTCCCTGCTGGGTGGTCTCATCACCCTGATTGGCACCCCACCCAACATCATTGTGGCCACTTTTCGGGCGCAGCATGGCCTGGAACCTTTTCGCATGTTTGACTTTACCCCGGTGGGGTTGGGTGTGGCGATAGCTGGCGGGCTTTTTATCGTTCTCGTCGGCTGGCAGCTGGTGCCGCAGCGCAAAGGGCAAGCCTCTCGTGAAGATATTTTCCAGATTGAAAATTACATTACTGAGGTGAGAATTTCTGAAGAGTCGGAATTGGTGGGACAGCCGTTACGTGCTCTACACCAGCCAGACAAGGAAATTATTGTGGTGAGCCTGGTGCGCGGCAAGCAGCGCCTGCCTGCGCCCTCCAGCTTCGAGATTTTGCGCGTGGGGGATATCCTCATTGTGGAAGCAAACTCTGAAGATTTAAAAAACCTGACCAGCTCGCTAAAGCTAGAGCTGGTTGGCAGCAAAGCGCTTGGGGAAGATGTGCTGCAATCCAGCGCAATCAGCATTATAGAAGCGGTTGTCAGGCCAGGTTCCCGCATGGTGGGTAAAACCGTTCGCAGTTTAAATTTGCGCTGGCAGTATGGCCTAAACCTGCTGGCAGTTGCCCGACATGGGGTTCGGTTGCAGGCGCGGTTAATTGGGGTGCGCTTTCGAGCCGGAGACGTGCTGCTGCTGCAAGGGACAACCAACACCTTCACAGAAGCGTTAGCCAGCCTGGGCTGTTTGCCTCTGGCAGAACGTGGCTTACATTTGGGGCGGCCACGCCGTCTATTTTTATCGGTGGCCATTTTTGGAGCCGCCATGCTGATCGCAGCGGTGGGCCTGCTGCCGGTTCAGGTCACCTTCATTGGCGCGGCTGTGGCCATGCTGCTGACCAACTTAATCACCCTCACCGAGGCGTATGACAGCATCGATTGGCCGATTATTGTTTTGCTGGGGGCAATGATTCCCGTAGGCCAGGCGTTGGAAGTGAGCGGCGGGGCGGATTTAATTGCCCGGCAGGTTTTGAATATATCAGCGGGGGTTGCACCTATGATCACCCTGGCAATCGTCCTGGTTGGCACGATGTTTTTGTCTGATTTAGTGAACAATGCGGCAGCGGCCGTTTTAATGGCCCCTATTGCGATAACCATTGCCGAGGGGATGGGCGCTTCAGCCGATCCATTTTTAATGTGCGTGGCCATTGGCGCCTCATGCGCCTTCCTGACGCCAATCGGGCACCAATCGAACACGCTGGTGATGGGACCTGGCGGGTATCAATTTGGAGATTATTGGCGGATGGGGCTGCTGCTGGAAATTATCATTGCCATCGTTGCCCTGCCGCTAATTACCAGATTCTTTCCCCTGTATTAAAAAAAGCGTATGAAGCACACCGGTTACCCACCCGCCACCTCTTTTTTGGGGCAGATGGTAACGGCCGTTATCGACCGCCCTTGCCATTCCCAACACCCGACGTGGCACTTTATCTACCCCATCAACTACGGCTATCTGCCCGGCGTACCCGCGCCCGATGGCGACGAGTTAGATGTGTATGTGCTAAATATCACCGAACCGCTGCCCAGTTTTACCGGGGAGTGTATTGCCGTTATCCACCGCCTGAACGATAATGACGACAAGCTGGTGCTTGTTCCGCCCGGTCAAACGGCCACGGATGAACAGATTAAAGCCCAGACCTGGTTTCAGGAACAATATTTTGAATCAATCATTCTACGCAAAAAGTAATGCCATTTTATCCGGGTGAGCTTCTCAACAAACGGTATCGCATTCTGAGCCTGCTGGCTGAAGGGCAGTATGGCGTCACCTACCGGGCGCGGGACGTGGTGGATAACCAGGACGTGGCGGTGAAGGAGTACCGGGACAGCTCGGTAGAGATGCAGCGGTTGTTTCGCAAGGAAGCCCGCCGCCTGAGCGAGCTGTCTCACCCGCAGCTTCCCCAGGTGCTGGACCATTTTGCACTTGAGGAGCATGGCCAATATTTGGTGAGCCAGTATGTAGACGGGGTAGATTTGCAGAGCTTGTTAGAGCAATACGGCCGTCTCCCCACCCACCGCATCATCGAATGGCTGCAAGCCGCCTGCCAACCGCTGAGCTATCTGCACCAAAAAGGGCAGCTGCACCTCAATATTAAGCCCGCCAATATCCGCATTACGCCAGAAGGCACCGTGTTTCTGGTAGACAGCGGCCTACCGGAGCTGGGGGTGCATCTGCACAGCAAAGGATATGGCTCGCCAGAGCAGCAGGCCCAGCTGGACGTCTCCCCTGCCAGCGATATTTACAGCCTGGGGGCCACCCTCTACACCTTGCTCACCAATCAGGTGCCCCCCCGTGCCCTCAACCGGGAAACTGGCCTGTCTGACTTGATCCCGGCGCGAGAAGTGAACCCAGACGTGCCTCCTTACCTGTCGCTGGTAGCCAACCGTGCCCTGTCGCTGCGGCCGGATGCTCGCTATGAAACGGCCGAATCATTCGCCAACGCGCTGACCAAATCTGCCAGCAAACCAGACAGCCAGCCAGAATCAACGCCGGAGCCAAAGCGCAGCCCCGCACGCCAGCTGGGCAGCCCCGCTCCGCCCCGCATCTCCCCCCGCACCCGCAAGCAAATTGAGCAGCGCACCATTATGGGTCTGGCGGGCTTGCTGCTGCTGGTACTGCTATTTGGCACCCTCTTCACCCTCACCGGTCTGGGGGGTGAGGATGAGGTGGCTCAGGCAGAAGCGACCGCCACGCTGGAATCGGCCATTGTGGCGGCCCTGACGGCGCTGGCCCCCACCCCTTCGCCGCTGCCCGCACCCACTTTGCCGCCCACGCCCAGCCCGGAACCTTTCATCACCGACACAGGGGCGCGGATGGTCTTTATGCCGGGCGGGCTGTTCCGCATGGGCACAGATGAGGGGGAAACGGATGAACGGCCGTCTCACCTGGTGCGAATGGATTCTTTTTTCATTGATGAAACGGAAGTGACCAACGGGCAGTATGCCCAATGCGTGGCGGCGGGCGCTTGTAACTCACCATCCCGCAGTTCAGCCACCTTTCACCCAAGTTACTACGGCGACCCCGCCTACAACGATTACCCCGTTGTTCATGTATCCTGGTACAGTGCCGAGGCTTTTTGCAGCTGGCGCGGCGGGCGGCTGCCTTCAGAAGCGGAGTGGGAGATGGCCGCTGGCTTTGATCCGGTGCAGGCAATTGTGCTGCGCTACCCGTGGGGAGATGCGTTTGACGGCACAAAGGTGAATTATTGCGACGTGGGCTGTTCGCGGGAAGCGCGCGACAGCAGCGTTAACGATGGACATCGGGATACGGCTCCGGTGGGCAGCTATCTAGACGGCCGTTCCCCCATCGGCGCGTATGATATGGCAGGCAACGTCATGGAGTGGGTCAGCGACTGGTACGACTTCCGCTACTACCGAAACAGCACCGATACCAATCCATTAGGGCCGCCCGACGGGGCGTTTAAGGTCATCCGGGGCGGCTCCTTTCTCTCCTCGGCCGAGGAGCTGCGGGTCGTGGCCCGCACCTCGTTCGATCCCAGCGTCGCCCGGGCCAATTTAGGCTTCCGCTGCGCCATGACCCCGCCGTAATCAGTGATTACCGATTACCGATTACTGATTACCGATTACTGCTTACAAAACAGGCAGCTCAACCGTAAACTGAGTGCCGCGTTCAGGCAGGTTTTCTACGCGGATGGTGCCTCGGTGGGCTGTTACGATTCCTTTAACGGCCGCTAAACCAACGCCAGAACCTTTGCTGGCCAGGTTATCCTGAATCCCTCGGAAAAATTTATCAAAGACGCGCGGCATATCCTCTTCAGGGATGCCAGGCCCTTGATCGGCGACGCTGATGATCACACTTTGGTCGTTGTAGGAGGTAGAGACGGTGACTTCGGTGAAGTCGGGGGAGTATTTGATGGCGTTGTCTACCAGATTGAGCACCATGTGGTAGAGGCGCAAGCTGTCGCCATTGAGCGTATAGGGAGGGCCTTGGGAAACGGCCGTTACCATAATCGACTTCGGCAAAGCAGCCCCTTCCGTATCCCGCAGCACCTGGGCTACAGTCTCCTCTAAATCCACCACTTCTTGCGACAAATGAATCGCTTCATCCTGGGCCACCGTATCCAGTAAATGAACAATCATCTCCAACATTCGGTCCGCCGCGACATTGATTTCGCTCAGGAAGCGCTTACCCTTTTCACCCAGAGTTTCCGTCCGTTCCAGCAGGCTGGCGTAGCCGGTTACGGCCATCAGCGGATTTTTCAGATCGTGCGACAGCATATGCATAAATTCAGAGCGATCTTTTTCCAGCTGCTTAACGTAGGTAATGTCTTGCATCATGGCAATGGTGCCGATGCCTTCAACATGTTCCGTGGTGGAAAGGTAGGTTTCATCCCCAATTTGCACTTCGATGGTACGCCCGACACTTTGGCTGATCGCATCAAAAAATTGAGACATGTTGGTTTTGAGCAGCCTTTGGGCGGCATCATTAGAAACCAAAACATTGCCTATATCATCCAAAATAGTCAGCGGTTCAGAGAGGGTGTTACCCATTGCCAGAATTGCCCCACGCTGGCGTTCGGTATTGGCATAGAGGCGGGCATTTTCAACGGCCGTTGCCACCGGGTTAGCAAAAGCGCGGAGCAGCGCCGCATCTTCTTCAGAAAAATAGCTGTCTGGCGGGTTGTGTACCACCAGTACGCCAACCACGTTTCCTTTGGCCTTTAGCGGCACGGCAGCCAGCGGCGATGGTTCTGTGGCCACCAGCATGTCCAGCGTTTCATCAAAATCGGGATGTAATTCTATGTCGTTGGTGATAACAGCCTCGCCTGTGGCCACAACACGCCCCAGGATGCCCTGTCGGATGGGATATTTTGGCAGGGGGGTGGTATCGCTAAACGGCCGTAAAACCGGCTGGGACTCATCACGCAGGTACAGATAAACCTGGGTCAGCGGCATATGCCGCTTCACCTGCTCCACCAACACCCGATACACCTCATGGATATTGAGCGAAACCGAAACGGTGCGCGACAGCTCGTTCAAGGCAGCCAACTCCCGCACCCGCTCATTCAGCGCCTGATCAGTGGCGCGGTAGAGGCGGGCATTTTGAATGGCAATGGCTGCATAATCAGCAATGGCCCCCAGCAGGCGCTCGTCGTGATCGTCAAACGATTTGCCCGGCTCACGGTGGGCCGAGGCCAGCACGCCAAAGGTCACGCCACCCAGGGAGATAGGCACATAGGCCAACGCTTCTACCAGGTAGCCTGTCATCACCTGCTGGGCTTCTCCCGGTTCAGAGCGGGTACGAATCGGTTTGCCACTTTTAATAACGCGCCCGGCAGGGGTGTCTTCGTTGATGGGCATGCGGGTGCGGCGCAGTTTGGCATCATCAATGCCGCGCCTGGCTTCCAGAAACAGTTCACCGGTGGCATCGTCTACCAGCCAAATAGAGGTTTCGCCTGCGGAAGTGAGGCTCATGGCGGTCGCCACTACCTGGTTAAGAACTTCATCCAGGTTGAGTTGGGAGGTGATGGCTTTGCCAATTTGGGCCAGGGCATCAACCAGGTCGATTCTTTGTTTAAGGGGGGCGGTTTGCAGATACGGCCGTTTCACAATATGAACCGCCAGCTGCAAGTTACCCAAAGTGAGCGTATCCCCGTCGGCCAGTGAGTAGGGTGTGTTTAGACCAATGGAACGGCCGTTGCGCCGTGTACCGTTGGTGCTGCCCAAATCTACCACAAACAAATTAGAAGCCGTGGGCCGTAAGGCGGCATGTCGCCGCGAAACCCCCAGCCCCTCGGCGCCAAAGGGTGTCAAATCAATGAGGTCTCGTTCATTGCTGCCCCGCCCCAGGTGAATCTCATCATTGATTTCCAGGCCAAACTGCTGCGATTTATCGGCCGTCAGGAAAAACCGCACCTGCCAAACCGGCAAAGTGCGCTCGTCGGCATCATCATAAGGAACTGGGCGGTAATCCAGATCCCCCGTTATGATGCGTTCCAACTCCTCATCGGATAACAGACCTGTTTCTTTACTGTAAACTTGTTGTGACATAGGTTTTTACAGAAATCTTTTGATTTTTCCCAACGATACTACTGCCTGGGTTCATTACACGACTTTAACAAATATATCATGACCATAAAAACTAACAACTATGGTTAACATTATAGACTGAAGGAAAGATTTAAGGTAAGCGTTCAGGTGCGACGCACTTTTATCTCGTTTATCAATGCGTCGCACCTCTAGGACTGATTTAAGGTTGTTTAAGCCACATTCTCTCTAAAATTGTGTCAATTGTCCATTTTTAGTACCTGGCTAACCGAATAGGTCATAAAACAGTGTTCTTAGGATTTCGTGGGCAATCGGCACATCTGGCAGCGTAGTTTGAGTCCATCCCCACCATTTAGGGTCTGTTTCCAACGCTCCCACAGGGCTGGATTGGTTTAATCGGGCAAATTTACGCGACGCCAACTTGCAGCAAGCCCGATTGGGTTGGGCCAAGCTGACCGACGCCAGGCTAGACGGGGCAGACCTGACGGGCGCTCGCTATAATGAGCACACCGTTTGGCCAGACGATTTTTCGCCGGAAGAAGCGGGCTGCATCAATGTGGGACGGGGGTCGGTTTAGCGATCTGTTTGCACCAGAAAAGCAAGTTCGGTGGCGAATTCAAAGCGCTGCACCTGCCAGGAACGGCCGTTGCACAACTGCTCAAACTGCTGGGTGTAATTTTCTACCATCCCTTTGCTGCGCCCGCCCAGGCTTTGGGCCGGATAGCTGATGAGCAGGAAACGGCCGTTTAGCGAATCGACCAGGTTGGCAGCGGCTGCTTTGTCTACCTGCTCCAGGCAGGGGAGCGTTTTGAGCAGCAAAATAAGGTCAGCGGGTTCGGTGGGTGGGCTGCCGATGATGTCGCGCTGTTGGGTACGGCCGTTTACCCCCGCAATCCCAAAAAATTCCTGAATAAACGTAAGCATATCGCCGTAGATGTCTACGGCCGTAAACTGGACCTCCGGCGGCAGCGGCAGCCAGGGGTAGGCCAGCGGATTCAGCCCGCAGGCCAGGTCCAGCACGGTGCGGATGGGGGGCAGCTCGGCCAGAATCGTCTGGTAAAAGTCATCGAGGATGGGCAGGCGCTCGCGGGTGGAGGCGTGGGCCTGCATGAGTTGGTGGCAGGTGGTGCGGAAATCTGGGGGGGAAACGGCCGTTTCCCGCAGCAGCGCCAAACTTTTGGCATAATCCAGCTTCGTTTGTTGGTACGCCCCGCCCACTTGATGCAGCTTATTTTTCGTCCCTTTCACTGCCTCTTTCAGCGAGCGTCGTTTGGCCAGCTCCTGCGCCCCAATGCGCCGCACCAGCTCTGGGGCAATCTCGCGGTATTTGGCGCTGGCCAAAATTTGCGCCATTAGAGAATCTAGCTGGCTATAAGGATTCACTGGCACGTAACTGCTCTAATTTTGCGATCCACTCATTAAAGTGGGGGCACTTCTGCCGCATCTGTTGGAGGCCAATGCGCCTGGCAGCAAGATTGCCATGTAACACTTTTTGATAAGCGGGATTGATGTGAAGAATTCGTTTTGAGGGTGCGCTATTTACATCGTCGTTAATTTGTTCTGGATGTTCAAACTGGTCATTTATCTGAGTTAGTTTTTTGACCGAATCGGAGTAAAGCATCACCTCCGCTAAAATATGGGGAGCGCTAAAAAGTAACGCTTCAAACTCGTGCATTTGCACATAGGGAATAAAACGGTTCCGATTAAACGATGCTCCTAATTCCCGATATACAGCCTCGGCTACAGCATTTTCCACTAGTAAAGGTTTTTGTTGGTATGAAGAAACAGAAACGGCTTGTCTACGTTGAGGCCAATTTGAAGGCATACCATAAAAATCAAACATTGTTGTACAAATAATATTTGAGTCTTTGCGAAGTAAAGCAACAACCTCACCTAAAAACCTTGAGAATGGCGGAACACCGCCACTTCCTGGTTTTCCAGCCAATGTGGAATTAACAGATAAACCAAACTGACTTAGATGAGGTGCAATAGTCTCTCGCACGAATGCCAGCTCGGTCTGACCTTCAACAAAAACTAAAACCCTACTCATAAGCAGGACTTCCCCCATAAACATTCTTTTGCCAAAGCTCACCCAAACTATATTCATCAACTAACCAGTCATTTAACTCTTCAGAGGACAAGCGTCGGAAGCGAGATTCACCATCCTCTCGATCTACGACAACAATATCTTCTGGCAAAAAAGAATCTACTAAATCTGCTGATTGTGTTGAAATGATTAGTTGCGTTCTTTCAGCAGCTTGCTTGATCAATCCAGCTAAAATATTTAGGGCATACGGATGCAGACCTAATTCTGGTTCATCTAATAAGATTGTTGCCGGTGGGTCCGGCTGCAATAAGGCGGTCGCCAAAGCCATAAAGCGTAATGTACCATCAGACAGTTGACTCGGATGAAACGGGTAATCACTGTTTTTCTGACGCCACTCTAGCAAAATAATTTCGTCTCCATTACTTTTTCGAGGCCTCAGTAAAAAATCAGAGAAAAATGGCGCAACTAATTGCACAGTATCGCGAATCACTTCATAAATTGGCTCGTGGTCTTGCTTCAGCATCCACAAAAATGAGGCAAGGTTCGCTGCATCTGGCAGGAGACGTTCATTATCACGTATCGTCCACTGTCTCCGCATGGCAGCTGTATCGCTTGTATCATGGAAATGATAAACAACCCAACTAGAAACTGCTGGATAAACATAGTGAGATACACTCCCATCCTGCTCGTCTAAATACTTATCTCTAAGTTTTGATTCATCATGGCCAGAACCCAATGGATAGCGGCTAACACCATAATAAGGCCCATGAAAATACATTCTCTCGTAGCCAAATACTAGTTGATTATTAGCAGTTGGCTCCAAAGAAAATTCATATCCATTTGCTGCAAAATAAATATGTGCCACGATTTGATCTGTTGTTTTCGGACCCAAAAACAAATGCGCGTCAGCTCCCCCTTTCTTCGCAATTGTAAATTGCAAACGTTGTTCAACTAATTCACGAAGTAAACGAAAAAAATCAACAAAATTGCTTTTTCCAGCTCCATTTGCACCAATTAAAATATTTATTGGTTCCAACTTAAACTTTTCCAGGCTGCGAATTGACTTGTAACCCTTGATTGTAATTTCTTTAATTGGCGTTCCCATACAATTTATCCTTTTGGCAGACTTGACGGCCTTTCAGAGCGCAGATTTTCCATCAACTGGGTCATGAAGCGCAAGTTGTGCAGCGTGGCCAGCCGCTGGTAGAGCACGTCGTTGATGTTGTAGAGGTGGTGCAGGTAGCCCAGGCTGTAGCGGGTACAGGTAAAGCAGTCGCAAAACTCGGAGAGGGGACGGCTGGTTTTGACGTGCTTTTTGTCTTTGATGTAGATGTAGCGGAAGAAGCTGCCCGCGCTGTCCAGCTGGCTGGTGCGAGGGTCGGCGGTGAAGATCATGAGACGGCCGTGTCGCGCATCTCGCGTTGGCATGGTGCTGTCGAAGATGTTGTAGCCCAGCCGGGCACACACCACCACGTTGGCGGGATGCCCTACGCCCAGGGCATGCAGGGTGAACTCGTGGGGGATAAGTTCGCGGGTGTAAGCCAGCACGTCTGTGAGCAGGTTGCCGTTGGCATCCAGCGGCCAGCCACCATAGCCGTAACCATCGAAGCCGATTTCCAGCAGCTGCTCGGCACACTGCTGACGCAGGTGACGCTCGGCCCCACCCTGGACGACGGCAATGAGAGACGGCCGTTCCCCATCCCCCAACCCCCGCTGCCCCACAATCTTCTCAAACTCCGCCCTGCAGCGCGCCGCCCACTGCACCGTTCGCCCCACCGATTTTTCCTGTTCCGCCAGCGGATCATCGACGTGAGTGCAATCATCCAGGCAAATCACCACATCGGAGCCATAGCTGAGCTGAAGCTGAACGCTTTTTTCTGGCGTCAGCTGGAACTTGCGGTCCGACCCTTCCGGGCGGAACGTCGCCCCCTTGTCGTTGATAGAGCCGCTTTTCGCGTTTTGGCGCAAAAGTGAATAGACTTGAAAGCCGCCGGAATCGGTAAAAATGGGCCGGTTCCAGCCCGCCATGCGGTGCAGCCCACCCAGCGCCTGAATCGTCGAGGAGCCGGGACGCTGCATCAGATGAAAGACGTTCATCTGCACCGCCTGAATCTGGGCATCTTCCAAATCCCGGGCATCCAGCGTGCGCACTACGCCCTGGGTGCCGTCGGGCAGGAAGATGGGCAGTTGAAGGGTGCCGTGGAGTAGTTTTAGTTCTGAAGGCATGTAGTAGAACCTACCCCCACCCTAACCCTCCCCCTGCGAGGGGGAGGGAATCGGCTGGGGTGAGGGTTAAAGATAAAATAGATTACTTATGTCAATAATTTTACATTCTCCCCCACCTGATTTTATGGCCAAGATGGCCGGGCTGCTGGGGGAAGAATTTGCTCAGTTTGAGCAGAGCTACACAGAAAAGCCAGCCGTTGGGCTGCGGGTGAACACGCTCAAGATCACAGCGGCTGATTTTAGCACCCTTTCACCGTTTGCGCTGAAACCAGTGGGGCCACATGAACCTGCCGGATTTTTGGTGACAGACGGCCGTAAACCAGGCAGTCATCCCTACCACGCGGCGGGGCTGTATTACTTGCAAGAGCCGTCGGCGATGGTCGTGGGCGGGCTGGTGGCGGCCGAACTAGGGGAGCTGGTGCTGGATCTGGCGGCAGCGCCTGGCGGCAAAGCCACCCATCTGGCGGCACAGATGCAGGGGCGCGGCCTGCTGGTGGCCAACGACATCCACACCGGGCGAGCCCGACTGCTGGCAGAAAACATGACCCGCTGGGGAGCCAAAAACGGCCTCATCACCAGCGCCGAACCGGCGCATCTGGCGGCCCAGTTTGGCCCGATTTTTGACCGCGTGTTGCTGGATGCGCCCTGCTCTGGCGAGGGAATGTTCCGTAAGCAAGGTCCGTTTGAATGGAACGAGGGGATGGTGCTGGCCTGTGCTCGGCGGCAAACGGCCGTTCTGCACACCGCCGGCCACCTGGTTAAACCGGGCGGACGGCTCATCTACGCCACCTGTACCTTCTCGCCCGAGGAAGACGAAGCCGTGATTGCCCACTTTTTGGGCGAGTTTCCCCAGTTTGAACTGATCGATCCGCCCCGCTTTGCCGGGTTTGGCGCGGGACGGCCGTTTTGGGTCGATGGCGCACTGCCGGATGCGGCGCTGGAAAAAAGCGTGCGCTTGTGGCCGCATCAGTTCCGGGGCGAAGGGCATTTTATCGCCGTAATGCAGCGGCAGGACGGATCACCTGCTGACAGCCCACAGCCTTTCCCATTCCCAAAAATAGGCAAAACGGAGTTGGCCGTCTGGCGGGCGTTTGCGCGGGACTTTTTGCGGCTTGATCTGGCGGAGGAGCGGCTGCTGTTGGTAAACGGCCGTCTCTACCTGCTGCCAGACGCGGCGCTGGAAAGCGGCAAGCTGCACTTGATTCGCTACGGGCTGCTGCTGGGCGAGATTCGCAAAGGGCATTTCCGGCCCGATCACGCCCTGGCGTTGGCGCTAACGCCGGATGAGACGGCGCTCTCAGCCAACTTTGCCGCTGAGTCTGACGAAATCGCCGCGTACTGGCAGGGGCTGGACTTTACCAACGCGGGGCCGGATGGCTGGCTGCTGGTAACGGTTGATGGTTTTGGTTTGGGCTGGGGGAAGCGGGTAAACGGCCGTATCAAAAACCACTACCCGCGCGGGTTGCGCCGGAACAGAGATTGGCGTAAAGAAAGTTCTTAGTTTTTTGCCGCAAATTACGCGAATTTGCGCGAAACTTTGGCGTTAATTCGCGTAATTCGCGGCTAGAGGGTTAGCAGACGGCCGTTCACCACACAATCTTTCAGCGCATTCCGGGTATCGACGATGAGCTGGGCGTGCTGGGCGATGAGATCGTAGTCGAAGGCAGCGTGGTTGGTGACGATGACGACACAATCGGCCTGCTGGAGGGAAACGGCCGTTAGCGGTACCGATTCCCCCACAAAATCATCCAGCGTCAGGCTGGGGACGTGCGGGTCGTGGTAGGTAATCTCCGCGCCCTGGGCTTGCAGCAGGTGAATGATGTCCAGCGCCGGGCTTTCACGCACGTCGGCCACGTTGGGCTTGTAGGCCACACCCAGCAGCAGCACCCGGCTGCCGTTGACCGCCTTGCGCATCTCGTTCAGCCCGGCGGCTACCTTGCTGACGGTGTAAGCGGGCATCGAGCTGTTCACCTCGGCGGCCAGCTCGATGAAGCGGGCGGTGTAGTTGAGGGTGCGCAGCTTCCAGCTGAGGTAATGCGGGTCGATGGGGATGCAGTGCCCGCCCAGGCCTGGCCCAGGATAAAAAGGCATAAAGCCATACGGCTTGGTGGCCGCCGCCTCAACCACCTCCCAAATGTTCAGCCCCAGCCGGTCACACATCAGCGCCATCTCGTTTACCAGGCCGATGTTGACGGCGCGGAAGGTGTTTTCCAGCAGCTTCACCATTTCGGCGGCGGCGGTGCTGGAAACGGGCACCGGCTGGGCCACGATAGCGGCGTAGAGGGCAACGGCCGTTTCCTGGCAGGCGGAGGTCATGCCGCCAATCACCTTGGGCGTGGTGTAGACGGTGTAATCGGTGCGGCCCGGATCAATCCGCTCCGGCGAAAAGGCGAGGAAAAAGTCACGCCCCACCCGGCCGCCGTTGTGGATGAGCCGGGGCAGGATCACCTCTTCGGTAGTGCCGGGATAAGTGGTGGATTCCAGCACCACCAGCTTGCCCGCTGCCCCAACGCGGGAGATATTTTCGGCGGCGTCGATAATGTAGGAGATATCTGGGTCTTTGGTTTTGCGCAGCGGCGTGGGCACACAAATAGAGATGGCGTCGGTGTTGGCGAGCTGGTTATAGTCGGTGGTGGGTTGGAAACGGCCGTCGGCCACCAGCGGGGCAATGTCAGCCGCAGGCACATCGGCAATGTAGCTTTGGCCCTGCCGCAGCTGCTCGATCTTGTCCGGGTCTACATCGACCCCCACAACGGTAAAGCCCACCTGGGCAAAAGCGATGGCCAGGGGCAGGCCGACGTAACCCAGACCAACCACGCCAATTCGGGCCTGTCGGCTGTTAATTCTTTGTAAAAGCTGCACTTTTCGTTCCATTTAATTTTCCCTGCGCCTACGCGCCTCTGCGTTAAATTATTTCATGGGGGCGCACCACGAATGAAAATCAGCAGATTCCGCAGATTTACAAGATTTTAATCTGCGTTCATCTGTGTTTATCTGTGTCCTATTTTCACAGGAGTATAGCGGGGAACGGCCGTTTGGTTCAAGAGACCCATCCGGCTGTAGATGAAGTACAATCAGTCAGGCAAAATCTACGGAATATCTTCCAGCAGCAGCTGCGGTATCAAAACGGTATCAATGGCGTGGATGACGCCGTTTGTGGCGTCGATATCCCCCTCGACCAGCAGCGCATCCCCAATTTGCAAACCCATCTCAGTTGTGGTGATGGGCAATTTTTCAAAACCAAAACCAAAACCACTGCCTTGAATGGGTATGCGCGTCTGGATCTCCTCCATCATGGCCAAATCGGCCGTAGTCAGGTCAACTCCCTGTGGCCAGCCATCGGGCGCGAGCATGTGAAACGTGATCACATGTTCCATTGCCAACGGGTCATTTTCCAGAAATGTGGCGACGTGGGTGGGCATGGTGGCAAAAGCGTCATCGGTGGGTGCCAGCACAGCATCAAAAAATTGGCCAAAACGTAAGATGCCCATCGTGCTGGTGCCCTCTAAATGGGAGATGAAAGTGGTAAAACGGCCGTCTGCCTGCAGTACCCCCCACATACTCATTTCCGGCCCGGTTTCCGGCGGCAGCAGCATCGTTTCAATGACATACAGCATCCCATTGCTCGCCGGGCGGCCAGCCCCTATCAGGGGCGCATACCACACCTTCACCCCGTTCTGGGTCTGACTGATTGGCAGCTGGCCCCCGGCTATGGAGACAACAGAACCATCTGCCAACAAATCCGCTTCGGAAAAAGCACCATTTACCACATGGCTGTCTATGATGCTGCCCAAAAGCGCCGGATCTGCCTGGCTTACAATCAATCCTGTCGTAGAAAAGGCAACGTTAGACATGGCAAACACCGTAAACGGGCCATCATTTTGCAGATCATCTGTCAGACCGACACTGTTTAAGCCATTCGCAAAAAAAACCAGATTAGGGTCTTCCGCAATCAGCTCAGTGAGCGTGGGCAAGTCAGCATTCATGGCTGGCTGGTTGGAATTATCAGTGGGCAGCGGGGCCAAAACATCGCCGCCGGTCGATGTGGCGTCTGTACCGGTGCAGGCGGCCAAACCAATCAACCAGATTAGCAAAAAGAGGCTTAAGTTACGTTCAGACATTGATTACTGCTTCTCCTGGTATAAAGTCATTTTATTATTAGACGAATAAATGCGAAAATTTTTGATTGTTACCAGCCGCTGGCCTGGAAAACGGCCGTTAACACCGCGTCTCGCTCCGCCGGGGTCATTTCTCGGGGGCAGCAGTAATTTTCAATCAGGCCGGTCCATAATTCTACGGTGAGCAAACGGCCGTCATAAAAAACATAGGTGTCCACAAACGTTTGGCGCGTGCCCAGCTGGTCCATCTGGTCAAAAAAGAGGTTGCCCGGCCCATAATGAATAAACGCGCCATCGACAAAAGCAAACCCCTGGGCATGATGCGCCTGACTGCCGGAAACGGCCGTTGCCCCCGCCCGCGCCAATTCGGCAAAATCGGCCTGCTGCTGCGCCGTCGCCGCATAATGATAAAACTCGTGGTATTGCAGCGTGGCAATCACCTGATAGCCGGCCGCAGCCAAATCAGTAATCTGCGCCGTAAAGCCAGCGTCGCAGGGGCGGGAACCAGGTTTGTCCGGGCCGGCCCAGGCGTAAGCCGGGCCGACCGGATTGCAGCCCACGAAGGCGATCCGGTTGCCGTTGTGCTCAAAGATGGCAGGCCGCTGCGCCGCCTCGGCATCCGCCCCGCCGCCAAAGATTGCCATACCTGCCGCCTCGTACAAATCCAGCGAATAGAGCAGGGCATCGGTGCCCCAATCGTTGAGATGGTTGCCCGTCAGCTCCACTACGTCGATGCCCAGCCAGGTGAGCAGCTCAAAGTAGCGGTCATGGGAACAAAAAGTCGTGCCGCCAATCGGATTGGGGTACGGGCAGTCGGGCGTAAACGAGACCTCGTTGCTGATGTGGGCAATGTCGGCCGTTTGCAGCACCGGGCCAACAGCCTGCCCCGGCAGGAGAATGCCGCCCAACTCCATCTGGTAAGCGGTAGCGCGAGTGAGCGCCGTGACGCCGCTCATGGCCACGCGGGTGAGCTTGCCGGGGTCCCAGTTGGTTGCGGGACCATCCCAGGCCGCCAGGAAATCGGCAACGGCCGTTTCCTCTCCCACCACATTCACCGCCACCGTCAACGGGTAAACTGCCGGGTCAAAATCGGCCGTCAGCGGCGACGCACCATCCAGCCGCAGCAGCTTGAGATCGGGCCGCAACTTATGAAAAGGGAGAATGATGAGAGACGGCCGTTCTGCCCAGGCGCGTTCACTCATTTCTGCCACGTCAGGCAAAAAGTTGATATTCGCATGGGGTGGGCCAAGAATGGCCGTTTCCTTCCCCCCCAGCTCCGCCGAAGCAAATAAAACATCGCCACTTTGCCAGCGAGCCTGAACCCTATCCAGCGTCACCTCATCGTCCAGGGTCGCGAACGGCGCCGCCACCACGTAGAGCCACTCGGCCAGAGGCAGACCATCTGCTAACGTCAGCAGCACGTCGGCCGGGCCGCTTTCTGCCCAGGCAAACTGGTTGGGCAGCCGGGCCGCCAACTGTTGGGCCGCTGCGACAAAATCCAGCGGCACGCCGGGTTCGGCGCTGAGGCTGAGGGGAGGAACGCCCGTTTCTGTTGGCGGTAAAGTGGGGCTCGGGCTGGTAGACACCGGTTCGGCAAAGGCAGGCGTGGGTGGCAAATCTCCTTCTGGCGTAGGCAGCAGCACGGGTGTGGGTGGTGCGGGCAGGGTGATGGGGGAAACGGCCGTGGGCAATGGCGTTACCGCCGCGCCGCCACACGCCGTTAGCCAGAACAGCACAAACAGATATAATTTATTCAATCGATTTGCCCCCTCGCGCATTTTTGTCCTAACAAAACGGTTGGGTCCAGCAAGCAAACGCGCACTGATCCAAAACCCAGAACAATGATTCTTGCAGACGCTGCCCCAAAACAGAATGCCATTACGACAGCCATTTTACCCTTTCCTTCAACGCAAAACATCAAGAAAAGCAGCGTTTTAATTACGGGTAATCGAACCGGAACGGCCGTTTTGTCTTTCACAAAGGAGCATAACCAATGAACCGCGCCCCAGCAAAGCAAATATTCCTCACCATTGCCCTAATATTTTTGCTCAGCGCCTGCCAGGGCATTCAAGAAGATGTAGAGCCAATTGTGGCGAGCGCTTCACCTACCGCAGCCGCAACCCAAACCGTGTCCCCCACCGCCACACCAGTTCCCAGCGCCACGGCCGTCCCTTCTGCCACCCCTCTGCCCACCGCAGAGCCTACCGCCACCTTCACCCCTTCCCTACCAGAAAATGAGATGGCAGAGGAAGGTGGCATTGCCGCTTACGCATATCAATCTGTTGCTGAAATTGTCAGCGGAACAATTCGCACATTGCATCCCGGCAGCAACAACAGCCTTTGGATTGTGACGGACGAAACGGCCGTACAGTGGCAAGCAGGCAGCGTGGTGCAGCAGTTGGCTTCCTTTCCTGGCCGCTTTATTGGGGAAGATGCAGCCAACGGCCGTATCTGGGCAGCCACCCCGGATAATGAAATCATGGCCTGGAACGGCAGCGATTGGCTGGCTTATGGCCCGGAAAGCGGCTGGGCAGCGTTTGAGAATGAACCAGCCTTTATCTATCCGGGACAGGTCGATGCTGACGGCCGTTTCTGGGTGCCCACCAACGCCGATGTTCGCCTCTTTGACGGCGAGCAGTGGCTGCGCTTTGTGCCGGCAGACATGGGGCTGGAAAATATCGTCGATGGCTCTACCTGGTTCAACTTCTCGCTGCTGGCTGCGGCCAACGGCGATGTCTGGCTAGGGGTATGCCACGCCATGCCACCCGGCCCCGCCGGAGACCAGGGCGTTCGTCTCTATCGGGATGGCACCTGGCTCCCCGTGGTCGATTTGCCAGACAGCGGCTGCGTCAGCTCCTTCAGCGGCGATCCAGACACCTCGCTTTGGGTCAATTTTGATGGCGATTTGTGGCAGTGGTCTGGCACCGAAGGCAGTTGGGCACAGTTAACGCCGCCGCTACCGGAATTCGGCCGCTACGGCACAATTGTCGATATCGAAATTGAGCCGAGCGGCCGCGCCTGGGTGTCATCCATCGTTTGCGGTGGCGCGAGCTGCGGTTCTATTTCCACTTTATTCCTCATCATTGATAATGTCTGGCTGCCTGTTTCCGGCTGGGAATTTCCGGCTTTTAGCACGAGCACCCTGTTTGTAGACGAATCGGGCGAGCTATGGGCCGCTGCAAACAGACAACTCTACCGGGTGACGACGACCGAGACACCAACCGTCACCGGCACACGCAGCATTTACGGGGTAACACAGACTGGAGACGGCCGTATCTGGTTTGTGGCCGATGATGCAGACGGACAGCCAACTTTATTTTCCCTCCGTTAGCCAGAACACCGCAAAAAGATATAATCTCACGATGTATCGTCGTCCTTGAAACCGGGAAGTTACCAAAAAGTCACCCTATGTCCGAAATCGATCTCAAAAATCCAAGCCTTTATATTAACCGGGAACTCAGCAATATCGAATTTAACCGGCGCGTGCTTGAGGAATGCGACACTGCTGAACATCCCCTGCTGGAACGGGTTAAATTTTTGGCCATTTTCAACGGCAATATGGATGAATTTTTCATGGTGCGCGTCTCTGGCCTGAAGCAGCAGGTTTTGCTGGGGATCACCGACCGCCCTGCCGATGGCTTAAGCCCCCGCGAACAGCTGGTGGCTATCCACCGTACCGGTACCCAGCTCTTTGCCCAGGCCACAAACTGCTGGCTCAAAAACTTGCAGCCCGCCCTGGCCGAAGTGGGCATCCACACGCTCAACTACAGCCAGCTCAAAACGCGGCAGCAAAAAAAGCTGGCCGTCTATTTTGAGCAAGAAATCTTCCCGGTGCTGACGCCGCTGGTTTTCGACCCCACCCACCCTTTCCCACACATCTCCAACCTCAGCCTGAATCTGGCTGTAGAGGTGCGCGACCCGGAAACGGGTGAGATTCATTTTGCCAGGGTAAAGGCGCCCGCCACCCTGCCCCGGCTGGTGCCGCTTAATCCGCTAGACCCGGATGAGCTGCTGCCCCCCTCCACCCAAAAATTTATCTGGCTGGAGCAGGTGATTGCCGCCAATCTGAACCGGCTGTTCCCCGGCATGGACGTGAGAGCCTCTTACCCGTTCCGCGTTACGCGCAACACCGACATGGAAATTCAGGAAGAGGAAGCGGATGATTTGCTGCTAACCATGGAGGAAAATTTGCGCCAGCGCCATTTTGGGCGGGTAGTGCGTCTGGAAATTGATGAGGATACGCCCGACTCTCTCCGGAATATTTTGATCAGCAACCTTAAGGTGAGCCAGACGGATGTGTATGCCACCAACGGGCCGTTGGGGCTGAGCAGCCTCTGGGAGCTGCACCGGCTGGAGCGACCAGAGCTAAAAGATGAGGGGTTTCAGCCCACTGTCCCTTCAACTTTGAGGATGGGGGACTCGATTTTTAATGTACTCCGGCGCAATAACGTGCTGCTACATACGCCATTCGACAGCTTTTTGCCGGTGGTCGATTTTGTAGAGGCGGCAGCGGAAGACCCCAACGTGCTGGCCATTAAACAAACCCTGTACCGGCTCGGCCCCAATCCACCGATTGTGCGGGCCTTGATGAAGGCGCGGGAAAATGGCAAGCAGGTGGCAGTTTTGGTGGAGCTGAAGGCCCGTTTTGATGAGGAATCGAATATTGAGTGGGCCAGGGCTTTGGAACGGGCCGGGGTGCATGTGGCCTATGGGTTGATCGGGCTGAAGACACATTGCAAGCTGTGCCTGGTGGTGCGGCGCGAGCGGGAAGGTATTCGGCGCTACGTACATATGGCTACGGGCAACTACAACACCATCACCGCCCGGCTGTACACCGATTTGGGCATGATGACGAGTGATGAGGAGATGGGCGCGGATGCATCTGAACTGTTTAATTATTTGACGGGCTATTCGAAACAGGTGGAATATCGCAAGTTTTTGGTAGCGCCGGTGAATTTGCGGGCCAATTTATTGCGGCTAATTAAGCGGGAGACAGGGTACGGCCGTAACGGCCGTATCATCATCAAAGCCAACTCGCTGGTGGATGCAGGCATTATCCGGGCGCTGTACCGGGCGTCACAGGCCGGCGTGCAAATCGATTTGATTATTCGCGGCTTTTGCTGCTTGCGGCCCGGTGTGAAAGGGGTCAGCGACAATATTCGGGTCAAGAGCATTATTGGGCGTTTTTTAGAGCACAGCCGCATCTACTATTTTCATAACCAGGAGAAGCCAGACATTTACGTAGGCAGCGGCGATCCAATGCCACGCAACATCGACCGTCGGGTCGAAGTGCTGTTTCCCCTTGAAGATGAGGCAGAGCGGCAGCAAATCATCACCATCCTGACGGTTTACCTGCACGACACGGCCAAATCTCACTTACTCCAAGCAGACGGCCGTTACGAATTGGCCATCAACAAGCTGGCGGAAGGGGAAAAGCCGTTTAATAGTCAGCAATGGCTGCTGTACGGCCGTCATTCGTACAAACAGGCCCCATTCGACCTTGACGTTTTGCCATCTGTGGGAGAATGTCAGGAAAAGAACGGTATTGAGTAATTCGGTAATACCAGTTCATCTCGCTGCGCCTAGCAGCACAGCCACAAACCAGACCATAAAATCATATTTCATCAGCTGGCTTAACTTTTCCAGCTGTGGACCAGTCCGCTCCCGCGTGACGCGCAGCAGCACGTAAATCAGCACCGGGTAGACGCCCAGCGCCACCACCAGCGCATAAACGGGTTGGTAGATATTGAGCATGTATGGCAGCATCATCACCACCAGGGTAGCCGATGACAAAATGTAGAACACGATCCGTGCCGGACGCCTACCCCACACGGTAGCCACCGTGCGACAGCGCTGTCGTAAATCTCCTTCGTAATCAGCCAAAGTTTTAAGCACTTCGCGGCCCATAATGGCCGAGGCAATAATGACCGCTAGCCAGAGCGAGGGCCGGGGATTGCCTGCCGCAATGCCGCCAAAAATGGCGCTCATGGCGGAAATAGTGGCCACGATGGCGTTACCCATCAGCACGGTGCTTTTGAGCCGCCAGGAGTAAAGGTAGAGCATCACGGCCGAGACTACGGAAATGAGAAAGGCAGTGGAGTTGATAAAGGCGGCCAGCAGAATGGAGAGCGCTGTCATTACCACAGCAAAAATCAGCACGTTTTTGGGTGAAACCATACCGGCGGGCAACGGCCGTTTCGGCTGATTGATTTTATCGATTTCTATATCCCGATAATCGTTCCAGGCATTGGCGGCGGCGGTGATACACCACGTAGCTAAAATGGCCAGGATCACCTTGCCCCAGGCACCCGTGCCAGCCACATACCCGCCCAACAGCACCGCCAGCCCACCCGTCAAAGTCGTAAGCGGGCGGCTAATTTTGTACAATCCTTTTAACTCATTCAACATTTTACTGCCTCCATATCCATATATGTTGAGTTAACCCTGATTGACCAAAAAAGATACAATGAGAAGATGATTACCAGCTTAACAAATGCCAAAGTGAAATACGTGCGGCGGCTGCAATCAGACCGCCGTTTTCGCAGCCAGGAAAAGCAGTATGTGGTGGAAGGGACCCGCTGGTTGGCAGAGTTGATCGGGATGGAGCGTCCCCTGACGCTGCTTTTCTACACAGAACGGTGGCTGGAAACGGCCGTTCACCATGCCCACATTCTACAACAACTCAACAGCCTGACACAATCTACCCCACTGCTCACCTCCGAAGAAGTCATGCAGGCGATGAGCGATACCAGCACCCCCGCTGGCGTCCTGGCCGTCATTCCCATGCAGACGAAACCGCTGCCCGCCACGCCATCCTTGCTGCTGGTACTCGACGAG
This sequence comes from Promineifilaceae bacterium (SeqCode), assembly GCA_041748655.1. Lineage (GTDB taxonomy): Bacteria > Chloroflexota > Anaerolineae > Promineifilales > Promineifilaceae > Leptofilum. The sequence continues at coordinate 7,654 of JBGTCV010000107.1, read as the reverse complement.
ATCAGCACGCCGGGCAACCTGGGCACCATGTTGCGCACCGCCGCAGCCGCCGGGGCCGATGGCGTGCTGCTAGGGCCAGGCTGTGTTGATTTGTACAATCCCAAGGTAGTGCGGGGCAGCATGGGCGCCCATTTGCGGCTGCCGGTACACAGCCAAAGGTGGGACGAGATTGCCCAAACCGTCCAGAGGATGCATGTTTGGGTGGCAACGATACAGGCAGAACGGGCGTATACGGCCGTTAACTGGCAGCCACCGTCCGCGCTCATCATTGGCAGCGAAGCCACAGGGGCCAGCGAGGCTGCCAGGCAGCTGGCCACCGGCAGCATCACTATCCCCATGCACGCGGCCACCGAATCCCTGAATGCGGCCATGGCGGCAGGCATTATCCTCTTTGAAGCCGTGCGCCAAAGAGCAGAAAGCGGCAAATAATCGGGCGGATTACTATTTTCGCCACAAAATCGGCTGTTTAATTTGCTATTCGGGGAGAAATTTCGATGCGAAACGCATCCGCTTCATCTTCTTTTTCTGCTGTCTGGTAAACAAAATGGCGGCGGCACTCCTGACAGCACCCTTCGTAATGGACATGGGAAATGTCGAACCGAGAACCATAAGATTTATGGAGCAGTTCAGGCATTTGCTCATTCCAAATTAGTTCCAGCCAGCCAGATTTGCTGTTGGCAACGGCCGTTTCCAACTCCTCCATCCCAAAAATAACCCGATACCCCGCCCAAAAATAACTACATCGGCCACACGCCGCAAAACGAGCCGTAACCGACCGAAGCATTGGCTGGTTTTTTCGCGGCAGCCGATTCACCTGCCGCTGCTGCTTTTTCGGAATCCGAGGCGGTGCTTGTTCTTCCAACTCCTCTTCCTCCAGCTGGAAAAAAGAAAGTTTGTTCCCTTTGGCAGTCGGTTCAGCAACTAACTCCACCTCAGCTTCCTCTGGCTCAGGTTCAGCAGAGCGTATGTCTGGGGCAATGTCGTCGCCTGGTTCCACGGGTGTCGGTTCAGGTAACGCAGCTTCTAACTCAGCTTCTGGGGGCTGTTCGTCTAATTTTTCGTCCGGTGGTTCATCTGATTCAACAGGCATACTCATGATTTTATTCCAATTTACGTTACGGTCAGTCGATTGCCCATCATGGGCAGTCGTTGGGTAGCGGATTCTAGCGGTGATTCATGTCATCTGTCAAATTAGGCTACAATAGGGCGGCATGGATATTCGTTCTGTTACCCTGTTTTGCGAACCTGACTTTGCCACTGAGGAAATGGCGCGGTTTTTTACGGCCGTTCACCACGCCTTCCCCTATCCGCTGCAATCTACCCGCCTGGCCACCTCCCCCTTCCCGGATTGGTGGCCAGAAGATGCACCAATCCAGCCACACGCCCAGCAATTGGCCCAACAATGGCAAGCCGCCGGAGCCAACTATATCAGCCTCGGCCCGGTACTACTGCGCCACGACGCCCGCTGGATCGACCAGATTCCCGCCCTGCTCGCCGCCACCGACGTGCTGTTTGCCAGCGTGGAAATCGCCGACACCCAGCGACAGATCGACATCGGCCGCTGCCAGCAAGCCGCCACTCTTATCAAAACCGTCAGCCAAATTTTGCCCAAAAACTTTGGCAACGGGTTTGGCAATCTCTACCTCGCCGCCCTGGCCAACTGCCCGCCCGGCTCGCCGTTTTTCCCGGTGGCGTACCACCAGGGCGGCCCGGCCCACTTTGCCATCGCCGTGGAATCGGCCGACCTGGCCCTGCAAGCGATTCAGGCCGCCAGCTCATTGGCTGAAGCGCGGCAAAATTTGGTAGATGCCATCGAAACGGCCGCTTTCCGCCTCAGCCTTGCCGCCGAAGAGATCGCCACGGCGCACCAGATTCCGTTCAGCGGCATCGACTTTTCCCTGGCCCCCTTCCCCAGCGGCGACAAAAGCCTGGGCGGGGCGCTGGAAGCGTTGGGCTTGCCCTACCTGGGCAGCGCAGGCAGCCTGTTTGCCGCCGGTTTTGTCACCGAAGCAATTGCCCGCGCCAGCTTCCCCACCTGCGGCTTCTCTGGCCTCATGCTGCCCGTGCTGGAAGATTCCATCCTGGCCCGCCGCGCCGCCGAGGGGGTGCTGACCGTGCAGGATTTGCTCAGCTACAGCGCCGTTTGCGGCGTAGGGCTGGATACCATTCCGCTGCCGGGGGATGTGAGCGAGGGGGCGGTTACGGCCGTTCTCCTCGATGTCGCCATGTTGGCCAGCCGCCTCAACAAACCGCTCACCGCCCGCCTCATGCCCCTGCCCGGTCTGGCCGCAGGCGACCCCGTCACCTTCGACTTCCCCTACTTCGCCGACAGCCGGGTGATGGACATTGCCGGTTCTGGCGTAGACGGTTTGATGGCGCAGGAGACACGGTTGGCCATCAATTCAGTGAAAAGTGAAACGTGAAACGTAGGGGCGAGGCGATTGGTCTGATGTGAATCAAAACGCAAAACCTTTCCCTCCAACCGCCTCGCCCCTCTTCAAAAGTGAAAAGTGAGAAGTGAAAAGTAACCAGTCCGAAACCCAATCCATCAAACAACTGCTGGCCGACTGGCAAACGGCCGTAACCAACACCCCCCACCTGCAACCCCCACCCTACCACGGGCCAGACGTCACCATCCCCATGTTTACCGAAAAAACGAGCGAAGTGACGCCCGGCAGCAGCTTTGTCGCCCGCCTGCGCACTGGCAGCGACGGCCATCCCTGGATTGGCAAGGCAATCGAACTGGGGGCCACCTTCATCCTGGCGGAAAAATCGCCAGCCGAACTGGGCCTCACCGTGCCGGGAAACGTCGTTTACTGGCAGGTGCCCGACACCGCCGAGACGCTGGCCTGGCTGTCAGCGACGTGGTACGGCTTCCCCAGCCAGCAGCTCATCATGATTGGCGTCACGGGCACCAACGGCAAAACCAGCACGGTAGACCTGATTCGCGGCATTTTACACGCCGCTGGCTGCCAGACGGGCATGATCAGCACCCTCAAGGCGATGATTGGCGACCATGAAGAAGCGTTGGAGCTGCACGTCAGCACGCCGGAAGCGCCGGTGGTGCAGCGCTACCTGCGCCAGATGGTGGATGCGGGCATGTCCCACTGCATTTTGGAAACCACCTCGCACGGATTGGCCCAGCATCGCGTTACCGGCGTAGAATTTGACGTGGCCGTCATCACCAACATCACCCACGAACATCTGGATTACCACGGCAGCTTCGAGGCGTATGCCCAGGCCAAGGAGCGCTTGTTCCGCAGCGTGGCGGCGCAGGACCCCACCCAGCACAAACCGGAATCTGTGGTGAAAACGGCCGTTCTCAACCAAGACGACAGCGCCTACCAACGATTAGCCGCCATTCCCGCGCCGCGCCAGATCAGCTACAGCCTGCACAACCCCGCCGCCGACCTGCACGTCACCGATTTGGTAACCTACCCGGCAGGCTCCAGCTTCACCCTGCATGTAGACGGCTATCAACTGCCCATACGCTCGCCGCTGCTGGGCATTTTTAACGTGGCCAACATTTTGGCCGCTGCCGGGGCCGGCCTGGCGCTCAACATCCCGCCAGAAACCATCAAAGCCGGGCTGCAAGCCGTGGGGCAGATTCACGGCCGAATGCACCAGATTCAGCGCGGGCAGGAATTTATTGTGCATGTGGACTTTGCCCACACGCCCGATGGTTTGGAGAAGGCAATCCAGGCGGCGCGGGGGATTTTGGAGCAGATGGGAAAGAACGGCCGTATCATCACCATCTTCGGCAGTGCAGGCAAGCGTGACCCGGAAAAGCGGCGCATGATGGCCGAAATCTCCACCCAACTGGCCGAACAGACCATCCTCACCGCCGAGGACCCGCGCACCGAATCGCTGGACGACATTTTAGCCGCCATGGCGGTCGGTTGCCTGAGCCAGGGAGGCGTAGAGGGCCAAACGTTCTGGCGCATCCCCGACCGAGGGCAGGCGATCTACTTTGCCCTGTGCCTGACCCGCCCGGAAGATTTTGTGCTGGTAGCTGGCAAAGGGCACGAGCAGTCGATGTGCTTCATCACCACCGAGTACCCCTGGGACGACATCGACGCCACCGAAGCCGCCCTGGACGCCTTTTTGGCGGGCCAGCCGATGCCCAATCTGGGCTTACCAACCTACGATCCCAATTTTGCATTGACGATTTCCGATTGACGCTTTAGGATTAACCCAATGAAATGATATAGAGTTATGATCTCTTTATGGCAGGTTGCCAAACAATCGGCTCCTGGACTCCCGCCTTCGCGGGAGTGACACAGTAGGTTTCATCGTTAGAAATTGTATCTCTCGCCAACTGGAGGCTTTATGCTTACTCAACTCATCAGCCGCGTTCGTCGCAATCACGGTTTAGAACACGCCACCATTCACGTGCTCAGCGAAAAGCACAAAAATTTTAGCGCCCAGGGGAACTCCAACCATAAAGGGTTCAGCCTGAACATCTACGGCGACATCTCCGAAGATGCCGTGGCGGATGCGGTAGAAGAAGCGTTCAGCCGCATGAAAAAGGGTGAGCATCACCTGGCGGTACATCCCAACTGCGGCACCGTCCTGCTGACCACGGCCACGATGGCTGCCCTGACAGCCCAGGCCACCTTCGCCATTGAGCAGCGCCGCCAAAAGCAGCCCAACATGAATTTATCGGTGTTGTTGAATGCCCTGCCAACGGCCGTTCTCGCCGTTGTCATTTCGCTCATCATTTCCAAGCCGGTTGGGGTGCATTTGCAGGCCCAATACACCGTAGAGGGCGATCTACAGGAGATGCAGCTGCACAGCGTACGCCCCGTGCAGCCCTCCCCCGTCACCCGGCTGTTCCAGCTGCTGCTCACCGGCGGCAGCCAGATGAACGCAAAATCGTACCGGATTACGACGGTAAATTAACCCCCACCCTAACCCTCCCCCTCGTAGGGGGAGGGAACTGGCTGGGGTGAGGGTGCAAACTCCCAACCATGTTCTACATCTTCCACGGCGATGACAGCCACGCGCAGCAGCAAACGGTATCCCAGCTTCTGGGCAAGCTGGGCGATCCGGCTATGCTGGATTTGAACACCACCCGGCTGGAGGGCAACGTTACTTTTTCCCAGCTTCAGCAGGCGACCAGCGCCATGCCGTTTTTGGCCAAAGTGCGGCTGGTCATCGTGCGCGATCTGCTCAGCGGCAAGCTGGACAAAGTGTACCAGAAGCAGCTGCTGGCGTATCTGCCCAATTTGCCGGAGACGACCCGGCTGCTCTTTTTGGAATCACAACCGCTCAAAGCCAGCGATCCACTGGTAAAGCTGGCTGAAAGCGAAAAAACGGGCTACGTGAAGCAGTTTAGCAAACCAGAAGGGCCAGCCTTGGAGCGATGGATCAAGCAGCAGGTGGAGGAGGGAAACGGCCGTATCAACCCCCAGGCTACCCATATGCTCGCCGCCAACATCGGCAGCCAGATGGAAATTCTCAGCCGCGAAATTGAAAAGCTGCTGCTCTACTGCAACGGCGAAGAGATTCAGTCGGAGCAAGTAAAGCGGCTCAGTCCGTACGCTGCCGAAGCCAGCATTTTTGATCTGGTGGATGCCCTGGGCAACCGGAACAGCAAAAAAGCGTCCCAACTGCTGCAAGAAAAGTTTGTGGAAGGAGCCGATCCTTTTTACCTGTTTTCTATGTTTATTCGCCAATTCCGCCTGCTAATTCAGGTCAAAGAGCTGGCCGACGAAGGAAAACGGCCGCAAACCATCGGCCAAGAACTGAAGATGCACGGGTTTGTGGTGGGCAAGCTGTACCAGCAGTGCCAGGGGTTCAGCCTGCCGCAGCTGGAGCAAATCTATTTTCACCTTTTAGAAATTGATGTCGGCGTCAAGACAGGGCGAAATGATATGGTCACTGCCCTGAATTTATTGGTGGCGGCCCTAACGGTACCGACATAGTCATATTTTTTGGTGGAGATGAACCATGCGTGTAAAGGCAGCGTTGACCTTGGTGGGAATCCTGATCTTACTTTTGCTTGCTGGCTGTTCGGTACAAACAGCCCACGCTCCAGAAACACAGGTAGAAGCGACCGCAACGGCCGTTCCCACCGCCAGCTATGCCCCGAATACGGCCGTAATCTTCAAACGCTCCGGCGGCATTGCCGGGCTGGATGAAGAGTGGGTTTTGTTTGTAGACGGCCGTATCGAAACCAACACCCCCATCAATCCCCAACTGTCCGCTCAAGACGTCAGCCAGCTGCTCAACAGCCTGGAAACCGTCGGCTTTTTCGAACTAAACAGCAGCTACCTGCCAGTAGACAGCTGCTGCGACCGCTTGCTCTATGAAATAACGGCGCTGCAAACCAGCGCCTTCCACACCGTCACCACCCTGGAAAACACCCCAGACATGCCCGAACCGCTGCAACAATCCCTGCGGCTCATCCAAAACGCCCTGTTCGAAAACAACAACGAATAAATCCCCCCAGCTTTGTCCTAAAAACAGCGCCGCACCCTGATTGACAGACAAACCTCAGATTTCTACCGCAGAGGGCGCGGAGAACGCGGAGATTTCTCCTTCATTTTTCTCTGCGCTCTCCGCGTTCTCCGCGGTTAAATCAGTTTTGTCAGTCAACCAGATGACGCACCGCACGGCATGAAAGCAATTTTGTAAGTTGCCTTCTTTACACTTCCCCGGTGCTTTAGCATAGCAGCAATTCTTACAATTTTTCAACCAAAAAAGAGGTGTTCCCCAATGAAGGTCAACGTTCCAGCGACCCAGCCGCAATCGTCCACTGCTGTCAACCTACCTAATAGACGCTGGTTATACCCTGCGTTGCTGGCAATCATTTACATAACGTGGTTCAGTTATATGTTCATTGCCAACCGCTGGGAGCTGTTCCAGGAATATTGGCCCGTTTCTCTTACCATGACCTTAGGCTCCTTTGTCGCCGGAGCAACGGCTGAAGGTGGCGCAGCCATTGCCTTCCCCGTTTTCACCAAAGCGCTGCAAATTCCGTCCACCGATGCCCGCACCTTTGGCCTGATGATTCAATCAGTCGGCATGACCATGGCCGGGGTGATGATCTATGTGCAGCGGGTAAAAACGTTGCCCAAGGTAATTGGTTGGGTCTCTTTTGGCGGTATTTTTGGCCAAATCATTGGCACCTACCTGTTCACCATCCCCAGCCCATACCCTAAAATTCTGTTCACCTTTGTCACCACCGCCTTCGGCATGGCGATGATTATTTCCCGCTGGTTTATCAACTGGGAGCCACGCAGCACGCTGCCCGCCTGGGACAGGCGGTATCAAGCGCTCTTTTTCATTGTTGGGGTACTGGGCGGCTCCTTTGCCGCCCAAACTGGCTCCGGCATCGATATGCTCGCCTTCATCGTGCTGACGCTGGCCTTTGGCATCAACGAAAAGATCAGCACCCCCACCACCGTAGTCATCATGGGTCTGAACTCAGAAAGTGTTTTAAAAGTTATGTAAACTTAACAAAAGGAGAAAAATTGGGCATCCTTGTAGGTTGTGAACGTAAGAAAACCTTACCCTACAGATTTAACGGATGCCCAGTGGCTCATTATAGAACCTTTAATCCCACCGGCAAAACGTGGTGGCCGTGGCAGGGCTGTCTGTCCTCGAGAAATCTTGAACGCCATCTTCTACATTTTGCGTAGTGGTTGCT